>NZ_BAAARK010000001.1:0-878031 GCF_039532155.1 Streptomyces lunalinharesii
CCCACGGCCACCACAGCTCCACCGCCGTGAAACCCGCCGCCCGCGCGGCAGCCGGCCGCTCCAACAACGGAAGCTCAGTGAACAGGATCGACAAATTGACGTTGAAGCGCGTGTCCGTGAAACCCATAGGTCCCGGCGCTCCTTCCGGATAGCGGATTTCTGTTTCTGCTTTACGGGATGTTGGTCGGGGCCGGGCGCGACCGTCAAGCCGCGCCCGGCACATCGTCCGGATCGGGTCCGGAAACCGACCCCGTCGGTCAGACCTTGAGCGGCTTGATCGCGGTGGGGGCGTGACCGGGCTCGGTCGCGACCTCTTCCCACTCGTTGACCTTGTCGATCTCCGCGGCGGCCATCGAGATGTTGGTGATCCGCTCCAGGATCGCCTCGACGACGACCGGGACGCGGTACTCGGCGGCCAGCTTCTTGGCCTCCTCCAGGGCGGCGCCCAGCTCGCTGGGGTCGGTGACCCGGATCGCCTTGCAGCCCAGGCCCTCGGCGACCTTGACGTGGTCCACGCCGTAGACGCCCAGCTCGGGCGAGTTGATGTTCTCGAACTCCAGGTTGACCTGGAAGTTGATGTCGAGGTTGCGCTGCGCCTGGCGGATCAGGCCCAGGTACGCGTTGTTCACCAGGACGTGGATGTAGGGGATCTTGTGCTGGGCGCCGACCGCCAGCTCCTCGATCATGAACTGGAAGTCGTAGTCACCGGAGAGCGCGACAACCGGGGTCTCCGGGTCGGCCTTGGCGACGCCCAGCGCGGCCGGGATGGTCCAGCCCAGCGGACCGGCCTGGCCGCAGTTGATCCAGTGGCGCGGCTTGTAGACGTGCAGCATCTGCGCGCCGGCGATCTGGGAGAGGCCGATGGTGGTGACGTAGCGGGTCTCCGGGCCGAACGCCTTGTTCATCTCCTCGTAGACGCGCTGCGGCTTCATGGGGATGTTGTCGAAGTGCGTGCGGCGCTGGAGCTGGGCCTTGCGCTCCTGGGTGGAGGCGGCCCAGTCGCTGCGGTCGGGCAGCTTGCCGGCGGCCTTGAGCTCCTTGGCCACCTCGACGAACAGCTCCAGGGCGGCCTTGGCGTCCGAGGCGATGCCGTAGTCCGGGGCGAAGATCTTGCCGATCTGGGTCGGCTCGATGTCGACGTGGACGAACTTGCGGCCCTGGGTGTACAGGTCCAGCTTGCCGGTGTGGCGGTTGGCCCAGCGGTTGCCGATGCCGAGGACGAAGTCGGACTCCAGGAAGTTCGCGTTGCCGTAGCGGTGCGAGGTCTGCAGGCCCACCATGCCGGCGTTCAGCTCGTGGTCGTCGGGGACGATGCCCCAGCCCATCAGGGTCGGGATGACCGGGGTGCCGGTCAGCTCGGCGAACTCCAGCAGCAGGTCGGACGCGTCGGCGTTGATGATGCCGCCGCCGGCGACGATCAGCGGGCGCTCGGACTCGTTGAGGAGGGTGATCGCCTTCTCGACCTGGGCGCGGGTCGCGGCCGGCTTGAAGGCGGGCAGCGGCTCGTACAGGTCCGGGTCGAAGTCGATCTCGGTGAGCTGGACGTCGATCGGCAGGTCGATCAGGACCGGGCCGGGACGACCGGAGCGCATCAGGTGGAACGCCTGCTGGAAGACGCCGGGGACCTGGGCGGCCTCCATGACCGTGGTCGCGGCCTTGGCGACCGGCTTGGCGATCGAGGCGATGTCGACGGCCTGGAAGTCCTCCTTCTGGATCACCGCGGTGGGCGCCTGGCCGGTGATGCAGAGGATCGGGATGGAGTCACCGGTGGCGGAGTAGAGACCGGTGATCATGTCGGTGCCGGCCGGACCCGAGGTGCCGATGCAGACGCCGATGTTGCCCGGGTTGGTCCGCGTGTAGCCCTCGGCCATGTGCGAGGCGCCCTCGACGTGGCGCGCCAGCGTGTGGTCGATCCCGCCCGCGGCCTTGAGCGCCGCGTAGAAGGGGTTGATCGCCGCACCCGGCACTCCGAAGGCGTTGGTAATGCCCTCGCGCTTGAGGATCTCCACCGCCGCGCGGGCGGCTGTCATTCGAGGCATCGAGTACTCCTGCGTCGACCTGTCACGGGCTGGCCCGACCGAAGGGGTCGGACTTAATTCCGCATCATGGAATTAATGTTTTGCTTTATGGAAGGAGAACGTAGAGCGAGAGATTCGACCCGTCAAGGGGGGTTTCCGGCGCGGCCGCCCCGCCGGACGTGCGACGAGCCCGGGAAGCGCCGGGTGGCGGGCGGCGGACCGGAGCCCGGCGGGGGCCCGCACCCGCGGCACGGGGCGGATCGCCGCCGGCGGCACGGGCGGCCGTCCGACCCCACAGATGCGCGGCCCCGCCCCGCCCCGCGCGTACCGTGAGCGGGTGGACCGTGCGCGCGACCGACTACAGGCCGTCCTGGAAGCCCTGCCACGGGCGGCGATCGTGCAGGGCGGCGACGCGCACGTGGTCGCCGTCAACCGCCGTTTCATCGAGATGTTCGCGCTCGACGGGGTGGACCACTCCCCCGGTGCGCCGCTGGGCCCGGTCGTGGAGGAGGTGGCCGGCCGGTTCGCGGTGCGTCCGGACCCGACCGCCGCGCGCACCACCGCGCTGGCAGCGCGCCGGGTGCACCGCGTCGCCGAGTTCCCGCTCGCGGACGGCCGGATCATCCGGCGCGAGACGGCGCCGCTGTACGACGCGGACGGGCGGCCCAGCGGGTCGCTGTGGACCGCCGAGGACGTCACCGAGGCCAAGCGCCGCGAGCAGGCCCTGCACCGCGCCAACGCGGCGCTCGCCGAACTCGCCCGCCGGCGCAACGAGTTCCTCGCCTCCGCCTCGCACAACCTGCGGACCCCGCTGACGTCCGTCCTGAGCTTCTGCGACCTGCTCGCCGACCCCGCCTCCGGTCCGCTCGGACCCGAGCAGCGGGAGTTCCTGGCCGCGATCCGGCGCAACGCCGAGCGGATGGCGTCGGTGATCACCGCGCTGCTGGAGACCGCGGTGCTGCGCGAGCCGCGGCGCCGGCTGGAGTGCGCCGCGGTGGACGTGGCCCGGCTGGTCGAGCACGCCGTGCTGGACCGGATGCCCACGCTGACGGCGGCCGGCGTGTTCACCGTGCTGCGCTGCGAGCCGGGGCCGGCGCTGCGCGGTGACGAGCACCGGCTGGCGCAGGTGCTGGACAACCTCCTGGAGAACGCCGCGAAGTTCACGCCGTCCGGCGGCCGGGTCGGGATCGACGCCGCGCCGGACGGCGACGCCTGGCGCATCGAGGTGGCGGACAGCGGCATCGGCGTGCCGGCGGAGTACCGCGAGGAGATCTTCTCCGGCTTCGTACGGGCCCCCAACGCCGAGCACGGCGGCTTCCCCGGCACCGGCCTCGGGCTGGCCTTCAGCCGCGACATCGTGCGCCGGCACGGCGGCGAGCTGACCGTCTCCGGCGCGGCGGGCCGCGGGGCGGTCTTCACCGTGCGGCTGCCGACCGAGGGGCCCGGACCGGACGACGACGCCGACGGAACGGACCGGACGTGACCCGGATCCTGGTGGTCGAGGACGACGCCGACGTGGCGACGGCGCTGCGCACCCTGCTCACCAGGGCCGGCTACGAGGTGCTGGCCGCCGCGGACGGCCGCGCGGGCCTGCGCCGGCTCTTCGCCGACGACCCCGACCTCATGGTGCTCGACGTCGGGCTGCCCACTCTGGACGGCTGGCAGGTGCTGGAGCGCACCCGGGACCTGACCGACCTGCCGGTGCTGCTGCTCACCGCGCGCGGTGCCGAGAGCGACCGGGTGCGGGGCCTGCGGGCCGGCGCCGACGACTACCTTCCGAAACCGTTCGGCAACGACGAGTTGCTGGCCCGGATCGAGGCCCTGCTGCGGCGCGCCGGCCCCGCGCGCTGGGCCGGGGCGGCGCAGGACGAGGCGCTGCGGCTGGTGCCCGAGCGCCGTTCGGCGGTCTGGCGCGGCGCGGAGGTGCGGCTCAGCGACATCGAGTACCGGCTGCTCCAGGTGCTGGTCCGCAACCGGGGCCGGGTGGTCACCACCGACCAGTTGCTCGACCAGGTCTGGGACGATCCGCAGGGCATCGGCCGGGACCGGGTGAAGTTCGCGGTGCTGCGGGTGCGGCGCAAGCTCCAGCAGGCCGCGGGCGGCCCGGACACCGACCCGATCGAGGCGGTGCGCGGACTGGGCTACCGCTACCGCGGCGACGGGGCCGGGGACGCCTGACCGCGGCCGGTGGCGGCCCGGCCGGCGACGCCGGGACGGGACCGCGGTCGGTGCCGCGGGGTGACGGACGTCCCGCCCGCGCCGGGACCGAAGTCCCGCGCCGCGGCGCCGAAGGTCCCCTCCTACGGGCCGGGGCGGGAAAGCAACCCTCGGGCAACCGAACGTCATCCGTCGCGGCAACGGACGGCGGCGACCGTGGCGGACGTCCCCGCCGCCCCGTCCCCTGGGAGTCGCCTTGTCCGCCCTGCCGCCGCGCAGCGTCGCCGTCGTCCTCGGCACCCGCCCCGAGCTGGTCAAGCTCACCGAGCTGATCCGGCTGCTGGGCCCCGCCGCCCACGTCGTGCACACCGGGCAGCACTACGACGAGGAGCTGTCCGGCCGCTTCCTGGCCGAGTTCGGGATTCCCGAGCCGACCCGCCTGACCGGCGTCGGCGGGCAGCCCCGCGCCGTGCAGATCTCGGCGGCGCTCGGCCAACTCGACGCGGTGTTCCGGGCCGGGCCGACGCGGGCCGTGGTCGTCCAGGGCGACACCAACGCCGCCCTGGCCGGGGCACTGGCCGCCAACGCCCGTGCGCTGCCGCTCGTCCACGTCGAGGCCGGGCTGCGCAGCCACGACCGGAACATGCCGGAGGAGCACAACCGGGTGCTGATCGACCGGCTCGCCGACGTGCTGTGCGCGGCGACGCCGCAGAACCGCGACAACCTCCGCGCCGAGGGCGTCCCGGCGGACCGCATCGCCGTCACGGGCAACACCGTGGTCGAGGCAGTGCACCGCCAACTCCCGTCCGCATCCGCGCGGTTGGCGCAACTGGCCCGGCGCGGACTGACCGCCGACGGCTTCGTCCTGGCCACCGTCCACCGGCCCGAGAACACCGACGACCCGGCCGCACTGCGGGCCGTGCTCGGCGAGTTGGCCGCGCTCGCGGCCGAAACACCGGTCGTCCTGCCGCTCCATCCGCGCACCAGGGCCCGCGCCGAGGCCGCCGGACTGACCGACCTGCTCGCCCCGCTGCGGGTGACCCGCCCGCTCGGCTACCGCGACTTCCTCGCGCTGGCCCGGCACGCGGCACTGCTGGTCTCCGACTCCGGTGGCGTGCAGGAGGAGGTCACCGTGCTGGGCCGGCCGCTGGTCGTGGTCCGCAACTCCACCGAACGCCCGGAGGCGCTGGGCGACTTCGCCACGCTGGTCGCCCCCGGACCGGCGCTCGGCCGGGCCGCGCGGGAGCGCCTGGCACGGGGCGCGGCCGACCGCGCCCGCCTCGCCGCCCTGCCCAGCCCGTTCGGCGACGGCCGCGCCTCGCACCGGATCGCCGGCCTGCTGACCGGTCTGGTGGCCGAGCGGACCGCACCGTACGCCGCGGCCGCCTGACCCGCCGCCCCGACGCGCCCCGGAGGACACCGTGTTCGACAGTCTGCTGATCTTCCTCTTCCCCTTCGTGCTGCTGGCCTGCTTCCTGCTCTACTGGGCCGGCGCCCGGCACGCCTACCGTCACCGCCCCCGCACCGAGACCGGCGATCCGACCGCGCTGGACTGGCACTTCTTCGTGCCCTGCCGCGACGAGGAGACGGTGGTCGGGGCCACCGTCGCGCAGCTGCGCGGCGACTTCCCCGCCGCCCACGTGTGGGTGATCGACGACGACAGCGACGACCGGACGGGGCACATCGTCGCCGCGCTCGCCGAGGACGACCGCCGGATCCACCTCGTCCGCCGGGTGCGCCCCGACGCCCGCACCGGCAAGGGCGACGCCCTGAACGCGGCCTACGACCAGCTCGGCGAGTTCCTGCCGGCGGACGCCGACCGCGCCGGGGTCGTGGTGTGCGTGGTCGACGCCGACGGGCGGCTGGACCCCGGGGCGCTCGCCGCGGTGTCGGGACCGGCCGGCTTCGGCGATCCGGAGGTCGGCGGAGTGCAGGTGGGCGTCCGGATGCGCAACGTGGACGAGCGCCGTCCGCTGCCCGAGCGCGGCCGGGTCGCCAACGCCCTGGCGCGGCTCCTGGTCCGGGTCCAGGACATGGAGTTCGCGGTGTCGAACGCGGGGATGCAGTTGCTGCGGGTGCGCACCGGTTCGGTCGGGCTGGGCGGCAACGGCCAGTTCACCCGGCTGTCCGCCCTCGACCGGATCGCCGCCGTCGAGCGCCGGCCCTGGAAGCGGGGCGCGCTGTTGGAGGACTACGAACTGGGTCTGCACATGATCCTCGCGGGCTACCGGGTCACCCACGTCGCCGATGCCTGGGTCTCCCAGGAGGGGTTGCCGCGCCTGCGCCGGCTGCTGACCCAGCGCACCCGGTGGGCCCAGGGCAACCTCCAGTGCGTCCGCTACGCCCCGCGCATCGTCTCCTCCCGCCACTACGGCGGCCGGGGCGTGCTGGAGACGCTCTACACCTTCTGCCAGCCGGTCGCGCACCTGGTGACGTTGGCGCTGACCGCGGCGCTGCTGGTGCTCGGCGGATGCGGTGCGCTGGTCCTGTGGCCGGTGGCACCGGTCCTGGCGGTGCTCGCCGTCGGCCCGTTCGTGCTGTGGGGCCCGGTGTACCGTCGCGACCACGCGCCGCAGGCGTCCCGCCTGACGGCCGTCCTGTGGGGTCTGGCACTGTGGCTGTACGCCTACCACCTGTTCGTGGTGTCGGCCCGGGGCTTCGTGCGGATGCTGCGGGGCCGCAACGGCTGGGCGAAGACCCGGCGCAACGCGGAGCCGGTGACGGACGGCCCGGTGGCACGGGAGTCGTGACCGCCCTTCAGGCGCCACGTCTCACCATCCGGACGTGGAACTGATCACATCGGGGGCGGTGAATGGGCTCGGCGTGATTGGGTAGTCGGGCGCCGGCGGCGCGCACCGTGCTCGGCTGCCGCCGTCTGCCCGATCGATTTTCAGGAGTAACCCATGCCCGCCCCCCTGCCAGCCCCCGCGCCCGCCCCGGCGAGCGCTTCACCGATCTACGAGAGCCTGGTCTCGAAACACGGCGACGTGGTCGCCGAGAGCCGCCGCGTCGCGCAGGAGACCCAGCGGGAGGCCGACCGGCTGCTGCACTTCGCCCCGCGCGACGGCCGGGACTGACCCCGCGCGGGAGGGCGGCCCGGGACACGCCCCGGAACCGCCCTCCGGCCCACACCGGAGCAACGCCCCGGTAGCGCGCCACCCTTGACGTTCCGAAACACACCCGGCCGGCCCGCGCAATGCGACATTCCCCCCTCCGCATGCACCGATGAACAAGAGTCGATGAGCAATCGGCAACGGCAATCGGCAATCGGCAATCGGGCGAACGAGTCGACGTCGGGACCGGCACCCGCGCACCGCACGGGCGCGATGCCGCATAGCTCAAGCGGCACCCCCGAACCGCCGCGCCCCGCTTTCCCCTTCTCCGCCCCCATTCCGCTCTGCATCGCATCGCACCACACCGCATCCAGGTCGGCGGAATCACTGGACGGATTGACGGCTGACGACCAGGCCCCGGCCTTCTCCTGGAACGCCGTGGACATTCCCCGTCGAGCCGCACCCGGAAATCCAAGACCGTGGCCGCGATCCGGAATTCACCGCGGGCCGGGACGGCGAAAGACCCCGCCCCTCCTTCTACGCCGAGGCGGAAGGAGGGGCGGGGTCGCCCGGGCTCTACTCCTCGTCCGGAGCCTGCTCCGAACCGTCCTTGGCTTCCTTGCCGTGGTCGCCGCCCTTGGCTTCCTTGCCGTCCTTGCCGGCCGTGCCGTCCTTGGCTTCCTTGCCTCCCTTGTCCTCCTTGCCTTCCTTCCCCTCCTTGCCGTGCTCCGAGCCGCTGTCGAAGACCCAGGCGTTGCCGCCGTCGTCATTGTTCACGTCCTGGAAGTTCATGGTGCCGGTGTCCTGCACCCCTCCCGTGTGGTCGTCGGCGACGGCGGTGCCGACGGAACCGAGGAGGGCAGCCGAACACATCAGTGCGGCAGTGAGTGCAGTGCGCATACGCATGCTGAGCTCCGAAATACGTCGGGGTCGCTAGGACGTCGAATTCATGCCACCAATCCCCGGCCATCACGCCACGAATCACCCGCTCGGCGGTTTGACTCCCCCTTCCGCCCCGGCGTTTTCCAGCGGGTTTTCCACATCGCACCTATGATGCGCCGCGACCTGCGCCAGGAATTCGGCCACGACGGGTCGCTACGGTCACTGACGGCGCCTGTCCGGGCTCAATGGCGCCATGCCGCGACCGAAAAGCCGTCACGTAATCGGTGAAGCCCCTCGGCGACCGACCGAGAGCGCGCTGCGCGCCGTCGGAAAGGACAGCGGGACGTAGCCGAGGTCACATCCGGTGGCCCGGGCGGACCGAGAGCGACCCGCAACCGTCGACCCGGATCGGTGGGATCAGTGAGCGGACTGGCCGTCGGTCCGGGCCGGCGCGGGCTGCCGTCCACCGCAGAACACCGCGTCGACGAGCCGCTGCTGCGCCTGTTGGAACGCGGCCGCCGTGGCGGCGAAGTCGAGTTCGGCGTCCCCGGTGGTGAGCGAGGCGGTCAGGGTCGTGCTGCCGTCGGCGGTGCCGTACATCAGTGCCGCCCAGCCGAAGAAGCCACCGTTGTGGTGGAAGACGGTGCCGCCGCCGTCCGTCTCCTGCACGAACAGGCCCAGGCCGTAGCCCAACTTCGGGTGCGGCGTGCGCATCTGGGCCAGTAGCGGGGCCGGCAGGAGCTTCCCCGCCATCAGCGCGGAGAAGAACACGTGGAGGTCCTCGGTGGTCGAGATCATGTCGCCGGCGGCGGAGATCCAGGAGACGTTGTAGCGGGTGAGGTCGACGGTCTTCCACTGGCCGGCGTCCTGGAAGGTGTAGTAGCCGTGGGCGTGCGGCGCGGGAACCTCCGGCGAGGTGCCCGGCACCGAGGTGCCCGACAGCCCGAGCGGCCCGAGGATCCGCCGCTGCATCTCTTCGGCGTACGGGCGGCCGGTGACCGCCTCGACCAGCAGCTTGGCCAGCACGTAGTTGGTGTTGGAGTAGCTCCAGTCCGCCCCCGGCGCGAACCGCGCCGGTTTGGACAGCGCCAGCCGTACCAGGTCCTCCGGCGGGTAGGTGTGGAACTGGTTGGCCACGAACTCCGGCCCCTGCCAGGGGATTCCCGGTGCGAAGGTCCCGTCCTCGTAGTACTCGCCGGTGAAGTTGAACACCCCGCTGGTGTGCTGGAGCAGCATCCGGACCGTGATCCGCCGGTCCAGCTGGAACTGCGGGAGGTGGTCGGCCACCGGCGCGTCCAGCCCCAACGTGCCCTCGGCCACCAGTTGCAACACCAGCGTCGCGGTGAAGGTCTTGGTACTGCTGCCGATCCGGAACCGCCCGTCGGTCGACGGCTTGGCACTCTCGCCCAGCTTGCGCACCCCGGCGCTGCCGACCCAGCCGCCCCGTTCATCGTGCACGCGCAGCTGCACCCCGGCGAAACCGGAATCGACGATCTCCTGGAGGGCCTGCTGCAACTCCGGGCGCTCCGGCCCGGCAACGGCGTTCTGGTCGGTACGAGCGAGGGACATGGCAGGTACTCCTTGGTCTCGGTGGCGCACGTCGGTCGTACGCGTCGGTCGAGCGCATCGGTCGAACGAACGGCTGGTGCTCGATGGGGCCCTTGGTGCGATGCGGGCCGGAGGCACCGTCAGAGGACGTCGACGACGACGGCCACCGGGGCGAGGGTGTCGAACTCCCGCATCGCGCGCTCCTTCGATCCACTGTTTCCCACAACCGAAACGCTACGTTGCATTCAACATTCAGGCAACGATCTCGTTGCGCGCGAACACCATAAGCGCAGGTAGATCCCACAAATTCATTGCAACGACCTCAACGTTAACGCAACAACCCCACCCCCATCGTTGCAATGAACTGGAAGTGAACGCTATGGTGACCGCACCAAGGGACACGAGGGACCACGCACCCGAACGACCACGGAGGAGACCGCGATGCCGGGCGGCAGGCTCACCCAGCAGGAACGCCAACAGATCTCACTGGGGCTCGCCGACGGCCTCGCCTACGCCGAGATCGCCCGCCGCCTCGACCGGCCCACCTCGACCGTCACCCGCGAAGTGCTGCGCAACGGCGGCCCCACCGCCTACCGCGCCGAACTCGCCCACCGCGCCACCGAACACCGCGCCCAACGCCGCAAGCCCCCCGCGCCCCGCGGCTCCGACGCGCCCCCGCAGGCCCACGGGCGCGACCCCGAAGCGGTGCGTGCGTACGAGGAGACGTTCACCACCGTCCTGGTGGAATCGGGCACGCCCAAGATGGCGGCCCGGGTGCTGACCTGCCTGTGCATCAGCGACTCCGGCAGCCTCACCGCCGCCGAACTCGTCCAACGCCTCCAGGTCAGCCCGGCGTCCGTCTCCAAGGCCATCGCGTACCTCGAAAGCCAGGACCTGGTCCGCCGCGAGCGCGACGACCGCCGGCGCGAGCGCTACGTCGTCGACGACGACGTCTGGTACCAATCCATGATGGCCAGCGTCCGCGGCACCGCCCAACTCGCCGAAACCGCACGCCGAGGCGTCGCCGTCCTCGGCCCGGCCACTCCGGCCGCCACCCGCCTCGAAAACATCGCCCGCTTCGTCGACTACGTCTCCGAACACATCGCCCGAGCCGCCGACCAGGCCCGCGACCTCCTCCACGCACCGCACACGCAGCCCCCGGCCCCGCCCGCCCGGTAGGCGGCCCCGAGCGGTCACGTCAACCGCGGACCCCGCATGCGTCATGACGATCACGGAATCGCGCGCACCAGGTTCACCGCCGCAGTCGAGGGAAACCAGGACCGCAGCTCACGACGGAGTTCAGCGGGGGCGTGCGGGAGTGCACGGCGAAGGCGCCCGAGAGCCCGCGTCCGGCAATGCATCTGGGCAACTCCCCCTGCACCCGTACGCCCCAACGATCACCACGGCCAAAACTCGCCGCGTCACCTCGGCGATCAACGGGGAGCCTCCCGCTGCAACGCGAGCCACCAACACCGGGGGGGAATGTGGCCTTCGGCAACGGACGCAGGCTCAACGAACTCGGCGACAAGCTCGGCAACGCCCTCAACGACTCGCCGACACCCTCTACCAACGCATCGGCGTCGCCCTGCGCGCCATCGACAGCGAAACGGCCGCCGTCCACTACCAGGCAGGCAACGACTGCCCACCCGTGACCCGCATCGTCATCGACGATCGGCCGGCAGTGGCCAGTTGACACGGGACGGAGTTCGCCCTGGACGGGCGGGCGATGCGCCCCCGGCCCCGAGCACGAGCAACCCCACCGCCAAGCGACAGGGGCGGGGAGGCAGCACCCTGCCTCCCCGCCCCTGGTTCCGCACGCGGGATCGCCGTGCCCGGCGGGACTACTTGGCGCGGATCTCGAAGGGCAGCGACCGGTAGGAGAGCGACGTGTCGCCGTTGCCGACCGACAGGGCCGCTTCCACCTTGGCCTCGGGAGCGTCCTTCGCGACCGCCAGGCGCAACCGGTACACGGCGGTGGCGCCGGGGGCCAGCGGCTTCTTGGCGGTCGGGGCCAGTGCGGCGCTCATGCCGGGGTCGCAGCCGCTGGGCACCAACGGCACGTGCTGCCAACCGCGTTCGGGCACGTACTGCTGGAGCACCAGGTCCTTGGGCGCCACGAAGCGGTCGCCGGCCTGGCCGTAGGCGGAGAACCCGGCGTTGAGCGCCGGATAAGCCCGCTTGGTGGTGTTCTTGACCCGGAGGTCGAACTCCTTCGCCGCGCCGCCGCGCACCAGGCCGGCACCGTCCGTCCACCCCGTGACGGTGGCGGTGGGCCGGTCGACGACGGTGCTGCGCGTCGGCGCGCGGTAGGTGTGGCCGTGGCCGTCGTCGACCGAGGCGGAGACGTCCAGACGGCCGGGACGGTCGATGGCCTGGACCCGGAGGGCCACGGTGGTGGGGTGGCCGGGGCTCGCCGCCGCCGAGACGGGGAAGGAGAACCTCCCCTTGTTCGGACTTTGGCCGCCGGCCGATCGGACGTCCAGGTCGACCCAGCGGTGCGCCTTCGCGTCGTACCGCTGCATCAGGAGGGAATCGGCGATGAAGCCGTGCGTGGTGACATCCAGGTGGACGGTGCCCTTGGAGACCGGGGTGCGCAGGGTGAGGTTCGAGGACGACCAGAGGCCGATCGGCGCCTCCGGAGCGAGGCTGTAGGAGAGCTGCTGCGCCGCGTTTCCGGTGACGGTCGGGGTCGGGGCCGCCTCCGTCGCCGCCGCGGCGTTCGTCCGCGGCGCCGCGGACGCCCCGGCCGCCGTGGCCGCACCGCAGTTCGGCACGGACCGTGCCCCCGCCGCCACGGTCACCGCCTGCCCGGGGGCCGCCGCCCCGATCACCAGGGCCAGTCCGGCGACCACCGTCGCCGCGGAGCCGACGGTCGCCTTCCGCGCGCTCATCGACTGTCGCGCCATACGTGTCATATTGCCCCCACTTCGTACGGGACACACCAGTGTGCATCTCCGTGAGAGAGGAGTCGAATCCGCCGGACGAGGTTGCGGTGAACTCCTGAAATGGCGGGTTTTGATGGGAAAGTTACGCACGCGGAGCGGCGCACGTCGCTCCCCCTTCGCGTGTTGTGCGGCCCTTGTCGACGAGGCGACCGGGCGCCCGGTCCCGGTGCCGGCGGTCACCCGACCACAGCAGACCGGGCACCGGATCGTCAACATGGTGCGCGAAGAAGCGGGCAGCACCGTCCAAGGCCCGGCTTCGCCCGCCGCGCCCGGCTTCGACGTGGCAGCATCCCCGGCATGACCGACGCCACCACGAACGGGTTCCAGGCAGGCCGGACCGGGCTCATCGTCCGGATCCCGGAAGCGGAGGCGGCCGTCCGCACGTGGCGCGAACGGTTCGATCCGTCGGCCCGGGCAGGGGTTCCCGCGCACGTCACGGTGGTCTTCCCATTCCTCGACGAGAGTCGCGTGGAGGGACGGGTCCATCAGGCCCTCGCCGACGTGCTCGGCGGTCACCACTCCTTCGACCTGCGGTTCGAGCGCTGCGGGCGGTTCCCGGGGGTGCTGTACCTCGCCCCCGAGCCGGACGCACCGCTGCTGAGGCTCACCGAGGCGCTCACCGACCGGTGGCCCGAGGCCCCTCCCTACGGCGGCGCGTTCACCGAGGTCGTACCGCACCTGACCGTCGCGGACGGTCCGGACGACGCCGTCCTGGACGAGATCGAAGCCGCCCTGCGCGCCGAGCTCCCCTTCACGGCCCGGGTCTCGTCGGTGGACCTGATGGTGCACGACGGCGTGCGGTGGCAGCTGCGGGCGGCGTTCGGACTCCGGGAGTCCCCGCGGCCCGACAGCGAATGATCTCCGCAGGACCTCCCGCGGGCCGTGCTCGTCGGCCGCACGCCGGCCGTGGACCCCGCCTGCGGTGGAGCGGGGGCCACCTGCCGTGCCGGCGGTCTTCGCGCGGGCGGCGGGCAAAGACGCCTAGCGGATCGGCATCCCCGACAGCGTCCGGGCGATGACCAGGCGCTGGATCTCGCTGGTGCCCTCGAAGATGGTGTAGATCGCGGCGTCGCGGTGCATGCGCTCGACCGGGTACTCGCGGGTGAAGCCGTTGCCGCCGAGGATCTGGAGCGCCTGGGCGGTGACCTTCTTGGCGGTCTCGCTGGCGAAGAGCTTCGACATCGAGCCCTCGGCGCTCTCGAACTTCTTGCCCGCGACCGCCATCCAGGAGGCACGCCAGACCAGGAGGCGGGCGGCGTCGATCTGGGTGCGCATGTCGGCCAGCTGGAAGGCCACGCCCTGGTTGTCGATGATCGGGCGGCCGAACTGCTCGCGGGTCCTGGCGTACTCCAGGGCCTCCTCGTAGGCGGCGCGGGCGGTGCCGACGGCCATCGCGCCGACGGCCGGACGGGACGCCTCGAAGGTGGCCATCGCGGCGTTCTTCACGCGCTCACCGCCCTTGGCGCGCTCGCGGGCCCGGGCCAGGCGCTCGTCGAGCTTGTCCTTGCCGCCGAGCAGGCAGTGGCCGGGGACGCGGACGTCCTCCAGCACCACCTCGGCGGTGTGCGAGGCGCGGATGCCGTGCTTCTTGAACTTCTGGCCCTGGGAGAGGCCGGGGGTGTTCGGCGGGACGATGAAGGAGGCGTGGCCCTTGGAGCCGAGGTCCGGGTCGACGACCGCGACGACGACGTGGACGTTGGCGATGCCGCCGTTGGTGGCCCAGGTCTTGGTGCCGTTGAGCACCCACTCGTCCTTGGCCTGGTCGTAGACGGCGCGGGTGCGCATCGAGGCGACGTCGGAGCCGGCGTCCGGCTCGGAGGAGCAGAAGGCGGCGACCTTCACGTCGTTCGCGTCGCCGTACATCTGCGGGACCCAGGTGCCGATCTGCTCCTCGGTGCCGTTGGCCAGGACGCCGACGGCGGCGAGGCCGGTGCCGACGATGGACAGGCCGATGCCGGCGTCGCCCCAGAACAGCTCCTCCATGGCCATGGGGATGCCGAGGCCGGTGGGGTCGAAGAACTGCTGGGCGTAGAAGTCGAGGGAGTACAGGCCGATCTTGGCGGCCTCCTGGATCACCGGCCAGGGGGTCTCCTCGCGCTCGTCCCACTCGGCGGCAGCGGGGCGCATGACGTCCGCGGCGAAGCCGTGGATCCAGTCACGGACTTCCTTCTGCTCGTCGTTGAGTTCCATGGTGAACTCGGCCATGTCCCCTCCAGTGGTGCGTACAGCCAGTCGTTACTTGCGGTAACCGAAGTGTGTTACTCGTCAGTAATGGATGTCAACTCCTCCCGGCCGCCGATTTGGCGGTGGAGTTCGCGCGGAGTTCGGGCATCACCGAGTCCGGGTGTTACGTTGCGCGAGCGCCACGGATTCACAAGGGTGGGGAGCACGACCATGGACAACATCGACAGCGCCGGGCGGACCGGCACGGAGCAGCCCGCCGGCACGGAACGGGCCGGCACGGACGGCGGCGACCGGCAACGCAGCGCGACCGAACGCAGACGCCGGGAGCTGTTGGAGGCCGCCGAGCGGATCGTGCTGCGCGACGGCCCGGAAGCGTCGATGAACGCCATCGCCGCCGAGGCCGGCATCACCAAGCCGATCCTCTACCGGCACTTCGGCGACAAGGGCGGCCTCTACCGCGCGCTCGCCGTCCGGCACACCGACGCCCTGCTCGCCAACCTCCGGGCCGCGCTGGACGCCCAGGTCGTGCGCCGCGAGCGGGTCGAGGCCACCCTCGACGCCTATCTGGTGGCCATCGAGACCCGGCCGCAGGTCTACCGCTTCCTGATGCACCCGGCGGACGAGGACCACCCCGCGGAGTCCGGCTTCGACGTGGGCCGGCACTCCGCCCCCCTGCTGCGCCGGCTCGGCGAGGAGCTGGCCGAGGTGATCGCCGAACGGCTCGACCTGGGACCCCAGGGCGCGGAGCGGGCCCGGGTGTGGGGGCACGGCATCGTCGGCATGATGCACGCGGCCGGTGACTGGTGGCTGCGCGAACGCCCGTGCTCCCGCGAGCAGTTGGTGAGCCACCTCACCGACCTGCTGTGGGGCCAGCTGGCCACCGTCAAGGACCTCGCCGGCGGCCCCGGATTCTGACCGCGGGCGGGGCCGGCGTCAGACCGGTGCCGCCGCCCGCTCCTCCGTCGCCGCGGCCCAGGGCGCCCGGGCCACCGCGCGCAGCGCCCGGCGGCGGCGCAGCCCGGTGAGCCGGTCGACGTAGAGGCCGCCGCCGAGGTGGTCGCACTCGTGCTGGAGGCAGCGGGCGAAGAAGCCGGTGCCGGTCACCGTCACCGGTGCGCCGGTGAGGTCGAAGCCGGTCACGACGGCGTGGTCGTGACGCGGGGTGCCGGCCTCGATGCCGGGCAGTGACAGACAGCCCTCGGGGCCGCGGACCACCGGCCCGTCCGCCTCGACCAGGCGGGGATTGACGATGTGCCCCAGGTGCCGGCGGTCCTCGTCGTCGGGGCAGTCGTAGACGAACACCCGCGAGGGGACGCCGACCTGGTTGGCGGCCAGCCCGACGCCGTTCGCGGCGTACATCGTCGCGTACATGTCCTCGATCAGCGCGGCCAGTTCGCCGTCGAAGGCGGTGACGTCCGCACAGGGGCGGGTGAGGACGGGATCGCCGTACAGGCGCAGCGGTCGGGGGCGGCCGGAACTGCCGGGGATGGTGCGGTGGCGCATGGGCTCAGGGTACGGGCCGGGCCTCGCGGATGACGTCACGGAGGTGGCGGAGTTCGGGCCGGACGCCGGATCTCGATAGGCTGATCCCCGACCGAAGCCTCCGCCGGTCGACGACCGCGGAGGAGGTGCATTCTTCCGGCAGCCTCAGGGCGGGAGTGCGCCGGATGCAAGGAGGATCTAAGACGATGGCAGGCAACACGGAGCCGCTGTCGCCGCGGGCCAAGCTGGCTGTGACGGCCGGCAAGGCCGCGGCAGCGGTGTCGCGCGCGGCGGGTCGCGGCAGCGGATCGGTGATCGGTGGCCGGGTGGCGCTCAAGCTCGACCCCGACCTGCTGGCCGCGCTGGCCAGGCACCTGGACGTGGTCCTGGTGTCCGCCACCAACGGCAAGACGACCACCACCCGACTGATCGCCGAGGCGCTGCGGGCCAGCGGCCCGGTGGTGTCCAACGCGCTGGGCGCCAACATGCCCGCGGGCATCACCTCGGCGCTGGCGGGCGGCTCGGACGCCAAGTACGGCGTCATCGAGGTGGACGAGAAGTACCTGGCGACGGTGGCCCGGGACGTCACGCCCAGGGCCATAGCGCTGCTGAACCTCTCGCGGGACCAGCTCGACCGGGCCGCCGAGACGCGGATGCTGGCCGAGCGCTGGCGCGAGGGCCTGTCCGGCTCCAAGGCGCTGATCATCGCCAACGCCGACGACCCCCTGATCGTCTGGGCGGCGTCGTCGTCCGCGAACGTGGTGTGGGTCGCCGCCGGCCAGGAGTGGAAGGACGACGCCTGGTCCTGCCCCTCGTGCGGCGGTGTGATGCAGCGGCCGGGCGACGACTGGTTCTGCGCCGAGTGCGGCTTCCGCCGTCCGACGCCGAGCTGGGCGCTCTCCGGCGACCACGTGCTCGACCCGCACGGCAGCGCCTGGCCGATCAAGCTCCAGCTGCCGGGCCGCGCCAACAAGGCGAACGCCACCACCTCCGCCGCGGTCGCGGCCGCCTTCGGGGTACCGCCGCAGGTCGCCCTGGAGCGGATGTTCGCGGTGCAGGCCGTCGCGGGCCGCTACGACGTGGTCACCTTCGCGGAGCGCGAGCTGCGGCTGCTGCTGGCGAAGAACCCGGCCGGTTGGCTGGAGACCTTCTCGCTGATCGACGGACCGCCGACCCCGGTGATCATGTCGGTGAACGCCCGCGGCGCGGACGGCACCGACACCTCCTGGCTGTGGGACGTGGACTACACCCGGCTGGCCGGGCACCCGATCTTCGTGCTGGGCGACCGCCGGCTGGACCTGGCGGTGCGCCTGGAGGTCGCGGGGCTCGACTTCGAGGTCTGCGAGACCCTCGACGAGGCGGTCCAGATCGCACCGCCCGGTCGGATCGAGGTCATCGCCAACTACACGGCCTTCCAGGACCTGCGCCGCCGCGTGGGCAACTGAGTGCGGTCCACGGACAACAGCGACAAGGACGAGCGAGCATGAGTGACAACAGCCTGCGCGTGGTGTGGATCTATCCGGACCTCCTGAGCACCTACGGTGACCAGGGCAACGTCCTGGTGGTGGAGCGGCGGGCGCGTCAGCGCGGCCTGGACGTCCAGCGCCTGGACGTCCGCTCCGACCAGCAGATCCCCACCTCCGGGGACATCTACCTGATCGGCGGCGGTGAGGACCGGCCGCAGCGGCTGGCGGCCGAGCGGCTGATCCGCGACGGCGGCCTGGACCGCGCGGTCTCCAACGGCGCGATCGTCTTCTCGGTGTGCGCCGGCTACCAGATCCTGGGCCACGAGTTCATCAACGACCTCGGCGAGCGCCAGCAGGGCCTGGGGCTGCTGGACGTGGTGAGCACCCGCGGCGAGGGCGAGCGCTGCGTCGGCGACGTGCTGGCCGACATCGACACGCAGTTGGGCCTGCCGCCGCTGACCGGTTTCGAGAACCACCAGGGCGTCACCCACCTGGGGCAGACCGCCCGGCCGTTCGCCAAGGTCCGCTTCGGCAACGGCAACGGCGTCGGCGACGGCTACGAGGGCGCGTGGAACGACACCGTCTTCGGGACGTACATGCACGGCCCGGTGATGGCCCGCAACCCGCACATCGCGGACCTCCTCATCAAGCTCGCACTGGACGTCAACGCGCTGCCGCCGGCCGACGACCGGTGGTACGACGCGCTGCGCGAGGAGCGGATCGCGGCGGCGACGCAGAACGCCTGACGGGTTCCGCCGCCCACGACGGCCGGATCCGGGTCATCGGCCCGGATCCGGCCGTTTTCCGTGCACCGGTGTCCGCTCTGCGGTCGTCTGCGTGTCGGGGGCCGCGCGCTTGTAGGCTGAGCGGGATCCAACCGGACGACGGGGTCCGGGCGTCCGGTTGAATTGCGATGGGTTGCTACACAATGCGTATGGGTGTCCTCACGTCCGGGGGCGACTGCCCCGGCCTGAACGCCGTCATCCGGTCCGTCGTCCACCGTGCCACCGCCGATCACGGCGACGAAGTGATCGGCTTCATGGACGGCTGGAAGGGCCTGCTGGAGGGCGAATACCGCAAGCTCGACCTGGACGCCGTCGGCGGCATCCTGGCGCGTGGCGGGACCATCCTCGGTTCGTCGCGGGTGCAGCCCGCGCATCTGCGGGACGGGGTGGAGCGGGCCCGCGGCCACGTCGCCGAGCTGGGGCTGGACGCGATCATTCCGATCGGCGGTGAGGGCACGCTGAAGGCGGCGCGGCTGCTGTCGGACGCCGGGCTGCCGATCGTCGGCGTACCGAAGACCATCGACAACGACATCGCCGCCACCGACGTGACGTTCGGCTTCGACACCGCGGTGGGAGTGGCCACCGAGGCGTTGGACCGGCTCAAGACCACCGCCGAGTCGCACCAGCGGGTGATGATCGTCGAGGTGATGGGGCGGCACACCGGCTGGATCGCGCTGCATTCGGGGATGGCCGCCGGTGCGCACGCCATCGTGGTGCCGGAGCGGCCGTTCGACATCGAGGAGCTGACCGCCCGGGTCGCCGAGCGCTTCGAGGCCGGCAAGAAGTTCGCGATCGTGGTGGTCGCGGAGGGCGCCAAGCCGCGCGAGGGCACCATGGCCTTCGACGTCGGCGGCACCGACGTCTACGGGCACGAGCGGTTCGCCGGGGTCGCCCGGCAGCTGTCGGTGGAGTTGGAGACGCGGCTCGGCAAGGAGGCCCGTCCGGTCATCCTCGGCCACGTCCAGCGCGGGGGTACGCCGACCGCGTACGACCGGGTGCTGGCCACCCGCTTCGGCTGGCACGCGGTGGAGGCCGCGCACCGTGGGGAGTTCGGGATGATGACCGCGCTGCGCGGCACGGACATCACGCTGGTGCCGCTGGCGGAGGCCGTGGAGAGCCTGAAGACGGTGCCCGTCGAGCGCTACGACGAGGCGGAGTGCGTGCTCTGAGACCCCGGTAGCCCACCCGCGGGGTTCGAAGCCGTTCGGGCGCCCCCGGCCGCTGCACCGGCCGGGGGCGCCTCTACGCTTGTCGCCGGAGCATTGGTACGAATCAGGAGCGAGCGGATGCAGCACGGCGGGCACGGCATGGACGGCATGAACATGGATCTGCCGCCGTTCACGCTGGGGCGGGGCCTCGAGTTCGGCGGTGATGCGTTCTTCCTGGTCGGCTGCCTGGTGGGGTTGGGGCTGTACGGCTGGGCGGTGGTCCGGCTGCGGCGGCGCGGGGACGCGTGGCCGCTGGGCCGGGTCGTCGCCTGGGGGCTGGGCGTGCTGTCGGTGGCGGTGACGATGTGCACCAAGCTGAACGACTACGGCATGGCGATGTTCAGCGTCCACATGGTCCAGCACATGATCATCAGCATGCTCTCGCCGATCCTGCTGCTGCTCGGCGCGCCGGTGACGCTGGCGCTGCGCGCCCTGCCGACCGCCGGGCGCGGGCGCAAGGGGCCGCGGGAGCTGCTGGTGGCGCTGCTGCACAGCCGGTACATGCGGATCATCACGCACCCCGCGTTCACCATCCCGCTGTTCATCGCGAGCCTCTACGCGCTCTACTTCACCCCGCTGTTCGACCTGTTGATGCAGTCCCGGGCCGGGCACATCGCGATGATGGTGCACTTCCTGACGGTGGGGCTGGTCTTCTTCTGGCCGATCATGGGCGTGGACCCGGGCCCGCACCGGCCGGGGTACGTGATGCGGATGCTGGAGCTGTTCGCCGGGATGCCGTTCCACGCGTTCTTCGGCATCGCCCTGATGATGGCGAGCGAGCCGATGGTGAACACCTTCCTGCACCCGCCGGCCTCGCTGGGCATCGAGGCGCTGGCCGACCAGCAGGCGGCCGGCGGGATCGCCTGGGCGTTCAGCGAGATCCCGTCGGTGGTGGTGCTGATCGCGCTGGTCTTCCAGTGGTACAAGTCCGAGGAGCGCACCTCGCAGCGCGCCGACCGGGCCGCGGACCGCAACGGCGACAAGGACCTGGCGGAGTACAACGCCTACCTGGCGTCGCTCAACGCGCGGGGGCGGTAGCGCGACGCGGCGCGCCGGGCGGGGACGCCGCGGCGCGGTAGGTCATCTGGCGGCACGGGCCGCGGCCGGGGACGATGGTCTCCTGGCCGCGGCCCGCGGCGTTGGGCCCGCGGCCGCCGGGAGGAGGGTGCGGGTATGCCCGGATCTACCAGAGCGATGGCCGTGTGCACGGTGTGCGGACTGGTCGTGGCGACCGCCTACACCGTGGCGTTGGGCGGCAACGGCTGGGTGTGGTTCCTGTGGGTGGTGCTGGCGCTGCTCACGATCGGGATGGCGACGGCGCGGCGGGTCTGAGCCGCGCAGCGGGCGCCGACCGGTCGCGGGTCAGAAGCGGAACAGCGGGCCGGTGGCGGCGTCCATGGTGCAGGCGTTGGGGTACTCCCGGCGCCACTCGACCGGTGCGCCGCGCCAGCTGCCGGAGGCGGTGACGGTCACCGGGTCGTACTCCCGGGTGCAGACGTGCGGGTCGCCGCGCAGCGCCTCCGGATCGCCGTGGACCGCGGCCAACTCGGCGC
Organism: Streptomyces lunalinharesii; assembly: GCF_039532155.1. Classification (NCBI taxonomy): domain Bacteria; kingdom Bacillati; phylum Actinomycetota; class Actinomycetes; order Kitasatosporales; family Streptomycetaceae; genus Streptomyces; species Streptomyces lunalinharesii. Next base: position 21,282 of record NZ_BAAARK010000001.1, read on the forward strand.
AGGCGGCGGCGCCGTGCGGATGGGTGCCGCGGGTGTCCGGGCAGCTGAGGCGCACCCCGCGGATCCACGTGTCGCCGGAGCCGGAGACCGTCAGGAAGAGCCCGTCGGGGCCGTCCGGAGCGGCGGCGCGGGCCGAGGCCGCGCCGAGTGCGGTGCACAGCACCACGGTCACGCCCGCCGCGACGGCGGTACGGGGAATGCGGCGTCGGCGGCTCTCGGGCATCGGGGTCTCCTGGAACGCTCGGGGCGGTGGCCCGGTGGGCACGCGGTCGGCGGGGGCGGCGCCCGGTGGGGACGGCGGACGGCGCCCGGCGGCCCCAGGCCACCCCGCCGCGCCGCGGCGCACAAGCGGCCACGCCGTGCGGTCGCCCGGACGGGTCGGCGGATGCCTGGGCCCAGGGGTGCCCGGCCGGGCCGGGGCGGTTGCGGGCCGCGCCGTCCGGCCCTACCGCCGACGGCCCCGATCGTCCCCGGTGACCTGGCACGGTCCGGCCGCGCCGGCCGATCGGGGCGCCGCGACCGGCGCGGGGCCGGCGGCAGGGCCGCTCGCGGGTCGGGGCGGCGAGGACATGCGGAGGGGCCGGTCGGGGGGCTCCCCCGACCGGCCCCGGTGGTGGGTCAGCCGGCGGCCTTGGCCGTCTGCTTCGCCGGGACGGGCGTGGCGTGCGGGGCGCACGTGACGTCCGTCGGGTCCGTGGTGCCCTTCAGGAAGTACGCGTCGACCCGCTCGTTGATGCAGGGGTTGACCAGGCCGGTGACGCCGTGCGAACCGGCGTCCCGCTCGGTGATCAGGCGGGAGCCGGCGAACCGCTTGTGCAGTTCGACGGCGCCGCCGTACGGGGTCGCCGCGTCACGGGTGCTCTGCACGATCAGGACGGGCGGCAGGCCCTTGCCCGACGTGACCTCGACGGGCTTCTGCTGCTTGACCGGCCAGGTGGCGCATGGCAGGTTCATCCAGGCGTTGGCCCAGGTCATGAACGGGGCCTGGCGGTGCAGGCGGGTGTTGTCGCGGTCCCACTTGGCCCAGCTGGTGGGCCACTTGGTGTCGGTGCACTCGATGGCGGTGTAGACCGCGTTGCCGTTCTCGGCCTGGATGTTGCCGGCCTTGTCGGCGAGGTGCGGACCGGCGTTGTCGATCAGCGGCTTGGCGTCACCGGCCAGGTACGCGCTCCACGCCTGGGCGACCTCGGCCCACGCGCTGTCGTAGTAGGGCGCGTTCTGGAAGAAGCCGATGAGTTCGGCGGGGCCGACCACGCCGCCGATGGGCTGCTTCTTGGCGGTGGCCCGCAGCTTCTCCCAGGCAGCCTGGACCTTCTGCGGGGTGTTGCCGATGTGGTAGGCGGCGTCGTTCTTGGCGACCCACTTCGTCCAGTCGCCCCAGCGGGTCTCGAAGGCGACGTCCTGGTCGAGGTTGGCCTGGTACCAGACCTTGTCGCGGGAGGGGTCGATGACGCTGTCGACGAGCATCCGGCGGACGTGGCCCGGGAAGAGCGTGCCGTAGACGGCGCCCAGGTAGGTGCCGTAGGAGACGCCGAGGTAGTTCAGCTTCTTCTCGCCCAGCGCGGCGCGGATCACGTCGAGGTCGCGGGCCGTGTTCGCCGTGGTCATCTGCGACAGGACCGCGCGGCCGGTGCGTGCCAGGCAGCCTTGGGCGTACTGCTTCGCGTGCGCGCGCTGGGCGCGCTTGTCCGCCTCGTTGGCCGGCACCGGGTCGGCCTTGGGAGCCTTGACGAACTCCTGCGGGTCCACGCAGGAGATGGGCGCGGAGTGGCCGACGCCCCGGGGGTCGAAGCCCACGAAGTCGTACGCCTGGGCGGTCTTGGCCCACAGCGGGTTCTTGGTGGTGACGCGGGCCGGGAAGCGCATGCCCGAGCCGCCGGGGCCGCCGGGGTTGTAGACGAGGGCGCCCTGCCGCTGCTGCGGGCTGCCGGTGGCGACCGCGCGGTCGACCGCGATCTTCAGGGTCCGGCCGTCGGGCCGTGCGTAGTCGAGCGGGACGGTGACGTAGCCGCACTGGATCGGGGCCTTCAGGCCCCAGTCGGCGGGGCAGTCCTGCCAGGCGACGCCCGCCTTGGCGGCCCGGTCGGCGGCCAGCGCGACGCCGCGCGCCTCGGCCGTGCCACCGGGGTGCCGCTCGCCGGCGGTGGCCGGCGTGGCTATCGCGCCGGCGAGGAGCGCGCCGGTCACCAAGGTGCCGGCAGCGCCGAGCGCTACTGTTCGTTTCACGTGGTTGATCCCCCAGCATGGTGCGCCGCTTGTGGCGGCAGCGATCACGGAACTACGGGGGGATCCTGTCGTGTACGGACCACACTTGAACAGATTTGGCCACAATTTCTTTACCAAGCCGTAGGAATTGAGCGGTTGCCCGCATGCACCGTGGCGTGTCGAACGCTCGCGGTCGGGGCCCTGGTGACGGGGGCGACCGGGGCCCGTCGAACGGGGCGGCGGACCGCAGGTCAACAGGGCACCGACAACGGGCCGCGGAATGACGAGAACCAGTCAATTGCCACTGACATACCGCATATGCCGGTGCGAGGCGTGGCGGCTTCACTAACCTTCCGTGCAGGCTCTCCCACACACCGCAACGTGGGAGGGCCTCCGCGTTGTGCCCGTGTGCTGCGTCGTGCAGCGTGCCCGCCGGAGGGAGACGTCAGGTGCCCGGTATCGACCAGGTGTTGGCCCGCGCGATGGAGATACCCGGAGTGCTGGGGGCCGGACTGACCGACTGGACCAGCGGGTTGACGCTGGGCACGGCCGGTCGGGCCCCGCACGGCGACCACGAAGCGGCGGCCGCGGACACCGCCGAGGTGGTGCAGGCGGTGACCCGGAACGCCACGTTCGACACCGCGGGCGGGAGCGGGGAACCGTTGGAGGACCTGATCGTCACGGCGGGGAGCAGCTACCACCTGATCCGCCTGGTGCCCACCGCCTTCGACAGCCAGACCTGCCTGCACCTCTGGCTGGACCGGGGCCAGGCCAACCTCGCCATCGCCCGGCTACGCCTGCGCGACCTGGCCACGGAGCTGGTCCGCGACTGACACCCCGTCATGACATCGACGTCCTCCTCCCGTTCGGGCGGCACCGACGGTGCCGGCCGGCCCGGCCCGCTCGACCGGTACGCCGCGCAGCGCGCCACCGGTGCGCTGCGCGGTCCACACGGTTGCGTCTACCTCCACCAGGGCGCGGTCTACTGCATCGAGTGCCCCGCCGTCGCCGACGTCGGCGACCGGCTGGCCACGGCCGGGCGGCTGCCCGCGGAGCGCTGGCGACGCGCGGCGGACGCCGCGGGAGCGGACCACGACGGCGGCCGATTCCTCCTGCGGCAGGGCTGGTTGACCCGTGGCGAGCTGGAGGTGTGCCAGCTCGCCGCACTGCTCGACGCGGCCTGCTTCGTCCTCCCGCCCCGGTCCGCCGCCACCTCCTTCACCCCGGGCGACGCACACTGGCTGGGCGTGGTGCGTCCGGTCGCCGCCGCCGTCCTGCTGGCGGCGGTGGCCCGGCGCCGGGCCCAGCTCGACCGGTGGGGGTCCTGGGCGGCGGTCGACGGCGCCCCCGTCGTCCCGGTCGCCCCGGATGCCCAGGGCCGCCCGCCGCTCACCGGCCGGCAGCGGTGGCTGCTCGCGCACGCCGACGGCGTCCGCACCCCCGGCGAACTCGCCCGCGCGCTGGGGCAGTCGACGTTCCTGACGCTGCTGGAGGTCCGGCGGCTCGCGGCGGCCGGGCGGGTGCGGCTGCCGCCGGCCGTGGGGCTGCCCCGGCGGCGCCCCGGCACCTGCCGGTCCGAGCGCGATCCGGCACGACCGGGGGCCGACGCCCCGGTCTGGCAGCTGCCGGACCCGGCCGCGCTGGAGACCGCCGCCCCGGACGTCGCCCTCCTCGTCCGCCTGCGCACCGCCCTGGAGGAGAACCTGTGAACCCCTGTGAACGACGGCCATGAGGCCCGTATTCGGCAAGCGTGTCAGGAGAAGGAGCATCAGGAGACCGATGACGAGCGACACCGAAGCGATCGCGGCCGGGATCCGGGAAGAACTGCGCGCCCTGCGCGCGCACGTACGGCAGTTGCACGGCGGCATGGTGGCCAGTGCGGACGGCATGGTGATCGCCCACGACCTGCCGGACATCGAACCCGACGGCCTGGCCGCGCTCACCGCGGCCGCCGTCGGCGTCGCCAAACGGCTGACCGACGCCACCGGACAGGGCGGCTTCGAGGAGACCCTGACCCGTGGCAGCCGCGGCTACGTCGCGGCGTACGCGGCCGGCAACCGCGCCGTGCTCACCGCCGTGGCCGGCCCGGACACCAACGTCGGGCGGCTCCACCTCCAGGCCCGGCGCGCCGCCGCACGCATCGCGGCGCTGCTCGACGCGCCGCCGGGCCACTGACCGCCCGCGCCCGCCCGGCGGCCTCCCCGGCCGGTCGGCGTGCGCGTCCCACCGGCTCCGGCCGGCAGACCGACCCTCCCGCACGACGGGAATCCAGCGAACCCAAGGAAAGGCCCGACCCCTCATGACGCAGATGGAAACCGCTCTCGGCGAAGCGATGTCGACGATCGAGGGCGCGATAGGCGTCGCCCTGGTCGATCACACCAGCGGCATGGCGCTGGCCACGTTGGGCGATCCGCAGTCGTTCGACCTCAACATCGCGGCGGCCGGCAACACCGACGTGGTGCGCGCCAAATTGCGCACGATGGAAATGCTGGAACTCCAGGGCGCCATCGAGGACATGCTGATCACCCTGACCTCGCAGTACCACCTCATCCGGCCGGTGACGGGCAAGAACGGCGGCGGTCTCTTCCTGTACCTGGTGTTGGACCGCAAGCGCGCCAATCTCGCGCTGGCGCGCCACCGCCTTGCCCGTCTGGAGGCCGAACTGGAGGTGTGAGGGATCAGCCGGCGGCGGCCTCGTCCAGCAGTCGCCGCAGGGCCAGGCCGTCCGGCGCGATCGCGGTGACCAGTGCAGCGGGTCCGGCGATCGGCGCCAGGACGCCCTGGCCCGCGTTCGGCTCGGCGCCGGCCGCGGCGCCGAGCAGCCGGACCTCGGCCGGCTTGTCGACGAACTCCGGCCCGGCGAGCAGGAGTTGACCGACGGCCCGGTTGTCGCCGAGGACCGCGGAGGTGTCCCACCCCGGGGCGCCGGGCCCGTAGGCGGTCTCCTGGTCCAGCAGCGTGCGCCCCGCCTGACGGACCGTCAGGCGACTGCGCAGGGCGCCGGTCCGCTCACCGGCGCGGCCCAGGACCTGCTCCTCGCGGAAGACCAGCCGGGCGGTGGGGGCGAGGTCCACGGTCGTGGTCATCCGCAGGTCGCTGCCCTCGGCGGAGATCAGCGGCTCCGGCAGCCACTCCAGGTGGGCGCCGTCGCCGACCGTCAGGTGGACGTCGTAGGTGGCCAGGTCACCGGTGCGGCCCGGCAGCGCGACGGTCGCCGCGGCCGCGGTGATCCGCAGCGACGTGCCGGCCTCGGCGGTGGCTTCGATGCACAGCCGGTCGCCGCCGATCGGGGCGCTCATCGCCCCGATCAGACAGACCCGGGTCTGGTCGGCGTGCGACTGGATGCGGCGGATCGCGAACGGGCCGCCGCCGTCCAGGACCGGCAGCCGAGTGACCCCGTGCGCGTCGGCCCGGGCGACGATGCGGGCGGTGGCCCGCAGACCGCCCGCCGGGAGGGCGGTGGCCTGCGGTGCCGCGGGGCGGGGAACGGTGCGGGTCATGCCTGGGCCGCGGTCCAGTTCGCCAGCTGCGCCCGGACCCACTCGACGACCGGCTGGACGCCGCCCGGCTGCTTCAGGGCGGTGAAGGCGACGGGGAGTTCGCCGCGCTGGGCCTTGGCGTCGCGGGCCATGCCTTCGAGGTCGACGCCGACGTAGGGGGCGAGGTCGGTCTTGTTGATGACCAGCAGGTCGGCGGTGGTGACGCCGGGGCCGCCCTTGCGGGGGATGTCGTCGCCGCCGGCCACGTCGATGACGAAGATCTGGGCGTCGACCAGGCCCTTGGAGAAGGTCGCGGTGAGGTTGTCGCCGCCGGACTCGACCAGGATCAGGTCGAGCGGGCCGACACTCTCCTCCAGGTCCTCGACGGCTTCGAGGTTGGCGGAGATGTCGTCGCGGATGGCGGTGTGCGGGCAGGCGCCGGTCTCCACGGCGGCGATCCGCTCGGTGGGCAGCACCGCTTCGCGGCGCAGGAACTCGGCGTCCTCGCGGGTGTAGATGTCGTTGGTGACGACCGCGATGGACAGCTCGTCGCGCAGCGCGCGGCACAGGGCGGCGACGGTGGCGGTCTTGCCGGTGCCGACCGGGCCGCCGAGCCCGATCCGCAGCGCGCGCCGGGTGCCGTCGTGACGTACCGGGTCGGCGGCGCTGTAGGTGTGGCGCTCGGGGAAGCCGTCCTGGTGGTCGAGGTGCATGGTGACTCCAGTGGTTCGTACGGCCGCGGGGTACGCGGCGCGGTGGGTGGACGGAAGGTCAGGACGCGAAGAGCCGGACCGGCCAGGCGGCGTGTGCTTCGGCGAGGATGTCGAGCAGCGGCGCGGAGGCGGCGGGCAGGGCGTTCGGACCTTCGGTGACGGCGCGGTGCGCGGCGGCCGCACCCGCTTCCGCGACCTGTTCGAGGTCGACGGCCAGACGGGCGAGGACGGCGGTGGCGTCGAAGGGGTCCAGGCTCAACAGGCGGACCACGGCGGTGGCCGGGCCGCTGATGTTCTCGTAGGCGACCGCATGGGCGGCGTCCAGCGGCGTCAGACCGGCCGACCGGGCGGCCAGGCCGAGGACGACGGGCTGGTGGGCGCCGCGCGGGCGGGCCGCGGCCAGTGCGTCCAGCTCGGCGCTCGGCCAGGTGGCCCGGGCGGCCCGCATCATCTGCCGGCCGAGCCGACGGGCGACCTGGCGCAGCGCCGGGACCGGGGTGCGGGCGTCCGCGGCGTCGTCCAGCACGAGCGGGTCCAGGCCGGCGGCGGCCGCGGCGGCGAGGCCCGCGGCGACCAGTCCGGCGGTGTGCAGCCGCCCCCGGCAGAATGCCTCAAGGGTGGCGGCGTCCTTGATGTGCCCCGCGGTGACGGCCGGTTCGGCGCCGCCCGAGTGGGCGTGCCCTCCGGCGGGGAACCGGCCGTCGGCGAGGACGAGCAGCGCAGCGCGGCTCATCGATGGTGCTCCGGATCTTTCATTGACGGTACGTCAGAAGAGGAAGTACCGCTGGGCCATGGGGAGTTCGGCGGCGGGGGCGGGTTCGACCACCTCGTCGTCGATGGTCACCGTGAAGGTGTCGGGGTCGACGTGGACGCGCGGCAGGGCGTCGTTGTTGCGCATGTCGGCCTTCTTGACGCCGCGGGTGGAGCGGATGGCCTCGAAGGACTTGTCCAGCGGGAGGCGCTCGGGGAGGTTGTCCTCAAGGGCCTGCTGGGAGACGAAGTTGAGCGAGTTGCTGCCCGGGGCCTTACCCATGGCGCCGAACATCGGGCGGGGCAGGACCGGCTGCGGGGTGGGGATGGACGCGTTGGCGTCACCCATCTGCGCGTAGGCGATCTGACCGCCCTTGATGACCAGCTGCGGCTTGACGCCGAAGAACGCCGGGTCCCACAGGACGAGGTCGGCGAGCTTGCCGCTCTCGACCGAGCCGACGACGTGGTCGATGCCCTGGGCGAGGGCCGGGTTGATGGTGTACTTCGCCACGTAGCGCTGGGCGCGGAGGTTGTCCGCGGTGCCGTCGCCGGGCAGGGTGCCGCGGCGGCGCTTCATGACGTGCGCGGTCTGCCAGGTCCGCATGATGACCTCGCCGATCCGGCCCATGGCCTGGGCGTCGGACGACATCATCGAGATGGCGCCGAGGTCGTGCAGGATGTCCTCGGCCGCGATGGTGGAGGGCCGGATCCGGGACTCGGCGAAGGCCAGGTCCTCCGGGACCGCGGGGTTGAGGTGGTGGCAGACCATCAGCATGTCGAGGTGTTCCTCGACGGTGTTGACGGTGTGCGGCCGCGTGGGGTTGGTGGACGCGGGGAGCACGTTGGGCTCGGAGACCATCGCGATCATGTCGGGGGCGTGACCGCCACCGGCGCCCTCGACGTGGAACGCGTGGATGGAGCGGCCGGCGATGGCGGCGATGGTGTCGCCGAGGAAGCCGGCCTCGTTCAGGGTGTCGGTGTGGATCGCGAGCTGGGCGCCGCTCTCCTCGCACACCCGCAGACAGGCGTCGATGGTGGCGGGGGTGGCGCCCCAGTCCTCGTGGATCTTGAAGCCGAGGACGCCGCCGCGCAGCTGGTCGCGCATCGACGGCAGGGACATGGTGTTGCCCTTGCCGAGCAGGCCGACGTTGACCGGGACGTTGTCCATGCCCTCCAGGAGCCGGGCGACGTGCCAGGAGCCGGGGGTGATGGTGGTGGCCTTGCTGCCCTCGGCGGGACCGGTGCCACCGCCGATCATGGTGGTGATGCCCGCGGCCAGCGCCTCGTCCGCCTGCTGGGGGCAGATGAAGTGGACGTGGGTGTCGATGCCGCCGGCGGTGAGGATCTTGCCGTTGCCGGCGATGATCTCGGTCTCCGGGCCGATCACCAGGTCGGGGTGGACGCCGTCCATGGTGTCGGGGTTGCCGGCCTTGCCCAGGGCGGTGATCTTGCCGTCACGGATGCCGACGTCGGTCTTGACGATGCCCCAGTGGTCGAGGACCACGGCACCGGTGATCACGGTGTCCGGGGCGCCCTCGGCGCGCGTGACGCGGGACTGGCCCATCGACTCGCGGATCACCTTGCCGCCGCCGAAGACCGCCTCGTCACCGGCGCGGCCGGGACCGCCGGAGCGGTCCTCGCTGATCTCGATGACCAGGTCGGTGTCGGCGAGCCGGATCCGGTCGCCGGCCGTCGGGCCGAACAGGTCGGCGTACTCCTGGCGGGTCAGTTCAGCCATCGAGGGGACCTCCGGTCTCACCGCGCAGACCCACGACGATCCGCTTGCCCCCGATGGGGACCAGCTCGACCTCGGTGGGAATGCCGGGCTCGAAGCGCACGGCGGAGCCGGCGGCGACGTTCAAGCGCTTGCCTTGCGCGGCCGCGCGGTCGAAGTCGAGGCCGGGATTGGCCTCGGCGAAGTGGTAGTGGGAGCCGACCTGGACGGGGCGGTCGGCGGAGTTGAGGACGGTCATGCGCGTGAGGGGGAGGCCTTCGTTGAGGCGCACCGGCTCGTCGGCGTAGAGGATCTGTCCCGGGATCATTGTCTGCTCTCCCGTGGTCAGTTGATGGGTTCGTGAACGGTGACGAGCTTGGTGCCGTCGGGGAAGGTCGCCTCGACCTGGACGTCGTGGATCATCTCCGGGACGCCTTCCATGACGTCGTCGCGCGCGAGCACCTTGCGCCCGGAGGACATGAGCTCGGCGACGGTACGCCCGTCCCGCGCCCCTTCAAGGATGTGCACAGTCAGCAGGGCGATGGCTTCGGGGTGGTTGAGCTTCAACCCCCGAGCTCGCCGCTTTTCGGCCACGTCTGCCGCCACATGAATCAACAACCGTTCCTGCTCATGCGGGGTCAGTTGCATACGTTCCACCTCACAGGTTTTCACCCGGGCGCATTTGCCCAGGTCACAGGCATCGACACACCCGTGTCGTTAGATGTACCACACAGTGTTTAAAGGCGAAGCAAACCGACTTCCAGTAATTGACCATCAACTTCCCCATCGCGGAAGGCTAGTTCGGCGAGATTTCGACGTCATTACGGCGGCCGACGTCTTTCGTGACCCCTGTCGCACCTGAGGTAACACCGCAGAAATCACTGCGTGTTACGGGTTGGCGACCGGATTCGGGGCCATCACCACTGGTCCGGGGCCCGAAGGTTGTACGGAATCATGGTGGCGAATTCCACACCCTCACCCCCCTTCCGGAATACGGAAAAAGGAGAGGACGCCAGGTAATCAATCGGTATTAACTCCCCAAACCAGACGCGTATTCCGCTGCGCGAACGCGGGTGTCCGGTATCCGCTCTTGACGAAATCCAAACGGGCTCGTAATCCTCATGCACGCGTCAAGAATTCCGCTGCACTTCACCCCCCACAACAGCATCGGAGCCCCCAGTGACTCGTTCGTCCCGTATGCGCCGCGCCGCGCTCGCCGCCGGCGCCTGCACCGCCGTCGCCGCCCTGTTGGGCACCGCCGCGGTCGCCCAGGCCACCTCCCCCACCCCGCAGGCCGCACCGGACATCCCGGTCGCCGCCGTCAAGGCCCACCTGGACAAGCTCCAGTCCATAGCGAACGCCAACGGCGGCAACCGCGCCCACGGACAGGCCGGCTACCAGGCGTCGGTCGACTACCTCAAGGGGAAGTTGGACGCGGCCGGGTTCACCACGAGCGTCCAGGAGTTCACCAGCGGCGGCGCGAAGGGCTACAACCTCGTCGCGGACTGGCCCGGCGGCGCCGAGGACGCGACGGTGATGGCCGGTGCGCACCTCGACTCGGTCGACGCGGGCCCGGGCATCAACGACAACGGCTCCGGCTCGGCCGGCATCCTGGAGGTCGCACTGGCGGTCTCCCGGGAGCACCTCAAGCCCACCAAGCACCTCCGGTTCGCCTGGTGGGGCGACGAGGAGGACGGCATGGTCGGCTCCCGGCACTACGTCGACGCCCTCGGCGCCGACCGGTCGAAGATCTCCGCGTACCTCAACTTCGACATGATCGGCTCGCCCAACCCCGGCTACTTCGTCTACGACGACGACGCCAAGCTGGAGAAGGTCTTCAAGGACTGGTTCGCCGCCAAGAACATCGCCACCGAGCCCGAGACCGAGGGCGACGGCCGCTCCGACCACGCCTCCTTCAAGGACGCCGGCATCCCGGTCGGCGGGCTCTTCTCCGGCGCCGACTACATCAAGACCGACGCGCAGGCGAAGGCGTGGGGCGGCACCGCGGGCAAGGCGTTCGACGCCTGCTACCACCGCTCCTGCGACACGTCCAAGAACATCGACGACACCGCCCTGCACAACCACACCGACGCCATCGCCAACGCCATCTGGCAGCTCAGCTCCTGACGCCGGGTACGCGCTGACGGCCGCCGCACCGCGCGGCCGTCAGCCGCCCGCCCTCACGTCTCCCGACCCGGTCGCCGACCCCCGGCGGCCGGGTCGCGGTGTTCCGCCGCGATGCCGAAGCGCTGCTGTTCGCCCGCAGCGGACTCCACGTACCGCGCGGAGGAGACCGTGCTGATCACCTCCACCTGCTCCGCGGCCGCCTCCTGCCGCCCCAACTCCTCAAGTCGCTCCAGGTCGGCGGCGGACACCAGCGCCACGAGGGGCTTGCCGTGCCGGGTCACCACCACCCGCTCGCCGCCGTAGACGACGCGGTTGATCAGATCCGCGAGTTCGGCCCGGGCTTGCGTCACCGGAATTTCGTAGGCCATGCTCCTAGCCTATGTAACGTCCACTTGGTCCGCTGCGGTCTACGGCAACAGCGAAGGTCCAGGTCAGAGGCTCTCGCGTGCTCTCGTGTGCTCTCGTGTGTGAGAGATGTGTGAGACGGGGTGAGACGGAAAGTCTTCTGGTCGCAGTGAGCCCTGGCGGGCCTCCAGTGCGGCGGAACGCCCCGCTCCACCGGCCCCGCACGGAGCTCCGGCCAGGCGGGTACCTGCCCGTCGAATCGAGCCGGAGGGCCAGGCGACCCGGCGGGCGATATCACCAAGATCACCCGGGTCCCGGGTGCCGCGATGCCCGACGGGGGCCGCCTGATACGCAGTGCTTCGGCTACGACGCGCTGCGCCGGATGACTGGTGCCTGGACAGCCACGGACGGTTGTACCGGGTCTGCGTCCAAGGTGAATGTCGGTGGCCCGCAAGCGGTCATGAGGTGGCCCCGCGGGGGTCTCGGCGGGCGTCTGGACGGGCTGGGGCAGGGGCTGGCCGGCGGGGCGAACTTGCCAAGTGGTGCTCTTCCGAGGCAGCTTTTCCCGAACTCAGTTGGGCTGCGACGGCAGCCAGCCGTGCTGCACGGCTCGCGCGCCCGCCGCGAAGCGGCTGCGGGCGCCGAGGCGTTCCATCAGGTCGGTCGCGATGCGTCGCGCCGTGCGCTGGGAGACCCCCAGGCGTTTGGCGATGGCCTCGTCCGTGTGGCCCTGTGCCAGCAGGGCGATGGTGGTGGACTCTTGCGGGTTCAGCCCGTGGGAGTCCTTGGGGGCGGCCTCACCGAGTGGCTGAGCGCAGGACCAGACGCCCTCGAAGAGGGCGCACAGTGCGGTGAGAGTGCCCTGGCTGGTCAGGACGACGGCGCCGGTGGCGGTGTCGTCGCTGCTGACGGGGATGACCGCGGTGGAGCCGTCAGTGATGATCATTCGGGTGGGCAGGGCCGGGGTGGTACGGATCTGACCGCCCAGGTCTGTCAGCCAGTTGGCATAGTCGACGGTGGGCTGGTCGTTGCGGACGCTGCTGAGGTAGACGGTGCGTATCCGCACCCCTCTCCCCAGCAACTGCTCGTCCAGCGGGCGCGACGCCTTCATCTGGGCCGCGGGCTGAGCGCCGCCCGGAGCGAACGACATGACCTCGGTGGTCACCTCGCGGGTGAGCCTGGCCAGGCGGTCCCGGATCTGTTCGATGCCGATGAGCTGCTCGACGCCGGGGCTGGAGGCGGCCGGGCGCAGATCCGCGTACTCGGCGATCAGCTGCGTGGCGACGGCGCGCGATGCCTCCAGGCGCTGCTGTTGTGCGGCCAGGTCCGCCTGTTGGCGGGCCATCAGGATCTCCATGCCGATGTCCGGCGAGACCGCCCTCGGCCTTCCTGGCTGCTCGCTCGACGGCTGTACCAGGGCCAGCTCGCTGAGCAGGTCGAGAGCATCGCGCACCTCGTCCTCGGGCTTGCCCACCCTGGCGACGAGCTCGGCGACCCCTCCCCGCGGATCGGCCAGCATCGCGCGGTAGACGGATTCCGCGACTGCGTCGAGTCCCAATACGGTCAGCAACGCACATCCCCCTCATGCATGTACAACTCCACCCCTGAATCGTGTGGATCATGCCATACCGGGCTGATATCTGTATGTCCGGCATAAGGAAATAGTGCCGTACTGGACGGAAGCGTCCGTGGACGGAAGCGTCCACATTCCGTTCCTGGTAGGCGAGTTGTCGGTTTGGGACAGTCGGTGCCATGTATCTCATCCACGCCCGTCTGCAGGGGCCGCCCGGCGCTTCCCTCCCGCTCGAGACGCGGTCCTTGGTCCGTTCCCAGATCCACGACGGCGACGGCGTCGAGCACGTCACCGTCCACCCGGATGCCGTGCCCCACCCGGTGGTCGGTCTCTACGTACGCGCCGACAGCCTGGCCGCCGCGGAATGCCGGGCGGCCCGCCTCTGCCGGCTGCTGCTGGGCTGCGCGAGGTTCGACGGCTGGTCGCTGCCAGTCGTCGAGGCGCCGTTGGTCGCGCCCTTCTACGCGTCGCGACTGTCCGACCGGGGACCCGCCGGTCCGTCGGTGGACGGATACGGCCAAGGCCATTTTGGTCCAGCCGAAAACCCTTCCACCCCCTCTGACCAGCAGCGAAACTAGTTCTTGCCAGCAGGGAACACCGCCCGGCGGCCAACGGACCGGAGAGCATCACCGCGGGATGCGAACCGGTCGAGGACACCGACCCAACGTCAGAAGAGGGCTTTTCCCATGCTCCGTCTCCGTCTCGCCACGGCCGCCGCGGTCGCCACCATCGCCGCCTCGGCCGCGACCGCCGCCCCCGGGCAGACCATGGGCTGGTCGTAGCCCCGGACTTCGGCCCCATGTGCCCCGGACCGTTCCCAGCCGCTCCCGGAGGGCAGCTGCAGCAGCCCGGTGCCCCGGCCGCACACGCTTCGCAACACCGCAGTACCGAGCCGCACCAGGTAGGCCGGCAGTTGCCTGTGCCGCCCGTCACTGCATCCCGCATCGCCACTATTGAGGTTCCGTCATGCCCGAAACACCCCGCGCCACGTCCCGTACGGCTTGGAAGTCCGCGGCCACGGCCGCCCTGACCCTCGCCGGTCTCACCCTCTCCCTCGTCTCCGCTGCCCCCGCGACCGCTGCCTCCGTCGGCACGTGGGACAAGGTCGCCCAGTGCGAGTCCAGCGGGAACTGGCAGATCAACACCGGCAACGGCTACTACGGTGGGGCGCAGATCTACCTGCCGACGTGGAACGCCTACGGCGGCCGCGAGTACGCCACTTACCCACACCAGGCCACCAAGCAGCAGCAGATCCTGATAGCCGAGAAGATCCTCGCCGGGCAGGGTGCGGGCGCCTGGGGAAGCTGCGGGGCGGGCGCCGGCCTTGGCGGTGACCACACCGACCCCTACCCCACCACCCCGCCCGCACCTGTCGGCATGGTCCACCTGACGGCCGCGGACTTCACCGGTGACGGCAGGAAGGATCTGGTCGGCGTCGAATCGGCCACCGGAAAGCTGTGGCTCTACCCCGGCAACGGTGACGGCACCCTCGGGACCCGCGTCCAGATCGGTACCGGCTGGAACGCCATGAGCAGACTCGCCGCCGCCGACTACACCGGCGACGGCAGAGCCGACCTCCTCGCCGTCGAGAACTCCACCGGGAATCTCTTCCTCTACCCGGGCACCGGCAACGCGGTCGGCATGAACACCCTGGGTGCCCGGACCCGGATCGGCTCCGGCTGGGGCGGCATGCGGGACCTCACCGCGATCGACGTGAACAAGGACGGCAAGCCGGATCTGGTTGCCGTCGACACCAACGGCGCCCTGTGGGCCTACCCGGGTACCGGGTCCCTCGCGGGCAGCAGCACCCTGGGCGGCCGCGTCCAGATCGGTACCGGCTGGGGCAGCATGGCCGAGCTGGCGAGCCCCGGCGACCTCGACTCGGACGGCAAGGCCGACCTCGTCGCCGTCGACCCGGCCGGCGCGCTGTGGAAGTACCCCGGCACCGGCGCCCTCAACGGCAGCAACACCTTCGGCGCCCGCAACCAGATCGGTTCCGGCTGGAACAGCATGCACCAGCTGGTCGGCGCCGACTTCAACAACGACGGCAAGGGCGATCTCAACGCCGTCCAGGCACAGGCCGGTTCCACCGGCGGCCTCTACTTCTACCCCGGCAACGGCAGCGGCGGCCTCGCCGACCGCGCCCGGATCGGCACCGGCTGGTAGCCGCGCCCCACCCCGACTTCGCTACACCTTCACCGCTCGCGCGGCAGTCCGCCACGCCCGCTTCCGGACTTTCACGCTCTCAGATTTCAGGAGACCCACCATGTCCACGTTCGCAACCAAGTTGAAGAAGACCACCGTCGCCACCCTGGTCGCCGCCTCCGCGGTCACCGGTCTGGGCATCATCGGACCGGCCGCCGCCCCGGCACATGCGGCCGGCACCTCCGCGGTCGGGGGCGAGATCACCACCGCAGAGGTCATGTCCCGTGCCCAGTACTGGGTCGACCGCGCCGTTCCGTACAGCCAGTCGGACTACGACCCGGACCCGCAGGGCCGCAACTACCGCCAGGACTGCTCCGGGTTCGTCTCGATGGCGTGGCACCTGAACACCAGCCTCACCACCTGGACGCTGCCGCAGGTCGCCACCCGGCTGTCCAGCCTGGACGAACTGCAGCCCGGCGACATGCTCGACAACATAGACTCCCACGTCGTGCTCTTCGGCGGCTGGGCCGACTCGGGCCGCACCACGGCGAAGGTCTGGGAAGAGGCCCGCCCGGGCACCACCGCCCGCGTCAACTCGTCCTATTACACCCGCAGTTACATCAACAACAACGGCTACCGCCCCTACCGCTACACCAAGATCGTGGAGTCCAAGCCGACTCCGAAGGACGTCGGCATGACCAACCTCACCGGCGGCGACTTCGGCGGCGACGGCAAGGCCGACGTGGTCGCGGTCGAAGCGTCCAGCGGCAAGCTGTTCTACTACCCCGGCACCGGCGGCGGCCGACTCGGCGACCGCGTCCAGGCCGGCACCGGCTGGAACACGATGAGCGAGCTGACCTCCGGCTACTTCACCGGCTCGGGCAAGCTGGACCTCGCGGCCGTCGACAACGACGGAGTGCTGTGGATCTACCCGGGCAACGGCAACGGCACCTTCGGCAACCGCATCAAGGCGGGCACCGGCTGGGACGGCATGCACGACCTGGCGGGCGCCGACCTCAACAAGGACGGCAAGAGCGACCTGGTGGCGGTCGAGTCCTCCACAGGCAAGCTCTACGCCTACCCGGGCAACGGCAACGGCACCTTCGGCGCCCGCGTCCAGATCGGCTCCGGCTGGAACGGCATGGACCAGATCGTCAGCCCCGGCGACATGAACAAGGACGGCAACGCCGACATCGTGGCCCGTGAGGTTTCCACCGGCAACCTGTACGTCTACCCCGGCACCGGCTCCTTCAACGGCACCAACACCCTCGGCTCCCGTACCCAGATCGGCTCCGGCTGGGACTCGATGACCAACCTGGTCAGCGGCGACTTCAACGGCGACGGCATCGGCGACGTGGATGCCGTCCAGGCCAAGGTCGGCGAGACCGGCACCTTCTACAGCTACCCGGGCACCGGCGCCATCAACGGCACCAACACCCTGGGCGCCCGCGTCCAGATCGGCACCGGCTGGTAATCCCGCCGCAAGGCCCCCGACCGCCGCTCTCCGAAGGGCCGCCACCGCACCCACACCGCGGTGGCGGCCCCGCCCGTCCCCGCCACTCTCCGGAAACCGACCCGGCCGATGAAAGGACCAGTACCGCCATGGCCCGCCGACACCTCCTCCGCAGGACCCGCGCCGAAGGGCGAGGCGCCGCGGTGGCGGGCGTGATGGCGCTCGCCTACCTGGCCACCAGCGGCCACGCCGTCGCCGCAACCACTCCCGACGGAACCACCGCCACCTACAACAGCATCACCCGGACAAGCACCGACGGAATGGGCCTGCAATCGGACAACGGCCGTGAGACGCGCCGAGTCTCCGCCTTCGAATCCGCCCACCCCGCACTGGGACGCGTCACAACAGCCGACGTCCTCGCCGACACCTCCGGGGCCGGCGCGGGCCGCGACCTCTGCCACCCCACCAACACCGCTGGCGCCCAGGGCTTCTGCTGGTCCACCGCGGACGACAACACCGGATCCTGGATCCCGCAAGGGCTCACCGGCTCCGGCGAATCCCCCCGGTCACAGGCCCTGGTCAACGGCCGCAAGGTGCTCATAACAAGTTGGTACGGCGCTTCCGGGAGCGAGCGGGGCACCCTCGCCGACGTGAGCGACCCGGCCCATGTCACCTACCGGCACGTCCAGTTGGCCGCCCTCGACGACGCAGGCGACAACTTCGTCCCGATCACCGGCGGACATGCCCACGCGGTGGTCTGGGCCGGCAGCAAGCTGTACGTGGCGAGCACCGGCAGCCGCATCGACGTCTTCGACCTGAACGACATCTGGAAGATGGACGTCACCACCGACAGCTCGTTCGGCATGGACGCGAAGGGCAAGGCCCACGGCGCGGGCCACGGCTACGTCCTGCCACGCGTCGGCACCTACACCTCCACGGGCCAGGGCACAGGCTGCGGCTCGTATGCCGGTGTCCCGCAGCGCCCCTGCATCACCGCGGCCTCGCTCGATCTCAGCGGTTCCCAGCCCGCCCTGGTCACCGCCGAGGGCGACCCGGGCAAGGTCGAGGGGCAGTTCGGCAAGGCCACCGCTCCCGTCGTCCGCTGGCCCATCGACCCGGTCACCGGCGTCCTCAAGGCCGACGCCGGCGGGCGCGTGCGCGCCCACGAGGCCTTCGCGTCCCCGATGGGCGGTACGCAGGGCATCGCCATGAACAACGGCCGGTTCGTCCTCTCGGGCCCCTGCCCGGAGTTCGTGCCCGCCGAGCACCAGCCGGACCAGAAGCACATCCGGAACTTCCCGGGCTGCCTCTACCACGCCCGGCCGGGCGAGCCCGTACGTCTGGTGACCAGGACCCCCACCAATCCGGAGAACCTCTCCTACTGGCCCGGCACCGACCAGCTCTGGATGGTCACCGAGTCCACCGGCGAACGCGTCGTCATCAACACGCCCTGGCCCAAGGCCCCCGCACCTGTCGGCATGGTCCACCTGACGGCCGCGGACTTCACCGGTGACGCCAAGAAGGATCTGGTCGGCGTCGAATCGGCCACCGGAAAGCTGTGGCTCTACCCGGGCAACGGTGACGGCACCTTCGGGACCCGCGTCCAGATCGGTACCGGCTGGAACGCCATGAGCAAACTCACCGCCGCCGACTACACCGGCGACGGCAAAGCCGACCTCCTCGCCGTGGACTCGTTCACCAACGGCCTGTACGTGTACTTGGGCACCGGCACGGCGAACGGCATGAACACCCTGGGTGCCCGGACCCAGATCGGCACCGGTTGGAGCAGCATGCGCGAGCTGACCGCCCTCGACATCAACGACGACGGCAGGGCCGACCTCGCGGCCGTCGACACCGACGGCGCGCTCTGGGCGTACCCGGGCGCCGGATCGCTCGCAGGCGGCAACACTCTCGGCAACCGCGTCCGAATCGGTACCGGCTGGGACACCATGACCGAACTCACCAGCCCCGGCGACCTGAACGACGACGGCAGGGCCGACCTCGTCGCGGTGGACCGCTCCGGTGCTCTCTGGGCGTATCCGGGCACGGGCTCCCTCAACGCGAGCGACACCCTCGGCAGCCGAACCCGGATCGGTACCGGCTGGGACACCATGCGCCAGCTGGTCGGCGCCGACTTCGACAACGACGGCAAGGGCGACCTCGAAGCCGTCCAGGCCCCTGCCGGCTCCACCGGAACCCTGTACTTCTACCCGGGCACGGGCAACACGGCCCTGGGGAGCCGCACCCAGACAGGCACGGGGTGGTAGCCGCCGCGTCGGCCATGGGGCCTGGGATCCTGCGACCCGGGGCGAGTTGGTGAGCGCGTTTTAGTGCTACCTCACCCGCGAACTCTTCCGAACAGCGCACGTCTCCAACCCACTTGACGACGCATAGCAGCGGCCTCGGTACATCCCCATGGCGATCGCGGCGATGTCACCTGTCGTGTTCCGGTGCTCTCTTCGCCTTGGGTACATGGCCCAGCGTCGGCCGTAGGACCGGTGCACGGCGGGCCAAGAAGTCCCATAGCTGGTCGGCGACCGGCCCGTGCGGCCGGTCGCGCCGGCGGGCCGCCGAGAGTTCCTCGACCACACCGGGAAAGTGCCGTCCGGCGATGGAAAGCAGGCTTCCGTCACGCAACTCGGTCTCGATCATGGACCGCGGCACGTGTCCCCACGCCATGCCGTGCAAGATCAGTTCCTTCTTCATGAGGTGGTCCGGAACAGAGCACCTGGGCGCGCCTTCGACCAGGAAATGGCCTTGTTCCAACGGATGCCGCGCCGTGTCCCGGACCACGCATTGAGTGAAGGCCTGCATCCGCTGCGGTGTGATGTCGGTGTCCGGAGGGAAGGGCAGGAAACCGGGCGCCACGACGGGCACCAGCGCGACACGGCCGAGATCGATCCACTCCATCCGCACGTCGCTTTTGGGGACGCGGTGCACGATGAGGTCGGCTTCGTCCTCCAGCAGCCGCTCCCAGGGGCCGGTGACCGTCTCGAACTGCAGGTGCAGTCGTGTCTGCGGGCACTGTGCGAAGAAGCGGCTGAGCAGCTCCAACACCGGTGGGAGTGGACACAGGTCCCCCAGCACCACTCGCAGTTCGGCCTCTTCGCCCATCGCCAACTGCGCGGCGTAGGTCTGCAGTTCCTCGGCCTCGTGCAGCAGGAAGCGCACCTTGCGGTGGAAGGCGCGCCCCGCCTCCGTGAGCTGAACCCGATAGCCCGAGCGATCCAGCAGGTCCAGGCCCAGCTGGCGCTCCAGCTTGGCGACTGCTGCGAACACAGCAGGGTGCGAACGGTGCAGCCGCTCGGCGGCGGCCTGGAAGCCGCCGTCGAGCACAACGGCGTTGAAGCACTGCAACTCGTGGAGCGTGAAGTTCGACATTGTCCAGGCAACCTACAGGGCTCGTTCGATCTTTGTAATAGAACTCTGCAGGTGCTGTTCATAGGCTGAGCGCATACCCGCTGGATCACTGGAGCTGACATGACTTCTCAGACCCCTACCGCCCTCACCACCGGCGACGGCGTCCGCATCGCCTACCGCTTCGACGGTGACGAGAACAAGCCGGTGCTGCTGCTCTCGAACTCCATCGGCACCGACCTCCACATGTGGGATGGCCAGGTGTCGGCTCTGACCGAGCACTTCCGGCTGCTGCGCTACGACGCACGCGGCCACGGCGCCTCCGATGTCCCGAACGGCCCGTATTCCCTGGACCGGTTGGGGCGCGACGTGGTGGAACTGCTGGATGCCTTGGGCCTACAGCGGGTGCACGTGCTGGGCCTGTCCCTGGGCGGAATCGTCGCGCAGTGGTTGGGGATCCACGTTCCGGAGCGCGTTGACCGCCTGGTGCTCTCCAACACCGCCGCGTACCTCGGCCCGGCGAATCAGTGGGATCGACCGATCGCCGAACTGCTGGCAGCCCCCGACATGCAGGTCACCGCGGAGAGGTTCCTGCACAACTGGTTCCCGGCCCGCATGCTGCAAGGCGACAACAAGGTTGTCGAGGGCTTCCGCCACACCCTGCTCGCCACGCAGCGCGAGGGCGTGGCCGGGAGCTGGGCTGCGGTGCGCGACTACGACCTGCGCCGCACGGCCACACTCATCCACAACCCGACACTGGTCATCGCGGGCGAGCACGACACCGTCACGTCAGCCGACCACGGGAAGGAGCTCGCCGCGACCGTCCCCGGCGCGCGGTTCACCGTCCTGCCCACGGTGCACATGGCGAACGTCGAAGCGCAGGCGGAGTTCTTGGATGCTGTGGTGGCCTTCCTCACAGAACAGTCTTGACGGCTGCTGCGTCGTGTCTGGACGGCTCCTTCCCGCTGCCCCGACAGCAGGCTCTGACAGGCCGTTGTCTCCCGATCAGGCGCTCGCTCTTGATCGAACAGGCGCCTGGATCCGGCGAGTTGGCGCCCGTACGCGCAGTGCCGGGCCCGGGCCGCACCGCGCCGCCCGCCCAGGCAGACCCCGCGCCCACACCCCAGCCCGAGCAAACCGCCCCCGCACCGCAACCCGTTCACCCGCCCACCGCACCCCCGCCGGACGCGCTCGCGTACACGCCCACAGTCGGGCCGGGATACGCAGGACAACGCGAAGGGCCCCACGTCCACCCCCGTACCGAGCACGTTCCACGGGCGCTGGGTGGGCCTGGGCCAACCCCTGATGGCCTCGGGGGAAACGGGACCGTGGCACGCCCGGCTGGTGATCACGAAGAAGAGCATCGAGGTGGCCCTCATGGACAACTCGACGCTGTACGTCTGGGATGCCGCGATCACCAAGGTCGATGAGAAGTCCCTCACGCTCGGCACCGGCGGTCGTCGCCCGCATGCTGGGCATCCTCAACGCCCGCCGCGGGGAACGGGTGTGGGAGGTGGGGGCAGGGACCGGCTGGAACGCCGCCCTGATGGCTCACGTTGTGGGCCCGCAGAACGTCACCTCCGTGGAGGTGGACGCAAAGGTGGCCGGGCAGGCCGCGGACCACCTGGAGCGCCTGGCCCCGGCGCCCGGGTAGTGGTGGGCGATGGCATGCTCGGTGTCTGTGACGGCGCGCCCTACGACCGCATCGTGGTGACGTGCTCCCTCAACCACGTCCCCGAAGCCCTGCTGGAACAGACCCGGCCCGGTGGCACGATCCTCACACCGTGGTCCAGGCCCTGGTGCAATTACGGCCTGCTCCACCTGACCGTCCACGACGACGGCAGCGCTCAGGGCCGCTTCCACCCCTAAGCCGACTTCATGCCCGCACACGGGCAACGCCTCGACCTGCGCATCTTCGGCGACGTCGTCGCCGACCACCACCAGCCCACCACCAGCCCACCGAATCCCGAACCACCGTGGCACCGGACGCGGTCGCCGGCGACGAGGACTTCGCCGCCCAGTTCGCGCTCGCCCTGTGCCTGCCGGACCTGCGGTTCGCGTGGCACGAGAACCCCGCCGTCGAAGGAGTCGTCCGCCGGCTCTGGGTCGCCACCGTCGACACCACGTCCTGGGCCGCCATCGACGAAAAGGAGGACGGAGGCGACACGTTCACCGTCTGGCAGCACGGCCCGCGCCGACTGTGGGGCGAGGTCGAAGCCGCCTGGGCCCGGTACACCGCTCACGGGCGCCCGGCCGCTTCGGGATGACCGTCGACGCTGACGGCACACACCAACCGTGGCTCGATAGCCCAGATGCGGCGTTCTGAACAGCATGGGGCATCAGGCCGCCTGACGTAGGGTCAGGCGGCCAAGCCAAGGACCCGGTTGGAGTTCTGGGACCAGGGGACCTTCTCCTTGCGGCAGGCATGTCGGTCCGTCAGAGCCAGCAGAGGAGCGGTGGAGCGGTGGAGCGCACGTTCTCCCTCGCTGGCAGGCATCGGTGGCACAGGCCCCCCGGCCGATGCCTTCGGCCACTGGACGGCGACCTTGATCTGGACGCCCAGCATCCGCGCGACGATCGCGGCAGGCAGCTCGCTCTCAGGGTGAACAGCGCAGCGGACCGATCCCGTTGGGGCCGGATACCGACGTCGTGGAGGCGCTTGCCGATCTGGCTGTCGGGGAGCGGGTGCCCTGGACGACCGCCCGGGGACAACCAAGGAACGTCGTCCGGGGTGCCTACCTCGGCCTTACCGCGGCGAGTCGCGACAAGCTCGCAGACCAGGCTGGCCAGTGGCGCCGGGAGGACGACTGTCGAGCTGCTGGAGCAAGGGTGACGACGCCCCGTCAATGTGGCCGCCGGTGGCCGTGACGTGAGAGGTGAGCCCTCACCAAGAAGCCAAGAGTCCCTCTGGTCTGAGCATTTCAGTGGATCACTGGAATCGTGTCCGAAGAGGATGTACGTCCTGTACATTTTTCACAGAAGAAGGGAGTAGCCATGTTGCCTATGACGGCGCGTCACGTCCTGCCGGAGTTCACCGAGCGCACCAGCTACGGGACCCGGACGTCGGACCCGTACGCCAAGCTGCTCGGCGAGCGGATCGTCTTCCTGGGGACGCCGATCGACGACGCCTGTGCCAACGACGTGATGGCCCAGCTCGTCCACCTCGAACACGCCGCGCCGGAGCGGGACGTCTCGCTCTACATCAACTCGCCCGGCGGCTCGTTCACCGCGATGTGCGCGATCTACGACACGATGCGCTACGTCTCGTGCGACGTGCAGACGGTCTGTCTGGGACAGGCGGTCGCGGGGGCCGCGGTCCTCCTGGCCGCCGGCGCGCCGGGCAAGCGACTGGCCCTCCCACACGCCCGGATGATGATCCGTCAGCCGTCACTGGGCGAGCCGGTCCAGGGGCAGGCCGACGACCTGCGGATCCGGGCCGAGGAGTTGCTGCGCACCCGCGACAAGCTGACCGAGATGCTGGCCGAACACACCGGCCGGAGCCGCGAACGGATCGCCGCGGACCTCGAACGGGACGCCTTCTTCGACGCGCCGGCCGCCCAGGAGTACGGCCTGATCGACGCCCTCACCGGCGGGCGCAAGGGCACGCCCCCGCTCCCCGGCGGGCGGTGACGCGCGGTGCTGCCGCCGGAACTGCCGCCGCTGCCCGCACTGACCCGGGCCGAGGGCGCACTGATCGACAGCTACTTGGCGGTCCTCGACCTGTTGGGGCGCATCAACCCGGCCCGCGGCAGCGCGACGTACGGCGGACTGCGCGCGGCCCAGGCGCTGGTCGGCAAGTCCGCCGAGCTGCGGGACGCGCTGGCGCTGATGCACGACCGCGGGGAGAGCGAACTGCACACCGCGACCCTGGGCCGGGCGCTGCGGGTCCTGGACGGGGAGCGCCGGGCGCGGCGGGTGACGGTGCCGCCGCAGGACGTCGCCTGACCCGGGCGCCGACCGGCGGACGCGGGAGTCGGACGGGCCCCATCGCGGGGTGCGTCGTGGCGGTTGGCGCCGCGCGCGAGGGGGACACGTACGGCTCCGAAGTGCGCATACGGCGTAGTGCGCGCGGCTGCGGTAAGGGGGCGAGGAATTGCGCGGGTCGGCGAATTTTCCCGCCCCCCTTGGGTTTCGGCGCTGGTCCCGGCCCCGCCCTCACCGCCGAAACTGCCGCATATGACATAGAACCACTCATTAGGGTCAAGCGTGACCAATGTCACACACTGCAATTTCAGCTCGGAAATCGGGTGGGCGGTGCGTGACGATCCCTTTCGACGACAAGCCCCCGCCACAGCGACGGGGCGGTCCGGACGACCCGTTGTTCCGCCGTCATCCGGATCACCGGCTGACGAAGGGTTGCGCATGACCATGCGCGAGCAGCTGCCGCACCTCCTGGTGCGCGCCGGCACCGTCTCCGCCCTCACCCTGGCCACCCTGGGCGGCCCCGCAGCGGCCCCGGGGGCCGCTGCGGAGGCCCAATTGGCGGCCGTCTCCGCCAAGGCCCTGCGGATCGCCGCCTCGAAGCAGGGCGCACCGTACAAGTGGGGCGCCCAGGGGCCCGACAGCTTCGACTGTTCGGGGCTGACGCTCTACTCGTACCGGCGCGCCGGGCGTGCCCTGCCCCGTACCGCGGCGCAGCAGTACCGCCACACCGAGCACGTCTCGCGCTCCTCGCGGCGGGGCGGCGACCTGGTCTTCTTCCACTCCGGAAAAGGGGTTTACCACGTCGGCATCTACGCCGGCGACGACCGGATCTGGCATGCGCCCAAGGCCGGCACGGTGGTGCGGCTGGAGCGGATCTGGAGCCGTACCGTCTGGTACGGGCGGGTGCGCTGACCCGCGGCGGCGGTCAGGCGCCGTGGGTGCGGCCGGGCGCCGGCACGGGCCACGGCACCGTCACCCAGACCGTCTTGCCGCCCGCCGCGACCGGCTCGACCCAGAGGCGGCCGCCGCGTTCGGCCGCCAGCGAGCGGATGATGACCAGGCCCCGGCCGTTGTCCTGCTGCACCGCGGCGGGCAGCCGGCGCGGCGGGCGGGGATGGCCGTCGGTCACCCCCAGGCAGAGGTGTTCCTCGCGCTCCAGACGGAGCTCGACGGTGAAGGCCGGGGACCTGCCGCGGGTGTGCTGGACGGCGTTGGTGGCGAGTTCGGAGACGATCAGCAGCAGATCGTCGGTGACGGCCGATCCCGGTGGCAGGCCCCATCGGGCGAGGACCTGCCGGACGTGTCCGCGGGCGGCGGCGACCGAGTCGGGGAGGCTCGGCAGAGTACGGGTGGACTCCTGGTGGTCTGCCATGACGACGCCGTCCCTTTCCCGCCGAGGCGCCGCTGCGGTCCGCCGGCCGGCCGGGATGCCGGCCGGGGTGCCGACGGCGTCGGATGTGTACTGTGCGCCAGACTGCCACCCATGCTGCCGGTGTGGTGGGTGATCGCCCAACATATACGGAGTTCTGTCGCGAATCTCTCCCCCGATGCGGTGAACTGTGCTGCGGCAGACGGCGTTTGGGGCGTGTGTGGCGTGCGGGGCGGCAACACGGTGGGAAGCGCGCGGTGCCGCCGGCGTCGAGTGACGGCTTCAGGCCACCGGTGCGGTCGCCACGACGACGCCGGCCGCCATGGCGATCTGGGCGTCCGTCAGGTCCGCCCGGGCGGTGAGCCGCAGCCGGGAGATCCCGTCGGGCACCGACGGCGGGCGGAAGCACCCGACCGCCAGCCCGGCCGCCCGACAGGCCGCGGCCCAGCGGACCGCCGCCTCCGGGGAGGGCGCGCGCACCGAGATCACCGCGGCGTCCGGACGGACCGCGGTCAGGCCCGCCGCGGTGAGCCGGGCGTGCAGCTCCCGCGCCACCTGCCGGACCCGGGCGGGCCGCTGCGGTTCGCGCCGCAACAGCCGCAGGGCGGCGAGCGCGGCACCGGTCGACGCCGGGGCCAGTCCGGTGTCGAAGATGAACGAGCGGGCGGTGTTGACCAGGTGTTCGACGACCCGGGCCGGGCCGAGGACCGCGCCGCCCTGCGCACCGAGGGACTTGGAGAGGGTCACGGTCGCCACCACGTCGGCGTCCCCGGACAGCCCGGCCGCCCACAGCGCACCGCGGCCCCCGTCGCCCAACACGCCGAGCCCGTGCGCGTCGTCGACCAGCAGCGCGGCGTCCCGGGTCCGGCAGGCGTCGGCGAGCGCGGGCAGCGGCGCGGCGTCACCGTCGACCGAGAAGACCGCGTCGGTGAGCGCCAGCGCCCGGCCGTGGTGCCCGGCCAGCGCGGTGCGGACGGCCGTCGGATCGGCGTGCGGGACGACCTCGGTGCGGGCCCTGGAGAGCCGGCAGCCGTCAATGAGGGAGGCGTGGTTGCCGGCGTCGGATATCACCAGGGTGCCGGGGGCGGTGAGGGCGGTGACCGCGGCGAGGTTGGCGGTGTAGCCGGAGGACAGCACCAGGGCCGCCTCAAATCCGCAGAACTCGGCGAGTTCGCACTCCAGTTGGGCGTGGAGTTCGGTGCTGCCGGTCACCAACCGGGAACCGGTCGCGCCGGCGCCCCATGCTTCGGCCGCCTCGGCCGCGGCGCGCGTCACCTCGGGGTGCCGGGCGAGCCCGAGGTAGTCGTTGCCGGCCAGGTCGAGCACCGACGCATCGGCGGGCCGGGGCCGCAGGGTGCGGACCAGGCCGGCACGGTGGCGGGCGGCGCGGGCCTCGTCGATCCAGTCGAACGCCGCGCCGGAGGCCGGCCGGGGGGCCGCGGCGGACGGCAGCGGTGGGGCGGGGTCCTGCAGCATCGGCGTCCTTCGTCGGTGGGTGGCGGGAGCGGGCCCGGCGACACGCCGGACGCCCGGTCCCGGCAACGGGCCGGTAGCGCCTCGATTGTGGGCTGTCGATAGACGTTAGCGGTCGTTCCGCAGCCAGACGGTGTGGTGATGCACACACCCCGATCACCGGGCATTGTGGGAATCCTCCTTGGCCGGGGGCCGGGACGTACGTCAGGATCATCGCCATGGACCTGCTGAACACACTGGTGGACAAGGGACTGCGGCGCGAGGTGCCGACCCGTGACGAGGCGCTCGCCGTACTGGCGACGACCGACGACGAACTGCTCGACGTGGTGGCCGCGGCGGGGAAGGTCCGCCGCGCGTGGTTCGGGCGGCGGGTCAAGCTCAACTACCTCGTCAACCTCAAGTCGGGCCTGTGCCCGGAGGACTGCTCGTACTGCTCCCAACGGCTGGGCTCGAAGGCGGAGATCCTCAAGTACACCTGGCTCAAGCCCGACGACGCCTCGAAGGCGGCCGCGGCCGGGGTGGCCGGCGGCGCCAAGCGAGTGTGCCTGGTCGCCAGTGGCCGGGGGCCCACCGACAAGGACGTGGACCGGGTCTCGCAGACCATCGCCGCCATCAAGGAGCAGAACGAGGGCGTCGAGATCTGCGCCTGCCTGGGCCTGCTCGACAACGGCCAGGCGGAGCGGCTGCGCGCGGCCGGCGCCGACGCCTACAACCACAACCTCAACACCTCGGAAGCCACCTACGGCGACATCTGCACCACGCACGACTTCTCCGACCGGGTGGAGACCGTCCAGCAGGCCCAGGCGGCGGGGATGTCGGCCTGCTCCGGGTTGATCGCCGGCATGGGCGAGAGCGACGCCGACCTGGTCGACGTGGTGTTCGCGCTGCGCGAGTTGGACCCCGACTCGGTGCCGGTGAACTTCCTGATCCCGTTCGAGGGCACCCCGCTGGCCAAGGAGTGGAACCTCACCCCGCAGCGCTGCCTGCGGATCCTGGCGATGGTCCGCTTCGTCTGCCCGGACGTGGAGGTCCGGCTGGCCGGCGGCCGCGAGGTGCACCTGCGCAGCCTACAGCCGCTCGCCCTGCACCTGGTCAACTCCATCTTCCTGGGCGACTACCTCACCAGCGAGGGCCAGGCCGGCAAGGACGACCTGGCGATGATCGCGGACGCCGGGTTCGAGGTGGAGGGCGCCGACACCACCACGCTGCCGGCGCACCGCAGGCCGACGGAGGCCGGCACGGACGCCGCGGACGCCGTGCCGGACGCCGCGGACGCCGAGCCGGAGACCGCCGGCGCGGCCCCCGCCGAGGAGGCCCGGCGCGCTCTGGTCGCGGTGCGCCGCCGCGGCGCCGGCACCGACCTGCCGCCCAATGCCTGAGCCGCTCACCCCCGACGAACTGCTGGCGCTGGACCGGCAGCACGTCTGGCACCCGTACGGGCCGATGCCCGGCCGGAGCGAGCCGCTGCTGGTCGAGTCGGCCAGCGGGGTCCGGCTGCGGCTGGGCCGGCCGGCCGAGGGCCAGGTGGAGCTGGTGGACGGGATGTCGTCCTGGTGGTCGGCGGTGCACGGCTACAACCACCCGGTGCTCAGCGACGCGGCCCGCGGCCAGTTGGGGCGGATGAGCCACGTGATGTTCGGCGGGCTCACCCACGAGCCCGCGGTGCGGCTGGCCAAGCGGCTGGTGGACATCACGCCCGATCCGCTCCGGCACGTCTTCCTCGCCGACTCCGGTTCGGTGTCGGTCGAGGTGGCGGTCAAGATGTGCCTGCAGTACTGGCGTTCGCGGGGCAAGCCCGCCAAGCAGCGGCTGCTGACCTGGCGCGGCGGCTACCACGGCGACACCTGGCAGCCGATGTCGGTGTGCGACCCGGACGGCGGGATGCACCACCTGTGGCAGGGTGTACTGCCCCAACAGGTCTTCGCCGAGGCGCCGCCGGCCGGCTTCGACGCCCCGCCGGACGCCGGGTACGCGGCGCACCTGCGGGAGCTGATCGGCCGGCACGCCGAGGAGTTGGCGGCGGTGGTCGTGGAGCCGGTGGTGCAGGGCGCGGGCGGGATGTCCTTCCACTCCCCCGCCTACCTGCGGGTGCTGCGGGAGGCCTGCGACGCCCACGGCGTGCTGTTGGTCTTCGACGAGATCGCCACCGGATTCGGCCGTACCGGCAGCCTGTTCGCGGCCGGGCACGCCGGTGTCGCACCGGACGTGATGTGCGTGGGCAAGGCCCTGACCGGCGGATACCTCACCCTCGCGGCGACGCTGTGCACCACGGAGGTGGCCGAGGGGATCTCCCGCGGCGAGCTTCCGGTGCTGGCGCACGGCCCCACGTTCATGGGCAACCCGCTGGCCGCGGCGGTCGCCGAGGCGTCGATCGAACTGCTCCTGTCGCAGGACTGGGCGCAGGAGGTCACCCGGATCGAGACCGGGCTCCGGGCCGCCTTGGCGCCCGCCGCGGAGCTGCCCGGGGTGCGCGACGTGCGCGTCCTGGGTGCGATCGGCGTGGTCCAGCTGGACCACGAGGTGGACATGGCGGCCGCGACCCGGGCCGCCGTCCGGGAAGGCGTCTGGCTGCGCCCGTTCCGGGACCTGGTCTACACCATGCCGCCGTACATCACCGGCGACGAGGACGTGGCGCGGATCTGCGCCGCGGTGTGCGCGGCCGCCCGCGCGGGCTGAACCCCGCCCGGGCGGTGGGGCGGCCGGGCCGATCACCGGTCCGCCCCGCCCCGCCGCCCGTACCCCCCACCAGCAGCGAAGAGTTCGGAGGCGCACCCATGGCGGTGTTGTTCGTGACCGGTACCGGCACCGAGGTCGGCAAGACCGTGACCACCGCGGCGGTCGCCGCGGCGGCGCTCCGGCAGGGCCGCTCGGTCGCGGTGCTCAAGGCCGCGCAGACCGGTGTCGGCCCGGCCGAGCCGGGCGACGCCGCCGAGGTCGAGCGACTGGCGGGTGCCCTCACCGTCGCCGAACTCGCCCGCTTCCCCGAGCCGTTGGCGCCCGAGACCGCCGCGCGGCGGGCGGGGCTGCCGCCGGTGCGCCCCTCGGAGATCGCCGAGGCCGCGGCGAAGCTGGCCGCCTCGCACGACCTGGTCCTGGTCGAGGGCGCCGGCGGGCTGCTGGTCCGCTTCGACGACGACGGGCACACCCTCGCCGACGCCGCGCGCCTGGCCGACGCGCCCGTCCTGGTCGTCGTGCAGGCCGGCCTCGGCACCCTCAACACCACGGCGCTGACCGCGCTGGCGCTGCGCACGCACGGCCTCGACTGCCCCGGCGTCGTCGTCGGCAGCTGGCCGGCCGAGCCGGACCTCGCGGCCCACTGCAACCTGCACGACCTGCCGACGGCGGCCGGCGCCCCGCTGCTGGGCGTGCTCCCGGAGGGCTCCGGCGCCCTCCCGCCGCACGCCTTCCGCGCCGCCGCCCCCGCCTGGCTGGCGCCGGAACTGGGCGGCACGGGCGCCTTCGTCCCTCGGTCCTTCGCCGCCGAACCGGCCGTCGCCGCCCGGTAGTTCCCTCGCCAGGGCGGTGGAGGTCAGACCGTCCAGGTGCGGAGTTCGTCGGCGATGGCGCGGACGTCGGTGGTGCCGTCCTTGACCATGCGGGCCAGCTCGCGGACCTGTTCGGGCGAGGTGGTGACCTTCAGTCCGCTGGCGACCAGGAAGCCGTAGGCGACGGCGCTCGCGAACATGGCATTCGAACGCTCCAACGCCGGGACGTGGAGCAGGAGTTGGAGCAGTGCCGCGGCGCGGTCCTGGGGCTCGGGGTAGACGGGGACACCGAATATCTCGGCTTCGTGGCGGCCGACCGCGGCCATCAGGGCACCCCAGTCGGTGACCTGGGGATCGCCGGGGGTGTGCTGTTCGGCGACGAGGAGGAGCCAGGCGAGATCGATGCGCAGTGT
This sequence comes from Streptomyces lunalinharesii, assembly GCF_039532155.1. Classification (NCBI taxonomy): domain Bacteria; kingdom Bacillati; phylum Actinomycetota; class Actinomycetes; order Kitasatosporales; family Streptomycetaceae; genus Streptomyces; species Streptomyces lunalinharesii. The sequence continues at coordinate 51,807 of NZ_BAAARK010000001.1, forward strand.
CACGTTGTGCCCGGCTGTCCTTCCCGGTGGTCGGCGGCCTGCTGGTCGGGGGCACAACGGAGGCGGTCCGGGCCGGGGTCGAGGCCGAACTCCTCGGCGAAGACCCGCTCGTACTGCTTCATGAAGTCCGCGGCGGCCTCGACGAAGGTCTGGCCGACCTCGCCGGCGTCCTTGAGGACCAGTTCCTCGATATAGCGGTTCACGCTCACTCCCCGCTGGAGGGCGCGCTCCCGCGCCGCTTCGGCGGTGGCTTCGTCCACCCGGACGTTCAACTGCGTCTTCGCCACCCCTCCACGCTAGCGCGGATCCGCTAGCACCGGCAAGGGTCGTCGTCCTGGGTGTCCCCGGCGCCGCCGTCGGGCTCCCCCGGCCAGTGCCGGACTTCGCGCAGCAGCTCCAGGAACGCCCGTTCCGCGGGGGACAGCAGGCGGTCGCGGCGGCGCACGAGGCTGATGGGGCGGGGCTGCGGGGCGGGGGTGACCGGCAGCGCGGCGAGGGTGCCGGCGCGCAGTTCGTCGACGACGGCGTGTTCGGAGATCAGGGCCAGGCCCATCCCGGCCGCGACGCACCGCTTGACCGCCTCCGGCCCCGAGATGTCGGCGTGCGGGGCGGCGGCCAGCCCCCAGTCGGCGAGCACGCGTTCCTGGAGGGCGCGGGTCTGCGAGCCCGGTTCGCGGAGCAGGAAGCGGACGCCGCCGGCGGACAGGTCGTCCGGGGTGACGGCGGCGCGGTCGGCGAGCGGGTGGTCGGGGGCGGCGATCAGCACCAGGTGCTCGTCGAGGACCGACTCCACGACCAGGCGGTCGCCGAGCGGGGTGCCGGCCACCACCGCGATGCCGATGCCGCCGGCCAGCAGCCGTTCCTGGACGGCCTCGTAGTTGCCGACGAAGACGTCGCAGTCGATGGCGGGGTGGCGCCGCTGGTAACGGGCGAGGAGGGCGGGCAGCAGGTAGGTGCCCACCGTCGTCGAACCGCCGACCAGGAGGCGTCCGGTGACCAGCCCGCTGACCTGCCGGACGGCGGCCACCGCCTCCTCGGCCAGCAGGAAGACCCGCTTGCCGTACGCGGCGAGCACCTCGCCCTCGGCGGTCGGGCGGGCGCGGGTGCCGGAGCGGTCGATGAGGGTGACCCGGAGCGACTGTTCGAGCCGGCGCACCTGGTTGGAGACCGACGGCTGGCTCATGTAGAGCTTCTGCGCCGCGGCGGAGAAGCCCTGGTGCTCGACCACCTGCATGAAGATCCACAGCCGGTGGAGGTTGAGTTCCACGGCCCTCCCTCGGTACGCGGCGCGGGGCGCGCCGGGCGCCGTGGGGAAGCGCCATGATCGACTACCCGTCGACCCTAACCGGGGACGCCGCTCGGGGACAGGGCCCGGGCGAGGTGCCCCGGGCCATCGGGGCTACCGCCGCGGTCCGCCCGTCGCGCCGCCACCGGGCGGGCCGGGCGGATGGCGCACGATGTGATCCGCCGGGCGGCCGGACCGGCCGGCCGCCCCGCCCCCGGAGGTGCGCCGCCCGTGTCCGTCCCCGCCCCCGTCCCGCACCTGCGGCGCAGTCTGCGCCGGTTCGACATCATGGCGATGGGCGTCGCCGCGGTGGTCTCGTTCGACGTGATCGGGCAGATCGCGGCGGGCGGCGGGCAGGCCGTCGTGTGGATCGCGGTGCTCGCGGTGGTGTTCCTGCTGCCGTACGCCCTGCTGTTCGCCGAGACCGGGGCCGCCTTCCCGCAGGAGGGCGGCCCGTACGTGTGGGTGGACGTGGCGTTCGGGCGGCTGCCGGCCGCGCTGACGACGATGTTCTACTGGGTCACCAACCCGGTCTGGCTGGGCGGTTCGCTGGTGTTCCTGGCCGCCCAGGCGTGGGACGGCTTCGTCTTCCCGCTCGGTTCCGGCACCGTCGCGGACTACCTCTTCAAGCTGGTCTTCATCTGGGCCGCCATCCTCACCGCGGTGGTCTCGCTGCGCCGCGGCAAGTGGATCACCACCGCGGGGGCCGCGGCCAAGGTCCTGGCGCTGGCCTTCTTCACCGCCACGGCGGTGGCCTACGGCGTCCAGCACGGCTTCCGCGGGCTGGCGCAGGCGCACTTCTCCCCCACCACCGTCGGGTTCCTGGCGCTGGTACCGGTGTTGCTCTTCGCCTACGTCGGCTTCGAGGCGCCGAACGCGGCCGGTGACGAGATGCTCGATCCGCAGCACGACGTGCCGGCGGCGATCGGGGTGTCCGGTGCCATCGCCACCGGCTGCTACCTGCTGCCGGTGGCGGCGATCCTGTCGGCCGCGCCGCCGGGCCGGATCACCGGGGTCGGCGGGTTCATGGACGCGGCGGAGCTGGTCTTCGGGGTGTACGGGAGCTGGCGCGGGCCGCTGTTGACCGGCGCCGCGGTGCTGTTCGCGGTGGCCCTGCTGACCCAGGGCAGCGCCTGGATGATCGTCGCCGACCGGATGCAGGCGATGGCGGCGGCCGACGGCGGATTCTTCACCCGGGCGCTGGGCGCCTTCCACCCGCGGCTGGGCACCCCGGTCCGGATGAACCTGCTCTCCGGCGTGACCGCCACCGCCTTCATGCTCGCCGCCATGCACCTGGCGCACGGTGACGCCTCGGCGGTCTTCGGGGTGGTGCTGTCGGTGGCGATCACCACGCTGCTGCTGTCGTACCTGGCGGTGATCCCGGCGCTGTTGGCACTCCGGCTGCGCCACCGCGAGGTGCCCCGCCCCTACGAGGTCCCGTTCGGCACCCGGGGCTTCACCCTCGCCGCGCTGCTGGTCTACGCCTGGATCCTGCTCGGCTCATGGGTGGCGCTGTTCCCCGGCACGCTGGAGGCGGCGGTCGGCATCCCGTACCGCTTCCGGGCGGTGTGGGGCGTCTCGCGGCTCACCTTCGAGGCGTTCACCCTGGGCACCGTCGTACTGCTGCTGGCGGTCGGCGCGGCGGGGTACGTGGCCCAGCGCGTGCGCGCACAGCCCGGCGACGATCAGCGCCAGTCCGGTCCAGCCGGCTAGCCCGGGCGCCGCGAGTCCGGTCAGCAGCGCCTCGCCGAGCAGGGTGAACGGCACCTCGGCGGCCTGGGTGGCCTCGACGGCGCCGAGGGCGCCGGGGTGGTGCCGCACCTGGTCGGTGGCCCGGAAGAACAGCGTGGTGGCCACCACCCCGGAGAGCAGTGCGACGATCAGCGACTGCACCAACTGCCCTTCGGACGGCGGGCGTTGGGTGACGGCGGCGGTGCCGGCGAGGGCCAGCCACAACGGCAGCGAGCCGAGCGTCATCGCGAGGGTGCGCTGCACCCCGTCCAGCCCGTCCAGGCCGAGCAGCCGGCGGTTGCCGAGGGGGTAGGCGACCGCGGCGACCAGCACCGGCAGTACCACCCGCAGCACGTCGGCGACCCCGATGCCGTCGGCCGGCCCGAGTTGGGTGAGGACCACCCCCACCACGATCAGCACCGAGACGGCGAGGGTGCGCAGCGGGACCCGGCCGCCGCCCAGCGCGCCGAGGGCGATGCCGGTGACGATCACCAGCTGCCAGGTGGCGGCGACCAGCCATCCGGCGCCGTGTTCGCCGGCCCAGGTCAGCGGCGCGTAGAAGAGCCCGAAGCCGATCGTCGACCAGAGCAGCCAGTGCCCGGGGCGGGCCCGCAGGCTGTGGAGCACCGCGGGGAGTCCGCCGCGCAGGGCGACCAGGGCGAGCAGCGGCACGGTCATGAACAGGTAGCGCAGGCTCGCGCTCCACATCCAGGAACCGCCGGCCACGCTCATCGTGCGGTTGAGCACGAAGGTGGTGGCGAAGCAGGCGGCGGCGAGGAGGCCGAGGCCCATGGGGAGCACGACGCCGCTCCGGGCCCGGCGGGCGGATGGGGACACGTGGCTCTCCTTCGTCCGTAACACCGTTACAGGGCCCCGCGTCACCGCCGGCGAAGCCCTCTTCCCCACTGCCGCCTGCGACTTTCTCGACTCGATGCACCCCGGCGGCAGATTGACATCTGAAATGTTAGTGCGTCTCGGGTCGGCCTCGACGGCCGGGTCCGGCCGCTTAGGATCGGGGGGTGACCGCACTGGAACCGGTGCCGAGAAGGCTGCTGCGCGACAAGGCGTACGACGCCTTGCTGGAAGCGATCGTCTCCGGCGAACTGCCGCCCGGACAGAAGCTCCACGACGGCGAACTCGCCGAGCGACTGGGCCTGTCCCGCGCCCCCGTCCGACAGGCCCTCGCCCGCCTCACCGCCGAACGCCTGGTGGTCTCCAAACCGCAGAGCTACACCCGGGTCGCCCCGGTGGTGGCCCGGGAGATCCGGGACGCGCTGGCGGTCGTGCAGGCGATGCACGCCCTCGCCGTCCGCGCGGCGGTACCCCGCCTGACCGGCGACGACCTGGCGCGGATGCGGGCGGCCAACGACGCGTTCGTCCGGGCCCTGGACGCGGAGGACCCGGCCGCCGCGGTCGCCGCCGACGACGCGCTGCACGCCGTGCCGATCGTCGCGGGCGGCAACGAGGCACTGGCCGAGACCGTGCGCCGGTACACCCCACTGCTGCGACGGTTGGAGCGCCGCAGGTTCTCCAGCACCGCGGCGCGCGCCTCCGCCGCCCGCCACGACGCCCTGATCGACGCCTGCGCGGCGGGCGACGTCGAGACCGCGGTGGCGCTGTCCGGCGCGATCTGGGGCGGCCTCGAGGCGGAGGCCGCGGCCGAGGAGGAAGCAGCCGAGGAGGCAGCGGCGGGCACCGGCGCCGCGCCGGGCGGGGCACCGGCGCGGACCGCCGGGTCGTGAACGGCGGCGCGGGCGCGGGGCTATGGCGCGTATAGCGTTTTCGGTGGTTCTGCGGCGCTGAACTGCGGTGCTACCCATGAGGGGTGGGCGGCACCGACCGCCGTCCCGACCTACCGACCTCAGGGGTGGATCCGCAGATGACCCAAGCCGGTGCCCAGCAGCTGACCGTGAACGGCCGCGACTACGCCTGGCCGGCCCGGCCGGTCGTGGTGGTGTGCATCGACGGCAGCGAGGACGCCTACCACGAACGGGCCGTCGCCGACGGCCGGATGCCGTTCCTGGCGGAGATGCTGCGGCGCGGCAGCGACCTGCGCGCCGACTGCACGATGCCGTCCTTCACCAATCCCAACAACCTCTCGATCGCCACCGGCGTGCCGCCCTCGGTGCACGGGATCTGCGGCAACTACTTCTACGACCCGGACACCGGCAGCGAGGTCATGATGAACGACCCGGCGCTGCTGCGCGCCCCCACGCTGTTCGCCGCCTTCTCCGCCCGCGGCGCCCGGGTCGCGGTGATCACCGCCAAGGACAAGTTGCGCCGCCTGTTGGGCCACGGCCTGGTCGACGGCATCTGCTTCTCCGCCGAACGGGCCGACCGCGTCACCGAGGCGGAACACGGCATCGACAAGGTGCTGGAGCGCACCGGGATGGCACTGCCGCCGGTCTACAGCGCCGAGCTGAGCGAACTGGTGCTGGCCGCGGGCGTGGACGTGCTGGAGCGGGAGCACCCGGAGCTGACGTACCTGTCGCTGACGGACTACATCCAGCACAAGCACGCCCCCGGTTCGCCGGTGGCCAACGACTTCTACGCCATGCTCGACCGCTACTTCGCGCGGCTGGACGCGCTCGGCGCGGTGCTGGTGATCACCGCCGACCACGGGATGAACGCCAAGAGCGACGGCGCGGGGCGGGCCCGGGTGGTCTTCCTCCAAGACGCCCTCGACCAACGCCTGGGCGCCGGACGGGCCCGGGTGGTGCTGCCGATCACCGACCCGTACACGGTCCACCACGGCGCGCTCGGCTCGTACGCCACGGTGCACCTGCCGCCCGGGACCGGTCCTGCGGAAACCGCCGCGCTGGCCGCCGAGTTGACCGCGCTCGACGGGGTCGACGCGGTACTGACCCGGGACGCCGCCGGTGCGCGCTTCGAGCTGCCGGGCGACCGGATCGGCGAGCTGGTCGTGCTCGCCGAACGCAACACGGTACTGGGCACCACCCCGGCCCGGCACGACCTGAGCGGCTTCACCGAACCGCTGCGCTCACACGGCGGGTTGACCGAACAACGGGTCCCGTTCCTGGTCAACACCCCGGTCGGAGCGCTGCCGGACGGGCACCGGCTGCGGAACTTCGACAGCTACTGGATCGGCACGGCCCTGGCCGCCGGACGCCCGCCCACCGCCTGACCACACCCCGCCCCTCCCGATCCCCTCCGCACCCCCGCTCCTCCCCCACACCCCGGCCCCGGCGCGCCGCCGAGGCACGCGCCGGGACCCCGCCGTGCCCGGCCGCACCGCCCGCTCCCCTCCCCTCCCCTCGCCTGGTCCACGTCGAGGACAGGACACCTCCATGGCCGACCTCGCACCGCAGTCCGTTCCCCACGAGCTACCCGCGCCCCCGGGCAGCACCCGCGCCGCGCTGCGCGCCGCGGCCCGCTGGCGACGGCAGATCTTCGCCGTCACCTGGCTCGCCTACGCGGGCTTCTACTTCGTCCGCCAGGCGTTCGCGGTCGCCAAGCTCGGGATCCTGGACGATCCGACGCTGCACGGAGTGCTCACCGAGCGGGTGCTCGGCGTGCTCGACGCGGTCTACCTCGCGGCCTACGCCGTCGGCCAGTTCCTGTGGGGGATGTGGGCCGACCGGTTCGGGCCGCGGGTGGTGGTGACCGTGGGCATGCTCGGCGCCATCGCCGCGGCCTGCACGATGGGGGTGAGCAGCGCCCTGCTGGTGTTCGGCGGGGCGATGGTCGTCCAGGGGCTCGCGCAGTCGGCCGGCTGGGCCCCGCTCTGCAAGAACATGGGGAACTTCTTCCCGGTGCGCACCCGGGGGCGGGTGCTCGGCCTGTGGAGCACCAACTACGCCTTCGGCGGCCTGGCCGCCCCGCCGTTCCTGGCCTGGTGGGCGTACCGGGTCCTCGACAGCTGGCACGCCGCGTTCCTGGTCGGGGCGGCCACGCTGGCGGTGGTGCTGGTGGTGTTCCTGCTCTTCCAGCGCGACGTGCCGCCGGACGCCCCCGCCGGCGCCGGGCCGACGGCCGCCGCCCGCGCCACGCCGACTGCCGCCGCATCGACGGCCGTGCGCCGGGCGCCGTTCGCGCCCTACCGCGCCGCGCTGAAGGACCGGATGGTGCTCACCCTCGGCGCCGCCTACTTCCTGCTCAAACCGGCCCGGTACGCGATCCTGCTGTGGGGTCCGGTGCTGGTCAGCGACCGGCTGCCGGCGGTCGGCAAGGTGGGGGCCACCGTCATCCCGATCTCCTTCGGGGCGGCCGGGGTACTGGCGCCGATGCTGATCGGCTGGCTCTCCGACACGGTCTTCCGCTCCCGCCGGGTGCCGCCCTGCGTACTGGCGCTGGCCGTGCTGACCGGGGCGCTGGCACTGTTCATGCCGTTGACCGCGACCGGCAGCGCGGTCGTGATGATGGCCGTGCTCGCGGTGATCGGGCTGGCCGCCTACGCCGCCGACGCGATGATCTCGTGCGTCGCGGCGGTCGACTTCGGCTCCGCCGGCGGCGCCGGCACCGCGGCCGGCCTGGTCAACGGCTGCGGTTCGATCGGCGCGGTGCTCGGCGGACTGCTGCCCGGCTTCCTCCCCGGCACCGCACTGTTCCACGGATTCGCCGGCGCGGCCCTGTTGGCGGGTCTGCTCCTGCTCCCGCACTGGAACCGCCGCCCGGCCACCGCCTCGTCCTGACGCACCGTCAAGAAAGCTCCCAGGCACCCCATATGGCACCTCCTCGTGACCCGTCCCGTCCCCAGAGAGGCACCCCCATGACCAACCCCTCGTACCCCTCACACCCCGCACGCACCACACACCGCACCTCCGAACGCGTCGTCGACACCGCCGTCGTCGGCGGCGGGATCGTCGGCCTGGCGCACGCCCTGGCCGCCGCCCGGCGCGGCGACCGGGTGGTGCTCTTCGAGCGCGACGCGTACGCGGTCGGCGCCTCCATCCGCAACTTCGGGATGGTCTGGGCGATCGGCCAGCAGCGCGGCGCGGTCTACCAACGGGCGCTGCGCAGCCGGGAGATCTGGTTGGAACTCAGCGCGCAGACCGGGATGTGGGCGGCACCGTCCGGCTCCCTGCACCTGGCGCACCGGCCCGACGAACTCGCGGTCCTGGAGGAGTTCGTGGCCACCACCCCGGCCGCCCGGGAACGCGGCACCACGATGCTCACGGCAGCGGAGGCGGTCCGGCGCGGCCCCGCGGTGCGCGCCGAAGGGCTGCTCGGCGCGATGTGGAGCCCCACCGAGGTCAACGTCGATCCCCGGCGGGCGGTGCCCGCGGTCACGGCCCACCTGGCCGAGGAGTACGGCGTGGACGCCCGGTTCGGCACGACGGTCCGGCAGATCGCGGCGCCGCGGCTGGCCACCACCGACGGCGCGTGGCGGGCGGACCGCATCGTGGTGTGCAGCGGCAACGACTTCGCCACCCTCTACCCGGAGGTGTTCCGGGAGAGCGGGCTGGTGCGCTGCAAGCTCCAGATGCTGCGGACCGGGGTGCAGCCGGACGGCTGGCAGCTCGGGCCGATGCTCTGCGGCGGGCTGACCCTGCTGCACTACGCGGCGTTCGAGGACTGCACGGCCCGCGCGGCCCTGGACGCCCGGATCCGCGCCGAGCTGCCGTTCCACCGCGAGCACGGCATCCACGTGCTGCTGTCGCAGACCGCGGACGGCCGGCTGACGATCGGCGACAGCCACGCGTACGCGGCCACCCACGACCCGTTCGCCAGTGAGGAGATCGACCGGGCGATCCTGAACTCGCTCGGCGGGTTCGCGCGGATCCCCGAGCCGCGGATCACCGAGCGCTGGACCGGCTACTACCCGTCGCTGCCCGACGGCCGCACCGAGCTGGTGACCGACCCCGAGCCCGGGGTGACGGTCGTCAACGGCTTGGGGGGTGCCGGGATGACGCTGTCGTTCGGGCTGGCGGAGGAGGTGCTGCGGCGGTAGGTCCGCCCGCTTCGGGCCCCGGTCGCCGCGCGGGCGACGACCGGGGCCGACGTGCGGGCCGGGGCGGTCAGTAGCTGATGCAGGCCGAGTGCCACGCGGTGTAGAAGTCCCAGACCTGCGGGGAGCATTCGGGCGGGCCGTACTGGGACGCCTTGGCGCCGACGTGCGGCAGGTGCGCGTAGGCGCCCACCCCCGGCCGGTTCACGTGCAGCATGCCCGCCTCGAAGCGTTCCACGGCCTCGAAGGCACGGGCCTGGGAGGCGGTGAAGACGGTGCCGGACATCCCGTACTTGACGGAGTTGGCGATCCGCAGGGCGTCGTCGAAGCCGTCCGCGTCCACCACCGCGAGGACCGGTCCGAAGACCTCCTCCTGGGCCAGTTCGCTGTCCCAGGGCACGTCGCGGATGACCGTGGGCTGGACGTAGCAGCCCTCCGGGAGGCCGGGCCGGTCGACCGGGCCGCCGCCGCACAGGACCGTGCCGCCGTCCCGCCGGGCACCCGCGACGGCGTCCAGCGCGGCCCGCATCCGGGCCGGGTCGACGACCGGGCAGACCTCGGAGTCCGGAGCGTCGCCCGGACCGACCCGCAGCGCCGCGACCCGGGCCACCAGCCGCTCCAGGAACGCGTCCCGCACCCCGCGGTCGACGACCGCGCGGCTGGTGGCGCTGCACCGCTGCCCGGCCTGGCCGAAGGCACCCTGCACCACCGCGTCCACCGCCCGGTCCAGATCGGCGTCGGCCAGCACGATCACCGCGTTCTTGCCGCCGAGTTCGAGTTGGGTGCGCAGCAGGCGGGGCGCGCCGGCGGTGTGGATGGCGGTACCGACGGCGAGCGATCCGGTGAAGCTGACGCCGGCGACCTGGGGGTGCGCGACGAGGGCCGCGCCGGCTTCCGCGTCGCCCTGGACGAGGTTGAGCACGCCGTCGGGAACCCCGGCCCGCCGTGCCGCGTCGGTCAGCAGCGCGGCGGTCAGCGGGGTCAGCGGGGAGGGCTTGAGGACCGCGGTGCAGCCGGAGAGCAGCGCCGGGGCGACCTTCCAGACCGGGATGGCGAGCGGGAAGTTCCAGGGCGAGACCAGTCCGACGACGCCCAGCGGCCGGCGGAAGGTGTAGGCGAAGGTGCGGTCCTCCTCGGCGGGCGCGGTGACCCCGCCGAGGAGCCTGGCCTGGCCCGCGGTGAACTCCAGCACCGCGCGGGCCCGGGCCACCTCGGCCCGGGCCTCGGTCCGCAGTTTGCCCTGTTCGCGGGTGATCGCCTCGGTGAACTCCGCTTCGTGGTCGGCGAGTTCCCGGCCGAGTGCGGTGAGGTGGGCGGCCCGCCGGATCGGCCCCAGCGCCCGCCAGGCAGGCAGTGCGGCGGCCGCCGCGGCCACCGCGCGCTCCGTGTCCGCGCCCTCGGACTCGGCGAACTCCCCGAGGTGGTCTCGCAGGTCGGCCGGGTTGCGGTTGGTCCGGGTGCGGCCCGACGCGGCGGGAGCCCACCGGCCGTCGATGAAGTTCAGCAGATGGTGCGCCGCCACGGAACGCCGCTGCGGAACGTCGGTCATGTCCTGCCCCTTCGTCGCACGTCTGGATGCCGCCAGGCTGGCCCAGCGCGCGGCCGGGCACCATCCACGGCTTGCGAATGCGACCGATAGCCGGCGCCTATCGGGGCGTCGGCGGGGACGCCGTCCGTTCGAGCGAGCCGAATCGTTCTTCCTGCCGCCGTTCGAGCGAGCCCGGGAATGCGCCCGGACCGGCTCGGGCAACGGTCGGGCTACCGACACGGGGCCGGCCGGCCCCGTCCCTGTGCACGGAGGAGGCCCATGTCCAGCGAAGAGACTCCCGACCCCCGGCATCCGGCAGCCGTCACCGTCGAGCTCGGCGCCTTCCAGGTGGAGACGGTCCGCTCGGTGTCCGGCCCCGCTTTCGACACCCCGCCGTCCGACGAGGATCCGTTCACGCACGGGATGGGGCACCCGGGCGAGGTCACCATCGTGCGCGGCCCGGACAGGAGCGCCGCCCTCACCGACTGGCTCACCAGATGCCTGGTGGAGGGCGGCGCCGCGGCCTCCCGGCAGCCGGTGACGGTGGTCCACTACGCCGCCGACCGCACCCCGCTGCGCCGCTACCACCTCGCCGGCGCGCTGCCGACGGCGTGGGAGACCCCGGGCGTCGGCACGGATCCCGGGGCCGACGAGGAGTGGGTGACCCTGGCGTACGAGGAACTGACCGTCACGACCTGACGGAGCGTCACCCGCCCGGGGCCCGTAGCGACGGCCACCGCCCGAAGATCCCGGCCACGACGACCAACGGTCCGTGATTGCATGCGAGTTGAGGGTTGCCGACCCCCGGCGACCCACTCCCAAGGGGGCCCGATGACACGACCCTTCCGCTTCGGCGTCACGCTGCTCACCCTCGACTCCGGCCCGGTCTGGCGGGAGAAGTGCCGCCGCGCCGAAGGGTTCGGCTACGACGTGCTGCTGGTCCCGGACCACCTGGGGTGGCCGTCGCCGTTCCCCGCCCTGGTGGCCGCGGCGGAGGCGACCGAACGCCCGCGGGTGGGCACCTTCGTCCTGAACGCCGGCTTCTGGAACCCTTCGCTGCTGGCCCGCGAGGTGGCCACCACCGACGCGCTCACCGGCGGGCGGCTGGAACTCGGCCTGGGCACCGGGTACGTCAAGGCCGAACACGACGGGGCCGGCCTGCCCTTCGGAACGCCCGGCCAGCGGGTGGACCACCTGGCACACCTGGTCCAGGAGCTGGACCGGCTGCTCGGCGACCCCGGGCACCTGCCGCACTCCCCCCAACGACCCCGCCCGCCGCTGATGATCGGCGGCAGCGGGCCGCGGCTGCTGCGGCTGGCGGCCCGGCACGCCGAGATCGCGGCGTTCACCGGCGGCCGGCAGGCGCCGGGCCGACCGGAGGGCACCTTGGAACTGCTCCCGGCCGAGCGGGTCGCCGCGTCCGTGGCCGCGTACCACCGGCACGCCGCGGACCGCGCGGAGCCGGCCGAACTCAACGTCCTCGTCCAGCAGGTGCTGGTGACCGACGACCGCCGGGCCGCCGCCCGGGAGGTCGCCGCGCAGGGGGTCGGGGTGGACGCGGACCAGGCACTTCAGGTGCCGACGCTGCTGATCGGCACGCCGGCGCAGATGGCCGCGCAGCTGCGCGAGCGCCGGGAGCGGTACGGCTTCTCGTACGTCACCGTCCTGGACACCTCCATGGCGGCGTTCGCACCGGTCATCGAGGAACTCGCCGGCAGCTGACCGGCGGTCGGCCGCCGGGAATGCGATCGACAGCGCAGCGACGCGCACGTAACGCCGGAGGACTCCACGCCCCTGCCGCCAGATGCATCCCCACATCGGCGGGCCGTCGACTGTTCAGAGACGACCCGCGCCGAGAATTTCAACAAAAGGTTGCACGCCTGCGCATTGAGGACCGTAGTGTCTTAACACGTCAGGGTTACCTGACCGTCACATGAGGGAGAATCAGTGAAGTCTCCATTATGCCTGGGCGTCGTCTCCACAACCCTGTTGAGCGCGACGGCGGTCATGCCTGTCGTACCGGCAACCGACCAGCGGATTCGGAGGGCCGACAAGCCGGTGCCCACCCTCGACATCAAGGTCGATGAGCAGGCAGGGGCCGAAGCCAGGCAGATCATCGAGTCCAACACCCCGGCCGCCACAGGGTTTGCCGATGCCAGCCGCTCCAAATACACCATTTCCACCGGCGCTGCGCGCTACGGAACCTACGGGACCACGTACACCTGGTCCGATGGCACCACCACCGGTCCCTCGCTCTACGACGGTCCGAACTGCACCGTGTTCTTCGACGACATCAGCCCATCCGGGCACACGGGAGTGCGCCTGCGCTCCAGCCACCTCGCCGAAGCGGCCAAGGAAGACCGCTGCGTCTGCACCAAGCCCATGCACCAGAATCGCGGCTACCGCGGCAAGACCTACCCGTACCTGGAGTCCTCCAGTGGGTCGGCCTTGGTCGACAACATCCGCACGGTCAGAAGCGGCAACTGAAAATGAACCGACCACAAGCACTTCGCATACCAGTCGTCGTCGCCGGAGTCGCGATGGCGGGCCTGGCCGTTGCCGGATGCGGCGCCGCACCAGTCACACCCGAGCCCGCTTCGGCCTCCGCCACCGGAACTTCCCCCTCTCCACCCACGCCAGTTGAGACGGGCAAGCCAGAAACGAGGGCGCCGAGTCCAACACCACCCAGGAGGCCGGAGACATCGCAGACTCCCTCTGGTCCCGTTGCGACCATGCCAGCAGCCGCGCCGACTACGCGGGGCAAAACGAAGGTCTACAGGTTCGGCGACATCGAAATCCTGCTGACGCCGAACGAAATAGGCGTCTACACCGCCATCCACATACCCAACCCGTCCCACGAACCGATGACGTTCTCGATCTCAGTTCGCGTGAAGGGGCCAGGTGGGTACGCCGCGTTGATGAACCGCAAGTTCCCCAGCGTGCGGCCCCGCGACACGGCGCGAGAAGGCGGGCTCCTCATCGACCATGGCAACGCCCCTGTCCCCGGTGACCCGGTACCGGAGATCGTCTCCTTCGAGCAGAAGCCCTCATGAATGGAACCGCGTAGGACGCAGACCAACCTCGCATGCCGACGCCGCTGCCGGAAGCCCGCTCCTGCCCGCTTCAGGGCACCCGTACCAAGCCGGTCGACCCGATCCTGGGGCAGGGGCCTTCGACTGTCCGAGCCGCAGGCCTGGCCCGGACATCTCCTACCGCAGTGCACACAGTTCTGGGCGAAGCTCAGCCCCACAACGCTCACCCGAGCCTGCGGCGATGCCGGATACCTCTCACGCAACCGTCCGGCTCCGTCGAAGTCCTCGTTGACCGCGGACGCGGTCACCTCCGGCGCCGCCGCGCAGGGCGAGCCCTGGCAGAGGTCGATGCGGTCGGTCAGGCAGGGAATACCCCGAAGATCAGTATGCTGACCATCACGGCGCCCGCCACCCCGTACCCCGAGGCCGGCCGGAGCCTCTCCACCCCGCCCGTTGCCGCGATGATGCCCGCTCCTGCTGCCAGGGCAAACGACCACCAGTGCGGATGCAGCGGATCCGAGCCCCACCGGGCCGCCTCTGCCATCGCCACCCAGGTCAGATAGGTTCCCGCGGAGGCCAGCGCGAAGGCCGAGCGCAGGCCCAGCAAGCCCATCACCTTCCACAGCACCACGGCGGATACCGCCAGCCACATCAGCAACGCAATGGGCTCCTGGTACGGAACGCATATCTGTCCGGTCGGCTGACGCGCACACAGTTCGCTCCCCGCGCGCTGGCCCCAGTTCCACAGGGGGACTCCCGCTGCCGCAGCCACCGCCGTCGCCACGCCGCAGCCGGCTATCTGCATTGGGCTGTTGAACTTCACCGTGTTCCCCCTGATCGGAGAAGGGGCCGGGAGGGGGCCTACGGCATCCTCCCGGTCCGATCGCTTGTGGCAGTTGTTTCTATCCCGCGCTCAGGGTCTTCTCCAGCGCGTCGGCGTACAGCCGAGCCCCTGCAATCTTGGGGTGAAGGGTGGAGGACCCGACGGGCTGGTCGGTGAGGTCGGGGTCATCGCCTGGCGACTTGTCCAGGACGATGGCGTGGATGTCTTCGGGGTCGCCGCAGGCCCCCTTGTCCTTGAAGTTGGCGGTGGGGTCGGAGAAGACGATGTTCATACCGGCGTCCGCGGCTGCCCCCTTCATCTCGGTGTTCATCACGTCGGACATCTCGTTGATCCATGCCGCCTCGGGCTGGCCGATAGCGGGGATACAACCGCCGCCCTTCGACAGCAGCTCGGGGTAGCCCATAAGAACGATCTTGGCGTGTGGTGCCTTCGTTCTGATCTCCTTGAGCGTCGCGGTGATCGCAGGACGCACCTGCTCCTTGATCATCTTGGGTTCGTAGTCCTTGAGTGGGCCCGGGTCGCCGTCGAGTGTGTCGTCCTGGCAGGCGCCGGTCACGCCCAGTACGCAGGCCTGGAAGACCTTTGTGAATCGGGCGTCGTTGCCGCCGATGGATATGGTCACGAGCGTGGTGTTCTGGTCCAGGTATCCCTGCTGGATCTGCGGGGCCTCACCGAAGTGCTGTCCTGTTCCCGATACGTCGGCGGTGACTGCGCCCGAGCACGCGATCAGGTGGTAGTCCATATCGGGATCCCGCGTATCGGCCAGTTCCCCCACCGGCTTGGACGTGCCTGGCAGTGTCGCCTGGCGCGACCATGCTTTCTTGGAGCGGTGGCAGGCGTCGCGCAACTTGGGGTCATCGCCGAGAACGTCGGTCTCGTGGTAGTAGTCCACCCCGTTGGATTCCGAAACGCCTTCGCCTGAGGAATAGGAGTCCCCCATGGCGACGACGAAGTTCTTCGGCTTGGCCTTGAGAGGGGTGAATCCCACTGCGTCCCAGGCCACGTCTTCGGCTCCGTCGCCGCCGGGCTCGTGGGTGGACAGGGACACGCTGGGAGTGCCGGTGAAGTTGAAGACGCCCAGGTCAACCCACTTGTTGGAGCCCACGCGCTGAGGCAGAACGCGGATGTTGCCGGTGGAGTCGGTTCCCCCGATCTCGTAGGCGGCCTTGCGGGTGTGCGCGCCGTGGTCGGGAAGGTGAACCATCACGCGCGCCCAGCCCTTGAGGGGGGCGTTGTCCAGAGTCCACTTGCCGGTGATGTACATGCGTTTGCCGTCGGCATCGGTGGGGTGGCCTGTGGTCTTGTCACGGGTGTGGGAGAAGTAGAAGTGGCCGCCATAGCCGGCGCCGATCTGGTGGGTGTCGATCTTTCCGGGATAGGTGCCTTTCCAGTCGGTGAAGGTGAAGTCGAAGCTGCCATCGGACTGGATGCCGTTGGGGCAGGAGCGTTCTGGTGATCCTGCTGGACGTGCACCGTCCTCCAGGTCGTCGATGACGTAGCTTCCCGCAGGAAGACCGGGAGTGCAGCGCGGTGGGTAGGAGTCGGTCACGTCGGGCTGTTCGGGGTAGTCGGTGGTGTTGAAGCGCTCGATGGGGTTACCGCACTGGGCCTTGCCGACACAGTCTTTCCAGGAGGCTTTCTTGTTCCACCAGCAGTGAAGGTAGTCGGGTGCGTCCTCGTCCTTGTCGAGCTGGCAGGCTCCCTCGCCGGGGGCGTTGGAGTCGTTGTCGCCGATCTTGCCCGGGTCACAGTGGTTGGAGGCGTCGCAGAACAGGTCGATGGGCGGCTTGGCCCGGGTGCGCGAGACGGTGTCGTTCCACCAGGCGGGGCGGTAACCGGCGCCGAACTCACCCGGCTTGGTCATGGCCTCGATGGGGCGGGCGGCCCAGCCGATGACCTTCTCGGGGTAGGGCCAGTCCTGTGGGTGGGCTGCCTGAGAGTAGTCGTCCTTGCCGGTGGGGCCTTCGAGGAACAGGCCGCGATTGGCCTTCCATAGCGGGTTGGCGGGGTTGTTGGTGAAGCCCAGGCCCCAGTAGCCGTTGTTCTTGTCCTTCTGGGACTCCGGGTAGAAGCCGGAGTTGTACGCCCACAGGGCGAAGAACCAATTTTCGATGTACTCGGGGCGGCCGTCGTTGATGGTCATCCCGGCTCCGTGGGTGGTGTTCCACTTTTCGGCGAGGATGTCGGCGCCGGCGGCGATGTTGGCGGTGTAGTCCAGAGCGGCGGCTTCCTGCTGAGCCTTGGTCTTGGGGGTCTCCCCCGGCTTCTCCTTGCCTGCCATACGCATGCCGTCGGTGACCTGGGTGATGCCGTAGCCGCAGTCGGCGTCATCCCAGTGGATCTGCCACGGGTCGCTTTGACCGCCGTCAGGGGCATAGTCGATGCCGTAGTAGTTGCCGATCAGGGAGTTGGCCGTGACGCCTGGGACCGCGTATCGGGTGGCCTGCCACATGTTGGTCTCCTGAGCGGTGACGCCCAAAAGGACCTGCGACGGAATGTGCCAGTGGTCGTCGACGTCGGTCTTGCCATTGGGGTCGCCGTCCAGGACCCGCAGCGGGAAGAGGGTCTGGGGCCGGTAGGCGGCCATGTTGGTGCCCTTCCAGTCCGCTCCCCGGTCGATCCACTTGTTCAGGTTGTTGACCACTGCCTGGTTGACGGCCCACTCCACCTGGCGGGGGGAGGGCTGGTATGCCTGCTTGTCGGGGTCGTTGCGAGGAACCGCACAGGTGCGTTCGTTCTCAACCGGATCGTGCGGGTCGCCTGCTGCGGCAACGCGTTTCTTGGTGCTCACTGTGCTGCGGGGCGCGACCAGGGCTGGTGAGGGCGTACCAGCACCGCCGGCTGCAGGCTTGGTCTGCACTGTTGCGGTCTTGCCGGTGCCCGTCACGTACAGGGTGGTGTTGACGGTGCGGGTAGTCCCGTATTCCTCGGGACGGATCCGGGTGTCCTTGCCGTCCGCCCAAACAGTGCTCAGCGCCGCATGCCCCTTGCTCGAGACAAGTGCGCCCTTCGGGAGGCCGCCGGGGGCACGAACATGGGCCGGCGCCTTCGCTGCAAGCACGGCGCTGCCGGTGATGAATACTTCTCCGTTCGCCGAGCGGGCCAGGTCGAGTGCGGCAAGCTTGCCGGTGGCGACCAGGGAGGGCTTGGCTTTTTCGGTCCGGGCCAGGTGGTAGACGCTGCCCTTGTTCTGGGCGGAGGTCTTTTCCTGACCGGGCCGGTCGAGATACGTCAGAGCCCCGGAGGTGTCCCGCATGATCTGGAAGGGGACGTTGTGGGTGTCGGCAAGCACGGTGCGATGGCCCTTGGAATCGATGCGGACCAAGCGCGCACCGTCGGCCGCCACGATGGCGCCCTGCCCATCGGGAATCGCGGAGGTGACCTGTCCTGCGAGCTTCAGCGGCTTACCGGCGGTCGCCGTGGCGACGTTGACGGTGATGAGACGGGTGGCGTTCTCCGACATGGCGTCGTCGGTGAACTGTGAGAGGACCGCTTCCTCCCCGGCCCCGCAGCCGGGCGAGAAGTAGGCCAAAGACGCCTGTACGGGGAGTTTCGTGCTCTTGCCGGTAGTCAGGTCAACCACCGCGGTGAAGGCGCCGCGTGACATGAGGTCGGCTTTGTTGGTGAAGGTGCGCGGTGCGTAGGCGACGATGGCGCGTTTTCCGGAGGCGGTCACGCACGCGTTGCCGATCCAGGTGTCGGCGTCGAAGCCCTCTTCGCTGAGGGTCGCCACGGTCTTGAAGCGGTATCCGCTGTCGGCGTCGGCGACCAGGACGTGGAATCCGTTGGTGTCGCCGGTTGTGGTGATTGCAGTGTCAGACGCTGCACCGAGGATGTTCTTGCGGTCCGTGGCGGGGATCCGGTCGGGGTGATGCTTGCCGCCGCCTGCCTGATCCGTGGGCCCGCTGGCAGCGCCATACGGTGGGCCGGACGGTGCGGCTTGGGCCGGGAGGCTCGTAGGGAAGGTTAATAAGGCTGCCCCCAGAGCGGCGACGGGGACAGCCCATCGCCGAACGTTTCCCTGTCTCCTCCTTCTGCTGTTCCAGCACGGTCGTTTGCTGGTGATCACTCGGTTTCCTCTCAGTAGTTGCTCACGTGATCGATGTAGATCTTCGGCGCGGACGGGACGGGCCCGAGGTGCGGACCGCCGACGGTGTCCGTACCGGACTTCGTGGCTCCTGGGGCGAGGGCGTCCAGGCGGAAGGTGAAGGAAGCCACCCAGTCCTTGCCGTCGCCGATACTGACCGCCACCTCGTAACCAGCACGCCGGCCAGTGGTGTTACGCACGGTCACGGTGGTGAGTACGCCGTCCGCCCGGGGAGTGGCTTCCACCTCGACGTCGCCGTAACGAAGGATCCGTGTGCGGCCCCTCTGGGTGAACGACGGCGTGGGGTCGGCCTGCTCAGTCGGTTCACTGGGCTGCGGCGTCGCGCGAGTGGATGGTGGCGCGGACGCTGTTGCGGTCACGGAACCGGTCACGCCAGACATGCCGGTGTCGTGAGTGCCGGCCGCGCATCCGGCAGCGAGAACGGTCAGGGCCGCAACGACGCTCGGCCGCACCCAGTACAGGTGCGGCCGAGCCGGGGAGCCTAGTTGCATGCTCCGACACCAAGCTTGTTGTCCACGACGACGGTGCCATTGGGCTGCTTCATGTAGGAGTAGGCGGTGCCGCAGTAGCCCCTGTTCTGGTACACCGGCCCCGCGTAAGTGGAGTAGGTACCGAAGTCCTCCACAGCCGGGGTGTCGGTGTAGTTGTCGTTCAGGCGAATGCCCATGTATCGGGCGGCGCCGGTGTCGTTGAAGAACACTCCGCAGATCGGCTTGTCGTAGTAGGCATTCGGGCCACTGGTCTTTCCGTTCGTCCAGGTGTAGACGGTGCCGTAGGTGCCGTAGCGGGCGGCCGAGACGGAGATGGTGTATCCGGAGCCGCACACGTTGGCGGCGGCAGCGGCAGCGGACGGGTTGGCCTCCAGGATCGCCTTCGTACCCTTCGGTGCTTCCTGGACCATGGTCAGCCCGTTGGCGCTGCCTCCAGCGAACTCGATAGTGGCCGCCGCGGTGCTGGAGCCCGACATGGCCGCCGACGCGGTGGCGGTCGGGACGAGGACGGCACCGGCGAGGGCCGCCGCCATGGCGGCCGTGCGTATCAGCCTGGTCATTCCGTGTACCCCCTGTGAATGCGGTTGATGGCCCGCAGACCCTACGGGAGTTCATGAACACGCCAAGGAGGTTACGGTCGTCACCGTACGGAATTCGACAACCTGTCATTTTGTGGGCTCGTCCAGGCAACCGCCCTCGAACTTCATGACTTACGCCAGACGCAATGCAGGAAACATCCCGGATGTACCGCTCGCATGGGAAGCGCCGGAAATTCGGGTGGGCAGGGCACATGCACCTACTGCATCGATCAAGCGACCACGAGAGTCCGGGTATGGCTCGAACCGAAGGGGAATCGTGCCAGCCCGCCGACCGCCCGGAAACCTGTGCCGACAGAGACATTACAAAATAAAGTGGGAGAACTCCGGATACCCGAACCCTCGCCTCCGACCGACCTCGACGACCAAGACTCCTCGAACCTGAGACCGGATCACCTGTCCGGCGACAGAGAATCACGACAGCTGCACCCGCCCAGAATTCGCGATCATGGCCAATCCCGGGACCGGCGTCGCCCGCCCGGCCCGGGCCCTGCGGGACCTGCCGGACGAACTGGTAGTTCGAGCCCGGGGCGACCGCATCATGAGGTTACGAAGCAGCCTCAGACCTAAGAACACCTCCTACATGGCCAGTTGGCAGTTGTGCCGGGCATGGGCAATGGCCCCTTGGGTTCGATTACGCCGGAAGGCGTGTGGGAGATCGCCAGGCCGTTGCCGCCTCCGGCTCGCGATCGGCGGCAGGGTGATGGACCGCCGAAATCGATCACGAGGCGGTCTCCGCCTCTCTGGTTCGACGCATCGAAGTCGACTATCCACCGCCGGATTCCCATCCGGCCCAGAGCTGGGCCGTGGGGCAATTGCACCGGAAGGCGCGCCAATTCATGGACGGGCAGCACCTGGTCGTCCCGCCACAAGCGGTCCTCGACTCCGCTCATGTCCGCGCCGAAAACGGGGCGAACTTGCAGGCCCAAGCCCCGTGGGTCAGGGAGAGCCCGGTTTCGAGATGCACATTTCGTCCGACGTGAACGGACTACCCCCTACGGGGCGGGCACTCCACCACAACACCCTTCTCCCCATCCGGACCAGCGCTCTGCTTGACTCAACCCATGAGTGATCTCCACATCCGCTGCGCGACCCTCTCGGACATCAACACCTTGTTGCAGTTCTGGCGCGAAGCCGCGGAGGGAACGAGCATCAGCGATGACCACGACGGAGTGACCCGCCTCATCACACGAGACCCTGAAGCCCTGCTCCTCGCGGAGCGCGACGCCATACTCACCGGAACCGTCATAGCCGGCTTCGACGGATGGCGATGCTCCGCCTACCGACTGGCCGTACACCCCGACCATCGCCGGCGAGGCATCGCCACCGCCCTGCTGCAAGCCGCAGAACAACGCTTCGCCGCCGTGGGCGGGCGACGCGTCGACGCCATGGTCCTAGAGGTCGACGAACAGGCCCACCACACGTGGGCTACGCGCGGCTATCACCGCGAGGACCACTGGCGACGCCGGGTCAAGCCCTTGTAGTCACGCGGCCGGACGCGCAGATCTATTCGAGCAGCCAGGACTCGACGGCTGGCGGTGCCACCTGTACCGGCTGGCAGTCCGGCCCGACCAGCGCCGGCGCGGGATCGGCGGTGCGCTGCTGGCGGCGGCCGAGGAGCGGTTCGCCGCGCTCGGCGGGCGGCGCGGCGACGCGATGGTGCTGGACCGCAACACCGCCGCGCACCCCGCCTGGCGGGCCGCCGGGTACGCCCCGGAGCCGCAGTGGAGCCGTTGGGTCAAGCCGCTGGACGCCTGAGCGCCGAGCGTCGCACGAGGAGCCCGCCCCCGCCGGGGCGGGCTCCGTCGCGTCCTCCCGGGGCTCCGGTCGCCGACCCGACCGCCGACTTTGCCGATCCTTTACCATGGATGTCCGGGTGACGGACTCCCGGTTCCCCTTCCTGCGAAAGGTGTGTGAGCGTCCGGCCATGGCCGAGCCTCCTAGTAGTCGTGCGTCCCGTCGACGGGACGCGAACCTCCCGAACGTGTCCGACCATGGGACGGAGGTGAACCGATGACCGACCTGCTCCTGCTGGCCGTGGCCGTCCTGCTGACCCTGGCCTGCGGCGTCTTCGTCGCGGCGGAGTTCTCGCTGACGACCGTCGAGCGGGGTGACCTGGAGCGGGCCGCCGCCCGCGGCGAGCGCGGTGCGGACAGCGCCCTGAAGGCGGTCCGCGGACTGACCTTCCAGCTCTCCGGCGCCCAGCTCGGCATCACCGTGACGGGCCTGATCATCGGCATGCTCTCCAAACCGGCCATCGCGACCCTGCTGGACGGTCCGCTGGTCACGATCGGGCTGCCGCGCTCCGCCGCGGACTCGGTGGCGCTGGTCCTGGGGACCGCGCTCTCCACCGTCGTCCTGATGGTCGTCGGCGAGCTGGTCCCCAAGAACTGGGCGATCTCCAGCCCGCTCGTTGTCGCCAAGCGGGCGGCCACCGCCCAGCGCGGCTTCAGCGCCGCCTTCAAGCCGCTGATCACCCATTTGAACAACACCGCCAACCGGACCGTGCGCCGCCTGGGCCTGGAGCCGGCCGAGGAGCTGGCGTCGGCCCGCGGCCCGCAGGAGCTGGTGGCGCTGGCCCGGCACTCCGCCAAGGAGGGCGCCCTGGAGGCCGACACCGCCGAGCTGTTCGTCCGCACGCTCAGCCTCGCCGAGCTGACCGCGGAGAACGTAATGACCCCGCGGGTGCAGGTGGTGGCCCTGGAGCTGCAGTCGACCGCGGAGGACGTCGCCAACGCGACCCGGGCCACCGGGCTGTCCCGCTTCCCGGTCTACCGCGGCAACCTCGACAGCGTCGTCGGCGTGGCGCACATCAAGGACGTGCTCGCCGTACCCGCCCACCTGCGGCCCCGGCACCCGGTCTCCGAGCTGCTGCGCGAGCCGCTGCTGGTCCCCGAGACGCTGACCGTGGACCGGCTGCTGGACCGGCTGTCCGGCCGTCGGACGATGGCCGTGGTCATCGACGAGTACGGCGGCACCGCCGGGGTCGCGACGCTGGAGGACATCGTCGAGGAAGTGGTCGGCGAGGTCCGCGACGAGCACGACCCGCTGGAGATCCCGGACCTGGCTCCGGCCGGCACCGACGCGGCCGGCCGGGCGGTCTACCAGGCCGACGGCGCGGCCCGCACCGACCAGCTGGCCCGGATCGGACTGCGGCTGCCGGAGGGCCCCTACGAGACGCTGGCCGGCCTGATCGCCACCGAGCTGGGCCGCATCCCGCAGGGCGGCGACACGGTGGAGGTGGCGGGCTGGACGATGGACGTGCTCGACGCCTCCGGCCACCGCGCCGCCCGCGTGCTGCTGCACGCCCCGCCGCTCGGCACCCCGGACGCCGAGGAGGTCGGCCGATGACCGCGCTCCAGCTCTTCGTCGGTCTGCTGACGCTGGTCGTCAACGCCTTCTTCGTCGGCGCCGAGTTCGCCCTGATCTCGGTGCGCCGCAGCCAGATCGAACCGTACGCGGAGGCCGGGGACCGGCGGGCGGGCAGCGTGCTGTGGGGGTTGCAGCACGTCTCGGCGCTGCTGGCCGCCGCCCAGTTGGGCATCACGCTGTGCACGCTGGTGCTGGGCGCGGTCGCCGAACCGGCCATCGCCCACCTCCTGGAGCCGGTGTTCGACGCGGTGGCGATCCCGCACGCGCTGATCCACCCGATCTCGTTCGTGATCGCCCTGGCGGTGGCGACCTACCTGCACATGCTCTTCGGCGAGATGGTCCCGAAGAACGTGGCGCTGGCCGAGCCGGTCCGCACCGCGCTGCTGCTCGGGCCGCCGCTGGTGGCGCTGACCCGGGCCCTGCGGCCGGTCATCTTCGCCGTCAACGCGCTGGCCAACAGCCTGCTCAAGCTGCTGCGGGTGGAGACCAGGGACGAGGTCGCGGCCACCTTCTCGGACGCCCAGCTGGCCCAGCTGGTGGAGGACTCGCGGGCCGCCGGGCTGCTCGACGAGCGGGCCCAGGAACGGCTCCGGGACGCCCTGGAACTGGGCCGCCGCCCGGTGCGGGACGTGGTGCTCCCGGTGGGCTCGGTGGTCTCGGCCCGCATGGGGACCACCCCGGAGGAGCTGGAGCACCTGGCCGCCGCGTCCGGCTTCTCCCGCTTCCCCGTCGTCGACGACACCGAGCGCATCCTCGGCTACCTGCACGTCAAGGACGCCCTGGACACCGCCCCGCGCACCGCGCCGTTCCCGGTGTCGGCGCTGCGCCCGATCGCCCGGGTCCGGGCGGCCACGCCGTTGGACGACGTGCTGACCGCGATGCGGGGCTCCCGGACGCACCTGGCCGCGGTGATCGGCGACGACGGCCGGCTGGCCGGACTGGTGACCATGGAGGACGTGCTGCGGGAGCTGGTGCTCCAGCGCCCCGCGGCCTGATCGCCGGCCCGCCGGAGCATCGGGCCGACGACGGCACCGGCGCCCGGTGGGCCCCGCGCCCAGCCCCCCCCCCTGACCGATCGGTTAGATTACTAACCGATCGGTCAGTCGCGTGTCGGGGACACGACGACCGCCCGGTCACGCATCCGTACGCGCACGCGACGAGGGGGCAACACCATGGACCGCACGACATGCTGCGTGGTGGGCGGCGGCCCGGCCGGCATGATGCTCGGACTCCTGCTGGCCAGGGCCGGCGTCGAGGTGACCGTCCTGGAGAAGCACGGGGACTTCCTGCGCGACTTCCGCGGCGACACCGTCCACCCGTCCACCCTGAACCTGCTCGACGACCTCGGCCTCGGCGCGCGGTTCGCCGCGCTGCCGTTCCCGAAGCTGGCGGAGCTGCGCGCCCAGATCGGCGACACCACCGTGGTGATGGCCGACCTGCGGCGCATCCCCGGCCGGCACAAGTACTTCGCCATGGTCCCGCAGTGGGACTTCCTCAACCTGCTCGCCGACGCGGCCGCCGCGGAACCCTCCTTCACCCTCCGGATGCGCACCCGGGCCACCGGACTGCGCACCGACGGCGGCCGGGTGACCGGGGTGCACTACGTCGACGCCCACGGCACGCGCGGCGAGCTGGCCGCGGACCTGACCTTCGCCTGCGACGGCCGGGACTCGCCGGTCCGCGCGGCGGCCGGGATGCGGCAGCGGTACTTCGACGTCCCGATGGACGTCTGGCAGGTCCGGGTGGACGCGCCGACCGACGCGCTCAAGGGCGGCCGGGTCTTCGCGCGGTTCGGCGGCGGCCAGGCCGCGGTCACCATGGACCGCGGCACCTACTTCCAGACGTCCTACCTGATCGGCAAGGGGCAGGACGCCGCCCTGCGCCGGCACGACGTCCAGTGGCTGCGGGACCGGCTGGGCGCGCTGTTCGGCTGGGACGCCGCGGTCACCGACACCATCGGCTCCTGGGACGAGGTGAAGCTGCTGGAGGTCACCTTCGGGCGGCTGCGGCGCTGGCACCGGCCCGGCCTGCTCTGCCTCGGCGACGCCGCGCACACCATGTCGCCGGTCGGCGGGGTGGGCGTCAACCTCGCCCTCCAGGACGCGGTGGCCGCCGCCCGGCTCCTGGCCGGGCCGCTGCGCCGCGGCACGGTCGGCAGCGACGACCTGGCCCGGGTGCAGCGGCGGCGGGAGTGGCCGATGGGGGTGGTGCAGAAGTCGCAGCAGGGCGAGCACGCGATGATCCGCTCCGCCCTCGCCGGGACGCTGCGCGGCGACCGGCTGCCGCTGCCGATGCAGCTGCTGCGGCGGATACCGGCGCTGCGCACCGTCACGGGCTACCTCGGCGGCATCGGCGTCCGGCCCGAGCCGACCCCGGACTTCGCGCGGGTCAGTCCCGGCGCGCCACGGCGTTGAGGGTGAAGGTCTCCAACTCGGCGGCGGCGGCGTCCAGATCGAGGTCCGGGTGGTCGAGCCAGTGCCCGATCACCCCGTCGATCGCGCCGCCGATCGCCAGCGCCACCGCGCGCGGCTCGAACTCCCGCAGCACTCCGGCCCGTTGCCCCTCCTCCAGGAGGGCGGCGAGGGCCTGCCAGCGGCCGTAGGTGTCGTGCTGCCCGGGGGTCTTCAGGCGCGTGCCGCCGGCGTCGTCGAGGAGCATCTCGGTGATCACCCGGACCTGGCGGCGGTGGTCCCGCTGGTAGTCGATCATCGCGTGGACGTAGGCGACGACCGCGGCCAGCGGGTCCGGGGCCCGCTCCACCCGCTCCCGGACGTACCCTCCGAACTGCTCCAGCACCTGGGTCAGCGCGGCGCGGGTGAGGTTGTCCTTCGAGGAGAAGTGGTACAGCACCGCGGCCTTGGAGACCCCGGCCCGCTCGGCGATCGCGGCCAGCGAGGTCGAGGGGAAACCGCGGCTGGAGATCAGGTCGACGGTGCAGTCGATCAGCTGCTGCCGACGGGCGCGTTCGGTGAACGTCGCCGCCTCGGGGTCCGTACTCCGCCGAGGACTCATCCCACGCCCACCTCTGTCTTTTCCGCACCGCTGCGCGGCCGGCACTCCGGCCGCCGTCGACCGTACACCGCGGGATAGGATCACCGCGCCATGGAGATGAATGTGCCATACACCAGTTTCGTCGCGGTCGGCGACAGCTTCACCGAAGGCATGTCGGACCGCCTTGGGGACGGCTCCTACCGGGGCTGGGCGGACCTCCTCGCCGCCCGACTCGCGGCGCTCGGACGACCCGCGGCCGACGAGGCCCCCACCGAGGGCGACCCGCCCGGCTTCCGCTACGCCAACCTCGCCGTGCGCGGCAAGCTCATCGACCAGATAGCCGACGAGCAGTGCGGACCGGCCGCCTCGATGGGCGCCGACCTGGTCACGCTGGTCGGCGGACTCAACGACGTGCTGCGCCCCTCGTGCGACGTGGAGCGGGTGTGCGCACGGCTCACCCACTGCGCGGACGTACTGGCCCGCGGCGGCGGGCAACTGGTGCTGATGCGCAGCCCGGGCCGCCGCGGACCGGTGTTCGAACGGTTCCGGCCGCGGATGGAGCGGCTCTTCGCGACCGTCGACGCGCTGGCGACCCGGCACGACGCCGTGGTCGTGGACCTCTACGCGTCGCAGGCACTGGCCGATCCGCGCCTGTGGGCCGAAGACCGGCTGCACCTCAACGCCGAGGGGCACCGCCGGGTCGCCGAGGCGGTCTGGCAGGCCCTGGGACTGCCCGCCGCCGCGGACTGGGACGCACCGCTGCCGCCCGCCGTCCCGCCCCGCTGGGCCGACCGGCGCGCCGCCGACCTGCGGTTCGCCCGCGCGCACCTGGTGCCGTGGATCGGCCGCCGGCTCACCGGGCGCTCCACGGGCGACGGGCGCAGCGGCGCCCAGTACGACGCCGAACTCGGCACCGCCTTCTGGATCACCCCGGCGGACCGCGCCGACCCCGGCCCGGTGACCGGCTGGCGCGCGGTGCAAGTGGAAGGCGCGAGTCCCACCCCGGCACCGACGGACCGTCGGAACCCCTAGCCGAAGCGCCGGCGCAGCTTCCGGACGCCGCGGTGACCGAGGTACTCGAAGAAGCCCACGAACACGACGACGACCAACAGCGCCTCCCACAGCGGCATCCTGCCGTGGGCGGACGAGGGGCACCGGGGCCCCGACGGGCCGGGCACGGCCCGGCCACCCGCCCGTCCCGGGCGTTACGCTCGTTCTGTCGGCATACGTTCCGTTCGTACGGAGGCGGCCATGAGCCACTACGACGAGTACACGACTCCGTCGCAGGCCGAGGGCGAGCGGCTGGAGGAGGACCGGGACCCGGCCGAACCGCGGCACCCCGAGACGATGCGCACCCAGCCGTCCCAGGCGGAGGGCGAGCGCACGGCGGAGGACGACACGGACTGACGGCGCCGGCCCGGAGGCACGCGCCCGCGCCGGGCCCGGGGGCTGTAGGAAAGCACAGCCGGGACCGGGGCGCTGGCCTGCGCAAACCGCCAGTAGACTCTGACCACGTGACTGCTGTGTCTGCGAAGCCTCGCATCCCCAATGTCCTGGCCGGCCGCTACGCCTCCGCGGAGCTGGCCGTGCTGTGGTCCCCCGAGTACAAGGTCAAGCTGGAGCGGAAGCTGTGGCTCGCGGTGCTGCGCGCCCAGAAGGACCTGGGGGTGGCCGTCCCCGAGCAGGCGCTGGCCGACTACGAGCGGGTGCTGGACACCGTCGACCTGGCCTCCATCGCCGAGCGGGAGAAGGTCACCCGGCACGACGTCAAGGCCCGGATCGAGGAGTTCAACGCCCTGGCCGGGCACGAGCAGATCCACAAGGGCATGACCTCCCGCGACCTGACCGAGAACGTCGAGCAGCTCCAGGTCCGGCTGTCGCTGGAGCTGGTGCGCGACCGCGCGGTCGCCGTGCTGACGCGCCTGGGCTCGCTGGCCGCCCAGCACGCCGAGCTGGTCCTGGCCGGCCGCTCGCACAACGTCGCCGCGCAGGCCACCACGCTCGGCAAGCGCTTCGCGACCGCCGCCGACGAGCTGCTGGTCGCCTTCGCCCGGGTCGAGGAGCTGCTCTCCCGCTACCCGCTGCGCGGCATCAAGGGCCCGGTCGGCACCGCCCAGGACATGCTCGACCTGCTCGGCGGGGACGCCGGCAAGCTCGCCGAGCTGGAGCAGCGGATCGCCGCCCACCTCGGCTTCGGGCAGGCCTTCACCTCCGTCGGCCAGGTCTACCCGCGCTCGCTGGACTACGAGGTCGTGACGTCGCTGGTGCAGCTGGCCGCCGCGCCCTCGTCGCTGGCGAAGACGATCCGGCTGATGGCCGGGCACGAGCTGGTCACCGAGGGCTTCAAGCCCGGTCAGGTCGGCTCGTCGGCGATGCCGCACAAGATGAACACCCGCTCCTGCGAGCGCGTCAACGGCCTGATGGTGATCCTGCGCGGCTACGCCTCGATGACCGGCGAGCTGGCCGGCGACCAGTGGAACGAGGGCGACGTGTCCTGCTCCGTGGTCCGCCGGGTGGCGCTGCCGGACGCCTTCTTCGCACTCGACGGCCTGCTGGAGACCTTCCTGACGGTCCTCGACGAGTTCGGCGCCTTCCCCGCCGTGGTCGCCCGCGAACTCGACCGCTACCTGCCCTTCCTCGCCACCACCAAGGTCCTGATGGGCGCGGTGCGGGCCGGGGTCGGCCGCGAGGAGGCGCACGAGGCGATCAAGGAGAACGCGGTCGCCTCGGCGCTGGCCATGCGCGAGCAGGGCGCGGAGCGCAACGAACTGCTGGACAAGCTGGCCGCGGACCAGCGCATCCCACTGGACAAGGCCCAGCTCCAGGCCCTGATGGCGGACAAGCTGTCCTTCACCGGTGCGGCCGCCGACCAGGTCGCGGCCGTGGTCGCCCGGATCGGGGAGATCGCCGAGCAGCACCCCGAGGCCGCCGCCTACGCCCCCGGCGCGATCCTCTGACCCGGAGCTGACGTGCGCTTCACCCCCGAGGAGTTGGCCGCCGCTCGTGACCGCGTCGTTCCGGACGTGGTCGCGAGCGGGCTGCGGGTGCTGTTCTGCGGCATCAACCCCGGGCTGATGACGGCCGCCACCGGACACCACTTCGCCCGGCCCGGCAACCGCTTCTGGCCCGTCCTGCACGCCGCCGGCTTCACCCCCCGGCAACTCCGCCCCGACGAGCAGGGCGAACTGCTCGACCACGGGCTGGGCATCACCAACGTCGTGGCCCGGCCGACCGCCCGGGCCGACGAGCTGAGCGCCGAGGAGTACCGCGAGGGCGGCCGGCTGCTGGCCGAGCGGGTCGCCCGGCTGCGGCCCCAGTGGCTCGCGGTCGCCGGCGTCACCGCCTACCGCGTCGCCTTCGACGACAAGCACGCGGTGATCGGCCCGCAGGAACGCACCCTGGGCACCACCCGCATCTGGGCGCTGCCCAACCCCAGTGGCCTGAACGCCCATTGGACGCCCGCCACCATGGCCGAGGAGTACGGCCGACTGCGCACCGCGGCGTTCACCGAGTCCTGACGGCCGGCGGGCGGCGGGCGGCGGGCGGCGCTGGACGGTGCGCGTCGGCTAGCCGGCTCCGGGCGGCGGCCCCTGCGCCACAGCCGCCAGCACCTGGCACGGTTGCCCGGGCTCCAACGGCCCCGCCCCGACCCCGACCCAGCGGCCGCCCACCGCCCACGCGTACACCCGCGGCACCAGCCCGCACAGCGCGTCCAGCGGCGGCGGGACGGGCAGCCCCCGTGCGGTGCGCTCCAGCGCGTCCGTCAGGTCGTGGACGACCGGCCGGCCCCAGCGCAGGGACACCACCTCGACCAGCGCGACGAGTTCGTCCACGCACCGCTCGCGGGCCGCCGCGGCGTCCGCCGGATCCGCGTCCCACAGCGGGCCGCCGGTCCACAGGCGGACGAGGTGGAAACCCGGTCCGCTGGTACCGACCGCGGTGTGCTCGCGCTGCTCGGGGAACGGACGGGCGCATAAGGCGTCGAGCACGGTGAGCGCGGCGGGCGGTCCGCCGGGCAGCTCGGGTCCGGGCCGCGCGACGGGCGACGGGCGGGCGGCGCGGCGCGGTTCGTTCGTCATGCCGTCAGTAAACCGGCGGGGTCTGACAATTGGCCGGGCGCGCGGACCACGCCGCCGCCGCGGGCCCGCCGGGGCTCGCCGCACACCCACTGACCGGCTACGATCCGCCACACAGGCGAGGCGAGGAGACGGACGTTGGGTCGGCTCACCGGCGGGGACCCCTCCCTGCTGCGACGGATCAACTCCGCGGTGGTGCTGCACGCGCTGCGCGCCGCGGACTCCCCCACGCTCACCGACCTCGTCCAGGTGACCGGCCTGTCCCGGCCGACCGTCGAGGGCGTGGTCGAGGGGCTCATCGAGACCGGCCTGGTGGCCGAGGTCCCCGCCGAGGAAGGCGAGGCCCGGCGGCAGGGGCGGCCGGCCCGCAGGTTCCGCTTCCGCACCGAGGCCGGGCACCTGCTGGGCATCGAGATCGGGCCGCACCGGGTCGCGGTGCTCCTCGCCGACCTCGACGGACGGGTGATGGACGCGGCGCACCGTGCCGTGTCGGAGACCGCACCGGCCGACGAACGGTTGGAACGGGTCCGCGCGGTGGTGGCCGATCTGTTGCGCCGGACCGGCGTGGCCCGCAGTTCGCTGCGGGCGGTGGGCGCGGCCGGTCCCGGCATCGTGGAGGCGGACGGCACCGTGCGGCTGAGCACCGCGCTGCCCGGCTGGACCGGACTGCCGCTGGGCGATCGGCTGCGGCGCTCGTTCCGCTGCCCGGTGCTGGTGGAGAACGACGCCAACGCCGCGGCGGTGGCCGAGCACTGGCAGGGCGCGGCGACCGGTTCCGGCGACGTGGTGTTCGTCCTGGCCGGGTTGAGCCCGGGGGCCGGGGCGTTGATCGGCGGGCGGCTGCACCGCGGGTTCGGCGGAGCGGCCGGCGAGATCGGCGCCCTGCACCTGCTGGGGCGCGAGGCCACGCCGGAGGCGCTGCTGTCGACGACCGGGGAACCGCTGCACCCGCTGGACGAGGCGCAGGTGGCGGCGGTGTTCGCGGCCGCCCGGGACGGGGACGCCGAGGCGCGGGAGGCGGTGGAGCGCTTCATCCGGCGGCTGGTGCACGACGTCGCCGCGCTGGTGCTGGCGCTCGATCCGGAGCTGGTGGTGATCGGCGGCTGGGCGTCCGGGCTGGCGGGCGTCCTCCCGCCGCTGCGCCGGGAGTTGGCGCGCTACTGCCTGCGTCCGCCGGCGGTGGTGCTGTCGCAGCTGGGCCCGGCCGCGATCGCCACCGGCGCGCTGCGGCTGGCCCTGGACCACGTGGAGGGCGAACTCTTCGCGGTGGACGGGACGGTGGCGGGACGACGGTGAACCGCCCGCCCTGACGGGGTGACGCGCGCGGGCCCGCACCGGGAGCGTTCCGGTGCGGGCCCGTCCGTGGGGCTGCGGTCGTCAGCCGGCGAGCACCGGCTGAGCCGTGCGCTCCCCGAAGGTGAGCCGGCAGGTGTCGGCGCGGTAGGTGGAGACCGCGACGGCCGCGGTCCGGCCGCGGGAGACGTAGCGGGTGGTGACGACGAGCACGGGCGAGCCGGGCAGTCGGTCCAGTTGCCTGGCGTCCTCGGCGCGGGCCGAGCCCAGTTCGACGGTGCGGTCCTGGCCGTCCAGGTCGAGGGCTTGGAGGGCGCGGAGCACGGCGTGGGCGTGCCCGTCCGGGGCGACGGCGGCCGCGTCGACGCAGTCGGGGACCGTGTCGGTCCGGACGTAGAGGAGTTCGGCGGCGACCGGCTGGCCGGCGGAGACCCGGCTGCGGCGCACCACGTGGACCGTCTCGCCGGGGGCCGACTCCAGCAGGCGGGCCACCGCGGCGGGCACCTCGTCGGTCTCGCTGGCGGCGACCGGCTGCCAGTCGTCGCCGGCGGCGCCGGGCCAGGTGTGGCGCGCGGGATCGACCGCGACGCCGAGCCGGGGCGGGGCGACGGTGGTGCCGACACCGCGCCGGCGTTGCAGTCTGCCTTCCAGTTCGAGCTGTTCGAGCGCCTGTCGGAGCGTGGCGCGGGCGACGCCGAACCGGGCGGCCAGGTCCCGTTCGTTGGGCAGGATCTCGCCGACCGCGAACTCGGTGTCCAACGCGTCGCTGAGCACCGTCTTGAGATGCCAGTACTTGGGCTCCGGAGCCGTTTCGAGCTGCGTGGTCCCCACCCCCAAGGCCGCGGGCCCCGGTCGGGCCCGGTGATGAACGGCCCGCGAGCGGGCCCGAGTAATGAGCGCTTCTTTATTAAAGGTTGTTGCAGTATCCCGACGATATGACCGCCCCCACCCTTGGTCAAGACCAATCCCGTACCGGTTTCCGGTCACCACCGCACCGCCACCCGACCGACGCCCGCCGGGAACCGGCCGTTACCCTCCTGAGCATGCTCGGTCTGCTGCACACCTCACCGGTCCACGTCCCCGTCTTCGACGCGCTGCGGGACGCCGATGCCCCCGGGCTGCCCCTGCGGCACCAGGTACGGCCGGAACTCCTCGCCGCGGCCTTGGCGTCGGGCCCGGACGCGGTCGCCGGCGAGGTCGCGGAGGCGGTCGGCGCGCTGGTGCGGGACGGGGCGCGGGCGGTGCTGTGCACCTGCTCGACGCTGGGCGACGTGGCCGAGGCGGCCGGGTCGGCGGCGGGCGTGCCGGTGCTGCGGGTGGACCGGCCGATGGCCGCCGAGGCCGTCGCCACCGGTCCGCGCCTCGCGGTCCTGGCCACCGTGGCGAGCACCCTCGTGCCCACCACAGAGTTGATCGCCGACGAGGCCCGGCGGGCCGGGCGCCCGGCCGAGGTCCGCACCGTGCTCGTGCCGGACGCCTGGGAGCGGTTCCAGAACGGCGACCACGAGGGCAGTCTGGCGGCGGTCGTCGACGCGGTGCGGCGGGAGCGGGCCGCCGGCGGGGTCGACGCCCTCGTGCTGGCGCAGGCGTCGATGGCGCCCGCCGTGGAACGACTCGTCGACGACGGGCACGGCGGTGCGGACGTACCGGTGCTGGCGAGTCCGCGCAGCGGTCTGCGGGCCGCGGCCCGGCTAGCGGGCCAGTGACCCCAGCTTGTCGGGGTTGCGGACGACGTAGACGGTGTGGACCCGGCCGTCGCGGATGCCGAGTTGGAAGACCGTGTCCGGGGTGCCGTCGACGAGGGCCAACAGGGCCGCCCCGCCGTTGAGTTCGACGAAGCGCAGCTCCAGTGCGGCCGGGACGGTGCGCAGGATGCCGATGAGGAACCGGGCGACCTTGTCGGCGGACTCGATGGTCCGCAGCGGCGCCTTGGCCTTGCCGCCGCTGTCCCCGACCAGTCGGGCGTCCGCCGCGAGGAGGTCCAGCAGCCCGGCCAGGTCGCCCCCGGCGGCCGCGGACAGGAACCGCTCGGTCACCTCGCGCTGGCGGTCCGGGTCGACGTCGAAGCGCGGTCGGCGCTCCTCGACGTGCCGCCGGGCGCGGCCCGCCAGTTGGCGCACCGCGGCCTCGCTGCGCTGAAGCACGGCGGCGATCTCCGCGTACGGGTAGCCGAACGCCTCGCGCAGGACGAACACCGCGCGCTCCAACGGGGAGAGCGCCTCCATCACGACGAGGACCGCGAAGGTGACGGTCTCCGCGAACTCCGTCCGCTCGGCGGTGTCCGGGGCGGGCCGGCCGGGCGCGAGGACATCGGTGGCGAGCGGCTCCGGCAGCCAGGGCCCCACGTAGGACTCCCGGCGCGACTGGACCTGCCGGAGTCGGTCGACGGCCAGTCGGGTGGTGATCCGGACGAGGTAGGCGCGCGGTGCGCGGACCGCGTTCCGGTCGGCGGTGGCCCAGCGCAACCAGGCGTCCTGGACCACGTCCTCGGCGTCGGCCACCCGGCCGAGCATGCGGTAGGCCACGCCGTGCAGGAGGGGGCGGTGGGCCTCGAAGACCTCGGTGGCGGAATCGATCGACACCGCTCCATCCCAATGGGTGGCCGCCGCGTTGTCCAGCGGGGACGGGGACGGCGGCGTCGGAGCTTTTACTGATGCATCGTCAGTGGCCCCTTGCCGAGCGGGAGTTCAGCGTGCGGCGAGTGCTGTGGCGTTGTTCCAGTCGCGGGTGGACAGGACCAGTCGGTAGCCGTCGGGGTCCTCGACGGTGACGCCCCACGCGTCCCAGTAGGGGTTGTGGGCGGCGACGCGGGTGCCGCCGCAGCCTTCCAGGCGCGCGACGAGGTCCTCGGGCACCGGTCCGCCCACGTAGACGACGAGGAGGTCGTCCGGCGTGGGGGTCGGGGGCAGCGCCCCCGACGGGTCGTGGGTCAGTTCCAGGTGCCAGGCGGCGTCCGGCCACCCCAGCATCAGGAGCGAGTGCTCGCCCGCCTGCGAGGCGTGGCGGTGCAGTTCGCGCAGGCCCAGCCCGTCGCGCCAGAAGCGGCCGGCGGCGACCAGGTCGCGGGTCGGGCGGGCGAGGCGGAGGTGTGCGGAGCCGAGGGCCGGCATGGGCGGGGCCTTCCGTGGGGGCCGCCGGCGGCGGCGCGTCATCGAACCGTAGACGTCCGGGCCGGTTCCTGGCGATCGGTCATCGGTCCTGCGACTCTGGTCGTGGTCCGCGGCCCGGCCGCCGCGTGTTCACCGGGAGTTGGCCTGGTCGGCATCGGGTGGCGATACCAACGGGACGTGACGAGATCGGACGCATCACGGAGGTGCGAGATGGCGCAGGGTTCCGGCGGCGGATTCGGGCGGCGGGCACTCCTGCACGGCGCGGCGGCGGGGTCCGCGGCGCTGGCGCTGCCCGCGACGGTCGGGCTCGCGCCGGCGGCGGCCGCGCCGGCGCTGGTGCACGGCGGACGCCCGCGCGCCGGCTGGGGCGTGCAGGTCGGTGACGTGACCGCGTCGTCCGGCCTGGTGTGGGCGCGGTCCGACCGGCCGGCCCGGATGGTGGTGCAGACCGCGGCCACCGAGTCGTTCCGCAACGCGCGCACCTGGCACGGGCCGTTGCTCGGGCCGGGTACGGACTTCACCGGGGTGACCGCGCTGCACGGGCTGCCGGCCGGGGAGCAGGTCCACTACCGGGTGCTGCTGGCCGACGCCGACCACCCGGAGCGCACCGGCGAGCCGGTGGCCGGGACGTTCCGCACCGCGCCGCTCCACCGCCGGACGGACGTCCGCTTCCTGTGGTCGGGGGACCTGGCCGGACAGGGCTGGGGCATCAACCCCGAGCACGGCGGCTACCGGGTCTACGAGGACATGCGGCGCCGGAACCCGGACTTCTTCCTGTGCAGCGGCGACAACATCTACGCCGACAACCCGATCCCGGAGCGGGTCACGCTGCCCGACGGCCGGATCTGGCGGAACGTGACGACCGAGGAGAAGGCCAAGGTCGCCGAGACGTTGGCGGAGTTCCGCGGCGCGTTCCGCTACAACCTGCTGGACGAGAACCTGCGCCGGTTCAACGCCCAGGTGCCGACCGTCACCCAGTGGGACGACCACGAGGTGCACAACAACTGGTACCCGGGCCAGTTGCTGGACGACGACCGGTACCGCGTCAAGGACGCCGACGTGCTCGCCGCGCGGGCGCTGCGCGCGTTCGGCGAGTACTTCCCGATCCGCACGCTCCGCCCGGACGCCGGAGGCCGGGTGTACCGCGTGCTGCGGCACGGCCCGCTGCTGGACGTCTTCGTGCTGGACATGCGCCGCTACCGCAACGCCAACTCCCCGGACCGGCAGACCGACGACCCGCGCGGCATCCTGGGCGCCGAGCAGCTGCGCTGGCTCAAGCGGGAGCTGTCGCGTTCGCGCGCGGTGTGGAAGGTGATCGCCTCGGACATGCCGCTGGGGCTCGTCGTCACGGACGGCCCGGCGAACTTCGAGGCGGTGGCCCAGGGCGACCCGGGCGCGCCCCTGGGGCGGGAGCTGCAGATCGCCGAGTTGCTGCGGCACGTCAAGCACCAGCGGATCACCGGCACGCTCTGGCTGACCGCGGACGTGCACTACACCTCGGCGCAGCACTACGCGCCCGAGCGGGCGGCGTTCAAGGACTTCGCGCCGTTCTGGGAGTTCGTGTCCGGGCCGCTGAACGCGGGCGGTTTCCCGGCGGTGGCGCTGGACGGAACCTTCGGGCCGGAGCAGCCGTTCGTCAAGGCACCGGACCGTGCGAACGTCTCCCCGGCGGAGAGTCCGCAGTACTTCGGCGAGGTCGAGATCGACGGGGGAAGCGGGGAGCTGACGGTGCGGCTGCGCCAGGAGGGCGGAGAGGTCTTGTTCACGAAAACGCTACAACCGGGACGGGTAGGACAGTAGAGGCCAATGCGTCGATTGTGTCTTTTACCCGTGCGACACAAAGTGTTGGCGACCAGGCAACACCGGTCGGCGAGGCTGACCGCATGACTGAAGCCACCTCCGCCCGTTCGGCCCGGCGCCACTCCTGGCGCCGGGACGTCGTC
Organism: Streptomyces lunalinharesii; assembly: GCF_039532155.1. Classification (NCBI taxonomy): domain Bacteria; kingdom Bacillati; phylum Actinomycetota; class Actinomycetes; order Kitasatosporales; family Streptomycetaceae; genus Streptomyces; species Streptomyces lunalinharesii. Next base: position 88,115 of record NZ_BAAARK010000001.1, read on the forward strand.
GAGCTCGCCGCCCTGTTCACCGCCGTGGCAGTGGCCGACGCCGCGGCCAACACCATCGCCCACGGCCCGTCGGGACCGGTGCTGCTGTGCACCGCCGCGGTCGCCCTGTTGGCCACCACGGGCTTCCACGTCTGGTGGGCACGTCGGCACGGACACGCACCACCACCAACGGATGCCGCGGCGCCGCCCGCCGCCGCGCCCCCCGGGACCGGAGGCCGCCAGACCGCGCTGTGGCGGATGCGGACCACGGTCCGGGACGAGCCGGGCAGCCTCGCCGCGCTGTGCACGGCACTGGCCACGCTGGGCGTCGACATCCTCAGCCTCCAGACCCACCCGCTGTCCGACGGGACCGTCGACGAGTTCCTGCTGCGCGCGCCGGCCGGCCTGGCGCCCGCGGAGCTGACCCGCACGGTCGCCGGCGCGGGCGGCGCGCACGGCTGGCTGGAGCGGGCCGACGCCCACGACCTGGTCGACGCGCCGACCCGGATGCTGGGCCTGGCCACCCGCACCGCCCTGGACTCCGCGGAACTCCCGCTCGCACTGCGGCAGTTGCTGGGGCGCTGCACCATCCACTCGGTGCCCGCACGGTCACTGACCGGCCAGCCGCTGGCCGACGAGGTGCCCGCAGAGGGCGTGCTGGAGGAGCACACCATGACGTTCCGGGACCCGTCCGGGGGCTCGCTCACCATCGAAAGGCCGCAGTTGCCGTTCACCCCCACCGAGTTCGCCCGGGTGCGCGCACTGGTCGAGCTGGACACCCGGCTCGGCCAGCGCGTCCCGCCGCGGCGCGAGGTGCTCACGCTGCCCGAGGGCAACGCGATCACCGTCCGCCGCGCCGGCACCGACGACCTGGCCGCCGCCCGCGCGATGCACGAGCGGTGCTCGGAGCGGACGTTGGCACAGCGCTACCACGGCCCGGTCGGGGACGCCGACCGCTACCTCGGGCACCTGCTCAGCCCGCGCTTCGGCCGCACGCTGGCGGTGGAGACCGCCTCCGGACGGCTGGTGGCCCTGGGGCACCTGCTGTGGGACGGCGACGAGACCGAGGTGGCACTGCTGGTCGAGGACGCCTGGCAGCAGCGCGGCATCGGCGCGGAGCTGCTGCGGCGGCTGGTCGCGATGGCCGCCGAGACCGGCTGCGAGAGCGTCTACGCCATCACCCAGGCGTCCAACACCGGCATGGTGACGGCGATGCGTGGCCTGGGGCTGCCGCTCGACTACCAGATCGAGGAGGGCACCCTGGTCATCACGGCGCGCCCGTCGGGCGTGCCGGCCCACCGCGAGGACCGCACGGCGCTCCGCCTCCGGGACGGCTCCCGGCACGGCTGAGGGCCCGCCCCGCGCGGCGCCGGTGCCCGGGGCGCGGCGCCCGGGCGCCGGACGTGACAGGAACGTCCGTCGGAATGATGGTGACGCGGCGGCCCCATCCGTACGAGGATGGCCCGCATGTCCAACACCACTACTCCCGCGGGCGGTCCGCTGCCCCGCCAGGTCGCCGACGCCTACGTCGACGCCCTCGTCGAACTGGACCCGATCACCGGCACCTTCCTCGGCGTCGCCGAGAGTTCCGGCAGGCTCCCCGACCTCTCCCCCACAGGCCAGGAAGCGGTGGCGCAGCTCGCCCGCACGACCCTGGAGCAGCTGACCGAGGCGGAGGCCCGGCCGGGCGCGGACAGCCCCGCCGAGCAGGTCTGCGCCCGGCTGCTGCGCGAACGACTGACCGCGGAACTCGCCGTGCACGAGGCCGGCGAGGGCCTGCGGGCGGTGAGCAACATCGGGTCGCCGCTGCACGCCGTCCGGGAAGCCTTCACCCTCACCCCCGCCGACACCGAGGACGACTGGTCCGCCCTCGCCCGGCGGCTGCGCGCCGTACCGGGTGCGCTGACCGGCTACCGCGCCGCCCTCCAGGCCGGCCTGGACCGGCAGCTCCCCGGTGGCCCGCTCCAGGTCGCCACCGTCATCGGGCAGTTGGGCGAGTGGATCGGCACCGACCGCAGCTGGTTCGCCGAGTTCACCGCCCCCGGGCCGGCGTCGCTGCGCGCCGAGTTGGACGAGGCCGCCGCGGTCGCCACCGGCGCCCTGGGGGAGCTGCGCGACTGGCTCCGGGACGTCTACGCGCCGGCGGTCGAGGGCGCGCCGGACGTGGTGGGCCGCGAGCGGTACGCCCGGCTCGCGCGCTACTACAACGGCGCCGACCTCGCCCCGGAGGAGGCGTACGCGTACGGCTGGTCCGAGTTCCACCGGCTGCTGGCCGAGATGGAGGCCGAGGCCGAGAAGGTGCTGCCCGGCGCCAAGACGCCGTGGGAGGCGCTGGCCTGGTGCGACGAGCACGGTGAGGCCGTCGAGGGCGTCGAGGAGACCCGGCAGTGGCTCCAGTCCCTGATGGACGAGGCCATCGACACCCTGGACGGCACCCACTTCGACCTCGCCGAGCGGATCCGTCAGGTGGAGTCCAAGATCGCCCCGCCGGGCAGCGCCGCGGCGCCGTACTACACCCAGCCGTCGCTGGACTTCGCCCGGCCCGGCCGGACCTGGCTGCCCACCATGGGCGCGACCCGCTTCCCGGCGTACGACCTGGTGTCCACCTGGTACCACGAGGGAGTGCCCGGTCATCACCTCCAGCTGGCGCAGTGGGTGCACGTCGCCGACCGGCTCTCGCGCTACCAGACGACCGTGGGCATGGTCAGCGCCAACGTCGAGGGCTGGGCACTGTACGCCGAGCGCCTGATGGACGAGCTGGGCTTCCTGTCCAGCGCGGAGCGGCGGCTGGGCTACCTGGACGCCCAGATGATGCGGGCGGTCCGCGTCATCATCGACATCGGCATGCACCTGGAGCTGGAGATCCCGGCCGACTCCCCGTTCCACCCGGGCGAGCGCTGGACGCCGCAGCTGGCGCACGCGTTCTTCGCGCAGCACAGCAGCCGCCCGGCGGACTTCGTCGAGAGCGAGATCATCCGCTACCAGGGCATCCCCGGCCAGGCGATCGGCTACAAGCTGGGCGAGCGCGTCTGGTTGCAGGGCCGGGAGGCCGCCCGGGCCCGGCACGGCGCGGCCTTCGACCTGAAGGCGTGGCACATGGCGGCGCTGTCCCAGGGCTCGCTCGGCCTCGACGACCTGCTGACGGAGCTCTCGGCGCTCTGACCGCGACGTCCCGGGCCCGCCCCGCCCCGGCGGCGGGCCCGGGACGCCACCGGCCGCGCGGGCGGCCCGGCAGCCGCCCGGGCGCTCCACCGGCACAAGCCGGACCCCCCGAACCCTTGCTCCGCCGGCGTTCCCCCTGCTAGACAGCGGGGATGACCGGATACTCCCCCGATGACGCCGACCGGCGCATCCTCGACGTCCTCCAGCACGACGGGCGGGTGGGCAACGCCGAGCTGGCGCGGTCGGTGAACCTGTCGCCGAGCACGGTGGCCGCGCGGGTGCGGCGCCTGGAGGAGTCCGGAGTGATCTCCGGGTACGCGGCGGTGATCGATCCGGAGCGGGTCGGGCTGCCGGTGCTGGCGTTCGTCCGGCTGCGGCAGGCCGGCGGGACCGGCCAGCCGTTCCGGGACCTCCTCGCGGCCACCCCGGAGATCCTGGAGGCGCACCACGTCACGGGCGAGAACGCCCTCTTCCTCAAGGTCGCGGCCCGGTCGATGAAGCACCTGGAGGAGGTGTCGGGGCGGATCGGCGCCCTGGGCGAGGTGGCCACCAGCGTCGTGTACTCCTCCCCGCTGCCCCGGCGCCCGGTCAGCACCTGACGCCGCTCGACCGGCCGGGCGGTCAGTCGCCGGCCGGTACCCGGTGGCGGACGCTGGACCCCGCGCGGTCCTTGACGACCTCCAGTTGGGCCGGGATGCGGGTCTTGAGGTCGGCGACGTGGCTGACGATGCCGACGCTGCGGTCGCGTGCGCGCAGGCCGTCCAGGACGTCGAGGACCTCGTCGAGGGTCTGCTCGTCGAGGCTGCCGAAGCCCTCGTCGATGAAGAGGGTGTCCAGTGGGGTGCCGCCCGCCTCGTCGGTGACGACGTCGGCGAGGCCGAGCGCCAGGGCGAGCGAGGCGAAGAAGGTCTCGCCGCCGGAGAGGCTGGCGGTGTCCCGTTCCTGCCCCGTCCAGGCGTCGACGACGTGCAGGCCGAGGCCGGAGCGGCGGGCGCCGCCGGCGCGTTCGTCGGAGTGCACCAGGGTGTAGCGGCCGGCGGACATCCGGTGCAGCCGGGCGGTGGCGGCGGCCGCGACCTGTTCCAGGCGGGCGGCCAGCACGTAGGACTCCAACCGCATCCGGCGGGCGTTCTCGGCGGAGGTGCCGGCGGTGAGCGAGGCGAGGCGGGCGATCCGGGCGTAGGCGGCGCGCAGCGGGGCCAGTTCGCGGGCGTCGGCCGCGGCGTCCGCGGAGAGCCGGTCGAGGGCGGCGCAGCGGTCCCGGGCGGCGGCGAGGGCCGTGGTGGCGGTGCGCAGGCGGGCGGCGGCGGCCTGGTGGGCGGTGCGGGCGGCGTCCGGGTCGGCGGCCGGGAGGGCCGCGGCGGCGCGGAGTTCGGGGTGGTCGAGTTCGGCGGCGACGGCGGCGGCCTCGGCCTGCCAGGCGTCCTCGCGCTGTTGCAGCGCCCGCCGTTCGACGTCGGGGAGCAGTGCGTCGACGGCGTCCCGCGGGGTGGCGAAGCCGGCGCGGTGGGCGGCGGCGGTGAGCCCGGTATCGGCCTCCGTCAGGCGTGCGGCGCAGGCCGCGGCGGTGCGGGACGCCTCGGCGGCGGCGGCGAGCAGAGTGACCTGCCGCTCCAGTCGGGCCGCCCGGTCGGCGACGCTGGCGCAGTCGGCGCGGGCGTCGGCGAGTTCGGCGGCGAGGGCGGCCCGTTCGCGGTCCAGGGCCTCGCGGTGGGAGGTGCGGGCGGCGGCCCGGCGCTCGGCCCGCTGCTGGTCGTCGCGGCGGCGCTCGTGCTCGCGCTCGGCGCGGGCCAGCGTCTCGCGGGCGGCGTGCAGGTGGGCGCCGGCGGCGTGCGCGCGGGCCGTCTCCTGCGTCAACTGCTCGACGCGTTCGGCGAGTTCGGCGGTGGGGACGTCACCGGCGGCGGCGCCGGCGGCGGCCCGGGCCTCCTTGACGGCCTGGCGGCGGTTTTCCGCCTGCTGGCGGGCGTCCTCGGCGCGGCGGTGCTCGCTCTGCGCGCTCTCCTCGGCCGCCCGGTCGACGTGGCCGGCGCCGGGTCGGGCCGGGTCCGGGTGGCTGACCGACCCGCACACCGCGCAGGGGTGACCCTCCGTCAGGTTGCTGGCGAGTTCGGCGGCGATGCCGCGCAGCCGCCGGTCCTTCAGGTCCAACCAGTGTTCGCGGGCGCCGGCCGCGCGTTCCCGGGCGGCCAGCACCTGCCGTTCGGCGGCGGCGAGTTCGGTGGCGAGCTGGTCGCGGCGGCGGGCGGCGGCGAGGCGTTCGGTGGCCGGCTCGCGCTGCGCGGCGAGCGCCTCGGCGCGCTGGGCGGCCTCCTGGGCCGCGTCGATGCGGCGCTGGTGGGCGGCGCGGGCGGCGTCCCAGTCGGCCAGCCACTCCGCGGCGTCCAGCAGCGTCTGCTCGTCGGCGCGGGCCTCCCGGTCGAGGTCGGCGCGTTCCCGGGTGAGGTCGGCGGCCCGTCGTTCGGCGCGTCGGGCCGCCGCGAGGGAGCCAAGCGTGGTCCGCACCTCCCGCTCCTCGGCGGCGAGTTGGGCGCCGTCGGCGTCCGCGAGGACGGGCGGCAGCGGGGCGCGGTGGCGGCGTTCGGCGTCCTGCGCTGCGGTCAGCTCGCGCCGGGCGGCATCGCCGAGGGCGAGGGCGGGCGCGACCTCGGCGGCGGCGGAGGCCCGGGTCAGCCGCGCGCGGATCCGGTCGCGTTCGTCGCCGACCGCGGCGAGCCGGTCGGCGCGCACCTGTGCGTCGGCGTGCCGGCGTTGCCGCCGGTCCCGCTCGCGGGCCTCCTCCAGGTGCCCGGCCGCCGCCTGTTCGGCCGCTTCCGCCGCGGTCACCGCGGACCGGGTGCCGGTCAGGCGTTCGCGGGCGGCGACCCGGGCGACGGCGGCCCGGACCAGCACCGCGTCGGCGAAACCGGGCTCGCCGGGGCCGGGTGCGGCGTCGGTGGCCCCGTCTGCGGGGCGGGCCGGGGCGGCGGCCCGGGCGGCGCGGCCGGTGGGGCCGGCCTGGGCGGGCACGGCGGCCCGGATCGCCGGCGCGGGGACGGACGGGTCGGTCAGGTCCGCAAGGTCGCCGGCGGCCTGCGCGATCCGGTGGGCCAGCGCGAGCAGCCGCTCGTCGCCGGCCGCGACCCGGTCGGCGGCGGTCCGGCGGCGGGTGGTGAGCTGGTCCTCCAGCGCGGCGAACCGCCGGGTGTCGAAGAGCCGGCCGAGGAGTCGGGCCCGGGCCTCCGCGTCGGCCCGCAGGAAACGCGCGAAGTCACCCTGGGGCAACAGCACCACCTGGCAGAACTGCTCCTTGCTCATCCCGAGCAGCTGCCCGATCTCCTCGCCGATCTCCTGGTGGGAGCGGCTGAGCGCGCGCCAGGCACCGGCGGCCGGATCGCCGTCCGCGGCGGGGGCGAACTCCCGCAGCCGGCTCTGCGCCTTCTCCTTCGTCGTGCCGGTCCCGCGCTTCTTGGGGCGGGGCTGCTCCGGCAGCCGGGTGATCTCCAACCGGCGCCCGGCGACGGTGAGTTCGAGGACGACCTCGGTGGGGGCCTGCGGGTCCGCGAGGTCGCTGCGGAGCGCCTGGCCGCTCTGCCGCGTGCCGGGCACCGACCCGTAGAGCGCGAAGCAGACCGCGTCCAGGACGGAGGTCTTGCCGGCCCCGGTCGGGCCGTGCAGCAGGAACAGGCCGTCCCGCGCCAGCCGGTCGAAGTCGACGGTGTGGCGGCCGGCGAACGGGCCGAACGCGGTCACGGTCAAACGGTGCAGTCTCACGGCGCCACCTCCGCGGCCAGGTCGGTGACGCGCACCTCGTCGAGGGCCGAGCGCAGTTCGGCCCGTTCGGCGTCGTCGGCCCCGCGGCCGGACCGGACGTGCGCGACGAAGTCCTCGGCGATCTCCTGGTCGCTGCGGCCGCGCAGCCGCTGGGCGTACGAGGCCGAGGGGCGGTCCGGGGCCTCGTCGGGGTCGAAGACCAGGCTGAGGGTGTGCGGGAAGCGCTTGCTGAGCCGGGCCATCGGCTCGGCCGGGCGGGAGCCGTCGGTGAGCGTGGCCTCGATCCAGGAGTCCTCGTGCCGGGCCAGCTCGGGGTCGTCGAGCAGCTGCGCGAGCGGGCCCCGGATCCGGGCCAGCGGGCGGGGCACCGGGCAGTCCACCCGCTCGGCGAGCACCGCGCCGTCCGCGTCGAGGTCCACCAGCCAGGACGACTTGCGGTGGGTGGCCTCGGAGAAGGAGTACGCGAGCGGCGAGCCGGAGTAGCGGACCCGCTCGGTGAGGGTCTGGCAGCCGTGCAGATGACCGAGGGCCGCATAGTCGACGCCGTCGAAGACCGTGGCGGGCACCGAGGCGACGCCGCCGACGGTGATGTCCCGCTCGCTGCCGCTGGGGGCGCCGCCGGTGACGAAGGCGTGCGCCAGCACCACCGAGCGGGTGCCGGCGGGCCGGGTGGCGAGGTCGGCACGCACCCGGTCCATGGCCGCGCCGAGCACCGCGGCGTGGTCGGCGCGCGCGGCCCCGAGGGTGGCGCGGACCATCGCAGGTTCGAGGTAGGGCAGCCCGTAGAAGGCGACCGGCCCGTGCGCGTCCTTCAGGAGGACGGGGGTGTCACAGGCGGCCGGGTCGGTGTGCAGGTGGATGCCGGCCCGCCGCATCGGCCCGGACCCGACACCGAGCCGGCGGGCGGAGTCGTGGTTCCCGGAGATCATCACGGTGGGGACATCCAGCCCGGCCAACCGGTGCAGCGCCTCGTCGAACAGCTCGACGGCGGCCAACGGGGGCACCGCCCGGTCGTAGACGTCACCGGCGACCAGCACCGCGTCGACGTCCCGGGTACGGACGGTCTCCACGAGGTGGTCGAGGAACGTCCGCTGGGCGGCGAGCAGGTTCACGCGGTGGAAGGACCGGCCGAGGTGCCAGTCGGAGGTGTGCAGGAATCTCACAGGGGTGCTCCGACCTGCATGTTCTCGGCTCCTCGTGGATGGTGACCGGCCCGGTCCGCCCGGGCGCCGCTGTCCGCAGCGACCACGCTAGCCGCTGTGCGGCCCGGCTCCCCCATCGGCCTGGATCTCCGCGCACCGGCGACGCACCGGCGACGCACCGCTGCCCGCCGCCCTCAGGCACGCCCCCCGGCCAGGTCCATCAGTCGGGCCAGGACCCGGTCGCCGGATGCGGCGAGGCCGTCGTGCTCCCACTCGTTGGTGACCCAGACGCGGGCGGCGCCGATCTTCCCGGCGGTTTCCAGGGACAGGCCGGCGTCCACGTACATGTCGTCGTGGTAGACGGCGGCGGCGAGCGGGACGGTGTTGGCGGCCAGGCGGGCGGGGTCGTACAGCGCGGGCCAGTCGGTGCGCCGGGCGAGCAGGTCGGCGGCGTCCGCGAAGGGCCGCAGGCCGAGTACGTCCGCGAACATCCAGGGGTAGATCATCTCGCCGGTGAGCAGCAGCGGGTCGGCGTCCTCGGTGAATTCCGGGCGAGCGGCGTGGGTGCGGGCCGCCGCCCAGCCGGTGGGCCCGGCGCCCTGGCCGTAGAGGGATTCCTGGAGGACGGCGTAGAGCGGGTTGTCGGTGAAGCCAGTGAGGGCCATCACCTGGTGGCGGAAGGTGTCGGTCAACTCGCCGTCGTCGTCCAGCGCCTCGTCGAGGAGCCAGTGCAGGCGCTCGAAGCCGTCGCCGGTGCCGAGGACGATGCCGAGGGTGCGCAGCCGGCGGACGGTGAGCCGGTCCCCGTCGGGCAGCCGGACGTCCCGGGCCGCGAGGAGGTCGGCCACCCGGCGGAGGCGGTGGGCGTCGTCCGGGTAGCGGGCGTAGTGGGCGTGCACCCGGTCGCGGACCCGGGGGAAGGTCCGCGCGTAGACGTCGTCGGCGGTGGCGGTCAGGCCCGGCAGGCCGCCGGCGACATAGCACGCCCGAAGCCCTTCCGGGGCCCGGGAGAGGTAGGTCAGGGTGAGGAAGCCGCCGTAGCTCTGGCCGAGGGTCTCCCAGGGCCGCCCGCCGCACAGTGCGCGGCGGATCAGCTCGGCGTCGGCGACGATCGCGTCCGCCCGGAAGTGCGCGAGGTGGGCGGCGAGTCGGGCCGGGTCGGGGAAGCGGGCGGCGGCGCGGGCGGTCAGGGGCGTGGACCGGCCGGTGCCGCGCTGGTCGAGGAGGAGGACGCGGTGCGTCTTCAGGGCGTGCGCCAGCCAGCCGGGCGAGGTGCGGTACGGGCGGGGCGACTTGCCGCCCGGGCCGCCCTGGAGGTACAGCAGCCAGGGCAGGTCCTCGTGGGCGCGGGACGGGTCGGCGACCTCGCGGGCGAAGATCCGGAGAGTTTCGCCGTCGGGCGCGGTGTGGTCCAGCGGGACGGTGAAGACGTGGTCGACGGTGGCGTACGCGGGGTTCATGGCTGCTTTCCGTGGGAGCGGGCCGTTGGGGCGTGGTGGTGCGGTGGCGCGGCAGTGCGGTGGTGCCGGCGGGTGAGGCGGCCGGCGTCGGGGCCCGAGGAGCGTGCGGGGCGCGGGGTGCCGGTCGGGGGTGCGCGCCGTGACGTGCCGGTGCCGCACGGTTGCCGTGGTGCCGTCCCCCGTGGCCGAGCGGATCATCAGCGTACGGCGTCGGGTCGGGGCGCGGCGCGAAGGGGCGTCAGGGCGGCGGCGCCGGGGCCGCTGCCCGCCGCGTACGGCGCGGGCCTGTCGGTCAACCGGGTTGCGCGGCGGTGGAGTTGGGGCTCGACTGTCGCTCACGGGTGCGCGTGCTTCGCGGCTCCGGGACGGGCCGTCGGGGTGCCCTGCGGTCCCTGCGCGACCCGCGCGCAGGTCCCCGCTCCCCCGCCGGGGCGACGAGCGCCGCCGGCCCCTGCCCGGCGCCGCCCGGGCCGCCGAGGCCGGTCCGGCGGAGACTGGAGGTGCGGCGCACCGCCGACCGCGCGGTGCGGCCGGCCGCGGTGTCCGGCGGTGAGCGGACCGGGAGCGAGGTGAGGTCATGCAGGACGTGATCACCGTGGGTGTCGACGGGACGCCCGAGGCGACGGCCGCCGTGGTGTGGGCGGCGCACGAGGCGGAGCTGCGCCGGGCCCGGCTGCGGCTGCTGCACGCCTGGGTGCTGCTGGCGCCCGAACCGGAGCCCGGGCCGGCCGAGGCGGGCGACCAGAACTACTGGCCGCACCGGATCATCGGCGACGCCCGGGAAACCGTCCGGGACCGTCACCCGGACCTGCCGGTCGACGAGGCCCTGGTCGCCGCCGACCCGCTGGCCGCCCTCAAGGAGGCGGCCGGCCGCTCGACGCTGCTGGTCCTGGGCTCGCGGGACCTGGGGCCGCTGGCGCGCTACGTGATGGGCGAGATCGGGCTCCAGGTGGTGGCGCACACCCACACCCCCACGGTGCTGGTCCGGGCCCGACCGGGCGTCGCGACACCGGCGCCGGACGCACCGGTGACCGCCGGGCTGAGCCTGCACGAGCCGTGCGAGGCGCTGCTGGCGTTCGCCTTCGAGAGCGCCGCCCGGCGGGGCGCACCGCTGCGGATCGTGCACGGCCGGCACCTGCCCTCGTACGCCTACAACCGGGGCGGCGGCGTCGAGCCGGTCGCCGCGCAGCAGTCGGCGGCGGACGCCCGGCAGGAGCTGGCCGCCGCGCTGCGGCCGTGGCGGGAGAAGTTCCCCGACGTCCGGTTGGACGCGCGGGTGGAGCAGGAGAGTCCGGCGCAGGCGGTGCTGCGGGACGCCGCGGGCGCCGCGCTGCTGGTCGTCGGCCGGCGGCACAAGCTGCACTTCCCGGCGCCCAAGATCGGCCACGTGGTCCAGGCCGCGGTGCACCACGCGCCGTGCCCGGTGGCGATCGTGCCGCACGAGTAGCCGCACCCACCCGCGGCGGGTGGGTGCGCCGGTACGGACAGGCGCCCCGCTCGGTTTCTCCCAACAATGGGTGGCAGGGCCCTCGGACGACGCGCGTGCGGTGGCGCGGTCCGACGCGGCCCCCGAGGACACCGCGGAGGTGAGCCATGGCGAAGACCACGGAGTGGCCGGTCCGGCTGATCCTCGTCGAGGAGGACGGCACGACCCGGGCCCGGGTGGAGCTGGACACCGGCAACCAGGAACTCACCGGACACGGCCGGGCCCGGTGCAGCCCCGGGGACCAGGACGTCCCGGTGATCGGGGACGAGCTGGCCGCCGGCCGGGCGATGAAGGACCTCGCCGGGCAGCTGATCCGGCTGGCCGACCACGACCTGGCGGGCGTCGGCGCCGCGCCGCCCGGGCACGAGCGGCGCACCGTCTACGGCTGGACGAACGAGCCGGCCTGAGACCGCCACGGACCGGGCCGCCGGGCCGTGCGCGGCCCCGGTCCGCCGACCCGGCCCGGGAAGGAGCCGGCGATGCCGGATGCGACGACGGCCGGTCCGACCACGACCGACCTCTACGAAGTGACCATGGCCCTGTCGTACCTGCGCGAGGGCATGACCCGGCCGGCCACCTTCAGCTGCTTCGTCCGGGAGCTGCCCGCGGACCGGGGGTTCCTGGTCGCCGCCGGGGTGGAGGCGGTGCTCGACTTCCTCGCCCGGTTCCGGATCGGGCCCGAGGACGTGGAGGTGTTCGCGCAGGCGATGCACCGGCCCACCACGGACCTGGCGCCGCTGCTGGGGCTGCGCTTCGCCGGGGAGGTCCGGGCGGTGCCGGAGGGCCGGGTGGTGCTGGCCGGCGAACCGCTGCTGGAGATCACCGCGCCGCTGCCGCAGGCCCAGCTGGTGGAGTCCTACGTGCTGAACCAGCTCAGCCACCAGACCGCGATCGCCGCCAAGTGCACGCGGTGCGTCCTGGCGGCCCGCGGCCGGCCGGTGGTCGACTTCTCGCTGCGCCGCGCGCACGGGGTGGAGGCGGGACTGCGGACCGCGCGGCTGGCGGCGATGGCCGGCTTCGCGGGGACCAGCAACGTGGCGGCGGCGCACGCCGAGCGGCTGCCGGCGGTCGGCACCATGGCGCACTCCTACGTCGAGGCGTTCGAGGACGAGGAGGCCGCGTTCAGCGCGTTCGCCCGGGCCCACCCCGGCCCGGTGACGTTCCTGGTGGACACCTACGACGTCGATTCCGGGGTGGCCGCGGCGGCCCGGGTGCTGCACGCGCTGCACCGCACCGAGGGGGCCGCGATCCGGCTGGACAGCGGCGACCTGGCCCGGCTGGCGGTGCGGGCCCGGGCGATGCTGGACCGCGCGCAGCTGCCGGACGTGCGGATCGTGGCCAGCGGCGGGCTGGACGAGTTCGCGGTGGACGACCTGGTGCGGGCCGGGGCGCCGGTCGACGTGTTCGCGGTGGGCACCCGGGTCGGGGTCAGCGCCGACGCGCCGTACCTCGATTCGGCGTACAAGCTCGTGGTGTACGACGGGCGGCCGGTGATGAAGCTGTCGCCGGCGAAGGCCACCGCGCCGGGCCGCAAGCAGGTGTTCCGGCACCCGGGGTGCCGCGACGTGATCGGGCTGGCCGAGGAGCCGGCGCCGGTCGGCAGCGTGCCGCTGCTGGAGACGCTGATGCGCGGCGGGCTGCGTTGCGCGCCGCGGACCCCGCTGACGGACGCCCGGGCCCGGCTGACGGGCGACCTCGCGGAGCTGCCGACGACGGCCCGCGCCATCCGGGCGCCGGTCCCGGTGCGGCCGTCGGTCTCCGCGCCGCTGGCCGCCCTGACGCAGCACGTGCAGCGGCGGATCGAACGGGCGGTGCTGGCCCCGTACGACCACTTCGCCTGAGGTCGCCGGCCACGGGCTACCGGCCACCGGCCACCGGCCCGGGCTTCAGCGGCGTGGGACCACCGCGACCGGACAGGCCGCGTGGTGCAGCGCGGCGTGTCCGACCCGGCCGAGTTGCAGTCCGAAGTGGCCGTGCCGGTGGCGGGCCCCGAGCACCAGCAGGTCGGCGGCGGCGGACCGCCGCACCAGCACCGTGTGCGCCGGCCCCTCCACGGTGGTGCGCCGCACGGGCACCGTGGGGTGCGCCTCGGCCTGGGCCGCCACCGCCGCGTCGATGAGTGCGGACGCCCGCTGCTCGGGGCCGGCGCAGGGCTCGCTGCGGTCGGCGGTCTCGTGGGCGGGGGACCGCCAGGCCCGGACCGCGTCGAGGACGCAGCCGCGGGCCTCCGCCTCCCGGAAGGCGAACCGGACGGCCGGGGAGCCCGGCGCGGTGTCGCCGACGCCGAGCAGCACCCGGCCGTGGCGGCTCTCCAGGCCGGCCTTGTCGCCGCGGACCACCACCACGGGGTGCTGGGCGCGGGCCGCCACCGACAGGCTGACCGACCCCAGCAGCAGGTCGGCGAACTCCCCGCGCCCCTTGCAGCCGAGGACCACCGCCGCGGCGTAGGGCGCCTCGCGCAGCAGCGCGGTGACCGGGTCGTCGGCCAGCACCTGGACCGAGACCTCGACTTCGGGGTTGCGGCGCGCCACCCGGTCGGCGGCGGAGGCGACGACCCGGTCGGCCATCGCCTGCTCGGCGGGGGCGCTGTCCTGGGGGGCCACCCCTTCGTACCGCTCCCACCGCGAGGCGTTGACCAGGCGCAGCGGCAGTCCGTGGCGGGCCGCCTCGTCCACCGCCCAGTCCAGGGCGCGCATCCCGGCGTCCGATCCGTCCACGCCTACGACCAGGGGGAGTTCCATCGTCCCCACCGCCTTCCGTCGCTCGGGCCGCGGCCGGGCCGGGGCGGAGCACGCGGCCGGCGGTGCGGGACCGGGCCGCGGCGTCCGTCGGCGCCCGACGGCCCCCTTCCATCGTGGGCTCCGGCCCCGCGGCGCGCCAGGGCCGGGCGGGCGGCCACGAGCGGCCCGGTCCGGGATGTCGTGGTGCCATGGAGGGACGCGCCCGCGGGAGGAACGTGGAGGGAGCCGTCATGTCCGCCGCCCCACCACTGGCCGCGTGCCTGCGCCCGGTGCGGGCCGTGGTCTTCGACACCGACGGCGTGCTCCTCGACTCCGCGGGGCTGCACGCCGCGGCCTGGCAGCAGGCGTTCGCCCCTTGCCTGGTGGCCGCGGGCGCGGCGCGGCCCTTCGATCCGGTGGCCGACTACCTCCGCTACGTGGACGGCCGGTCCCGGCTGGACGGCGCCGCCGCGTTCCTGGCCTCCCGGGGGCTGGCGCTGCCGCCCGGCGCCCCCGACGACCCACCGGGCACCGGCACGGTGGCGGCGGTCGCGGCCCGCAAGGAGGAGGCGTTCACCGCGTTGCTGCGGGAGGGCGGGGCGGCCCCCTGGCCGGGCAGCGTCCGCCTGTTGCACGCCCTGCGCGCGGCGGGCGTGCGGTGCGCGGCGGTGTCCGCGTCCCGGCACGCCACCGAGTTGCTGTCCCGGGCGGGGCTGCTGGGGCTGTTCGAGGTGGTGGTGGACGGCCGGGAGGCGGCGCGGCTGGGGCTGCCGGGCAAACCGGACCCGGCGCTGTTCGCCGAGGCGGCCCGGCGGCTGGCGCTCCCGCCCCGGGAGGCGGCCGTGGTGGAGGACGCCGAGGCGGGTGTCGCGGCGGGCCGCCGCGGCGGCTTCGCCCTGGTCGTCGGCGTGGACCGCGGCGCCCCGGGGCACGCGGCCGCCCTGCGCCGCCGCGGCGCCGACGTGGTGGTCAACGACCCCGGCGACCTGCTGGAACCCGGGGCGGCCCCGTGACGGCGCCGGCCTGGACCTGGACGTACGAGGGGTACGACCCGGAGGACGAGGGGTTGCGGGAGGCCCTGTGCACGCTCGGCAACGGCCGGTTCGCCACCCGCGGCGCCGCGTCGGAGGCGCCGGCCGGCCCGGTGCACTACCCGGGCACGTACGCGGCCGGCCTCTACAACCGGTTGACGTCCACCGTCGCCGACCGCCGGGTGGAGAACGAGGACCTGGTCAACCTGCCGAACTGGCTGCCGCTGCGCTACCGCATCCGCCCCCGGGACGCCGCGGAACCGGGCCCGTGGCTCTCCCCCGACCACCCGCAGCTGACCGGGCACCGCCGCACGCTGGACCTGCGCCGCGGCACCCTGACCCGCTGGTCGTCGTACGAGGACGACGCCGGGCGGCGACTGACCGTCACCGAGCGGCGCCTGGTGCACATGGCCGAGCCCGATCTCGCCGTGCAGCGCGCGGTGTTCGCGGCGACGGGTTGGACGGGGACGGTGGAGGTCGCGGCCGGGCT
Source organism: Streptomyces lunalinharesii (assembly GCF_039532155.1). Lineage (NCBI taxonomy): Bacteria > Bacillati > Actinomycetota > Actinomycetes > Kitasatosporales > Streptomycetaceae > Streptomyces > Streptomyces lunalinharesii. Next base: position 103,338 of record NZ_BAAARK010000001.1, read on the forward strand.
CGACGGCGACGTGCACAACCGCGGGGTGGCCCGCTACCGCGAGCTGGCCGACGGCCACCTGACCGGGTGGGAGACCGGCGTCGAGGACGACGGGGCGTGCTGGCTGCGCTGCCGCACCCGCGCCTCCGGTGTCACCCTCGCGCTGGCGGCCCGTTTCCGCGCCGCACCGCGCGGCGGCACCGACCGCTGCGAGGTGGGCCCGCGGGGCGTCCGGCGGATGTTCACCGTCCCGGTGTCGCCGGGGGCCCCGGCGACCGTGGACAAAACGGTGGCGCTGCACACCTCGCGGGACCGGGCCCGCGCCGCGCCGCTGCCGGCGGCCCTGGAGGCGGTCCGTCGGGCCCCGGCCGTGCCCCGGCTGCTGGCCTCGCACCACCGCGCCTGGCAGCACCTGTGGCGGCAGGTGCGGCTGGACGTGCCCGGCACGGCGGGCCGGATCCTGCGGCTGCACCTGTTCCACCTGCTCCAGACCCTCTCGCCGCACACCGCGCGGCTGGACGTGGGGGTCCCGGCGCGCGGCCTGCACGGCGAGGCGTACCGGGGGCACGTCTTCTGGGACGAGTTGTTCGTGCTGCCGTTCTTGAACCTGCACCTGCCCGAGGTGTCCCGGTCCCTGTTGGCGTACCGCCACCGGCGGCTGCCGGCGGCCCGGCAGGCGGCGCGCGCGGCCGGTCGGGCGGGCGCGATGTACCCGTGGCAGAGCGGCAGCGACGGCCGGGAGGCGACCCAGCGGCTGCACCTCAACCCACGCTCGGGCCGCTGGCTGCCGGACCACTCCCACCTCCAGCACCACGTCGGCTCGGCGATCGCGTACAACGTGTGGCAGTACTGGCAGGCCAGCGGCGACACCGCGTTCCTGCACACCAAGGGCGCGGAGATGGTGCTGGAGATCGCGCGGTTCTGGGCGGCGGGCGCGGACTGGGACCCGGCGCTGGGGCGCTACCGCATCCGCGGGGTGGTCGGCCCCGACGAGTACCACGACGGCTATCCGGACGCCGACCGGCCGGGCCTGGACGACAACGCCTACACCAACGTCACCGCGGCCTGGGTGCTGTCGCGGGCGCTGGACCTGTGCCGGACGCTGCCGGAGGCGCGCCGGCGGCCGCTGTTCGAGCGGTTGGCGCTCTCCCACGACGAGCGCCAGCACTGGGACGACGTCGCGCACCGGCTGCACGTCCCCCACCACCGGGGCGTGATCAGCCAGTTCGCGGGCTACGGGCAGCTGGCCGAACTGGACTGGGCGGGCTACCGGGCCCGCTACGGCGACGTCCGGCGGCTGGACCGGATCCTGGAGGCGGAGGGCGACAGCGTCAACCGCTACCAGGCGTCCAAACAGGCCGACGTGCTGATGCTCGGCTATCTCTTCTCGCCGTCGGAACTGGCCGACGTCTTCGCGCAGTTGGGCTACCGACTCGACGACGACGTGTGGCGGGCGACCGTCGACCACTACCTGCACCGCACCTGCCACGGTTCGACGCTGAGCGCCGTGGTGCACGCCTGGGTGCTGGCGCGGGTGCGTCGGGCGGACGCCTGGACGTACTGCGAGGAGGCGCTCACCGGTGACGTCGCAGACATCCAGGGCGGCACCACCGCGGAGGGCATCCACCTGGGCGCGATGGCCGGCACCCTGGACTTCGTGCAGCGCGGGATGACCGGTCTGGAGACCCGGGACCGTGCGCTGTGGCTGGATCCGGCGCCGCTGCCCCAGCTGTCCAAGTTCGGCGTGCGGTTCCGCTACCGCCGGCACCGGGACATCGACCTGCGGATCCACCCGGACCGGGTGCGGATCACCGTGCCCGACTCGGAGCACGCCGCGGTCCGGGCCCGGCTGCGCGGCCGCCCGTTCACCGTCGCCCCGGGCACCTCCCGCCGGATCGACTTCACCGACCCCTGAACCCACCGCGCACCGCAGGACTTTGACGCCTCGTCAGTGCGGTGCCCGAGACTCCGCCGGCCCGTCCGCGGCGTCCGGCTCCGCCGCGTGCAGGTACTCCTCGCTGATCCGCTTCGGCCCGAACGGCCACTCCCGCTCGCGCCGGGCCCACACCAGGAACGCCACCAGACCGGCCGCGACCCAGGCCAACGACCATTCGATGGGGTGCCGGCCGGGGGCACTGCGGTCCGCGTAGCCGTAGATCACCAGCCAGCCGATCAGCGCGACCAGGCTCGGCAACGGGTACAGCCACATCCGGTACGGGCGGCGCAGCGTCGGTTGCCGGCGCCGCAGCACGGTGACCGCCGCGATCTGCGCCAGCGCCTGGACCAGCACCATCACGGTGGTGAGGAGTTGGATGACGGTGGCCAGGTCGGTGTGGCGGCCGAGGAGGAAGCCGGCGGCCATGAGGACGCCCATGGTGAGCAGCCCCAGGACGGGGAAGCGGTGGCGGGGGTGCAGCGTCCCGTAGGGGCGGAAGAACACCCGGTCCCGGGCGGCGTCGTAGGGGATCCGGGAGCCGCCGAGGAGTCCGGTGAGGACGGAGGTGACGGCGGTGATCAGGATGAGCACGGTGATCGCGTCGGCGGCGGTGCGGCCCCAGGTGCGCTCCAGGACGGCGGAGGCGACCGACGAGCCGGCGGTGCTGTGCGGGTCGAGCATCTCGCGCCAGTCGACGACGCCCAGGGTGCCGATCTGGAGGAGCAGGTAGATCCCCATGATGCCGAGGATGGAGAAGAGGATGGCGCGCGGCAGGGTGCGGCCGGGGCGTTTGATCTCGGCGCCCATGTAGGCGGTGGTGTTGTAGCCGAGGTAGTCGTAGACGCCGATGGTGAGCCCGCCGGCGAAGCCGACCCAGAAGTGACTTGTCGTCAGGTCCACCGCGTGCGCCGGGTAGGCGAAGGCCCGCTCCGGGCTGAAGTGGGTGAACGCCGCGGTGATGACCAGCCCGACGGCGGCGATCATCACCGTCCACAGCACGACGGTGAGCCGGGCGATCCGCTCCACCCGGCGCCACAGCACCACCACGATGCCGACGGTGACGACCAGCCCGACCGCGTCCCCCTGCCCCTGGCTCATCCCCGGCCAGAGATAGCCCAGGTACTGCACGAAACCGATCACGCCGGTGGCCATCCCGAGCGGCACGAACAGCATCGCCGTCCACACGAACAGGAACGGCATCAACTTCCCCGTCCGGTACTGGAACGCCTGCCGCAGATACACGTAACTGCCGCCCGCCCCCGGCAGCGACGCCCCCAACTCCGCCCAGACCAACCCGTCCGCCAGCGCCAGCACCGCGCCCGCCACGAACCCGATCACCGCCTGCGGCCCGCCGAACGCGGTCACCATCAACGGGATCGTCACGAACGGCCCGATGCCGCACATCTGACTCATGTTGATCGCAGTGGCCTGGAACAACCCGATCCGGCGGACGAAGCCCACCCGTTCCCCGAGAACGTCCGGCATGCGTGCAGCCCCTTCCCGAGCCGGCGCGCGCGCCGGTCGCGGCCCGTTCCGCCGGGACAGGCTGACACGTCCGGCGCCACCGCGCACCGGTCCGGACCGGACTTCCCGCGGCGGTGCCGCCGGCGTCGGGCCGCCTACACCTCCCCGTAGGCCTCCCCGCCGAGTTCCAGTTGGGCGGTGCCGGCGGTGGCGTCCGCCAGCCAGGCGCGGAACTCCGCCAGGTCCGCCTCCGGCAGCCCCACCTCGATGCGGACCTCCGCCCCGTAGGTCACCTCGCGCACCGCCCGCCCCGTGGTGCGCAGGTCGTTCTCCAGGCGGCCCGCGCGCTGGTGGTCCACAGTGACCGTGACCAGGCGGAACCGTTGCCGGGTGACCGTGCCCAGGGCGTCCAGTGCCTCGCCGACCACGCCCCCGTAGGCACGGATCAGACCGCCGGCCCCCAGTTTGATGCCGCCGAAGTACCGGGTGACCACGGCGACGACGTAGCGCATCTCGCGTCGCACCAGCATCTGGAGCATCGGCACCCCGGCGGTTCCGCCCGGTTCCCCGTCGTCGCTGGCCCTCTGGACGCCGCCGTCGGCCCCCAGGACGTACGCGAAGCAGTGGTGCCGGGCGGTCGGGTGCTCCTTGCGGATCCGCGCGATGAAGTCCTGGGCCTCCTCCTCCGTCGCGACCGGCGCGAGCGCGCAGAGGAAGCGGGACTTGTTGATCTCGATCTCGTGGACGCCCTCGCGGGCCAACGTCCGGTACTGCTCCTGCATCCGCCCAGCCTACGGGCCCCTCAGCCCGGGGCGGGGGGCCGCCCGGTAGCCGGCGCCGCGCTGCGGTGTCCGCCGTACGGGCGCAGTGCGCACCGCCGGGCGGCGTACCCGGGCCCTTCGCCCGGTGCGTCGGGGAGACGTCCGCCGCCCCCGTGGGCACTGTGGCCCCCAGCGGGACCCGGCGGCCCTAGGTCGGCCCGGCGGCCCGCGGGACCGGAACGGCGGCGCGGCGGAGGGCTCGATGGACGACAGCACACAGGCGGCGATGACGGCCGGCGCTCCGGTGACCGGCGAGGAGATGCCGGTGCCGCCCCCGGAGGTCATCGAGGCGGCCCTGGAGGCCCCGGACCACTGGCTGGCCATGGTGGACCTGACCTGGGTCGGCGAGGGCGCGCCCCCGCTGTGGGCGGTGATCGGGCAGTGGCGGTCGGGCCCGGACGGCACGATCGTCGAATGGCGGGACAACCCGGAGTACCGCCCGTCCCCGCAGATGTTGGAGTGGGCGGACCCGACCGACCCGGTGGACCGCGCGGTGCAGCTGTCCGCCACCGGGTACGGCCCGGAGCGGGCGGTCTGTGAGGAGCTGGCCCGCGCGGAGGTGTCCGTGTTGGTCAGTGCCGCCGGCGCGCCGCTGACCGCGGCGTCGCCCGAGGGCGCCCCGGTGGTGCCCGTCTACACCTCCGCCGCGCAGTTGGAGTCGGCCGGCCGCCTGCTCTACGACCGGCGGTCGGCGGCCGAGCTGGTCGAGCAGCTGCCGCCGGGCCACACCCTCTACCTCAACCCGTCCGGGCCGGTGAGCATGGTCGTGGAGCCGGACCGGCTGCGGGCCGCGGTGGCCGGCGCGGACGGCACCGGGACCGTCCGGCGCGTCCGGAAGCCGGCCGCCGACGGCGCGTTGCGGCCGGGCACCGGCGCCGGGGCGCCCGAACCGGTCGGCGGCGGCCCGGCGATCGGCAAGCCGGCCCGTGCCGCGGCGGGCGACCGCGTCGTCGGCGCCGGATCAGGCCGCCGCACCGGCTGACCCCCACCCCTGAACCCGCCCCGCCCGTCTTCCCCTTCGGGCGGGGCGTTTCGTCGTCCGACGGCCCCGCCGTCACCGTGGGTGACCCCCGCACGCCCCGCACTCACCCGTGACCAGCCCGTAATCGAAACTTCGTCCAACTTTGCCTACCGTCTGCCAGTCTCACCAGGCAGAGATCGCTCCCACTACGGGGAGCCCAAGGGGGGCGCACCATGGCTGAGAAACGCTCGGGGAACAGGCTGGCCGCACTCGACGGACTGCGATTAGTCGCCGCCTTGCTGGTGGTCTTCTACCACTACGTCGCCCTCGCCGTCCCGTGGGGCCACCCCACCGCCACCATCTTCCCGACGGCCCACCAGGCGGCCCGGTACGGGTGGTTGGGCGTCGAGGTCTTCTTCTTGATCAGCGGCTTCGTGATCTGCATGAGCGTGTGGGGCCGTACGGTGGGCCAGTTCGCGGTCTCCCGCGTCTCGCGGCTGTTCCCCGCCTACTGGGCCGGCATCCTGCTCACCGCGCTGGTGGTGAAGTTCTGGCCGGAGGTCACCTCCCTGCGCGGCTGGGACACGGTGATCACCAACCTGACGATGCTCCAGGCCGGCAACAACACGCCCAACGTGGACCCGGTGTACTGGACGCTCTTCGTGGAGCTGAAGTTCTACCTGATCATGGTCGTGGTCATGCTGTGCGGCGTCACCTACCGCAACTGCCTGCTCCTGTGCGGCGTGTGGACGGCGGCCGCCGCGCTCGCACCGGCCCTGAAGACGCCCCTGCTCACCGCGTTCGCGATGCCGCAGTACGCACCGTTCTTCATCGCCGGCATCGCCTTCTACCTGATGCGCCGCCACCGCCCGAACGCCGTCCTCTGGGCGATCGTGATCCTGCAACTCCTCCTGGCCCAGCGCTACATCGGCTACCGCCTGGCCACCAACCTCGGCCAGGCCACCGCGCACGCCGTGCCCACCTGGCCGGCCCGCCTCCTCATCGTCGCCGCGTTCGTCCTCGTCGGCGCCATCGCGCTCGGCGCCTTCGACCGCATCCAGTGGAAGTGGCTCACCACCGCGGGCGCACTCACCTACCCGCTGTACGTCCTGCACATGAACATCGGGATGACCCTCATCCACCGCTTCCGCAACAGCGTCCCCGCGCCGGTCCTGCTGGTCTCGGTCACCGCCCTGATGCTGCTGCTCGCCTGGCTCGTCCACCGCCTCGTCGAACGCCCCCTCGGCGCCTGGCTGCGCACCACGATGCGCGGCGGCATCGACGACGTCCGCCAGCACGTGGCACCCCGGCGCCGACACGCCCGTCCCGCACCCACCGTGCCCCACCAGGCCGACGGCGACCACTCCCGGCCACCGACGCGCGCCTACGAGTCCGTCTGACCGGCGCACCCGTCGCCGCGTTGCGGGAATGCGCGGCGTCGCGCGGCCGTTGATCCCTGACGGAACCACGGACGACAGGAGGCCCCCGTGCAGAACGACCAGGCGACCATCCGCAAGATCCTCACCGAGCTCGGCGACACCTGGGCCGTCGTGGGGCTGTCGGCCAACCGCCAGCGGGCCGCGTTCCGCGTCGCGGAAGTGCTGCAGCAGTACGGCAAGCGGATCGTCCCCGTGCACCCCAAGGCCGAGACCGTGCACGGCGAAGCGGGCTACCCGTCCCTGGCCGCCGTCCCCTTCCCGATAGACGTCGTCGACGTGTTCGTGCGCAGCGACCTGGCCGGCACCGTCGCCGACGACGCCGTCTCCGTCGGCGCCAAGGCCGTCTGGTTCCAACTCGGCGTCACCGACGGCGACGCCTACCACCGCACGCGCACCGCCGGCCTCGACATGGTCATGGACCGCTGCCCGGCCATCGAGATCCCGCGGCTGGGCTGAGCCCCGGCCGGACCCCCCGGGCACGGCCTCGACGACCGGCGCCCGCGCCACGGGGGTCCGACGCGGTCTGGGAGGATGCCCGGATGATCGTCCGACTCGCGCGGGAGCAGGACCTCCCCGGCCTGCTCGGCCTGGCGGCCCAGGTGGAGCACTGGTTCGGCGCCATGGTGGAGGAGCCCGGCTTCCACCGCGCGGTGCACCGGCACCTGCGCCGCGCCACCGCACTCGTCGCCGTCGACGCGCGATCCGCCGTCGTCGGGGGCCTGCTGTTCGGCGCGGAGCCGCCGGTCCACGACGTCGACTGGCTGGTCGTCGCCGCCCGGGCGCGCGGCACGGGCGTGGGCCGGGCCCTGGTGACGGACGCGCTGGACAGGTTCGTGCGGGGACCGGGCACCCTTGAGGTCGTCACGTTCGGGGCCGACCACCCGGGCGCCGTCGCGAGCGGCGCCCGCGTCTTCTACGAACGCCTCGGTTTCACCCCGGCCGAACCCGCCGCCCCGGGCCCCGAGGGCGGCTCGCGACAGGTCTACCGCCGACTCCTACCGTGACGCGGACGCGCGCCGCGCGACCTGCCACGGGGGGGGCCGCGGTGGCGCTACCTGTCGTCCGTAACTGCCACCGGCTCGGCTCACGGTGGTCACAGCAATCACCGCGGTCACCGGCACGAAAACCAAGGGCAGGGCGGCCGACGGGTGCACTAACGTGCCAGCATGATCACGCCACGTGCGGCCCGGCCCGAGGACGCCGGCGAGCTGGTCCGGCTGCGCCGACTGATGTACCTGGCGATGGACGGCCGCGACCGGCCGGGCAGTTGGGAGCGGGCCGCCGAGGAGGCCGCGCGGCGGCAGTTGACCGGACCGGACGCCCGGTTGATCGGCTTCGTGGTGGACGGGGCGGCGGAGGCGGACGCACCCGGCGCGGCCGCGCCGCACCTCGCGGCGTGCGCGCTCGGCTGGATCGACGAGCGGTTGCCCTCACCGGCCCAGCCGTCCGGCCGGGTCGGCTTCGTCTTCAACGTCTGCACCGACCCCCGCTACCGGGGCCGGGGCCATGCCCGGGCGACCACCGAGGCCCTGCTCGGACGGTTCGCCGCGCTGGGCGTCGGCCGGGTCGACCTGCACGCCACGGACGCCGCGGTGCCGCTCTACCGCAGCCTCGGCTTCGCCGAGCACGGCACGCCGCTCACCCTGGACCTGCGTCGGCGGTACGGCGTCGAGCCCACCTGACCGTGCCCCGCAAGGCCAGTGGGATCAGGCGGTGCCCAGGCCCTCCAGGACCGTGGCGCCCGGCAGTTCGGCCAGCGCCTTGCCGGGCACGATGAGCTTGCCGCGGCGGCTGCCGCTGCCGATCAGCGCGTAGGGGCTGTCGGCGACCGCGGCGTCCACCAGCAGCGGCCAGGCCGCGGGCAGGCCGATGGGGGTGATGCCGCCGTACTCCATTCCGCTCTCGCCGACCGCGGTGTCCATGGGCGCGAACGACGCCTTGCGGGCACCCAGGTGACGGCGGACCACGCCGTTGACGTCGACACGGGTGGTGGAGAGGACGACGCAGGCGGCCAGCGTGACCTCACCGCCGCGCTTGCCGGCCACCACCACGCAGTTCGCGGACTGCTCCAACAACCAGTCGCCGTAGTGGGCGACGAGGAGTTCGGTGTCGGCGATGGCCGGGTCGGTGTCGACGTGGCGGACTTCCGCGACGGGGACCGAGCCGCGCCAGTCGCGCAGCGCGGCGGCCACGGGGGCGGGCAACAGGTCCAGGCACTCGGTGGCGGGCCGGACTTCGTCGAAGGCATCCATCGGCACGGGCATGCGGCCAAATTAGCAGGCGCGGCGGGCCCGGCGGACGGCCTCGACCGTCACCGCACGGACCTGGCCACGCGTTCCGCGACGGCGTCGGCCCGGCCGTGTGGACGCGGGCCCCCGAAGGCCGTCGGCAGCGCCGGTCACGACCTCGGGCCGGCCGGGCCGTCGGCGCCCGCGCGACGCCCGTGCCGGCTCGGCGCCCGCCGCCCGCTCGGCTACCCCTGCGCCTTGTCCCACTCCCCCAGCGCCACCAGCTGCTCCGGCGTGACGCCCTCCGGGATCGGCACCGGCGCCGGCGTCCGCAGCGGTGGCTGCCAGCCCTCGGCCGGCTCCCAGCGGCGGACGATCCTGGCGGGCGCTCCGGCCACCACCGCATGGTCGGGGACCTCGCCGCGGACCACCGCACCGGCCGCGACCACCACGTTCCGCCCCAGCCTGGCGCCCGGGAGGATGACCGCCCCGGTGCCGATCCAACCGCCCGGGCCGATGACGACGGGGTCGGTGCGCGGCCACTGCTTGCCCACCGGCGTCTCGGGGTCGTCGTAACTGTGGTTGGTGGTGGTGACGTACACGCCGGGGCCGAAGAAGCAGTCGTCGCCGATGGTCAGGCGGACGTCCGCGATGACATGGCTGCCGCGCCCCAGCACCACGCCGTTGCCCAGCGTCAGGATCGGGTCCGGGCCCAGGTCGAGGTCGGGCATCATGCCCGCGGTGAGCGTGACGTCCTGGCCGACGATGCAGTGCGCGCCCAGCTCGATCCAGGGATCGCCGAAGACCGTGCCCTGCGGGAAGGCCAGCCGGGTGCCGGTGCCGATCCGGCGGAAGCGGTACGGGCCCGGCCGCTCGGCCGTGACGGCCCCCGTCTCCCGCACCCAACGCGCCCCGCGGTGGACGGCCCGGGACACCGCCCGGCGCCGCCAGGCCGTCAGGGACGAGAACACGTTCTGGTTTATCGGCACCCGCACACCGTACTCAGCGGTCCCGGCCACCGATCGCGCGGCCGGCTGTGATCTTCACCCCACCGACCGCCGCCCCGACCACCGACCGGGTCGTCTACGGTGCTGGTGGCGCGGCACTCAACCGGCGAGGAGATGCGCAGATGGCAGCACGGGCAGTGATCGCAGCAGTGGGCGGCGAGGCACCGGACATCGACCCCGGCGCGTACACCGCGCCGACCTCCGTCGTCGTCGGGGACGTCACCCTGGCCGCCGGGGCGAGCGTCTGGTACCACACCGTGCTGCGCGCCGACTGCGGCCCCATCGTCCTGGGCGCCGACAGCAACATCCAGGACAACTGCACGGTGCACGTGGATCCGGGCTTCCCGGTGACGGTCGGCGAACGGGTCTCGGTCGGCCACAACACCGTGCTGCACGGCTGCACCGTCGAGGACGACGTGCTGGTGGGCATGGGCGCCACGGTGCTGAACGGGGCGCACATCGGCGCGGGGTCGCTGGTCGCGGCCCAGGCACTGGTGCCGCAGGGGATGCGGGTGCCGCCGGGCTCGCTGGTCGCCGGGGTGCCCGCCAAGGTCAAGCGCGAACTGACGCCGGAGGAGCGGGAGTCCATCAAGCTCAACGCCGCGATGTACCTGGAGCTGGCGGCCCGTCACCGCGCGGCGGTCCCGCTCGGCGCGGACGATGCGCGCGGCGGGCAGTCCACGGACTGACGCCCGCGGATGCGCGGTGCGGCCTGGTCAGGGCCGCACCGACGGGTCGAGATTCCCCGTGGTGGACGGGTTCAGTCCCGTCGTGCCTGGTGGGCGACGCCGAGCGCGGAGGAGAACAGCTCCGCGTCGAAGAGCGTGGCGTCCGCTAGGCGGTTGGCGTTCCCGTAGGCGTTCATCATGAGCTTGGCGGTGCGCAGCGCCGTGGGCGACCGGCGGACCAGCGGCTTGGTCCAGCGGGTGACGGCGGCGTCCAGTTCGTCCTCGGGGACGACGGTGTGCAGGATCGAGAGTTCGGCGGCCTTCTCCGCACCGAAGTTGGCGCCGGTGAGCATCAGCTCGCGCACCTTGGCGGCGCCCGCCTCCTGCAACAGGCGCGGCAGGGAACCGCCCCAGGCAGGTGGCATGCCGAGCGCGAGCTCCGGCATCCGGAATCGGCAGCTGTCCGCGCCGGCCCGTAGGTCGCAGAAGAGCGCGAGCGCCAGCCCCGCTCCGATGACCCCGCCGTGCAGCCGGGCGACGGTGACCGCCGGGGCGGTGGCGAGGGCGTCGCAGACCCGGCGCGCCTTGCCCGCCAGGGCGCGCACGTCCGCGCCGCCGGGATCGGCCGCGAGGAGTTCGCCGAACTCCCGGCGGTCGCCGCCCAGGCAGAAGTCGTCTCCCCTGCCGGACAGCACCATCACGCGTATGCGGGGGTCGTCGTGCACGGCGCCCAGGACGGCCAGCAGCTCGTCCAGGAGCAGTCCGGACACCGCGTTCCCCGTCTCCGGGCTGTTCAGTTCCACTCTTGCCACGGGCCCGTCGAGTCTCGCGCGCAGGGCCTTGAAGTCTTCCATCACGGTGTGCTGTCTTCCTCGCTTGTCACTGACCAGAGAGCGTCCGAAATCCCGTCACGCCCCGACGACCCGCAGCTCCACGATCCGCCGGAAGCCCACCCGCGGCGCATAGACCGGCGGGGCACTGACCCGCAGGCGGGGCATCCGGCGCAGCAGCGCGGTCAGCAGCGTGCTCGCCTCCAGGCGGGCCAGGGGCGCGCCGAGGCAGTAGTGGACGCCGCCACTGAAGCTGAGGTGGTTGGCCTTGCGGCGGATGTCGAAGACCTCCGGGTCCGCGAAGTGCGCGGGGTCGTGATTGGCCACGCCCACCATCAGGTGCACCATGCGGTCCTTCTCGATGCGCACGCCGCCGATCGTGGTGTCCTCGGGGGCGACCCGGCTGATGATGTGGTTCGGGGAGTCGTAGCGCAGGACTTCCTCGATGGCGTCCGGTACGTGATCCTCATGGGCGCGCAGCCACCCGAACTGGCGCGGGTGCTCCAGGAGCAGCCACACCATGCTCGAAAGCAGGGTCGCGGTGGTCTCCGGCGCGGCCAGGAACACCAGGAGCGCCAGCAGGTACACGGCCTCGTCGGCGGCCTCCCGGTCGGGTTCGAGCGCGTCCCAGGTGTGCAACCACCGCGACACCGGGTCGTCACCCGGTGCCCTCCGACGCTCCTGCACCAGCTCACGGAAATACGACTCCAGCTCCACGGTGGCGGCGTCGGAGAGCGCGAGTTGGCTCGCGGAGGGCAACAATTCCTGCGTGAATACCTGGTCATGAGCGAGCGAGCGGAGCAACTCATAATCACTCTGCGGCAATTGGAGCCACTCCCCTATGGAGCACATGGGGAGTTGCTCGCTCACCAACGTACTGAAATCCGCCTCACCGTTGCGGAGTTCATCGGCAAAGCGGTCGAGTAGGCGCTCGGCGTGGACCTCGATGGTCTGCGTGATACCACCGAGGCATTTCCGGTCGAACATGTTGCCCAACGACCGTCGTACCCGGGTGTGATTGGGTGCATTGAGCGCGGGCAGGGTCCGCCCCATTTCCGTCGAAGAACGTGCGCCCCAGCGGGTGCCACCCCCCTGACGTGCCCGCCAGGCACTGTCGGGGACCCGCCACGCACGATCGCGAAGAATGCGGTCACACCAGACAAAAGAGTTGATCAGGTACCCGCCCCAGGGGGCTGGAACGACATCGCCCATCTCCCTGAGTTCGGAGTAGATAGGCAACGGATTTGCTTGTCCGCTCGCCTTCCGCAAACGCGAGAAGAGCGAAACCACCGCACGCCGGTCAACGGACCGAGAGGCCAGGGCGGGCTCCACAACAACTCCCCTTTAGAAGATCATGTTGGACGCGACACCCCTTCCTACCCTTGCCCTTGAACATTCATACGACGCACTCATGATCGACTTCGTTGCGAACGTCACATCTTCCACCACGACAGAAACCCGCTCCACCAACTACTCTTCCGAGATTTGCCGGAAGCGGCCTCCTGTGCGGCAATGGCGCCGGCGCCCACCGGAGCCGGCATCGGCCCGGCCGAACGGCGGTCGACGCGCACCGGGGTGAAACGTGCCGGCAGCGAGTTCAGCGCCCGGTGGAACGGGCCCGGACGCCAGGTCAGGCTCTCCTCGGGCACCCCGAGTTCGATGTCGGGCAGCGCGTTCAGCAGCTTCTCGATGGCCAGCACCGAGATCAGCAGCGCCGGGTCCTTCGCCGGGCAGGCGTGCGGGCCGGCGCCCCAGGCCAGGTGCGCCCGCTTGCTCAGCGTCTGCCGACCGCCCGAGAGCCCCGGATCGGTGTTGGCCGACGCGAAGCTGATCAGCACCGGGCTCCCCGCGGCGAGCTTGCTCCCGGACACCTCGACGTCCTGGGTGGGATAGTGCGTGGCGTAGTTGGCGATCGGCGGGCTGTTCCACAGCACGTCGTGGATGGCGTCGTCGACCGGCAGGCCGGCCGTGTGCTGGCCGCCCGCGTACCGCTCGTCGCACAGCATCAGCCGCAGCGCGCTGGAGATGAGGTTCTGCATCGGCTCCGCGCCGGCGCCTATCAGCATCACCAGCTGGTGGATCATCTCCTCGTCGGAGAGCTGGGAGGCGTGCTGCATCAGCCACGACGTGACGTCGTCGGCCGGGTTGGCGCGCTTGAGGGCGACCAGTTCCAGCAGCGACTCGGTCAGGGTCTCGTTGGCCTTCTCGGCATCGACGCCGTCGAAGATGCCGGAGAACCCGAACACCAGCCGGTCGCCGATTTCAGCCGGGCACCCGAAGAGGTCGTTGAAGACCAGCAGCGGCAGCCAGCGGGCGTAGTCGGCGACCAGGTCGGCCTTGCCGTGCCCGCTGAACTGCTCGATCAGGTACTTGGCCACCCGGTCCACGTGCCGCCCCACGCGGTGCATGTCCAGACGGGAGAGGCTGTCGGTCACCGCCTGACGCAGCCTCAGGTGCGCCGGCCCGTCGGAGAACATGCTGTTCGGCCGGTACATCATCATCGGCAGCACGGGGCTGTCCATGGGGACCCGGCCCTCGTTGAACGCCCGCCAGCGACGCGGGTCGCGGGCGAAGGAATCCGGGTTCTGCAGGATCTGGAGCGCCGTCGCGTAGTCCGTGACGAGTTCCGCTTCGACGCCGGGTGAGAGTTCGACCGGCGCGGTCGGGCCGTACGTCCGCAGCTGCTCGTACACCGCGTGCGGCGCGGCGGCGAATTCCGCACCGTGCAGGGAGGTCTTCATGCCTTCGGCATGTGCCGGACAACCCGGCGGTGGAGTCTGGAATTCCGGATGAGATTGCATGGATGCACTCCTAGTTGAAGCGGGACTGCAGATAGCGAACCAATGTGATCAAGGAGTCCGCCGACGACTTCTGGTCCCGCGCGTCACAATTGATGACCGGAGTCTCGGGCAGGAGATCGAGCGCCTCCCGGATCTCGTCGAGCGAATGCGCCGGCGTCCCGTCGAAGCGGTTCACGGCGATCGCGTACGGGATGCCGTAGTGCTCCACCAGGTCCATGACAGCGAAGGACTCCTCCAGGCGCTCCGGGTCGACCAGGATCAACGCCCCGAGCGCCCCGCGCGTCATGTCTTCCCACACCTGAACGAAGCGCTGCTGCCCGGGAGTTCCGAACAGGTAGAGCACCAGTCGTTCACTCAGCGTCAACCGACCGAAGTCCATGGCCACGGTCGTCGTGGTCTTGCCCGGGACCGCCCGCAGGTCGTCAATTCCCGCACTGGCCTGCGTCATCACCTCTTCGGTGCGCAGCGGCGGAATCTCCGACATCGTTCCGATGAACGTGGTCTTGCCCACGGCGAAGTGTCCGACGACCAGAATCTTGGCCGCGGTCTGCACGGTATCCCGTACGTACACTCCGTCATCCAAAGCGAGCCTGGAGCCCATTCAGCACCTCCTCCAGGATTTGCCGTTCGACAAGCTGAGCGCTGGGGATGGGCGCGCGCGCATAGAGATGGCCCTCCTCCGTGAGATCGAACACCAGAATTTTGACGATGCCCACCGGGAACCCGGTGTGCCCGGCTATCTCGGCGATCGACAGAAAACCCCCGGCACACAGCTCCAGCAAACGCTGCTTCTCCGGGTCGAGCGGCTTTTGATGGGGTGGTTCCTGAGCGACGGTGACCAGCGTCAGCAGCGAGAAGGCGCTGTCTTCGACAAGGTCCCGGCCGTTGGTGATGACGTACGGCCGTACTAATTCCGCTGCTTCCTGTACCAGCTCCGGCTCGTCATCGGTCGTCATGGTTGGATATCGGCCCTCTCACGCGGAGGACTGGTCAGTGCCTTGCCGAGCTGACCGACCAGTTGCTGCATCCGGAACGAGATCTCTCCCATGTCGACGTCGGGCGACGCGGACACCGCGAGATACGCGCCTTCACCGGCCGATATGAGAAAGACCCAGCCGTGGTCGAACTCCACCAACGTCTGCCGCCATTGCGGACGCATGGCCGGACCGTTGTTGCAGAAGTCGGAGACCGTGCGGCTGAGCGACTGCATGCCGCTCATAGCGGCGGCCACGGTGTCGGCGTGATCCCGGCCGACACCCTTGGAACGAGCCATAAGGAGACCGTCGGCGGAGACGAGAATGGCATGCTGCGCTTCAGGCAATTCCAGAGCACTGTCAAGCATCCACGACAGATCGTAGTTCACGGAACTTCATGCCCTTCACTGCTTGCTTGAGTGGAACGACGGCCGGATTGCGTACCGCGTTGGAAGGCCCCCATCGCGGAGGCGGTCCGGGCGCTGTCGCGGGCCGGGGTGGGGGTTTCCTCGGTCGCCGACGGAACGATCGAAATCGCCCCGCGCCGGCGCCGCTTCGGCAGTCCGCCGGCGGTCGTCTCGTTCACGGCCGGGGCGCCCTCGTCCGGGGCGCCGAACGCGGCAGCTGCCGGCGCGCGGTGCCGTCCAGGGGCCGGGGAGCCCTGCTGACCAGGAGGAATCTCAGGCGGCAACGGATTGGACGCGGCCACGGCAGGACCCTCCTCGGGCTCGTGCAGGGACGTGAGCAGCTCGTCGGGGAGCAGGACGACCGCGCGCACACCGCCGTACGGCGAGGTGGAGTCCACCGAGACCGTGAAGCCGTAGCGGGCGGCGAGCACGCCGATGACGGTGAATCCGAACTGGGGCGGGTTGCCGAGGCTGGAAACGCTGGCGGAATTGCCACCGGCGAGCAACTGGCCGGCCCGCGCCTTCTCCTCCTCGTTCATGCCGACGCCGGCGTCGTCCACGACGATGCACACGCCCCTGGGTACCGGGCGGATGTTGATCTCGATCACCGTTTCCGGCGCCGAATAGCTGGTGGCGTTGTCCAGCAATTCCGCGAGGACCAGCGCCACCGGTTCGACGGCGCGGCTCACGATCGCGAAGTTGCTCTGCGACCGGATTTCGACGCGCGTGAAGTGGCGAATGCGACCCTTGGCGCTGCGGACCACGTCGTAGAGCGAAGCATCGTTTCGGCGACGACCGAGCCAACCGTCACAGAGCACCGCGATGGACTGGGCCCGTCGCGCGAACTGCGAGTTCATGTGGTCGATATCCAGCAGGTCTTGCAGGATCTTATGCTCGCCGTAGGTCTCCTGGATCTTGGAGATCGTCAGCTGCTGTTCGCTCGCCAATCCCTGGAGGGTTCGCATGGCGGCCTTCAGGGTGTTCTTGGTGGCCTCTTCGGCGCGGTCCTTGGCCTCCTCGACGGCCTCCGCGTAGTGCTCTTCAAGTTGGGTGTAGTGCTGCTTTAGCTCAACCCTTTCCTTCCTCAGCTCCGAAATCTTCTTCCGGCCACGAACAATCGCGGTAGCGGCGACAGGTGTACCAGCGACCAATGCCCACAGTGCTGGATCCTGGAGATATTGCGTCATAGGTCTCTCTTCGGATGACGAAGCCACCAGGTGCCGTATGCCCGGCTGCCGTGCAGCTGTTCACGCGCGGCCCCAGACAATAGACGAACGGCCGCGCACGGTCGCTTGCCAGAAAGCCTCTGAAGGCCCGGTTAATGGCATAGCTCTCCCCGGGGTGGCAATTTTCTCAGGCCAATGCGCGGAATTTCCTTTTGCCATAGCAGGTGACTACCCGGTTGGCAAGTGCGATGATCTTAGCATCACGACATCGGCTGAAGTCCAACAGTGATCTGTAACGTTCTGGCACCTGACGGAGATTCAACAAAGGTGCGCTTTGGGGCCATTGGCTCCCGACGCACCTCTCCGACGCAACCGGTTGACGCGCTTCCTGACGGTCCGCTAGCACCGCTGACCCCTGCGTAGCGAACGCAACGCAATCCCGCGGCACCGCGGGTCGCCACGCGCAGCGATCGCAACACGGCACCGTCAACCACCCGCGGTGCGCGGGAAGTCGGCGACCGCGACCGGCCGCCGTCGGACCGCGCGGACGGGCCGGCGTCGTGGCGCACACAGCAGTCGGCGCACGGGCCGCGGTCGGTGGTCCCGCGCGCCCCGTGCGCCGTGCCGACGGGCCGTCAGACCGACGGCGCCGCCACCGGTCCCTGCATCTGTTCGCTGATCCAGTGCAACGATTCAGCCATTCGCTTGATGTAGGTGTGGCCGCTGTGCACGCCGTCCGGTATTTCGAAGAGCGTGGAGTGGATCGGCCCGCGGACCCCGTTCGTGTACCCGCTGATGAAGCGCTGCACGTCCGGCACCGCGTCCTCCTTGCTGCCGAGCTCGAAGGCCAGGTAGACCTGCGGCCCGCCGCGCGCCACCAGTTGCCGCGCCAGGTGCCGGGGGTCGTTGGCCAGCTCTTCGGCCGGGTGCCCCTTCCACAACGGCGAGTCCGGCGCGGTGTCCGGACCGTTGACGATCGCCGCCTTGAACCGCTGCGGCTCCTTGAGCACCGCCTTCAACGCCGCGAACCCGCCCGACGAGGACCCCATGTAGGCCCAACCGTCGCGCGACCCGTACGTGCGGAAGTTGGCGCGAGCGAAGTCCGGCACGTCCTTGGTGAGCCAGCTGCCCATCTTGGGCTGCCCCGGGATGTCGCTGCCGTCGTAGTACGTCTTGCGCGGGTTGAGCACCGGCATCACCAGGATGAACGGCAGCGTCTTGCCCTGCTTCGACCACTCCGCGAGCCGCTCCTCCAGCGCGAACGGCGCATCCGCCCAGTAGTTGGCCGGGTACCCCCAGGCACCGGGCAGCGCGATCAGCACCGGGAAGCCGCTCCGGGCGTACTGCGGCTGGTCGTACTGCGGCGGGACCCAGGTCCAGACGTCCCCGGTGTAGCCGGAGGCCCGACCGTGCCACCTGGTGTGCAGCACCTTGGTGCCGTCGTCCCCGGTCGTACGGTAGGTGGTGAAGATCGACCGGGGGCCCTGCGGCAGCACCGTCCGCGGCCGACCGTTGACGGCGTCGGCGGCGTGCGCCCGCAGCCGCGGGACGTTCGACGAGTCGACGACGTCCTGACCCGGCCCCCCGCACGCGGTCAGCAGCCCCAGGGCCAGCACACACACCGCAGCTCTGACGTGCAGGGGCTTCATCGGGTCGATCTCCTCAGGCACTTGGGGCCGGCCGGGGCACCACGGTGCCACCGCGAAACCGGTCGAAAGGCATCACTCTAAGAGCGACCCGTCAGCCGTCGAACGCCGACCCCGCCCTTCGTGACCTGGGGTTTACCGTTCTGTTTCACCACTAAGACGAACGCCCTCGTCAAGCGCACCGAACGCGTTTCCCCCTAACGGTGCACCCCTTCCGCTGTTTGCCCCACCGCCGGTTCTGGCATCGTGGGTCGCTCCTAGGAAAGTGCGCGGCGCTGTGCCGTGGTTGGGGATGACCGATGACCGCGTGGGCCGATCAGGGGCCGCTGCCCGGCGTAGTGGGACGGGCCGTTGAGCAGGAGCAGCTGACCGTACTACTGCGCGGGGCCGCGCCGGTCACGCTCACCGGACCGGCCGGGGTGGGCAAGAGCCTGCTGGCCCGCGCCGTCCTCGAAGCGCACGCCGCGACCGGCCCGGACACTGTCGTCCGGATCGCCTGCTGGGACGGGCTGACCGCGGACGAACTGCCCGGCGCCCTGCTCCGCGCGGCCGGGCTCCCCCCGCACGGCACCCTCGACGCCCTCGCCGCGCACTGCCGGACCCGCCGCGCGACCATCCTGCTCGACGACTGCGACCCGTTGCTCGACGCCTGCACCGCCCTGGTCCGGCGCCTGCTGCGGGCCGAACCGGAGCTGCGGATCGTCGCGACGGCCCGCCGGCCCCTGCATCTGCCCGGCGAACGCGTCCTCGCCCTCGCCCCCCTGCCGGTGACCCTCGGCGAGGGCATCGCCGGCCCGGCCGTCGAACTCCTCGCCGCGCGAAGCGGCCCGGCCGCCCCGGAACTCCTGGTCGCGGTGTGCCGGGCGCTGGAGGGCTGCCCGCTCGCCATCGGCCTGGCCGCCCGGCAGTTGGACCGCATGACGCTGGTCCAGTTGGCCGCCCGACTCGACGGCGAAGGCCCGTTGCACTACTCCGGTCCCTCCCCCACCACCCGCCACACGTCGTTGCACGCCGCGCACGCCGCCGGCTACGCCCTCTGCTCACCCGTCGACCGTCAGGTCTGGGCCCGCCTGTCGATTCTCCCCGGGGATTTCGATCCCTGGCTGGCCGAGTGCGTCGGTAGCAGCAGTGACGTTCCTGCAGCCGCCGTCGACGGCGCACTGGAACGCCTCAGCACCGCCTCCGTCCTCGAACGCGTACGGGAGGCCGAGGGCACCCCCGGCTCCGCCACCGCACTGCCGCCCCGCTACCGACTCCCTTACGGAGCACGGCAGTTCGGCCGTGCCAGGTTGCGTGCGGCGGGCGACGAGGACGGGGCGCTGCGCCGGTTCCGACAGGCGTGCGCGGCCCTCGCGGCGGAGGCCCAGATCACCTGGCAGGGCACCGGCCAACAACTCGCGGTCCGCCTCGTCGAGGAGGAGCAGCACCATCTCGACGCGGCGCTCACCCGGCCCCCGCTGGACGCCGAGGACGCCCTCAGCGCCCTGGAGATCGCGGTGTCCCTGTGGTTCCAGTGGGCGGCCTGCGGCTTCCGCGGCGAGGGGCGCGCCCATCTGGACCGGCTGCTGCGGCACTGCCAGGAGGACACCGCGCTACGGGCCCGCGCCCTGTGGCTGGCCGGCTACCTCGCCGCCCAGGAGAACGCCCCCACCGCCGCGGAACCCCTGCTCGCCCAGGCGTGGACGGCAGCCGTGATGCACGCCGACGCTGACGGCCTGGCCCGCATCGCCCATGCGCACGCGGTGCTGGCGCTCTACCGCGAGGACACCACGACCGCCGTCGCCTGCCTGGAAGAGGCCGCCGGGCACACCTCCCGCGACCCGTGGTTCGGGCCCGGCCCCGCCCACGGTTGGGCGCTGCTCGCCATCGCCGTCGCCCCGCTCGACGCGGCCCGGGCCCGCACCGCCGCCCGACGCGCCTGGGAAACCCGCCACGCCGACAGCGACTTCTGGCTCCACTCGACGATCCTCTACGCCCACGCCGTCATCGAACGCGCCCACGGCGACCCGGCCGCCGCCCTCCGGGCCTGCCGCCGGGCCCTGGTCGCGAAGAAGCTGATCGGCGACCCGCTCTTCGTCGCCGGCGCCCGCACGATGCTGGCCGGTCTGCGCCGCGGCGTCCGCTGCGACCTCCCCGTTCGGGGCCCCGGCGCCGGCGCGACCCGCTGGTGGCGGCGCGACCCCGCCGACCCGCGCCGCCAACCGTTCTTCTCACGCCTGCGCACGACGTCCTGACGCCACCTGCCACCGACCCGCCGGCCCCGGCACCGTACGTGACGCGCCGACTGCGGTCGGGGTGCGGGAGGGCCGGGGCCGCCGCATGCTGGAAGGCATGAAACGTGCCCCCGTGATCGTGCATCCGCCGTCCACCGGCGGTCGTCGCGTCACGCTCCACGGACAGGACCTGGGCCGGGCGCTGCGGCCCGGCGACGTGGCCGCGATCCTGCGCCGCGCCGGGTTCTCCACCGCACGCTTCGCCTGGGACGACGCCGGCATCGTCGAATGGCGCGACGGCGGCCCGGACATCTGGCAGATGCCCTGACGGCAGGGAACGCGCGACGCCCCGGAGACCCTGAGGGTTTCCGGGGCGTCGCGCGTTCGTTCGTCCGGCGGGCGGCGGCTCAGTCGCGGGCCGTCGCGGCGACCGGGGACTCCGCGGCCTCCGCCGCCTCGCGCGCCGCCGCGGCCTTCTTCGCGCGGTGCTTCATCAGGAAGAACGACCCGATGCCGAACAGCACCGCGGCGACCAGGCCCCACGTCGAGAAGCGCTTCAGCCAGGGCTCGGCGACGATGCCGACGGTGTAGATCAGGGCGGTCGTACCGCCGGCCCAGATGATGCCGCCGAGGACGTTGGCGATCAGGAACTTCCAGTACGGCATCTTCAGCACGCCCGCGAGCGGGCCGGCGAAGATCCGCAGCAGCGCGATGAAGCGGCCGAAGAAGACCGCCCACATGCCCCACTTGTCGAACTTGGACTCGGCCATGGCGACGTGGTCCGGCCCGAAGTGCTTGGGGAACTTCCGGCCGGCCCAGACCAGCAGCGGCTTGCCGCCCTTGCGACCGATCAGGTAGCCGATGGAGTCACCGATGATCGCGCCGGCGGAGGCGCAGGCACCGAGCACAAAGGGGTCGATGTGGTCCTGGGTCGCGGCCAGGATGGACGCGCTGACGAGGACGATCTCGCCGGGCAACGGGATGCCCAGGCTCTCCACCCCGATGACCAACCCCACGAGCAGGTAGACGCTCAAGGCGGGTACCGTCGCCAGCCATTCCTGGATGTGCAAGGCCGCTTCCTCCGCTGGTGTAAGGCCCCCGTGGGCCGTGCCCGGTGCGCGCGACACCGATCAGTCGATCCCCCTGACGCGCCGTATCAGCGCGTCCGGGAAGCGTACTCGATCGGGTGGCGCCGACCACGAATGCGAGCGCGGGCGGGTGCATCCGCGCACCCGCCCGCCCGCGGGGCCCACCGGGCACCCGTCCCCAGGGAGTCGTCCGCTCCCCACCGGGGTCAGTTGCTGGGGCGCAGCGTCCAGACGATCGTCATCTCTCCGGTGACCGCGCCGTCCTTGTCGCGGGTGATCTCGACCTTCACCGGGAACTCCGGGCGCTCCCCGGCGTCCAGCTCGGCGATCACCTCGGAGACCGGCCGGCCCAGCACGGCGGTGGCGGTGACCGCTCCCATGGCGAGCTTCTTGTAACCGATCTCGGCGCCCACCGCCAGCGGCACCGCGCGGCCCAACTGGTCGCCGAAGGCCGTCATCACGATCGCGCCGCTCGCCGACTCCGCGAGCGTGAACATCGCGCCGGCGTGCGGGCCGCCGACGTGGTTGTGGAAATCGGGCTGGTCGGCCATGCGGACCACGGCGCGCTCGGCCGTGGTCTCGGTGAACTCGAGGTTCAGGGTGCGGACCATCGGCACGGATGCCGCCATCATGTCGCCGATCGACGGCAGGGAGTCAGAGGACATGGCACCATGTTACCTAGCGGTAGCTTAGCTGTGAAGTGCTGGCCGCATCCCTCCACCCCACCCGGACCACGGCACCCCAACCCCCCGCCGAAAACTAGGTGTTCCCGCCGACC
Source organism: Streptomyces lunalinharesii (assembly GCF_039532155.1). Taxonomy (NCBI): domain Bacteria; kingdom Bacillati; phylum Actinomycetota; class Actinomycetes; order Kitasatosporales; family Streptomycetaceae; genus Streptomyces; species Streptomyces lunalinharesii. The sequence continues at coordinate 125,744 of NZ_BAAARK010000001.1, forward strand.
GGCCCCCCATATCGTGAACGCCCATGACCGCACGGGGGCACACCCAGCGAACCGAGCACGCACCGTTACGCCCGCTGTCTCGCCCACCCTCGCGAACCCACCCCGTTCCGTCCCCCCGCCGGCGGCCACCGCGCCCCTCGAAGGACCTGAACGCCGCGGGTCCCCGGCGTCGCCCGAGCCGTCCCGGCCGACGGGACCACCTCCGATGACGGCCCGCGCCATCCCCCCGGGGCGGAACTTCGTCCTGCTCAGCGCCGCGACGGTGATCGCGGGCCTCGGGAACAGCGGAGCGCTGATCGCGACCTCGTTCGCCGTGCTCGGCGCCGGGGGCTCGGCGACCGACGTCGGCCTGGTCTCCGCCGCCCGCATGGTGCCGCTCGTCCTCTTCCTGCTGATCGGGGGCGCGGTCGCCGACCGGTACCCCCGACACCGGGTGATGGTCGCGGCGAACAGCGTCAACTGCGTCTCCCAAGGACTGTTCGCCGTGCTCGTCCTGTCCGGTACGGCGCACCTGTGGCAGATGGCGCTGCTGGCGGCGGTCGGCGGAACGGGGCAGGCGTTCTTCGCGCCGGCCTCCGAGGGCATGGTGCTCGCCAGCGTGACCGGCGAGCAGTCCAGCCGCGCGTTCGCGCTGTTCCGCGTCGGCGTGAACGGGGCCAGCATCGGCGGCGCGGCCCTCGGCGGCGCCCTGGTGGCGGCCGTCGGCCCGGGCTGGGTGCTGGCGATCGACTCCGCCGCCTTCGCCGTCGCCGGTGCGCTGCGCGCCTTCCTCGACGTGCACGGCATGCCGAAGCGCGACCCCGGCGAGGGGGTGGGCACGGCGCTGCGGGAAGGCTGGCGGGAGGTGGTCTCCCGACCGTGGCTCTGGGCGATCGTGGCGCAGTTCTCCCTCGTCAACGCGATGGTCATCGCGGTGCAGTCGGTCTACGGGCCGCTGGTCGCCGAGGACCACCTGGGCGGCGCCGGCCCGTGGGGCCTGGTCCTGTCCGCCTTCGGCGCCGGCACCGCGAGCGGCGCCCTGCTGATGACGCGCCTCAGACCGCGCCGGCTCCTGTTCACCGGCAGCCTCTGCGTCTTCCCGCTGGCCCTCCCCGCCGCCGCACTCGCCGTACCGGTGCCGATCGGTTGGCTCGCCGCCGTCATGTTCGGCACCGGAGTCTCGGTCGAGGTCTTCTCGGTGACCTGGATGGTGGCGCTCCACCAGGAGATCCCCGAGGAGAAGTTCTCCCGGGTCTCCTCCTACGACTGGCTCGGCTCACTGGCGATGGTCCCGGTGGCCACGGCACTGGCCGGCCCCGCCCAGGACGCCATCGGCCGCACCGCCGCCCTGTGGGCCTGCGCCACCCTCATCGTGCTCCTGACGGCGGCCGTCCTCTGCGTCCCCGACGTCCGCCACCTCACCCACCGCCACACGGCGTCGACATCTCCGTCTACGCCTCCCGGCTCCCCTATGCCTCCCGCCTCCCTTACGTCTCCCTCTTCCTCTCCCTCCTCCTCGGCACCTCCCACTCCCCCGACACCCCCATCTCCCCCCGCGCCCTCCCCGGCCGCTCCTCCCTCCCCCGGCACTTCACTGCCGGCGTCCCCCTCGCGGCCCCCCGGGGGCTCCCTCGCGAGGCATCACGACGACGCTCACCTCTCGGGCCCCTCGGGCCGGTCAGGCCCCTCGGATTCTTCTGGCGCCTCGGGCTCTTGGGGCTCGGACTCCGACGCAGTAGGCCCGCCCCACTCCCCACACACCGAGAGGAATTAATCACTCTCCGTAATCGTTGCCGTGAAAAGAAGAAAGGAGGCAGCGGGGCGGCACGGAGGCTCCCGACCATGCGGCGGCGCGACCACAGCGAAGAAGCGGCCCGGTCGCTGGCCAGGTGACTGGTTGTCCCCGGCGGCGTCCCCGGCCGCTATGAAGGCGCGGCACCCGGCCGTCACGAAGACAAGGAGTCGAGGGGCCCGGCCGTCACTAGGGCATGGGCCCGTCCGCCCGAGGGCTCGCGACCGGCAGAGGCAGACACACTCCGCCAGAGGAACGCGGAGCGCCGCCAAGCTCAGCGCCCCGACCGGAATCACTCAGGTCACGAGGTCACGAGAGGCTGAAGGCGCCGTCCGGGGGGACGGGCGACGGGAGGGCTTCGGTATCGGGTACGGGGCGGGCGTCGGCGATCAGGCGGCGCAGCGGTGCACCGTGTTCGACGCGCGCGGGGAAGACGTCGGCGGCGGTGCGGCGGGCCAGGGCGGCGATCGGGAGCTCCTCGTGCGAGGCGAGCAGCACCGTGTTGCCGAACCGGCGGCCGCGGAGCACCGACGGTTCCGCGATGAGCGCGAGGTGCGCGAACACCGTGCTGAAGTTGGCGAGTTGACGGCGCAGGAAGTCGAACGGGGCGCTGTCCGCGAGGTTCGCGGCGTAGCAGCCGTGCGGGCGCAGGGCGCGGGCGGCGGCGCGCGCGTACTCGACCGAGGTGAGTTGTGCGGGCACCCGGGAGCCGCTGAAGACATCCGCCACGATCACGTCGGCCCCGGCCTCCGGCGCCGCGTCCAGCGCCGCCCGGGCATCCTGCCCGTGCAGCGCGATCCCGGAGTCGCCGGGCAGGGGGAGGTGCTCCGTCACCAGGGCGAGCAGCCCGCGGTCGGCGTCGATGACGTCCTGGCGGGAGTGCGGGCGGGTCGCGGCGAGGTACCGGGGCAGGGTGAGTGCGCCGCCGCCCAGGTGCAGCACGTCGAGCGGTCGTCCCGGGGGCGCGGTCTCGTCCAGGACGTGCGCGAGCCGGCGGACGTACTCGAACTCCAGGTGGGTGGGCTCGTCGAGGTCGACGTACGACTGCGGGGCGCCGTCCACCGTGAGCAGCCAGGCGCGAGGGCGGTCGACGTCCGGGAGGAGTCGGGCCGTGCCGCAATCGACGGGGCGCGTCACGGGCACCGGGTCGTCGGCGGGCCGGGCGGTCGGGGGTTGCGTGGGAGTCCGGTCGTCCGACGGGGCAGCGCCGGCCGCCGGGGCCGCGGCCGTCTCCGGTGATTCGTTGTGCACGATGCCATTGTGACGGGCGAGGAGGAGCGCCGTCCCGGACGGGTGAGGGAGCCGTCCCGGACGGGGTGGGCGCGCCGTTCCGAACAGGGTGCGAGCGCCGTCCCGGACGTGGAAGGGCTCCGTCGCCCGCGGGGTGGGAGCGCCGTCCCGCAGGGGGTGCGGCGGGAGAGTACGGGAGTAACGGGCGGCGGGGGGTGTGGTCGGCCCGCTGTGGTGATCAGGGTGGGGCTGGCCGCGGTGACGGGCGCCGGGTAGGCCGTTGTGCCAGGCGGGCGGGCTGTGCGGGGCGGGACGGGGCCGGGCCGGGCCGGGAGTTCAGGTGGTCCAGAGGGCGCGGACGTGTGGGGCGTGGGTGGCGGACTGGCGGCGGCCGGCGCGGGCGGCGTCGGCCCGTTTGGCGGGGTCCAGGATGTTGCGCCCGAAGGCCGACCGGGAGGCCCGGTCGGGGGTGATCACGTACACCCGGGCGCCCTTTCCGGCCAGCCGTGCGGCCTGGGTGCGCGGCGCGGCGATCGGTCCGCCGCCGGCCGTGATGGGGGCGATGACCACCACCCGGTCGTACCCCGCGGCCAGGTCCGCATTGGCGCTGGAGTGCACTCCGCCGTCCACCCACCGCTTCCCGTCGACGGTGACCGGCGGGTACACGGCCGGCACCGCGCAACTGGCGCTCACCGCGTCGAGGAGGGCGACGCCGCTGGCGCTGTCGAAGGCCGCGCGGCGCCCGGTCGCCGAGTCCACCGCGGTGACCAGGAGGTGCCGCGCGGGCCAGGTGTCCACGACCAGCGTCCGGGCAATGGCCGCACGGTGTTCGGCCTCCGGTGCGGTGCGCGCCGCCAGCGCGAACCGGCCCATCCGTGCGCCGAACGACACCGCGTCCCGGGAACGCAGCGCGGCGGCCGCGAAGCGCGCGAGCACCGCCGGTCCGATCCGGGCGGCGGCCGCTCGCCCGTCCGGCGCGACGAGTTGGCGTGCGTAGAGCTCGTTCAGTGGGTGCGGGCGGGAGGTCAACTGCGCTCCGACGATCGACCCGGCGGAGGTGCCGATGACGACGTCGGCGTCGGTGAGGTCGGCGCCGGCTTCCGCGAGGCCGGCGAGCATGCCGACCTCCCAGCCGATGCCGGTGAGTCCCCCACCGCCGAGGACCAGTGCCGTTCTCGACTCGGGCATGTGATGTCCCTTCCAGGTGGGGCGGCGCCGGCGTCCTGCCGGATCGTAGGCCCGCGCGGCGAAGGAGACCAGGGCGAAGGAGGCCAGGGGGACGGGCGGCGGCGTGAACGGGGGCGTGGAGGGGCGGGGCAGGGGCGCGGGCGCGGCCGGGGCCTGCTCGGACGGGCCGGAAGGGGCGTCGTCCGGGCAGGCCGCGGTGTGGTGGGGCCGCTCGCCGGCGGCGGCCCCACCCTCAGCGGGGACGGCGCCCCCGTTGGCGCGCGCTCACTCCAGTACGGTGCGGACGGTGCCCGCGCCGACCGTCCGGCCGCCCTCGCGGATGGCGAAGCCGAGGCCCGGCTCCAGCGGTACCGCGCGGCCCAGTTCGACGGTCGCGGTGATCGTCTCGCCGGGGCGGGCGACGGCGCGCTCGCCGAGGTCGAGGGCGCCGACCACGTCCGCGGTGCGGAGGTAGAACTGCGGGCGGTACCCGGTGGACAACGGCGTGCGGCGGCCGCCCTCCTCGGTGGAGAGGAGGTACGCCTCGGCGGTGAAGCGTCGCCGCAGGGTGATGCTGCCCGGAGCGGCGACCACGTCGCCGCGGCGGACGTGCTCGCGGTGCAGGCCGCGCAGCAGCAGCGCGACGTTGTCCCCGGCCTCGGCGGATTCCATGGGCTTGCCGAAGGTCTCCACGCCGGTGACGACGGTCTGCACCGCGTCCGTGCCCAGTACGGCCACCTGGTCGCCGCAGCGCACCGTGCCGCGTTCGACGGCCCCGGTGACGACGGTGCCGCGTCCGGTGATGGTCAGCACGTTCTCCACGGAGAGCAGGAACGGCGCGTCCACGTACCGCTCGGGCACCGGGACGTAGGTGTCGACGGCGTCCAGCAGGGCGCCGATCGCGTGCGTCCAGCGCGGGTCGCCCTCCAGGGCGCGGAGTCCGGAGACCCGTACGACGGGGAGGTGCTCGCCGTCGTAGCCGTGGGCGGTGAGCAGTTCGCGGACTTCCAGTTCCACCAGGTCGGTGAGGTCCGGGTCGCCCGCGTCGGCCTTGTTGAGCGCGACGACGACGTGCCGCACGCCCACTTGCTTGGCGAGCAGGACGTGTTCGGCGGTCTGCGGCATGATCCCGTCGAGCGCGGAGACCACGAGGATCGCGCCGTCCAGTTGGGTCGCGCCGGTGACCATGTTCTTGATGAAGTCGGCGTGGCCGGGCATGTCGACGTGGGCGTAGTGCCGGGTGTCGGTCTCGTACTCCACGTGCGAGATGTTGATGGTGATGCCGCGGGCGGCCTCCTCCGGGGCCCGGTCGATGCGGTCGAACGGGACGAACGTGCCGGTGCCCCGGTCGCTCAGGACCTTGGTGATGGCGGCGGTGAGCGTGGTCTTGCCGTGGTCGACGTGGCCCATGGTGCCGATGTTCAGGTGCGGCTTGGTGCGGACGTATGCCGTCTTGGGCATGGTGTGCTTCCTCGCAGGAATGCGGTGATGACGGCGCCTCGACGCCGTGGGGACCCCTGGCCCGCTCCGACCCTCCCCCTGCGGGGTCCGCCGGACGATCCGGAGAGGGTCAGCGTCGCGCGCCGTGTGCCGCGGCTGCGGCGAGGAGTCCGGCGGCAGCCTTCGGCGCGTCCGCGGCGGTCGTTGCGACCGCGGACGGCATCGGGAGGAAGACGTGCCGGAACATGTGCCCCATGGTGCCGGGGCACCGGTCGGGCGTCGAGCGATTTACGGTCCGGGGGCCTTGGCCGAGCCGGCTGCGTGGCGTGCGGGGTGCCGTGTCCGCCCGGTTCGGGGTCGTGCGGCCCGGATTCCGGCGGTCCGCCGCACGCGTCGGTTACGCTCCCGGGATGCCCGCCCCCGCCGCCACGTCCGACGGCCTCGCCGCACGCTGTACGCGCGTGGTGTTCTCCCCCTGGTCGCGGCTGGCCCTGCTGCTGGTCCTGTTGGCCGCCGCCGCGGCCACGATGCTGTTGTGGCATCCGCAGCAGTTGCTGTCCGGTGGCTGGACCGCGCAGTGGTCGGGGCCGGCGGCGCTGGTGGGGTTCACGGTGGCCTACGGCGTGTGCACCACGGCGTTCGTGCCGCGGCCGGTGCTGAATCTGGCCGCGGGTGCGCTGTTCGGCAGTCAGTCGGGGTTGGTCACCGCGCTCGCCGGTACGGTGCTGGGCGCCGGGTTGGCGTTCGGGCTGGGGCGGCTGTTGGGGCAGGAGGCGCTCCGGCCGTTGTTGCGGGCCCGGTGGTTGGCGGCGGCGGACCGGCAGTTGAGCGAGCACGGGTTCCGTTCGATGCTGGCGATCCGGCTGTTTCCGGGACTGCCGTTCGCCGCCATGAACTACGCCGCCGCGGTCTCCCGGATGCGCTGGTGTCCGTACTTGCTGGCCACGGCGTTGGGGAGCATTCCCAACACGGCGGCGTACGCGGTGGCGGGCGCGCGGGCGTCGACGCCGACGTCGCCGGCGTTCCTCCTGTCCATGGGGTTCATCGCGGTCAGTGGGCTGGCGGCGGTGGTCGTCGCCTGGTGCAAGCGCAAGGCGCTGCGCAGGGGGTGAGCGTCCGTCAGCACGCGCACGGGCACGGCGCAGACAGGTCGAGGCGCGGGCGGGTCATGAGGCGGGGGTGTCCGCGCGGGCGGCGATGTGGTGCGGTGCCGCGGGGGGTTCGGTGCCCAGTGCGGGGTCGGGCTGCGGGGCTCCCCAGGTCGTGTGGAGGGGCAGCACGCCGGCCCACCGGCCCCGTGCGGCGTCCGGGCCGTCGCCGTCGTCCGGGGCACCGGTCCTGATCTTCACCGATGCCTCGTCGAGGGAGAGGGCGAGGAGTGCCGTGGCGGCCAGTTCCTTGCGGTCGGGTCGGCGGGCGTAGTCCCACTGGCCGGGGGCGCACTGCTCGGTGAGGCAGCGCAGGCCCGCCGTCTTCTCCTGGTCGTCGGTGACCGGGCGCGGTACGCCGTAGATCATCGCGCTGCGGTAGTTGACGCCGTGCTCGAAGGCCGAGCGGGCCAGGACGAGTCCGTCGACGTGGGTGACGGTGACGCAGACCTCCGCGTCCGGGGACGAGACGAGGCTGCGGCTGGCGACCGAGCCGTGGAAGTAGAGGGTGGTGCCGTCCGAGCCGTAGACGGTGGGCATGACGCGGACGGAGCCGTCGACGATCACGCCGAGGTGGCAGACGAAGCCGGCCGCCAGGATGGCGTCGAGTGCGGCGCGGTCGAGGCTGCCTTGTTCGCGGAGCCGGCGGTGCCGGGTCCGGTCGGTCTCGGCCAGGGTGCGGTCGGGGCGGGGTATGGACGCGGTCGTGGTGGTCTGCGTCATGGTGGTCTGCCTGTCTGCTCTGGGCCGGTGCGCTGCGGGCGGGTGCCCGTGTCGCGGGCCTGGGCGCGGCTGGGTACGCGAGCGGGCAGCCCACGAGGACTGCCCGTCAGAGTAACGACTTCATAATATTCATACCAGTTATTTCACTGAATTCGTTGTCGCCGAACCCTCAGGCAACTGATTTCGTATATCACGCGCAACTCGGCACCGTTCTGCATTTGGCATGTGACATGCAGCATGCGGCAATTCGGCATGCGGCTGCATCAGGAGCTGAGGTGGTACTGGGCCCATGGCTGGTGGGCCGGTGCGGGCTCCTCGTAGGCGGGAGCAAGGGTGCCCCAGGGGGCGAGGGCGCCGTCCCAGTCGGTGCCGAGGGCGCTGACGTCGGTGACGGGTTCGTTCGGGGGCATCGCGCCCGTGTACCAGGCGGCGGACGTCATGGGGTGGGCGGTGGGTACGCCGTTCCAGGTCGCCGACTGCTGGGCGGGGATGGTGTATTCGGACTCGTGGATGTCGCCGGGGCCGCGCCGGTGACGTCCGGCGTAGGTCTCGGTGGAGCCTGGATAGAAGCGCCCTTGAGCGGAGAGCTGTTGGGCCCGTGCCATCAGGCGACTGAGGTCGAGGCCGAATTCGACGGCCAGCTCCCTGAGGTCCACACCGGTCTGCCAACTGCCGATCAACACCGCGTCCATGGCGGGCGACCAGTTCTGGTCCGGTGCGAAGCCGGTGGTCGCCGCGCCCGTCGGGCGGTTGCCGGCCTGCGGTGGAGCGGCCGTGGCGGCGGGCTGGGCCGGGGCGGAAACGTCGGCGCCGTAGTCCGGTACCGGATCCTCCGGCTCTTTGGGTGGCGTGCGGGCGGCGTTGGAGAGCAGCTCTTCGGCGACGACGCGGGCATCGTCCTTGCCGACCGTGCGCCGGGCGACCCGCACTTCCCGCTCGTTGAGCCCGAACAGGCCGGCCACCGCGCCCGTACTGCCCACGGTCAGGGCGAACGCTGCCAGGACGCGGGAGCGGTCGGCCTGCGCCTCGTCAAGCCTGGCCTGCGCTTCCCGGACACGTTCATCGCCCAGACAAAACGCTTCTGCCAGTACGGCGTTGCGGTCCCACAATTCTCTCGGATCCATACTCAGACAACGTCGCTTCCGTCGGAGGTGATCCGATCTGTCGCTGCAAAGCACCCCAAAGCACCCATCGAACCACGAGATGACAATCACGTCGTAGCGCAGTCGACAATCACGTCGTAGTCCGGGAGGGCCCCTCCCGGGCGAGAAGTCGAGTGTCAGTGCGGCGCGTTACCGTCGAAATCGGCGGAACATGGCGCCGGCCGGCGGCTCGTACCGGTCGTTCCGACGGGCGGGGGTGGTAGCAGATGAACGGGTGGCGGGCGAGGGTGCCCGGCCGGCGGCCCGGCGCGGAGGTCGCTACGGGGTGTCCGGGTGGGGCAGGCCGATGGGGTTGGGGAAGGGGAGCACGTCCGCGGCCAGGATGCGGCGGACGACGGGGTGCAGGAGCTCCAGGAGGTGGTCGGTGTCCGCCGGGGCGAGGGGGCGTAGGAGTCGGGCGGCGAGACGGTCGGTCTGCGCCTCGATGCGGGTCCGTTCGTCCCGGCCGAGGGCGGTGGCGTTCCCCTGCGCGTCGAGGAGGTTGCGGCTGCGCAGGCGGTCCGCGGCGGCGGCCCACTCCGCTTCGGTCCAGCCGCGATCCTCCCGCATGCTGCCCTCCGGCACCCGGCCGGTGGCGGCGGTGAGGACGAGCGCTTCGCAGCCGTCGAGTTCGCGGTCGGCCAGCGCGGCGAGGTGGGCCTCGCCGCGGAACTCCCGCAGTGTGGTGGCGAGTTGCCAGAGGCGTTCGACGGGGTCGGCGTGGTCGCAGAGTGCCCGGTTGGCCGCGAAGAGCGGGCGCGCGGTGTCGGGGGCGGCGTCGACGAGCGCCTGGAGCCGGGGCAGCAGGGCGGTGGCGGACCGGTCGAGGTCCGGGGCGGTGGCGCGCAGGGCGCGGGCGGCGCGGGTGCCGCGTTCGTCGAGGACGTGGGCCGGACTGACGGTGCTCCAGGCGGCGGGCAGGGCGCGGGCCACCATGCCCGGGGCGAAGACTCCGAGGACCGCGGTGGCGGCCGCGGGTTCGACGGCGCCCAGGGGTGCGGTGCGGGCGGCGAAGTAGCCCATCCAGAAGCCCTTGAGGCCGAGGGCCTTGCCCAGGGCTCGGCAGTCGTCGTCGAAGTAGCAGACGGCGTGCAGCGGTTCGGTCATCAGCCAGAGCGATCGTGCTCGCTGCGCCTCGGGCGGCTCCATGGTCTGCTCCTCGGACGGCTACGGGGCGGGCGACGGGCGGACGGTGCGGCCCGACCGCCGGCCCCGCGGCGACTTTCCGGTGGCTCCGCGCGCGGCTCGTGGTGGGTGGCTCCGCCGCTTCGCACGCTATCGCTGCCCGGGCGGGGGCGCAGGGAAGCGGGGATGGCGTGGGGGACGGCGTGGGGGGGAGGGAGGACGGCCAGGGTGGGCCGGGGGCGACGTGCGGGGATCGACGGGCGGTGATCGACGTGCGGTGATGCACCGACGGCAGCGAGGGCGATCGGGCGGCGGGGCCACGAGAGTGTCGAGGGGGCCGAGGGCCGAGGAGCCGCCGGCCGGTCCGCTCCCGCTGATCGGTGTGCGGCGGCGGGGGCGCGGCGCAGCGCAGCGGGGGGAACGGCGCCCGCCCGGCCGCCCGGCTGACCGGTGCGGTCACCGGTTCCGGTGCGGTGGGGAGGGCGTGGGCGGCCGGCCGGATCGTGCGGTTTCGGCGGCGCCGCGGCCGAGGCCCGGCGCACGGCCGGGTCCGGTGCGAGCGCGGCGGGCGGCTGCCGGGGCGGCCGTTGGGTCAGGAGCGGCCGCCGGCTCCGAAGCCGGAGTCCCACGCGAAGAGGTGGGTGCAGGCGGGGCACTGGAGGTGCAGCAGGCTGCCCTTGTTGGACAGCAGGTAGCGCCAGTGGTCGCCGCAGGTGCGGCCGGCGCGGCAGGTGCCGCAGTCCTGGTGGTCCTCGCAACGGGGGCAGGGCACCCAGGCGCGGCGGCCGATGTCGGCGGTGGGGTCGATCGGCAGCATGCTCAGCCCTGCCCGGCGGCCGGCAGCACTCCGGCGGCGACCAGCATGGCGTAGGTGGCCTGCTGGTCGGCGTCGAGACCGGAGTAGAGGAGCCGCTGGGCCTCCGCCTCGTCCTGCATCACCGCGACGGGGTCCCAGCTGTCGCCGAGCGCGGCGAAGACTTCGGCTCGGCGCCAGGCCTCGTGGCCGGCGAGGTCGAGTTCGAAGGTCCCGTGGGTGCGGTCGTCGGAGATCCCGGTGACGCGGGATATGTCGGCTCCGGTGCCGGTGGGGCTGGTGGGGTCGGTCATGATGCGCTTCCTGTACCACTAGCGGACGATTTGGGGCGAGTAACCCTGATCGGACGTGTTTAGCAAGTGGGACGGACTTGAGGAAGCGTCAACCGGAGAAACCCTCCGCCTGGTGCGTCACGGGGGGCCGCGGAAGGGCGGAATCTCGGGGTCGGGGCGCGGAGCCGGGCGGCCGGGCGTGACGGATGTCATGCCCCGCCGCGCGCGCCAAGGCCCGCCATCGGGACCGGCGGGGCGGACGGGGCACCGCCGCCGCAGGCGCGCAGGCGGCGTCCGCTCCCGACCGTGGCCGCTACGCGGTGCCGGCCGCCGCGTCCGGCCGGCGTGCGGGGCGGGGCGGCAGGCGGCGGACGGCGACCGCCGCCGCGTCGTCGGCGAGGCGGCCGCCGGTGTGGGCGAGGAGGTCGGCGCGCAGGCGGCGCAGGACGCCGGCGGGGCTGCCGTCGCTCCAGGCGCCGGCCCGCTCGGCCAGCGGGTAGAAGTCCCCGTCGGCGTCGCGCGCCTCCGTCACCCCGTCCGTGTAGAGGAGCAGCAGGTCACCGGGGTGGAAGGGGAAGGTCTCCACGTCGTAGTCCGGCGGGCCGGCGAGGGCACCGAGGCCGATGGGGAGGGCGTGCCGCCGGGGGTCGAGGACGCGGGCCCGGCCGTCGCGCAGGAGCAGGGCGGGCGGGTGTCCGCAGCTGATGGTGCTCAGCTCGGGGCGCCGGTCGGGGATGTCGAAGAGGGCGACGGTGGCGAACGTTTCGTCGGCGTCGGGCGCGGGGTCGACGACGCCTGGGCCGGGGACGGGCGCCGGGTCGGGGACGGCCTGATCGGCGGCGCCGGCCGGGTCGGTGACGCCGGCGGCGGTGGGCGGGGGGTCGGCGGCCGGGCGCGCGGGGGCCGTGGCCCATTGACTGGTGTCCCAGCGGACCGCGCCGTCGAGATGGCGGGCGAGCCGGGGCAGCGTGGCCTGGCGGTGCGCCGCCGCGCGGAAGGCGCCGAGGATGAGGGCCGCGTGACTGTAGGCCGGGAGGCCCTTGCCGCGGACGTCGCCGACGATCAGCCGGGTGCTGGCCGCGGTCCGCGCCGCGGCGAAGAGGTCGCCCCCCATCTCCGCCTCCTCTTCGGCGGCGAGGTACAGCGAGGCGAACTCCAAGTCCCCACTGCGTTCCGGCAACGGCCGCAGCAGCACCTTCTGCGCCACCGCGGCCACCGAACGGCTCCGCGACAGCCGCCGCTCGTTGTGCTCCCGCACCACCGTGAACAGGAACACCAACCCCGACACCACGATCAGGGCACTGATCTGCGTGTAGAGGTTCTCGGTGAACAACACGCCGCGGGCGAGGCCGATGCTCACCTGGGCGGCGACCGCCAGGGTGCCGATCGCCGCGGTCGGGCCGGGTCCGGCGAAGGCGGCGGTGAGGGCGGGGGCGGCGACCAGCAGCGGGCCGAGGTGGATGTCCGGGGGCGCGAGGACGTCGGCCGCGCAGACCGCGACGATCAGCCCGATCGGGATGAGCAGCAGGGCGTGGCTCGGATCCGGTCGTTGGCGCAGCCGCGTCAGCCGTGGGAAGGGCATGCATCATGGTTGCACTCGAACGAGGCAAATGCCCGGATAGTCGGGTTCTCGCAGGCTTTCCCCACGCCGCCGAGGCCGCCGAGACAAGCCGCCCCTCGCCAGCCGGCCGCCGTCGTCGTCGGCACCCTCGACGGCGCGCGGCCGGCCCCTTCGGCGACACCCCCATGGGCACTTCACCGGTCCGCGCCGGCCCGTCGACCCCCGCCCCCGTCGGCCCCGCGTCGTTACTCGACGACCAGCTCGACGTCGATGTTGCCGCGGGTGGCCTTCGAGTAGGGGCAGAACTGGTGCGTCGCCTCGACGAGCCGCTGCCCGACCTCGCCGGCCAGCGCGTCCGGGAGTTCGACGCGCATGACGACGGCGAGGCCGAAGCCGGTGCCGTCCTTGCCGATCGAGACCTCGGCGGTGACCGAGACGTCCTTGGTGTCCACCCCCATCTGGCGACCGACGTTGACCATGGCGCTGGCGAAGCAGGCGGCGTACCCGGCGGCGAAGAGCTGCTCGGGGTTGGTGCCGGCGCCGTCGCCACCGAGGGCCGGGGGCAGGGCGAGGGCGAGATCGAGTTGGCCGTCGGAGCTGACGGCCCGGCCCTCGCGACCGTTGGCGGTGGCGGCGGCGGTGTACAGCGCGTCCATGAGGGGTCCTTTCGCGTGGCAGACGGGGGCGGGGCGGGCCCGGCCCCCGTGGAGCGGCGGGCCGGCCGGTCACCCCGGCCAGGGACAACAGTGGCACGACATTGAGTTGTGCGCAAATCAATTGTGCACAACTCAATAGCGTCGGGCGTTAACCTGGGTCCATGACCACGCCCCCGGCTTCCGATGCCGAACTGCTCCGCCTCGACCACCAGGTCTGCTTCTCGCTGCACGCCGCCTCGCGGGCGTTCGGGGGCGTCTACCGGGAGGCCCTGAAGGAGCTGGGGCTGACCTACCCCCAGTACCTGGTGATGCTGGTGCTGTGGGAGCACGGCCCGGAGCCGGTCAAGCGCATCGGTGAGCGGCTGCGGCTGGATTCCGGCACCCTCTCGCCGCTGCTCAAGCGCCTGGAGGCGGCGGGCCTGGTGCACCGGGAGCGCAGCCCGCAGGACGAGCGGTCGGTCATCATCCGGCTCACCGGTGCCGGCGAGGGGTTGCGGGAGCGGGCGCTGCCGGTGCCGCGCCGGATGCTGGCCGCCACCGGCCTGACCGTCGACGAACTGCGGACGCTGCGCAGCCTGTTGGGTCGGGTCACCAGCGCACTCGACGAGGGCTGAGGACACCGCCGGCCGGGTGGACGTGCGCGACGGACACCGCGCACCCACCGTGCGGCAACCCGTGCCCCGCAGCGCGTTCGGGCGTTAGACACCGAGCCGTTCCGGGTCGTGCCTGCCGCCCGGAAGGGGGCCTCTCCCCCACTCCAGTGCGCCCATCACCCCATTGAGCTACCAAGGTTGGGGGACGCACAGGACAAAGGCGTATAAAGGGTGGCCAAACCAGCCGGAGCCACCGGCGAAATTCCGCCCAGGACACGGTTGGCAGCATCGCCTACGAACAGCGGAGGAGCGCCACGTGAATGCGGCAGAAGTTGTCAACGCCTTGCTGGAAGAGCGGTTCGGGGTCGCACGCGGGGAGGTGACCGCGGACACTCCACTGCGCGACCTGCGGCTGGATTCCCTGGCCCTGGAGGAGCTCCGGGTGCTCATCGAGGAGCGGCTGGAGATCGACCTCGAAGAGGTGTCGCTGACCTCGCGCGACACGGTGGGACAGCTGGTGGCGGCCATCGACGGCAAAGTCGCGGCGTGACGGCCCGCCAGAAGCCGTTCTCCGCGGCCGTGACCGGACTGGGCCTGGTGACCGCGGCAGGGGTGGGGACGAAGGCCACCTGGCACTCCGTCACCCACGAGCTGGCGCCCACCAACGTCTCCCAGCAGGCCGAACTCGCCGATCTGCCCTGCGACTTCATGTACACGGCGGCGGATCTGGACACCACCGCGCTGCTCGGGGTGGCCACGCAGCGACTGATGGACCGGTTCTCGCAGCTCGCGGTGATCGCCGCCCGGGAGGCGGTCGCCGACGCCGGGCTGGATCCGCTGAGCTGGGACAGCAGTCGGGTCGCGGTGGTCATCGGGTCCGCCCACGGCGGGCTGCCGTTCTACGACCAGCAGAGCGCGGCGATGGCCGGGCACGGCGCCCGGCGGGTCTCCCCCAAGCTCGCTCCGCTGACCGTGATCAACAGCGCCGCCAGCAGCGTCTGCATGGATCTGGGGGCGCATGGCCCCAGTCTGGGGGTGGCGACGGCCTGTTCCTCCGGGACCGTCGCGGTGGGCACCGCGCACCAGCTGTTGCGCGCCGGGGCGTGTGACGTCGCGATCACCGGCGGTGCGGAGTCGGTCCTCTCCCGGCTGCTGATCGCCAGCGCCTGTCAGATGAAGGCGGTCTCCACCCGTCGGGAGGATCCGACCGCGGCCTGTCGCCCCTTCGACGTGGAGCGGGACGGTTTCGTCGTCGGGGAGGGCGCGGGGCTGCTGGTGCTGGAGCGGCCCGAGCATGCCCGGGCCCGGCAGGCGCCGATCCGGGCGCAGATCACCGGCTACGGGTCGTCCAGTGACGCGTACGCGGCGGTGGCACCGGATCCGGAGGGGCGGGGCATCGAACGGGCGTTGCGCACCGCGCTGGCGGACGCCGACGTCCAACCCGGTGACGTGGGCCACGTGAACGCGCACGGCACCTCGACGGTGCTGAACGACCGCATCGAGGCGGAGGTGTTGCGCAGGGTGCTCGGCGGGCACCCGTTGGTGACGTCGACGAAGGCGATGACCGGGCACACGTTGGGCGCCGCGGGCGGGATCGAGACCGCGCTGACCGTCCTGGCCCTGGAGCACCAGTTGGTGCCGCCGACGGCCAACCTCACGGTGCCCGACCCGCGGATCCCGGTCGAGGTGGTGCGGGACGCGGCGCGGCCGGCGGCGTTCGACTGTGCGGTCAAGACGTCACTGGGGTTCGGGGGCCACAACGCGGCGCTCGTCCTGACCCGCGGCTGACCGCCCGCGCGTGCGGGGTCCGGACGTGCCGGGCCCCATCGAGCCTCTCCGAGAAGGAAGCAGCCATGTCCGAGGAAGTGATCCGCTCCCTGTCGGTGCGCGGGGTGTCGTACGCGTACCGGGTACTGCGGCAGCCGGAGCGGTGCACCGAGCCCATCCTGGTGCTGGGCGGTGCGTTGCAGGGGATGTTCGGCTGGCCGCAGCTGGAGGACCGGTTGGGGCCGGTGGCGGAGGTGGTGACCGCGGACCTGCCCGGGATGGGCAGCGCCGACCCGTTGCCGCCGGGACCCAGCGTCGACGTACTGTGCGCGGCGATCCTGGGGATCGTCGACGACCTCGCGGTGCCGCGGATCAACGTCTTCGGCTTCTCCTACGGGGCGGGGCTGGCCTTCGGGTGCGCCCGGCGGTTCCCGGAGCGGATCGCGCGCCTAGTGCTCGGCGGCGTGCCGGCGCACATCACCGAGGAGCAGGTGGCGCACTGGCAACGGGCCGCGGGGCACCTCAAGGACGGGGACACCGGCACCTTCGCCACGATGGTGGCCGAGGGGCTGCTGTGCCGTGACGAAAGCCGGCCGGTGGCCCGGCGGGAGCTGGCGTACCGCTACGTGCGGCGGGCGATGTTGCAGGCGGCGTTGCACTCGCCGCACGCGGTGGATTCGCTGCGGCGGGCGCTGACCGACCGGCCGGACTTCTCGGGGGGCCTGTCCGGGATCCCCACGCTGGTCTTCAGCGGTGAGCACGACACGGTGACGGCGCCGTCCCGGCAGCGGGATTTCGCGGCGACCATCGCGGGCAGTCGCTTCCTGACCGTTCCGGAGGCGGACCACTGGGTGGTGCTGGAGCGGCCCGAGGAGGTCGCGGACGTGGCGGTGCGGTTCTTCACGGACCGGCCGTTGGGGACGGCGGCCGGTCCGGGCGCGGCCGGTGCGGGGGCGGTCGCCGATCCGGCGTGGGCGTGAGGGGCGGACCCCGGCGGCGACGGACCGTGGCCGGGTGACCGCGTAGGGGCGGGGTCGGGGGCGGTCGCAGTGGGCTTCCCCGGCCCCGTCGGGCTGTGAGCGGGGCCACAAACGGGGGGCTTCGAGGGCCCCGGGCGGTGATGCCGGGCACGCGACGTACGTCACGTACGACCGGGGCTAGTCGATCCCGAGGGCGGCGCGGGCCGCAGATTCCGGGCCACAATACGGACATCTCGCCCGAACCCACGAAGATGGGTAGTACACGGCATCATTGCCACCATCCCGGGCCGGCGCTAACCATGTTTCTCGTAACGCCGAGAGCCTGCGGACTCCGCCAGAGCGGTGAGCGCGGCACTGACACCTCGGACCCCGAGACGCCACCGATGGCCATCTCCCCCTGCCACCAAGCCCTGGAAGAGGTCACCTCCGCATGCCCATGCCCCACTTCTCCCTGCCCCGAACCGCCCGCCTCACCCGCACGCACAAGATCTCCGCGGCGCTGGTGGCCTCCGCGAGCTGCGCAGCCGCGCTGGCCATGACCGCGGCGCCGAGCAACGCCGCGGCGCCCGCCGCGCACGCGTCCGCCGTGGTGAAGCCGGTCAGCGCCAACGGCCTGCCGGTCGCGGCGAAGGACAAGGCGGCCACGGAGCAGAACCACGTGGTCACCGCGTCGGTGGCGGAGCACCTGAAGGTGACCGCGCTCGACAAGCAGGGTCACGCCGCGCAGCAGGCCGCCAACCGTTCCGCGGAGCGCGCCGAGATCGCCAAGGAGGCGCCGAAGGCCGCCCCCAAGGCCGCCGCGCCGAAGCAGTACACCAACAACCTGGACGGCTGGATCCGCCAGTCCCTGGACATCATGAAGTCCAAGGGCATCCCCGGCAGCTACCACGGCCTGCACCGCAACATCATGCGGGAGTCCAGCGGCAACCCCAACGCCATCAACAACTGGGACATCAACGCCCGCAACGGCATACCCTCCAAGGGCCTGCTGCAGGTGATCCAGCCCACCTTCAACACGTACCACGTGTCGGGCACGCCGCACGACCTGTACGACCCGGTGGCCAACATCACCGCCGCCGCCAACTACGCGGCGCACCGTTACGGCTCCATCGACAACGTCAACTCGGCGTACTGAGACGGCTTTCCGCGCCGGGACTCCATGACGGAGCACCCGGCCGGGACCCCGCGCCCCTGAGGCGCCCCCACGCCAACGGCAATGGCCCTGCCCGCACTTCGCGGGCAGGGCCATTGCCGTTGGCGTGCGCCGTCAGTAGATGTGGCGGTGCCGCGAGGGGCCGCCGAAGAGGACGTCCAGGAGGTGTCCGGCGAAGCGCAGGCCCGCGCGCTCCTTGGGAGTGAGGTGGCGTGCGTGGCGGCTGTGCCGGTGGTCCTGGTGCTGGTCGGCGGGGGCCGCGGCGGCCACACCGGTGGCGAGGAGTCCCGCGACGAGCAGGCCGCTGAGCACGACGGTGGTGCGACGGAACATGAGCACTTCCCTACGGTGAGTGGCGGTTGTGCGTGGTTCCACTCTCGGGGACCCGCGGCGCCGCCGCCCTGTGACAGCCCCGACGCTGCTACGGATGGACCAGCGGCGGCGCCGCATCGACGGATTCAGGGGCGCGGCCCGCACGCGAGGCGCCCGGGGGCGCGAAGTGCGGGGCGGCGATGGCCATTTCGGGGTGTGACCCAGGCAACTCGCAAGGGGTTCCGGAGGGGCTTTCGAGGGCCCCGGCAGGTGACGCCCGGCACGCGACGTACGTCACGTACGAGCCCGCCTAGTCGTCGGCGGAACGGATCCGGCCCACGAACACGGGGTTAATACCTACCCATTCCGGACATCCTCGGCCATCTCACGAAGAACGGTAGTACAGGGGGGCATTGCCACCCGCCGGGTCGGCCGTTAACTATGGATCCAGTCGCACCGAGAGCGCGCCGCACCTCCCGCCCCCCAAGGGCGAACGCGGCACAGAGCCTCCGGTTCGAACGCGCCAACGATGGCCACCTCCCCGTACTCCCAGCACCTGGAAGAGGTCACCCCCGCATGCCCAGTTTCACCCTGCCCCGCGCTGCCCGGATCGCCCGCATCACCCGCACCCACAAGGTCGCCCTGGCCGTTCTCGCCGCCGCCGGCGCCACCACGGGCCTGGCCGCCACCGCGGCCCCGAGCACCGCCGCAGCCACGGCCGCGCACGCCCCCGCCGCGGTCAAGCCGGTGAACGCCAACGGGATGCCCGCCAAGGCCGACGGCGCCAAGGTCGAGCGTCCGGTCGCCGCCTCCGTCGCGGACCGCATCAAGGTCACCGCGGTCGCGAAGCAGGGCCACACCGCCGAGCAGGCCGCCAGCCGCTCCGCCGACCGCCCGGCCGCGCCGACGAAGTACACCGACAACCTCGACGGCTGGATCCGCCAGTCCCTGGACATCATGAAGTCCAAGGGCATCCCCGGCAGCTACGACGGCCTGCACCGCAACATCATGCGGGAGTCCAGCGGCAACCCCAACGCCGTGAACGGCTGGGACATCAACGCCCAGAACGGCATACCCTCCAAGGGCCTGCTCCAGGTGATCCAGCCCACCTTCGAGACCTACCACGTCGCCGGCACCGCCGACAAGCTCACCGACCCGGTGGCCAACATCACCGCCGCCGCCAACTACGCGGCGCACCGTTACGGCTCCATCGACAACGTCAACTCGGCGTACTGAGCCACCGTCGACGACGGACGAGGCATCCGACCCGGCAGGGTCACCAGAGAGAGCTGGCGAAGCGGCGACATGGCGCGTTCGCCGCTGAGCGCCAGAGCGGGTCCCGGCACTGCCGGGGCCCGCTCGTCCCGTGCCACCGGCGCCCTCCGGCGGCGCCGCGAACGCCGCCGGACGGGTGAGATGGCCCGGCCGGACGGCGGACCCCGGGCCCATCCAGCCATAGAACCTGGCATTTCAGCGTATAAGTCATTTCATCGGCAGAACCCTGCTCAAAAGCTGCCGAAACTGACTCAACCGAAGTCCTTCGGAGGCACGCGATGCCCTTGCGCAGATCCGCACCGGCCCGGCGGACGGTCCCCCTTGCGGCCGGTTCCCTCGTCTCACTCGTCACCGTGCTCGCCCTGCCGCTCACGCTGCCCGGCACCGCGCTCGCGACGCCGGAGGTCGCCAAGACCCCCGCCCACCCCGAGCAGGACTGGATGGGATCGACCATCGCCGCGCACGAGGGCGTCGAGCAGGCCGCCGTCTCGGAACCGCGCGGCGCCTGGCCCCACAAGTCGGTGGCCGGCGTCGACGTGTCCAGCCACAACGGCAAGGTCGGCTGGGCGAAGCTGCGGCACTTGGGCGTGCGCTTCGCCTACGTCAAGGCCACCGAGGGCACCAGCTACAAGAACCCGTACTTCACCCAGCAGTACCGGGGCGCGTTCAACGTCGGCATGATCCACGGCGCGTACCACTTCGCGCTGCCGGACCACTCCAGCGGTGCCATCCAGGCGCGGTACTTCGCGCACCACGGCGGGGGCTGGTCGCGGGACGGCCGGACGCTGCCGGGGGCGCTCGACATGGAGTACAACCCCTACGGCGCGACCTGCTACGACAAGAGCCACGGCGCCATGGTCAGTTGGATCGCCGACTTCGTGCGCGCGTACCGGGAGGAGACCGGGCGGGACGCGGTGATCTACACCTCGACCAACTGGTGGAAGCGGTGCACCGGCAACTCCAACCGGTTCGGCGGCAGCAACCCGCTGTGGATCCCCCGTTACGGCTCCTCCGTCGGTTCGCTGCCGGGCGGTTGGCGGTTCCACAGCATCTGGCAGCACACCTCCTCGGGACACACCGTCGGCGACCACAACCGGTTCAACGGGCCCCTCAGCAGGCTGAAGGTGCTGGCCTACGGCGCGCACGACGACGACGATTGAGCCGTCGGGGAAAAGGAACAGGCGCACTGGCGGAATGTCGCGTACAACCCTCCCCGTCCGGCTGGTGTCCAACACGGTGTAGCGCCAATTCGGTGCACGACCACGCGAAGGACACCACCTGACGGGGGTTTTCCATGAAGCGTTCCTCTCTCCTCGCCGGTTCGGCGACGCTGGCCGTTGCCGGTATCGCCACCATGGGCCTGGCCACCACCGCATCGGCCGCGCCGGTCCGCAGCGCGGCGTACAACGGGGCGTGCGGCAGCGGTTACTCGGTCGTGAATTCCGTACCGGTCAGCGGAAAGGGCACGGTCTACCTCACGTACAGCGCGAAAACCGGGAAGAACTGTGTGGTGACGATCCGGAACAGCCCCGGAAAGCCGGTGTTCGTCCACGCCGTGCTCGGGCCGTCCGACCACAGTTCCGCCCCGGTGTCCGACAGCGGTAAATACACCACGTACGCCGGCCCGGTCTACCTCGCGGCGAAGGGGCGGTGCGTGGACTGGGGCGGGGCCATCGAGTCGGTGAGCGTCGGCGTCGCCGGCTCCAACTGCGGACGGCTGGCGCCCGGGGTCGTGGTCCGGCACTGACCGCGCGCGGCGTCACGGGCGTGCGCGTGCGGCAGGGTTGAGGTGGTCGGGCGTCGCGGGGGTCAGTATCCGGTGGGTCGCACCAGGCCCGTCTCGTAGGCGAAGACGGCGGCCTGGGTCCGGTCACGCAGTCCCAACTTGACCAGGATGCGGCCCACATGGGTCTTCACCGTCTGCTCGGCCACCACCAGGCACGCGGCGATCTCCGCGTTGGACAGGCCCTGGGCGATCAGCGACAGCACCTCACTCTCCCGTTCGGTCAGCCCCGCCGCCCGGTCCCTGAGCGGGGTGCGCGGGGCGCCGGACATCCGGGAGAACTCCGCGATCAGGCGCTTGGTGATGCGGGGGGCCAGGAGCGCGTCGCCGGCCGCCACCACCCGCACCGCCTGGGCGAGTTCCTCGGCGGAGGCGTCCTTGAGGAGGAAGCCGGAGGCGCCGGCGCGCAGCGCCTCGTAGACGTACTCGTCGAGGTCGAAGGTGGTCAGGACGAGGATCTTGACGGTGGCGTCCGCCGGTTCGGTGAGCCGGCGGGTGGCGTCGATGCCGCCGAGTCCGGGCATCCGGATGTCCATCAGGACGACGTCGGGGGCGAGTTCGGCGGTCTTGGCGACGGCGTCGTGGCCGTCCACCGCCTGGCCGACGACCTCGATGCCCGGTTCGGCGTCGAGCAGCACCGTGAAGCCCTGCCGGACCATCTTCTGGTCGTCCGCGATCAGGACGCGGACGGCGGGGGTGGTGGCGGGGGTCGTCATCGGGTGTCCTCGGCGTCGTCGAAGGGGGCGGCAGGAGTGGCGGGGGTGGTCTCGGTGGTGGGGGCGGCGGCCGGGAGGATCGCGGTGACCTCGTAGCCGCCGTCGGGGGTGGGGCCGGTGGCCAGTTCGCCGCCGAGCATCGTGGTGCGTTCGTGCATGCCCAGCAGGCCGTGGCCGGCGCCCGGGGAGGGCGGTGCGGGCCGGGCGGGGGCGGTGTTGGTGACGCGGAGGGCGAGCCGGTCCGGGTGGTAGCCGAGCGCGACGCGGACGGCGGCGCCGGGCGCGTGCCGGATCACGTTGCTGAGCGCCTCCTGGACGATCCGGAACGCGGACAGTTCGGTGCCGGGCGAGAGCGGTCGCGGTGTGCCGGTGGTGTCGACGGTGACCGTGACGCCGGCGCCGCGCACGTTGGCGACGAGTTCGTCGAGCCGGTCGAGGGTGGGCTGCGGGGCGTGCCGGGCGGCCTCGGGCCCGGAGTCCGCGGAGCGCAGGACGTCCAGGACCCGGCGGAGTTCGGTCAGGGCCTCGACCGCGTTCTGGCGGATGCCGCGGAGGTTCTCCTTGAGGGCGTCGGAGGGGTTCTCGGCCAGGTGGGGGGCGACCTGGGCCTGGATGGAGATCACCGACATGTGGTGGGCGACCACGTCGTGGAGTTCGCGGGCGATCCGGCTGCGCTCCTCCAGGACCGTGCGGCGGGCGCGTTCCTCGGCGGTGAGCCGTTCCTGGACGACGAGTTCGGTGCGGGCCTTCTGGCGGCCCCGCAGCAGGGCGCCGACCAGGGCGCACACCGCGAGCACCAGGGCCGAGACGTCGTCGTCGCGGAAGCCGCCGTCGGCGAGCCCGTTGGCGAGGGCGCCGGCCAGGACGCCGAGCACCAGCATCTCGGCGGTGGCCCGGGGCCGGACCCGCAGCGCGACGAGGAACAGCACCGCCGCCTGGATCGGCATCCCGGTCCGCTCCCAGGGCGGAGCGACGAACGGGTCGAACCGGATCGCCGCCTGGTAGCCGACCACCAGCACCACGCCGATCGACGCCCACCAGGCCAGGATGGGGCGGTAGAGCGCGAGGATCGGCGTCGCGGCCTGGATGCCGGCGAGGAGGACGGCGATCGTCATGCTCATCCCGTACCGGAACGCGTAGGCGTTGGCGTTGCCGGCGAGCAGGACGACCCCCAGCACCAGCAGCGGCACGATGATCGCCGGCCGCCAGTCGAGCCAGCCGGGCCGCCGCTCGCCGACCGGCAGCGGCTCCTGGGCCGCCCCGGTCCACAGGTCGTCGCGCAGGTGCCGGGGCAGCGCGCGCAGGGCCGCCGTCAGCCGGTCGGCCGTGATCCCCCTCTTCACGGGATGCACCTTAGGCACGGGGCGTCACCGCCGTGCGGGCAGGGTGGCGTTCGCGGAGGTCGGGGCCGGTGCCGTCGGGTGCCCGTCCGGGCCGGTGGGGGGCGCCCGGCCGGCGGTGCTCGTACGCGGCGAACGCGGCCCAGCACAGGAGCAGCACGGCGGCGAAGACCGGCAGCCAGGCGAGCCGGGCGAGGATCCAGGCGGCGTCGTCGGGGGCGGTGTGCAGGCCGGGCAGCGGGCCGGCCAGGAACCAGGCGGTGGCGGTGACGACCATCATGGCGGTCTGGTGCCAGAGGAAGACGGTCATCGCGGAGAGGTTCAGCAGGGCCACCGCGGCCCAGGCCGCGGGGCGCCGCAGGGCCCGGTTGAGCGGGTCGCGCAGCAGCAGTGCGGCGCCGCACTGGGCGAGGCCGAAGGTGACGGCGGCCAGGGTGGGCGGGTTGAGGTTGGAGACCGGGGCGCCGGGGACGCCGACCATGGCGGCCGGGTAGCCGGCGAAGAGGACCAGGGCGGCGGTGGCCGCGGCGCCGCCGAGCAGCAGCGCCCAGCCGGTCGGGCGGCGGTGTGCGGCGCCGCGGGCCCGGGCCGCGCCCAGGCAGTATGGGACGAGCCAGCCGGCGGGGAGGTTGAGCCAGCCGAGCCAGGCGGGGCCGTCCAGGCCGAAGCGGACGACGTCAACGAGGAGGACGACGGCGCACGGCCACACCGGGTGCAGGCGGGCGATCAGCGGGGTGGCCGCGGTGAGGGCGGCGAAGACCAGCAGGAACCACAGGGGCGACAGCACCAGTTTGTCCAGGGTGTGGACGGTGTCGAGGCCGACGCCGGCGGCGAGCATCGCGACGGTGGCGACGGCCCAGACCGCGAGGACCGCGGCGACCGGGCGGAACAGTCGGCCGAGCCGGGCGTGCAGCCAGTGCCGGTAGCGGGTGCCGCGGGCGCGGGCGGTGGCGTGACTGCGGGCGGCGACCTCGCCGCCGACCAGGAAGAAAACCGCGAGGGTCTGGAACAGCCAGGAGATCGGGGTGAGTTGGGGCATTCCTTGGAGCGGGCTGGCGCCGTGCAGGGTGCCGCTGTCGGCGATCAGGGCGGTGACCAGCCAGTGGCCGAGGACCACGCCGAGGATGGCGCAGGCGCGCAGGGCGTCGGTGGCCCGGTCCCGGTCGGGCGGGGTGGCGGCGTCGATGCGGTGGACGAGGGCGGCCGCGGCGGCCCGTGGGGTGTCAGGCACGGTGGGCCTCCCGGGGGGTGCGCTGTGTGGCGGCGGCCGGGTCCGGCGTGGTGAGCGGGGTCGTTCCGGCGACGATCCGGGCGAGGTTGGCCAGGGACGGGGTGCCGGGCTTGAGGTAGTCGCTGTGGCCGCCGGTGCCGGCCGGGAAGACGCGGGCGCCGAAGTCCGCGGAGACCGGGTCGGCGCCGAAGCCGAGGGTGGTGGTGGGCAGTGGGAGGCGGACGTGCGGGACGTCGGCGATCCAGTCGTCGGCGCCGCGGCCGGCCCAGACGGTGGCCCGGGTGTGCAGGTCCGCGGCGGTGTCGACGCCGGTGCCGGGGCTGCCGTAGAAGACGAGGGCGTCGGCGGGCAGGTCGTGGGCGGCCCGGCCGCAGACCACGGCCCCGTAGGAGTGGCAGAGCAGGGTGATGCGGGCGTCCGGTTTGGCCTTGCGCAACTGCGCTATGAAGGCGCTGAGTCGGGGTGCGGCTTGGTCGGCGCGGGTGGTGGTGGCGGCGGCCGGGCTGACGGTGGCGGGGGTGGGGTAGCCGAGCCAGGCGAGGACGGCGGGGTGGCCGTCGCCTTGGCGGGCGAGTTGCCGTTGGAGGGCCTGGGCGCCGTTGCGGAAGCGCGGGTAGGTGTCGAGGCCGGTGTCCGCGCCGGGGACCAGGACGGCGATCCGGTCGGCGTGGGCGAGGTCGCCGTAGACCTCGGTGCTGCGGCCGCCGTCGCGACCGTCGAAGGTGAGGAAGTGCCGGGCGGGGGCGGCCATGGCGTGCAGGGCGGCGGCCCGTCGGTGGTCGCCGTGGGCGTCGGCGGTGCGTTCGGCGGCCCGGACGTCGGCGCGGGTGGCGGTGTAACGGCGTTCCAGGGCGGCGGGGTCGGTGCTGCGCAGCGGGCCGAGGGCGGTGGGGGGTGGCGCGGGGACCGCGGCGGGGCGGGCGGCGCCGGACACCGGGACGGCCACCGAGGCGGTGACCAGGACGGCGAGCAGGGTGCGGGTCAGGCGGCTGCTGCGCGCAGGGGGCGCCATGGTGGGTGGTCCTTCCGTGCCGAGGTGCAAAGGAGGTTGCGGCACTGAAGGTAGGGAGCACGGTGGGTAGTCGGCGTCCCGCCTGGGGGGCGCCTGTCGTCGTAGCCCTCAGGTATGACGGGTAGGGGGTGGGCGGGTGGTGACGGGTGGTCAGTCGGCTCGGGGTGGTGGGCCGGTGCTCTGCCGGGGTTCCAGGTGCGGGAGTTCGCCCTCGACGGTGCGGGGCGGGCCGCCGTCGAGGAGGGCGAGGAGTTCGGCGGCGGCGAGCCGGCCGAAGTTCGCGGTGTCGCGGACCAGCGCGGTGAGCGGGGGGTGGGCGACGCGGCACAGCGGGGAGTCGTCCCAGGCGACGACGGAGAGTCGGGCCGGTACGGGGATGCCGCGGGCGGCGGCGACCGCGGCGCCGGCGATGGCCATCACGTCGTTGTCGTAGATGATCGCGGTGGGTGGTTCGGCGGCGTCGAGGAGGCGGCGGGTGGCCTCGGCGCCCTCGGCGTCGGAGTAGTCGGTGGTGACCGAGCGGACCCGCTGCGCGTCGAGGCCGCGGCGGGCGGCCGTGGTGCGCAGGGAGTGGATCCGGCGGGCGGTGTGGGCGAGGTCGGGCAGGCCGGCGACGTGCACGATGCGGCGGTGGCCGAGGTCGTGCAGGTGGTCGAGGACCCGGGCCATGGCCTTGGCGTCGTCGGCCCAGACGGTGGACAGCAGCGGCGCGGTGGGCGGCACTCCGGTGGGTTCGGGGGTGGCGGGGCCGCCGACGGCGACGGCGGGGAGGCCGAGGTCGGCCAGGAGCGCGGGGCGGGGGTCGTCGGTGCGGGGGTCGACGACGAGGACGCCGTCCACCCGGCGTTCGGCCCACCAGCGGCGGTAGAGCGCGCATTCGGTGTCGAGGTCCTCGACGACCTGGAAGAGCAGCGCGGTGCGCCGGGCGGAGAGCACCTCCTGGATACCGGAGACGAGTTGGAGGAAGAAGGACTCCACGCCC
The DNA here is from genome assembly GCF_039532155.1 of Streptomyces lunalinharesii. NCBI lineage: Bacteria > Bacillati > Actinomycetota > Actinomycetes > Kitasatosporales > Streptomycetaceae > Streptomyces > Streptomyces lunalinharesii. Next base: position 151,937 of record NZ_BAAARK010000001.1, read on the forward strand.
AGGGTGCGGGCCGGGCGGGCGAGCACCAGGCCGAGGCAGCCGGCGCGTTCGCCGGACAGGGCGCGGGCGGCGCTGTTGGCCTGCCAGCCCAACTCGTCGGCGACCCGGCGGATCCGGGCGCGGGTGTCGGCGGAGACGCCCGGGCGGTCGTTGAGGGCGAAGGACACGGCGCTCTCGGAGACCCCGGCCCGTCGGGCGATGTCCTTGATGGTCGGGCGGCGCGCCGGTTTGCGGCGGGCGGCCTCACCGGGCGCTGTCATCGCGGGCTCCTCCCGGCCGGACCATGGGTTGGGACAGTCTGATCAGGGCGGCGGGGACTGTCAAACAAGGGACCGGACGATTCTCCGGGGGTGGGTGAAAAACCGTTCCCGGCAAGGGTGTTGACACCTACTAAATCGCATTAGTAGCGTCTGCCGCGTCGCGATCCGGGAGCTTGGAAACCGTGTGGCAGAACCGGATCCCGCGCTGCAACGGCCTTCGTGGAGATTTCTGGTCCGAGCACTTCAGAGCGGTTGAGCCAAGGAGCCGGCCATGCCTCGTGATTCCCGTCGGACACGCATCGCCCAAGCGGTCCTCGCCGCCTCGGTGCTCTTACTGTCCGCGTGCGGCGCCCCGGGCCCGGGTGGGGGTGACGACAGTGCCGAGGGCGCGGTGAAGGGGCAGGTCACCTTCCAGACCTGGAATCTGAAGGCGCGTTTCCAGAAGTACTTCGACGGGGTCATCAAGGATTTCGAGAAGAAGTACCCGGGCACCGAGGTGAAGTGGATCGACCAGCCGGCCGAGGGATATCCGCAGAAACTGAGTGCGGATGCGGCGGCCGGCACCCTGCCCGATGTGGTCAACGTGTCGCCGGACCTCGCCTATCCGCTGGCGAAGGCCGGATTGGCGCTCGACATCGGCAAGGCCGCCGGGAAATACCGCACCGAGTATCTGGACGGGGCCTGGCAGAGCCAGGAAATGCCGGGGTTGCCGGGCGTCTACGCCTTCCCGTGGTACCTCAACACCGGCCCGATGTTCTACAACAAGGCGCTGTTCCGCCGGGCCGGGCTCGATCCGGCGAAGCCGCCGACCACCTACGACGGGCTGTTCGCCGACGCGTTGACCATGGCGCGCAACAGCGACCGGAAGATCGCGATGCTGGCCGGTACGCCGTCGATCGAGGACTTCGGGCGGTACGGAGTGCGGCTGATGGACGCCCGCGGCACGGCGTTCACCTTCAACGAGCCCAAGGGCGTCGAACTGCTCACGCGCTACAAGGAGCTCTACGCGGCCGGTGCGTTGGACTCCCAGGCACTGACCTCGGTGGCCGAGTCGGCGGGGCGGAAGTTCGCGCAGCAGTCGGTGGCGATGAATCCGGGCAGCGCGCTGGACCTGGAGAACTTCAAACGGGACGCGCCGGGCCTGTACGAGAACGTCGGCATCACCGATGCGGTCAACAACACCGGCAAGGCCAACATGTACGTGCAGGGCCTGATGGTGAACGCGCAGAGCAAGGTCAAACCGGCCGCGGTGGCCCTCGCGCACTTCGTGACGGACCGGCAGAACCAGATGGCGTTCGCGCGGCAGGTCACCGTCTTCCCCAGCACGAAGGGGGCGTTGGACGATCCGTACTTCACCAAGGAGGACGGTACGGATGCCACCCGGGTGCGGGTGGCGGCGGCGAAGTCCCTGAAGACCGCGGTGAATTACACCCCGGTGGTGCTCAGCGACCAGATGAAGACGGTGCTGCGCAATGCCGTCGCGCGGGCCTTGCAGGGCAGGCAGAGCCCGCAGGCGGCGTTGGATTCCGCGGCGGCCCAGTGCGATCGCCTGCTGAAGACCGGCTGAGGCCGGACGTGGGGATGCGGAGGTCCGCGCCGGGCGGCGACGCCCGGGAGCGCGGCCGCGGTACGGCGATCCGCCCGCACCTGCCGACCAGTCCCTGGTTGTTCCTCGCACCCGGGTTGCTGGTGGTCGGCGGATTCAGCCTCTACCCGTTCGTCAGCACGGTGGCGCACTCCTTCACCGATGCCCGGACACTGACGGTCGGTCAGTTCACCGGCGGCGCCAACTACCGGGAGATGCTGCACGACCCGATGTTCTGGACGGGGCTGCGCAACAGCCTGCTGTACGTGCTGGGCGTGGTGCCGCCGCTGGTGGTGCTGCCGCTGCTGCTGGCGTTGCTCGTCCGGCGCAGCGTGCCGGGGATCGCCTTCTTCCGGGCCGCGTTCTACCTCCCGGTGGTCGCCTCGGTGGTGGTGGTCGGGCTGATCTGGGTGTGGCTGCTGGACGACCGGGGGCTGATCAACGCGCTGTTGGGGGTGTTGGGGTTCGGCCGGGTCGGTTTCCTCAGCGATCCGTGGTTGCTGCTGCTCAGCGCGATGGCGGTGACGGTCTGGAAGGGCCTCGGCTACTACATGATCGTTTATCTGGCGGCGTTGACGCAGGTGCCGCGGGAGCTGCACGAGGCGTGTGCGGTGGACGGGGCCGGTCCGGTGCGGCGCTTCGTGACCGTCACGGTGCCGGCGGTGCGTTCCACGATGGTGCTGGTGGCCGCGCTGTCCGCGGTCAACGCCTGCAAGGTGTTCTCGGAGGTGTACCTGATGGCCGGGGCGACCGGCGGGCCCGGCGGGGAGGACACCACGCTGGTGATGCTCGTCCAGCAGGCCGGCACCGGTCTCAGCGGCCGGGTCGGGTACGCCTCGGCGCTGTCGGTGGTGGTGTTCGTGCTCACGCTCGGGCTGATGTTGCTGGTGCTGCGCGCCAACCGTCGGGAGGACCGATGACGGGGCCGGTGCGGCGCGGGCGGCGCGGGCGCGGGGGTCCGCTGGTGGTCCGCTACCTGCTGCTGCTCGTGGTGCTGGCGCTGACCGTCGGCCCGTTCCTGTGGCAGCTCTCGACGTCCCTCAAGGGCCCGGGCGAGGACCTGTACCGCTTTCCGCCGAGTCTGGTGCCGCAGCATCCGACGCTGGCCAACTACGCGGCGGTGGGACGGGTGATCCCGGTCTGGGACTTCGCCCTGAACTCCGTCAAGGTGGCCGTCGCCAACGTGCTGACCAACTGTGCGGGTGCCGCGTTGGCCGGGTACGCGCTGGCCCGGCTGCGGTTCCGCGGTCGGCGGTGCGCCGTGGTGGTGTTCGTCATGGCGATGCTGGTGCCGGTCGAAAGCATCATGATCGCCCAATTTCTGACGATGCGTCAGCTAGAGTTGAACGACACCCTGCTCGGCGTGGTGCTGCCCGGCTGCATCGGCGCGATGAACGTGCTGCTGATGCGGAACGCCTTCGCCGCACTGCCGTACGAGGTCGAGGAGGCGGCGTACGTGGACGGCGCCCATGCCTGGCAGCGGTTCGTCCGGATCGCGTTGCCGTCGGTCAAGGGCACCCTCGCGGTGGTCGCGATCTTCGCGTTCATGGGGGCCTGGGACGACTTCCTGTGGCCGCTGATCGTGCTGAGCGACCAGTCGAAGTTCACCCTGACCGTCGGTCTGAACTACCTGCACGGCACCTTCGCGAACGACCAGCGCCTGGTGGCGGCCGGCTCGGTGATCGCCGTGCTGCCCCTGATCGTGCTGTTCGCCTGCCTCCAGCGTTACTTCTTCCGCGGCGTCGGAGAGGGCGCCGTCAAGGGCTGATGCCACCCCACCCGGAAGGACGGGACCGTTCATGCCGGTACCCCACGAACCGCGCCGGATCCGCTTCGGCGTCAACTACACCCCCAGTCAGGGCTGGTTCCACCACTGGTTGGACTTCGACCCGGACGCGGTGCGCGCGGACCTGGACGCACTGGCCGCCCTCGGGCTGGACCACGTCCGCGTCTTCCCGCTGTGGCCGCTGTTCCAGCCCAACCGCACGCTGATCCGACCGCGCGCCGTCGAGCACCTGGTGCAACTGGCCGACGCGGCGGCCGAACGCGGGCTGGACGTCGCGGTGGACGGCCTCCAGGGCCACCTGTCCAGCTTCGACTTCCTGCCCGCCTGGACGCAGACCTGGCACCGCCGCAACCTCTTCACCGACCCAAAGGTGCTCGCCGGCCAGGAGGAGTACCTGCGGACCCTGGCCGCCGCGCTCGCCGACCGGCCCCACTTCCTCGGGATGACCCTCGGCAACGAGGTCAACCAGTTCGCCGACGCCCCGCACCCCGACCCGGACCGCATCACCGGCGCGCAGGCGGCGGCCTGGCTCACCCGGATGCTGGCCGCCTGCGAGCGGGGCGCACCGGGCCGGGCGCACCTGCACGCCGCGTACGACGCCGCCTGGTACCAGGACGGGCACCCCTTCACCCCCGCGCACGCCGCCCGGCTCGGCGCGCTGACCGCGGTGCACTCCTGGGTGTTCAACGGGACCGCGCAGCGGCACGGGCCGACCGGCGTCGCCACCGAGCAGCACGCCGCGTACCTCATCGAGCTGTCCAAGGCGTGGGCCCTCGACCCGCACCGCCCGGTGTGGCTCCAAGAGGTCGGCGCCCCCGCCCCGCACGTCCCCGAGGACCGCGCGGCCCGCTTCACCACGGCGACCGTCGCCAACGCCTTGGACTGCCCGGACGTCTGGGGCGTCACCTGGTGGTGCGCGTACGACGTGTCGCGGTCGCTGGCGGACTTCCCCGAGTTGGAGTACGGCCTGGGTCTGCTCACCGAGGACCGGGTCGTGAAGCCGGTGGGGCGGGCCCTCGCCGAGGCGGTCGCGCGGTGGCGGGAGAGTCCGCACCGGCCGTCGGTGCGCTCCACCGCGCTGGTCGTGGACGCCGGGGACGTCGAGGAGGCGCCCCACCGGTCGGTGTGCGCCCCCGGTGGTCCGGTCTTCGAAGCCTGGGCGCGACTGGCCGCCCAAGGCGCCCGCCCCACCCTGGTGCTCTCCCAACTCGCCACTGACGCAAGGCATCTGACGGCTCGTGGAATCACCGACGTGTACACCCCCGAGGAGGTGGCGCCACGATGACCGCGCCCCCTTCGCCCGCGCCCCCTTCGCCCGCTCTCCCGCACCGCCCCTCTCCCCGACCTCTGGAGCCGCAGCGCCATGCATGACGATCGCGCACTGGTCGAAGCCCGCCTCAAGCGGGTCCTCAACGAACGCATCCGGCCCGCCCTGTACCCGGAGTCGGTGCCGCTGGAGGTGGCCGCCTGGGTCGCGCCCGGCGAACCGGTTCCCCTCGCCGAGGGGCTGGCCGCCCGGCACGCCCCGGTGGCGGTGGGGGACGCCTGGGGCGCGCCGTGGGCGACGACCTGGTTCCGGGTGCGCGGCACGGTGCCGGCGGCGTGGGCGGGGCGCACCGTGGAGGCGGTGCTGGACCTGGGGTTCGACGAGCGGATGCCGGGGTTCCAGTGCGAGGCGCTGGTGTACCTGGCGGACGGGACGCCGGTCAAGGGCCTCAACCCGCGCAACCAGTGGGTGCGGGTGGGGGCGCCGGTGCGCGGCGGCGAACGCGTCGAGTGGCATCTGGAGGCCGCGTCCAACCCGGTCATCCTCGACGTCCATCCGTTCCGGCCGACGGCGCTCGGCGACCGGGAGACCGCCGGCAGCGAGCCGCAGTACCGGCTGGCGCGGATGGACCTGGCGGTGTTCGACACCGAGGTGTGGGAGCTGATCCAGGACCTGGAGGTGCTGGGCGAGCTGATGGCGGAGCTGCCGGTGGACGGCCCGCGGCGCTGGGAGGTACTACGGGCCGTGGGCCGGGCATTGGACGCGCTCGACCTCCAGGACGTGAACGGGACGGCCGCGGCGGCGCGCGGGCAGCTGAGCGGGGTGCTGGCGGCGCCCGCGGCGGCGTCCGCGCACCGGATCAGCGCGGTGGGGCACGCGCACATCGACTCCGCCTGGCTGTGGCCGCTGCGCGAGACGGTCCGCAAGGTGGCCCGGACGACGGCGAACATGACGGCGCTGCTGGCCGACGAGCCGGAGTTCGTCTACACCATGTCGCAGGCGCAGCAGTACGCCTGGATCAAGGAGCACCGGCCCGAGGTGTACGCCAAGGTCAAGCAGGCGGTCGCGGAGGGCCGGTTCGTCCCGGCGGGCGGGATGTGGGTGGAGTCGGACACCAACATGCCCGGTTCGGAGGCGATGGCCCGTCAGTTCGTCTACGGAAAGCGCTTCTTCCTTCAGGAGTTCGGGGTCGAGAACGACGAGGCGTGGCTGCCGGACACCTTCGGCTTCGCGGCGGGCCTGCCGCAGATCATCAAGGCGGCCGGGTCGAAGTGGCTGCTGACGCAGAAGATCTCCTGGAGCCAGGTGAACTCCTTCCCGCACCACACCTTCCGCTGGGAGGGCATCGACGGCACCCGGATCTTCACCCACTTCCCGCCGGTGGACACCTACAACTGCCAGCTCTCGGGCGCCGAACTCGCCCATGCCGCACGGAACTTCAAGGAGAAGGGCGTGGCGCGGCACTCCCTGGCGCCGACCGGCTGGGGCGACGGCGGTGGGGGCACCACCCGCGAGATGGTCGCCAAGGCGCGCCGGCTGGGGAACCTCGACGGTTCGCCCACCGTGCGGTGGGAGAAGCCCGGCGACTTCTTCGCGCGGGCGGCGGCCGAGTACCCCGACGCGCCGGTGTGGGTGGGCGAGCTCTACCTCGAACTGCACCGCGGGACGCTCACCAGTCAGGCCCGCACCAAACGCGGCAACCGCCGCAGCGAACACCTGTTGCGGGAGGCCGAACTGTGGTCGGCGACCGCCGCCGTCACCACCGGATTCCGTTATCCGTACGTGGAGTTGGAACGGCTCTGGAAGACCGTGCTGCTGCACCAGTTCCACGACATCCTGCCCGGCTCGTCCATCGCCTGGGTGCACCGCGAGGCGGAGCGCACCTACGCCGCGGTCGCCGCTGAACTCGAGGAGCTGATCGGTGCCGCGCTGTCGGCCCTGGCCGGCGCCGGCGACCGGCGGTTGGTGGCGAACTCCGCGCCGCACGCCCGGTCCGGGGTGGCGGCGGGGGCGATCGCGCCGCCGGTGGGCGAGGGCGCCCCGGTGACCGCCGAACCGCGCCCGGGCGGCGGCTTCGTCCTCCGGCACGACCGGCTGCGGATCGAGGTCGACGAGCGGGGCCTGGTCGTCTCGGCGTACGACGTGAGCGCCGGGCGGGAGGCCGTCGCCCCCGGCGCGGCGGCGAACCTGCTGCAGATCCATCCGGACTTCCCCAACATGTGGGACGCCTGGGACGTCGACGCCTTCTACCGCGAGGTGGTCACCGACCTGACCGAGGCGGACGAGGTGGCGCTCGTCGCGGCGACGCCGGACGCCGCGACGGTCCGCGTGGTGCGGCGCTTCGGCGGATCGCGCGCGGTCCAGACGCTGACGCTGACGCGTGGACACCGGCGGCTGGACGTCGACACCGAGGTGGACTGGCACGAGAGCGAGAAGTTCCTCAAGGCCGCGTTCCCGCTGGACCTGCACGCCGAGCGGTACGCGGCGGAGACCCAGTTCGGGCACCTGTACCGGCCGACCCACACCAACACCAGCTGGGAGGCGGCGAAGTTCGAGGCGTGCGCGCACCGGTTCGTGCACGCCGCGGAACCGGACTGGGGCGTGGCACTGGTCAACGACGCGACCTACGGGCACGACGTCACGCGCACCGTCCGGGAGGGCGGGACCGAGGGCGCGCGCGGCACGACGACGACGATCCGGCTGTCCCTGCTGCGCGCCCCGCGCTTCCCGGACCCGGAGACCGACCAGGGCACCCACCGCTTCCGGTACGCGCTGGTCCCGGGCGCGACCATCGGGGACGCGGTGCGCGAGGGGCACCGGATCAACCTGCCGGAGCGGACGGTCACCGGGTCCGGTGCGGTGGCGCCGCTGGTCTCGGTGGACGAAGCGGCGGTGGTGGTCACCGCGGTCAAGCTGGCCGACGACCGCAGCGGCGATCTGGTGGTGCGGCTGTACGAGGCTCGCGGCGGACGCGCCCACCCCACCCTGACCTGCGGGTTCTCGCTGGTCGAGGCGGTCGCCACGGATCTGCTGGAGCGTCCCGTCGAGGACGGTCCGGCCCTGGAGCGGCAGGGTGACGCGGTGCGGCTGGCGTTGCGGCCGTTCCAGATCGTGACGCTGCGACTGCGCCGGTCGGCGGACGGCCGGTCGGTCGGCTGAGCGGGCGGCGCGGCGCCGGGCGGCTCAGCCGGGGTCGGCGGGCGGGTTGCGGGCGTCGCGGCAGGCGCCGCGACGGACCGCCTGCCGCCGGGCCCGGCCGGTGCCGCGCCCGCGGCCGCCGGATCGCGGCCCGGCCGCCGCGGGCGCCTGCTGACCGGGGTCCCGACAGGGGTCCAGCCCGAGCATGTCCATCAGCAGGGACAGGTCCGCCGCGTCCCGTGCGCGGCCGGCCAGCGCCCTTCTGGCGAGCCGTCGCTCCTGCGCACCGGGCACGCCGCGGGGGGCGGTGTCATCGGCACTGCGCTGTTCATCGGTCACCGCTGCATTCTCAGCCGGACCGGCGCGGACTGCCCGTCGAACGGGCCGATGGGCGCACGACGGAACCGCCGGCGGTCAAATCGACTCTTTATGGTCACTTGCACTTGATCGTCATGGTCACTCGCATGTGATCGTCCAGTAGCGGAGTCACCGTTGAAACACCCTTACGCCCGCGCGTTCACGGCCGTCGTCGTCGCGTCCTGCGCCGTCCTGCTCGCCGGCTGCTCGGAGAACGGCAACCCGGTCGATTTCAACGCCGGAGCGCCGGGCAGCGCAGCCACCCCGGTCACACCCGTCGACCAGGACACGCGGATGCCCACCGGACCGAAGAGCGACTTCCGGATCACCCGCACCTTGGACGACGGCACCCACATAGCCAGGACCACGCTCAAGGGCGCGAAGTCCGGGGTCACCGGCAGCGTCTGGGTGTGGGCCCCGAAGGAATACCAGGAAGCCAAATACGCCAAGAGCGGGTTTCCGGTGCTGATAGCCCTGCCCGGCGGCCTGGGCAGCCCGCAGGACAAGGACGGCGTGACCAATTACTGGGTCGGCGGCGACATCAAATTGCAGGAGAACCTCACGAAGTGGACGACGGAGGGCAAGAGCCTGCCGTTCCTCGTGGTGATGCCGATGCTCAATCCGGACACCCGCTACCACGACGGCAGTGACATTCCCGGCCAGCAGAAGATGGGCACCTGGCTGACCGACGACGTCGTCGACCTGGTCAAGGCCAATTTCCGCACCTTCGGTTCCCGGGACGGCTGGGGCTTCATGGGTTCGTCCTCCGGCGGTTTCGTGGGCCTGAAGTCGGTGCTGAAGCACCCGGACAAGTTCAAGGCGGCGATAGCCAGCGGCCCGGACATCGTGCCGGATTCGCCGATGTGGGCGGGCCACCAGAAGGAGAAGGACGCCAACAATCCGGAAAAGCTCGCGGCGGGCCTGTTGAAGAAGGGCGGACCGGAGGTCTACCTCGCGTTCCAGGCCGGCAGCAAGGAAGGCGCCGCGGTGCTCAATCCGATACACCGCTTCCGGGCGAAGTACGGCAAGGGGCCGATACACACCGCGCTCCAGATCATTCCCGGTGGCCGGCACAATGCCTGGGATTACCAGAAGGGCATGGACGCCAGTTCCATGAAATTCATCAGCGACCAGTTGAAGGCCCCGGTTCCCAGCGGCTCCTGATGCAGATCGGCCGTTCGGGGGTGATGCTGGTGTGGAGGGGGGTCGTGCTGAGGAGGACGATCCATGTCCGTACTGGACAAGCTCAAGGAACTGCTCAAGGGCCACGAGGACCAAGCGGGTAAGGGCGTCGACAAGGCCGGCGACTACGTCGACGAGCGCACCCAGGGGAAGTACCAGAGCCAGGTCGACACCGCGCAGGACAAGCTCAAGGAGCAGCTGGGCGGTACGGACCGGGACACGGACCGGCCGCCGCAGTGAGGCGGTGATCCCGCGCACCGCCGGTTCGCCCTTCCCGACCCGGGACGAGGACACGGGTCGGGATTAGGCTGACCGGATGATCACCTCGTCCGCCAGGCTCGCCCCCGACGTCCTGATGCGCCCCGCCGAGCTGGCGGACGCGGCCGGGTTCTCCCGGTCCTACCTGCGCAACCTCGACCACCTCCGGCCCACCGAGCCGCCGCGCCCGGACGACTTCTACACGCCGGCCGGCCAGGCGGAGCGGCTCGCGGCGCAGTTGGCGGAGCGGGACGCCGGACGCGTGCTGCCCTGGGTCCTGGTCCGCGAGCCGGACGACGGATCAGGGGAGCCGGACGTGGTCGGTGCGATCACCCTGTCCCAGATCACCTACGGCCCGCTGCGCAGCGCCAGCGTCGGCTATTGGATCGACGTCGGCCAGCTGCGCCGCGGGCTCGCCGTCGCCGCGGTGCGGGCGGCGTGCGCGGCGGCCGACCGGGAACTCGGCCTGCACCGGCTGGAGGCCGGCACCCTGGTGGACAACGTCGCCTCGCAGCGGGTGCTGACCGGCTGCGGGTTCGCTCCGTACGGCACCGCGGAGAAGTTCCTCCACATCAACGGCGCCTGGCGGGACCACCGGCTGTTCCAGAAGATCCTCAACGACCGTCACCCGTAGCGGCGGCGCGTCGTGCGGCGGCGCCCGCCCCCTGCGCGAGGGCGGGCGCCGTCCCGTGCGGCCGGGGCCGTGCTCACGTGGAGGTCAGCACCCGGATCTTCTCCGCCTGCGGGCCCTTCTGACCCTGCGTGACCTCGAAGCTGACCTTCTGGCCCTCCAACAGCTCGCGGTAGCCGGTCGCGTCGATGTTGGAGTAGTGCGCGAAGACGTCGGCGCCGCCGTCGTCCTGCGCGATGAAGCCGAAGCCCTTTTCCGAGTTGAACCACTTCACCGTGCCCGAAGCCATGTTGCGTCTCCTTCGCTCTATGGGCTCGAATCGGCTCCCGCACCGCGCGGAATCCGGAGGTGATCGCCCTGGTCCGGAGACGTACCGGACAGCAAGAACGCCCGTGAATGCGACACGGGCGCCCGGCACTTCGGAACCACGACAGCTGATCAGGACGCTACACCGACCGGGCCCACCAGTCACCACAAATCATGGCAAACGCGTCATCCTTCACCGGGCAAGGCCACACCGCGTCCTCCGCATCCCCGACCGATCGGACGGATGTGCGATGCCGCGGAGGGGTGCGTCAGGAAGCCGGTCCGCCGTCCGCGGGGCCGGCCGGCCGGCGTCGGCGCCACCACAGCGCGGTGCCCAGCCCGGCCAGCGCGATCACTCCGGCGGCGGAGAAGGACCACAGGACCACGTCGCCCGTTCGGCCGCCGGTCCGTGCCGCCGCGGCCTGGTGCAGCGCGGTGGTCGGGGAGCGGTGGGCCGCCTGCGCCGCCCCGGGGTCCTTCGGGTCGGGGGCCGGGGCGGGCAGCGCACCGACCGCCGCGGCCCGCGGCGCGGCGGCGAACCCCCAGTCCAACAGGGCCCGGGCCTCCTCGTAGACCGCGTTCTCGGCACCGGACTGCGGGTTCATCGCGGTGACCAGCAGGGTCCGGTGGCCGCGCCGGGCGGCGGCGACCAGGGTGTTCCCGGCGTGGCTGGTGTAGCCGTTCTTGACCCCGATCAGGCCGTTGTAGGGCGTCACGCCGTGCGAGCCGACCAGCAGCCGGTTGGTGTTCTGGAGGCCGCCCGCGTCCGGGCCGCCGTCCTCCGGGAACCGGGCGGTCTTGGTGGCCGCGAAACCGGCGAAGTCCCGGTTGGTCAGCCCGGCCTGGCCGAAGAGCGAGAGGTCGTAGGCGGAGGAGACCTGGCCGGGCGTGTCGAAGCCGTCGGCGGATTCGACCCTGGTGTCCCGCGCGCCCAGGCGGTCCGCGGTCGCCTGCATGTCGTCGACGGTCTTCCCCCAGCCGCCGTTCATGGCCGCGAGGGCGTGCACCGCGTCGCTGCCGGAGCTGAGGAAGACGCCGCGCCACAGGTCGGCGACGCGGTACGGCATGTCCTCCTTCACGCCGGCGAGCGAGCTGCCGGCCTCGATGCCGGCCAGGTCGGCGGAGGAGACGGTGCGCACCGTCCCCTGGGCGAACCGCGGCAGCAGGGTCAGCGCGAACAGCGTCTTGAGGGTGCTGGCCGGCGGCAGCGGGCGGTGGGCGTCCTTGGACGCGAGGATCCGGTGGGTGCCCAGGTCCGTCACCACCCAGGACAGAGCCGAGACCCGGGGTGGCGCGGAGACCCCCGGGCGGGGCAGGAACTGCACGCCGCGCTCGTCGAGCAGGTGCTCGGCCGGGGCCGGTGGCGCGCCGCGCAGGTCGTCGACGCCGTTGGGGCCGTCGGCGACCACCGGGCCGCACAGGGCCAGCATGCTCGCGGTGCAGACGGCTGCTGCGGTCAGGGCTCTGACGGGGGACCAGGTCGCTGTCGACATGTGGCCACGCTAAGAACGCCGCGGGCCGCGCGCCGGTTGGCCTACTCCATACGGTTCCCGGCCGCACCGCCGGCGCAAGCCGCCCGCCGACCGGCCGGGGCGGCCCAGCGCTCCCGTACGGTGCGACGCACCGTCAGCACCGCACCGCGCACGCCTCCCGCGCCGGTCCGTCCGCCGCGGTAACCCCGGGACGTGCGGCGTTCGTCGACCGCGGACCCCGGACTCCTACGCGGGCCGGCGGGCGCCGCGCGGTACCGGGCGGGCCCGGGCCGCGCCGAGCAGCGGTGCGTGCAGGTCCCCGTAGCGCGCGCGGCGACCGGCGATCTCGCCGAAGAGGAAGGTGAGTTGCCCCGGCTCCGTGCAGGCGGCGACCTCGTCCCAGGTGACCGGGGTGGACACGGTCGGCAGGGGGCGGGCCCGCAGCGTGTAGGCGGTCGCGGTGGTCTTGGCCGCGGCGTTCTGCGAGAAGTCGATGAAGACCTTGCCGGGCCGCAGCGCCCGGGTCATCTTGTGCGTGACCAGCTCGCCGAGCGCGACGCCGGCCTCGACCGCCAGCGTCCGGGCGTAGGCGGTGGTGCGGTCGGCGGCGGTGGGCTCGATGGGCACGACGACGTGCAGCCCCTTGGAGCCGCTGGTCTTGGCGTAGGCGTCGAGGCCGTCCGCCGCCAGCCGGTCGCGCAACCACCGGGCGGCGGTGCAGCACTCCACGATCGTGGCGGGGGCGCCCGGATCCAGGTCGAAGACCAGCCGGTCGGCGACGCCCGGCGCGCCGCAGGTCCATTGCGGGGTGTGCAGTTCGACGACGAGGTTGGCGGCCCAGACCAGCGAGGGGAGGTCCTGGACGAGCACCTGCCGGGCCGGCCCCGACCTCGAATGGGGGACCTCGCAGCTCGTCACCCAGGAGGGCGCGCCGGGCGGCACGTTCTTGGTGAAGAAGCGCTGGCCGTCCGGCCCGTCGGGGTAGCGCAGGAAGGACACCGGACGGTCGTGGAGGTGCGGCAGCAGCGCGTCCGCGGTGGTGGTGCAGTAGTGCAGCACCTCACCCTTGGTGGTGCCGGTCTCGGGATAGAGGACCTTGTCCAGGTTCGTCAGCGAGAGGCGCCGCCCCTCCACGACGGTGATCGGCGACATACCATGAAGAATCCCACATGAGGTGCGCACCATGCGAGCTATCTGGAACGGGTCCATATCGTTCGGCCTGGTCACCATCCCGGTGAAGACCTACAGCGCCACGGACCGCACCTCGTCGGTCTCCTTCGTCCGCCTCCACGAGAAGGACGGCGCCCCGATCCAGTACCGCAAGATCTGCGAGCTGGACGGCCGGGAGGTGCCGAACGAGGACGTGGGCAAGGGCTACCAGCCGCCCGGCGACGACGCGGTGGTGCCGATCACCGACGAGGACCTGTCCCGCCTGCCGATGCCGACCGCCAAGACGCTGTCGATCCTCTCCTTCGTGGACCCCGCCGAGATCGACCCGCTCCAACTGGACAAGGCGTACTACCTCGGCCCCAACGGCACCGCCGCCACCAAGCCCTACGCCCTGCTCCGGGAGGCGCTGGAGCACCACGCGAAGGTGGCGATCGGCAAGGTGGCGATGCGCGGCCGGGAGACCCTCGCCATGCTGCGGGCGCACGACGGGGCGCTGCTGATGCACACCCTGCTCTGGCCGGACCAGATCCGCTCCGCGGACGGCGTCGCACCGGAGGCCGTCACGGTCCGCGAGAACGAGATGAAGCTGGCCGAGACGCTGATGGACGCGCTGGGCGAGCTGGACCCGGCCGAGCTCCACGACGACTACCGCGAGGCGGTGGAGGAACTCGTCGCCGCCAAGCGGGAAGGTGGCGCCCCGCAGGTCCCCGACGCCTCCGCCGCGCCCGGCGCGCGGGTCATCGACCTGACGGCGGCGTTGGAGCGGAGCGTGCGGGCCGTCCGGGGCGGCGACCGGGAGGGCGCCGGCAACGCTTCCGTCACCCCGCTCCGGGGCCGCGGTCCGACCCGTAAGAAGGCCGCCGCGAAGACCGCGGCCCGGGCGAAGGGCGACAGCGAGCGGACGGGGCGCACCTCCGCCGCGAAGCAGGCCGCCGGCGGGGCGGGCGGCGCCGGCAGGAGGACCACCGGGAAGGCGGCCGCCGAGAAGACCGCGGCCGGCCGGAGCACGACCGGGAAGACCGCAGCCGGGAAGACCGCGGCCAAGAAGCCGTCCCGGGCGAAGCGCACGACGAAGTCCAGCGCGTCCTGACCATGCCCGGCGCCCGGGCGCGGATCTCCCGCGCGGCCGGGCCCGGCGTTCCTCTAGAGTCACGGCATGGCGCCAGACGAGGGGATGACCACCGCCCGGGTCGACAGTTGGATCTGGTCGGTGCGGCTGACCAAGACGCGGTCGGCGGCCGCGGCGGCGTGCCGGGCCGGACACGTGCGCGTCAACGACGAGCGGGTCAAGCCCGCCCACGGTCTGCGCGCCGGCGACGAGGTGCGGCTGCGGCAGGCCGGCCGGGAGCGCATCGTCGTGGTGACCCGGCTGGTGCGCAAGCGGGTGGGCGCCCCGGTCGCCGTCGAGTGCTACGTCGACCACAGCCCGCCGGTGCCGGCGCGCGAGGAGGTCGCGGTCGTCGCCGTCCGCGACCGCGGTGCGGGCCGGCCCACCAAGCGCGACCGCCGCGAGCTGGACCAGCTGCGCGGCCGGCTCGGCGGTGACCCGGAGGCCGAGCAGTGGCCCTGACCGGCCGGGACGACGCTCAGGCGGCCGGCAGC
The DNA here is from genome assembly GCF_039532155.1 of Streptomyces lunalinharesii. Classification (NCBI taxonomy): domain Bacteria; kingdom Bacillati; phylum Actinomycetota; class Actinomycetes; order Kitasatosporales; family Streptomycetaceae; genus Streptomyces; species Streptomyces lunalinharesii. The sequence continues at coordinate 166,951 of NZ_BAAARK010000001.1, forward strand.
GCGTCGAGGTAGACCCACTGGCCGTCCTCCCGCACGAAGCGGCTGTGCTCCTCCTGGCTGCCGGCGCGGCCGCGCACCGCGTAGTGCGCGCGGAAGGTGACGGTGCCCTCGGTGTGGAAGGCGCTGCCGTCGGTCGCGGCGAGGATCTCCAGGGCGGTCCAGCGTTGCGCCGGGTCGAGTTCGAGGGCGGCCGGGCGGGTCGTCGAGTGCCAGCTGCGCAGCAGGTAGGCGGTGTCGCCGACGGCGAAGGCGCTGTAGCGCGAGCGCATCAGGCGCTCGGCTGTCGGGGCCGCGGCCCGTCCCTGGTGGAAGGGGGCGCAGCACTGCCCGTAGGACGCCTCGCGGCCGCACGGGCAGGGCGAGTTCTCGGTGACGGCGGCGGGTGCGGGCGGCTGCTGCCGGGTCCGGCGCTGCGGGGATTTCGACGGCTTCCTGGGCTTTGACACCCCACGATTGTGCCGGGTCGGACGGGGGGCGTCGGCGCCGGGCGGTGGGTGGGTGCGGACCGGTTTCCCGAAAGCTGGCCCGTTTGAGGGATTTCCCTGATAAATACTCCGTTTGCGGATCTTCTTGGCTTGATACCGGTCGTGAGGCTGGAAGAACTCACAAAGACCGTCCCCACACCCAGGAGAGAACCCTCATGATTCTGTCCATTTCCGGCGTCGTCCTGCTCGGTGTCATCGTCTTCCTCTTCTTCCGCAAGGACGGCCTGAAGTTGTCCCACGCCCTGATCTGCGCGCTCTTCGGGTTCTACCTCGCGGGCTCGGCCATCGCGCCCAGCATCAAGGCCGGCGGGGCGAGCCTGGCCAGCCTCCTCGGCGGCATCAAGCTGTAGGCCCGGGCGGGCGGGACCGCCCCCGCCCGCTCCGTTTCCGGCAACCCGTGCGGCCCGTCCCGGCCGTTCGCCCGCACCGATCCGGCCCGTCGTCCCTACGAGCACCAGGAGTCCAGCCGTGGCCCGGCGCCCCCTGCCCCGCATCCTCACCGGCAACCCCCTGAGCGGCAGCGCCCCGATCGCCCGCGGCCGCGAACTGGCGCGGTCCGCGGCCGACGGCGCGGCCGACGTGCTGCACCCGCTGATCACCATCAGCCGGGGCCTGCGCCGGCTCGCGGTGGCCGCACGGGGACGCTGGGCCGCCACCTCCAAGGAGCAGCGCGGGCCGCTGGGTTTCCTGGCCGCGGGGTCGGTGCTGCTGGTGACGCTGGTGCCGTACGGTCCGCTGCTCGCGGTGATCGGGGTGACGGCCGCCGCGGCCTGGCTGGGCCGGGACCGCACGCCGGTGGCGGAGGACAGCGGCCCGAGCGAGGCGGAGGCCGAGCGTCTCCAGGCGCTCTACGAGGCGCTGGTGCCGCACTTCTTCGCCGAGGGCGATCCCGCGCCCCTGTACTCCCACGACGGCGACTGGCAGCAGGCGTTCTGCGAGCACGCCTTCGACGACGACGGGCGGCCGGCGCGGCTGCACCTGAAGTACCCGGCGTACTTCCCGGACGGCGACGACGGCGCGCGGACCGCCGTCGAGCAGCTGCTGCACGCCAAGTCCGGCCGCGGCCGGGAGTACCGCTTCGACTGGGACGAGGAGGCCAACCAGCTGGTGCTGACGGCGCTCGGGCCGCTGCCGACGGACCTCGCGGCGCAGCGCTTCGTGACGTCCCCGGGCGAGACGGTGCTCGGCTTCACCGACGCCGCCTCCGTGCAGCGGACGCTGCCGGTGGTCTGCGGGAAGGTGCCCCGGGACGAACCGCCGGTGGTGTGGCGCACCGGCCGGCGCTCCACCGAACCGCATCTGCTGGCCCTGGGGCAGCCGGGCGCCGGCGGGACGACGCTGCTGCGCTCGCTCGCGCTCCAGGCACTGCAACACGGCGACGTCCTGGTGGTCGACGGCGGCGGCACCGGCGAGTTCGGGTGCCTGGTGGGACGGCGCGGGGTGCTCGCCGTGGAGAGCCAACTGACCGGTGTGCTGGCGGCGTTGGAGTGGGCCGCGCACGAGACCGAGCGGCGGCTGGTCGCCGCCAACCGGGCGCAGCAGGCCGGCCGCACCGCGCCGGCGGACTCCCGGCGGCCGCTGTGGATCGTCGCGGACCGCCTGACGGCGCTGTCCCACCTGGCGGCGGTGGAAGGCCGGGACGACCCCCAGCGCCTGCTCCAGGTGCCGCTGCGGCACGGCCGGGCGGCCGGGGTGACGGTGGCGGCGGCCGACCAGTTCGAGACCGCCGAGCTGCTGAGCGACCCGGTGCGGGCGCACACCAAGGCGCGGGTCGTGCTCGGACCGGCCACGGCCGAGGAGGTGCGGGCGGTGCTGGGTGTGCCGCCGCACACCACGCCGCTCGGGCAGGTGCCGCCGGGCCGCGGCTACGCCCGGCTCGGCACCGGCCCGGTGCTGCGCCTCCAGGTGCCGGCCACCCCCGACCCGTACGACGAGGCCACCGGGGAGGCGCACCGGCGGGCGGTCCTGGCGCTGCTGCCGGAGCGGACCGGCGCCGCGCAGGACGACGCGCGGCCGGCCGCCGGCGGCCCCGGACCGGTGTCCCTCGCGAAGCATCCGGACGCTGACGACGACGGCGCCGCGTCCGTGGGCGGCCGGCGCACCACGCCCTGACGTCGCACCGCGGGCCGCATCTGACGGACCTTCAGGCCACCGCGCCGGTTCCCCGGGCTCAGGCCACGAACGCCTGCGGCGACTCCGTCTCCACCGACGCCCCGGTCGCCACCAGCTGCGCCGCCCTGGCCAGCCGGACCGCGGCCTCGTCGGCGACCGCACCGCTGACGGTGAACGGCAGCCGTACGAAGCCCTCGAAGGCGCCGTCCACGCCGAACCGCGGGCCCGACGGCACCCGGACCCCCAACCGCTCCCCCGCCTCCGCGATCCGGGAGCCGGACAGCCCGCCCGTGCGGGCCCACAGCGTCAGGCCGCCGCGCGGGACGCTGAACTCCCAGTCGGGCAGGTGCCGGTGGAGCGCCTCGACGATCGCGTCGCGGTTCTCCCGGGCCTGCTCGCGGCGGATCCGGACGGCCTCCTCCCAACCGCCCCCCTCCAACAGGGAGGCGATCGCGAGCTGTTCGAGGACCGGCGAGCCGAGGTCGGAGTAGGCGCGGGCGGCCACCAGGCTGCGGATGATGTCGGGCGCGGCCCGCACCCAGCCGATCCGCATCCCGGCCCAGAACGCCTTGCTGGCCGACCCGACGGTGATCACCGCACTGCCGGCGGGGTCGAACCCGCAGACCGGACGCGGCAGTTCGGTGTCCGGATCGAGCACGATCTCGGCCATGGTCTCGTCGACGACCAGCAGGGTGCCGGCCGACCGGGCGGCGTCCACGAGCCGGCGGCGCTGGTCCTCGGTGGCGAGGCTGCCGGTGGGGTTGTGGAAGTCGGCGACGACGTAGGCCATCCGGGGCGCGGCGTCCCGCATGACCTGGCGCCAGGCCGGGACGTCCCAGCCCGTCAGCCGCTCGCCGAGGGCCACCGGGACGAGCCGGGCGCCGGCGTCCCGCATCAGCTGGAGGATGTTGGCGTACGAGGGCGAGTCGACGGCCACCCGCTCCCCCGGCCCGGTGCACAGCCGACAGATCGCGGCGACGGCGCCCATCGCGCCGGTGGTGACCATGATCTGCTCGGGCATGGTGGGGATGCCGCGGGCGGTGTAGCGGTCGGCGAGGGCCTGGCGCAGCACGGGCAGGCCGGCCGGGTAGTCGCCGTGGGTGTGGGCGTAGAGCGGCAGGTCGGCCATGGCGCCCTGGACGGCGCGGGTGAGCCAGGGCTCGGGGGCCGGCAGGGCGGCGCAGCCGAGGTCGATCATCGATCCCGCGGCCTCCGGCGGGAGCGGTTCCAGGCCGCGAGTGGGCAGCGGGCTGCCCGCCGGGACGGCGGTCCAGCTGCCCGAACCGCGCCGGGACTCCAAGAACCCCTCGGTGCGCAGCGCCTCGTAGGCGGCGGCGACGGTGGTGCGGCTGACGCCGAACGCGGTGGCCAACTCGCGTTCGGCGGGGAGCCGGGCGGCGACCGGCACCCGGCCTTCGAGGACGAGCCGGCGGACGCCGTCGGCGAGACTGCGGTAGGCGGGCAACTTCCGCCCGCCGGCGGAGAGTTCGGCGGCCCGCGGGTCCTGCGACCGGAGCAGGCGGGCGAGTTGGGGCGCGCCCACCGCGGAAGTCCACTGCGCCATGAAGATCAGTCCACCTTCCCCGAATTGGCTCTACATCCAGAGCCCGAACATGCCACATGGTGACACGCACCAGTCCAATTTTGCCAGGAGGGGGAAAAGACGTGTCCATCACTCGGAGGTCCGGTACCAGGCGGCCACACCTGCCGCGCCGGCTCGCGCAGCTCTACGTGGGGCTCGTGCTGTACGGCGTGAGCATGGGGCTGATGGTCCGCGCCGGACTGGGACTGGAACCGTGGAGCGTGTTCAACCAGGGCATATCCCGACACACGGGACTGTCGATCGGCACCGTCACGATCCTCTCCGGGGCGCTGATCCTGCTGCTGTGGATCCCGCTGCGGCAGCGCCCCGGCCTGGGCACGGTCTCGAACGTGGTGATCCTGGGGCTCGTCATGGACGGCACGCTCGCGGTGGTCCCCACGGTGGGCCCGCTCGCGGTCCGCGTGCCGCTGCTGGCGACCGCGGTCCTGCTCAACGGCGCCGCGACCGGCCTGTACCTCACCGCCCGCTTCGGCGCGGGGCCGCGCGACGGGCTGATGACCGGACTGCACCGGCGCACCGGCCGCCCCGTCCGGCTGGTGCGGACCTGCATCGAGGTGACCGTGCTCGGCGTCGGCTTCGCGCTCGGCGGCTCCCTCGGCGTCGGCACGGTGGTGTACGCCCTGGCCATCGGGCCGCTGGCGCAGTTCTTCCTCCGCCGGTTCGCGATCGAGGGGCTGGCGGAGCGGCCGTCCACGCTGGTGGCCCGCTCGCCCGAGCCGTCACCCCAGCGCGCGATACTGCCGAAGTGACCCCTGCGATACGTCCCCGCCACCCCTACCTCGACCACCCCGGCCCGCTGCCCTTCGCCCACCGGGGCGGAACCGCGGACGGCCTGGAGAACACCGCCACCGCCTTCCGCCGCGCGGTCGGCCTCGGCTACCGCTACCTGGAGACCGACGTCCACGCCACGTCGGACGGCGCGCTGGTCGCCTTCCACGACGCGACCCTGGACCGGGTCACCGATTCCCGGGGCGCCATCGCGTCCCTGCCCTGGCGGGAGGTCCGCGCGGCCCGGGTCGCCGGCCGCGAGCCGCTGCCACTGTTCGAAGAGCTGCTGGCGGAGTTCCCCGAGGCCCGCTGGAACGTCGACCTGAAGGCGGCGGGCGCGCTGGAGCCGCTGCTGGCCCTGCTGCGGCGCACCGACGCCTGGGACCGGGTCTGCGTCGGCTCGTTCTCCGAGGCCCGGGTGGCCCGGGCGCAACGGCTCGCCGGCGGCCGGATGGCCAGCTCGCTGGGCACCCGCGGGGTGGCCGGCCTGCGGCTTAGCTCCTACGGACGCGGCGCAGTGCCGCTGGACCGGCTGCTGGGCGCGGCGGTGCGGCGCAGCGCGGTCTGCGTCCAGGTGCCCGAGCGCCAGTTCGGGATCCGCGTCGTCGACCCGCTCTTCCTGCGCGCCGCGCACGCCCTGGGCATGCAGGTCCACGTCTGGACGGTCAACGACGCGGAGCGGATGCGGGCCCTGCTCGACCTCGGCGTGGACGGCCTCATGACCGACGACCTGGAGACCCTGCGCACCGTACTGACCGAGCGGGGACGCTGGGTCCCCTGATTCCGGGGCCCACCGGCCCGACGGCGCCCCGACGACGCGGTGCGCGGGCCGCGTGCCCCCCGGGCGGACGCCTGCTCGGAGGTGACGCCGCCGATCGGGCGCCGTATCGTCTCCCCTCTCCAGGATCGACGGGGAGCGGCGGGGGAACAGCAGTGGCGGCGGGCGCCGTTCGGGCGGCCAGACGGTCGCGCCGGCCCGTCCCGCTCTTCCTCGATCGGTCCCGGTGGGGTCGTCGGTACGGCCCGCGGGCCGCGCGCCGGCGACCGTCACCGATCGACCACGGGGAAACGCTGCGCGGCGCGGACCGAGCGGGGGTGCTGGGTCTCGGCGCGCGCCCCTCCGCCCTTCCCGTCGCCGCGCGAGGACGGGAACGGACGACGGGGGTACGGGTGCAGGACACACAGACGGTGGCCGGGGCCGCGGCGGAGGCGGCACGGGCCGCGCGCCGGCGGGAGCAGCGCGGCTGGTACTTCTACGACTGGGCGATCAGCGTCTACTCGACCAGCGTGCTGACGGTCTTCCTCGGGCCGTACCTGACGTCGGTGGCGAAGGCCGCGGCGGACGCCGAGGGCTTCGTGCACCCGTTGGGCCTGCCGGTCCGGGCGGGCTCGTTCTTCGCGTACACGGTCTCGGCGTCCCTGTTGCTGTCAGTACTGGCGATGCCGGCGGCCAGCGCACTGGTGGACCGGACCGGCCGCAAGAAGCCCCTGCTGGGGTGCTGCGCCTACACGGGGGCGGCGGCGACCACGGGGCTGTTCTTCCTGGGCGGCGACCGCTACCTGCTGGGCGGCGCGCTGCTGATCGTCTCCAACGCCTCGTTCGTGGTCGCGATGATGCTCTACAACTCCTACCTGCCGCAGATCGCCGGCCCGGACGAGCGCGACGCGGTCTCCTCGCGCGGTTGGGCCTTCGGCTACGCGGCCGGTTCGCTGGTCCTCGTCCTCGACCTGGCGCTGTACGCCGGCCACGACGCCGTCGGGGTCTCCCAGGGCACCGCGGTGCGGATCTGCCTGGCGACGGCGGGACTGTGGTGGGGCTGCTTCGCGCTGATCCCGCTGCGGCGGCTGCGCGACCGGCCGACGCCCGGCGCGGGCACGGGGCGGCACCAGCTGCGGGAGACCCTGCGCGACATGCGGCGGCACCCGCTGACGCTCGCCTTCCTCCTCGCCTACCTCGTCTACAACGACGGCATCCAGACCGTGATCACCCAGGCGTCCGTCTTCGGCTCCGAGGAACTGGGGCTGGACCAGACCACGCTGATCGTGGCGGTCCTGCTGGTGCAGGTGCTGGCCGCCACGGGCGCCCTGCTGATGGGGCGGCTGGCCCGGACGTACGGCGCCCGGCGGACCATCCTGGCCTCGCTGGTGGCCTGGACGCTGACGATCGCCGCGGGGTACTTCCTGCCCGCGCGGGCACCGGTGTGGTTCTTCGCGCTGGCGGCCGCGATCGGGCTGGTGCTGGGCGGCAGCCAGGCGCTGTCCCGCTCGCTCTTCTCCCATCTGATCCCGCGCGGCAAGGAAGCGGAGTATTTTTCCGCGTACGAGATGAGCGACCGTGGGGTGAGCTGGCTGGGGCCGCTGGTGTTCGGGGTGGCGTACCAGCTGACCGGGAGCTACCGGGACGCGATCGTGTCCCTGGTGGCGTTCTTCGCGCTCGGTTTCGTGCTGCTGGCGCGGGTGCCGGTGCGGCGGGCGATCGCGGCGGCCGGCAATCCGGTACCTGACCGGATTTAGCCCTTGAGGGTGCGGGGCGGTAGTGTACGCCTTTGGCTCACCAGGCGGACCGTTACTGCGCGCTCAACTCCTTGAGGCGCTGGGTGACATCTGCTGCCAGATGTGACAAACCGGGCGTTGGTGGGTACAACAAGGGGCGGCACGACGGGCGACGCAGGCGACGTATGTCCCGATGAACGGGAATCTTCACCGCCGACCGGACGTTGACCGGATGACGACGACAGCGACACCTGTCCTGTGGGCGACAAGCCCGGGAGGCACGATTCATGAGTGAGCGAGCTCTCCGCGGCACGCGCCTCGTGGTGACCAGCTACGAGACCGACCGCGGCATCGACCTGGCCCCGCGCCAGGCGGTGGAGTACGCATGCCAGAACGGACATCGTTTTGAGATGCCGTTCTCGGTTGAGGCCGAGATTCCGCCGGAGTGGGAGTGCAAGGTTTGCGGTGCACCCTCCCTCCTGGTGGATGGGGATGGTCCTGAGGAGAAGAAGGGCAAGCCCGCGCGTACGCACTGGGACATGCTCATGGAGCGGCGCACCCGCGAGGAGTTGGAGGAGGTGCTGGCCGAACGGCTGGCCGTCCTGCGCTCCGGCACCATGAACATTGCCGTGCATCCGCGCGACACCAATCGCAAGTCCGCCTGACGGGCGGACCGAACGGCACACAAGGGCCGGTGTCACCGCACTGACGGTGGCACCGGCCCTTGCCGTGCTCGCACAAGACCCCGCACCGGCCCGGATCGGACGCCACAGGCGTCCGATCCGGGCCGGTGCGGTTGGTTCCGGGTGCGGGTGTCAGCGGGTGAGCGGCGGGTCCTGGCGGCGGGGGGCCGGCGGCCCGTCGGGGTCGATCACCTCGCCCTGGACGACTTGGCCGTCCGGGCGGTGCATGCGGGCCTGCTGGTAGGCGTCGCCGAAGGTCCCGGGCGCGAAGCCCGGACGGTTCAGCAGCTTGTCCGCGCGGCGCAGGACCAGCCGCCCCGTCGGCGGGAACAGGCAGAGCAGCCCGAGCACGTCCGAGACCAGGCCGGGCACCATCAGCAGCAGCCCGCCGATCATCGGGAGGGTGTTGCCGGTGCCGGCGGAGTTGGTCTCGCGGGGGGCTTGGGGGGCGCCGGTGGTCTGCAGGGCGCCGGTGAGGTTGCGCCAGGCGCGGCGGCCGGCCCGCTTGATCACCGCACCACCGACGAGCACGCCGGCGAGCAGCAGGAGGAAGACCGTCAGGCCGTTGGTGGCGCCGGCGACCACCGTCAGCAGCCAGATCTCCAGCACCATCCACGCGACGACGCCCAACGGGGCGAACCGGCGGATGCGCGAACGGGGCGGGCGGGGACTCGGCGGCGGTGGCGTGGCTCCGAACGTCATGCCACCAGTGTGCCTGGCCCGATCCGGTGGCGAGTCAGCGACCGCGGATCTTGCTCACCTTGGAACCGACGCCCCAGGCGGTGATCCGCCAGAGCGCCTCCACGACGATGTCGCGGCTCATCTTGCTGTCGCCCAGCTCGCGGTCGACGAAGGTGATCGGGACCTCGACGACGTGGTATCCGGCCTGGACCGCGCGCCGGGCCAGGTCGACCTGGAAGCAGTAGCCCTGGGAGGCCACCTCGTCCAGGCCCAGGCCCTGCAGCGTCGCCACCCGGAAGGCGCGGAAGCCGCCGGTGACGTCGCGGATCGGGACGTCCAGCATGACGCGGGAGTAGGTGCTGCCGCCGCGGGAGAGGACCTCGCGGTACTTCGGCCAGTTCACCACGCGGCCGCCGGGCACCCAGCGCGAGCCGAGCACCAGGTCGGCGCCCTTGAGGGCGGTGAGCAGCCGGGGCAGTTCCTCGGGCTGGTGGGAGCCGTCGGCGTCCATCTCGACCAGGACGTCGTGGCCGTTGTCGATGCCCCATTGGAAGCCGGCGAGGTAGGCGGCGCCCAGCCCCTCCTTGCCCTTGCGGTGCAGGACGTGGACCTGGTCGTCCGTGGCGGCCAGCGCGTCGGCGAGCTTGCCGGTGCCGTCCGGACTGTTGTCGTCCGCGATCAGGACGTGCGCCTCGGGGACGGCGGACCGCACCCGCGAGACGATCGGCTCGATGTTCTCCGCCTCGTTGTACGTCGGAATGATCACCAACGTGCTGCCGAGCGGACCGTACTGCCGCTGACCGTCTGTCACTGCTGCCCCTTCTCGTCCTTCGTACGCCTGCGACGGCCGGCGATGACGGCGGCCCCGCAGGACATCAGGCCCACGATAGCGAGCACCCACTCGGGAGCCGCGCCAACGCGGTCAGCGAGCGTCGTTTCGTCGCGCAGGGGGATGCGGGCCGAGACCACACCCTGGGTGAATTCGGGAATCTGGTGCGTAACGGTCCCGTCGGGGGCGACCACCGCGCTGATCCCGCTGGTGGCCGCGGTGACCACGGCCCGGCCGTGCTCGACGGCCCGCAGCTTGGACATCGCCAGCTGCTGCTCGGGCTGACCGGTGCGCCCGTAGGTGGCGTTGTTGGTCTGGATGACCAAGGCCCGGGCTCCCGACCGGACGGTGTCGTGGACGATCTCGTCGTAGGCGACCTCGAAGCAGATGACGTCGCCGAGCTTGGCCGGGCCGACCTTCAGCAGGCCGGTGTGGTCGCCCGGGTAGAAGTCGCGGGGCACCCGCTTGAAGCGGGTGATGATCTTGCTGAGCTGCTCCCGGAACGGCACGTACTCGCCGAACGGCACCGGGTGCTGCTTGGTGTACGAGGCGCCCGGGCCGGTCTTGGGGTCCCAGACGATGCCCTCGTTGAAGACGTAGCCCGGCTTGGTCGGGTGGTCGACCAGGGCGCCGACGAGGACCGGCACGCCGATCGCCTTCACCGCCTCGTCTATCCGGTCGTACGCCTGCGGGAACTGGAAGGGGTCCAGGTCGGAGGAGTTCTCCGGCCAGATGACCAGGTCCGGCTTGGGCACGCGGTGGTGCCGGACGTCGTCGGCGAGCTTCTCGGTGGCGGTGGCGTGGTTGTCCAGGATCTGCATCGGGCGGCCCAGGAAGTCCATCCCGGGCCGCTGGACGTTGCCCTGCACCACGGCGATCCGCACGGTGTCGTCGGCCTTGGTGGGCACCGGGACGGCCAGGCCGGCCAGGGTGACGGCGGCGGCCAGCCCGAACGCCTCCAGCGTGCGCACCGCGCCGCGCGCGCCGCCGCCCCGGCGCAGCCCCCACAGGGCGACCGCACAGGCCGCCAGCAGCCCACCGGCCAGCGCGACCGCGAAGGTCACCAGCGGTGCCCCGCCGAGCGCGGCGAGCGGGGTGAACGGCGAACCGGTGTTGGCGAAGGCCAACCGGCCCCACGGGAAACCGCCGAACGGCAGCCGGTCCCGGGCCCACTCCTGGGCGACCCACAGGCACGCGCCCCACAGCGGCCAGCCGGGCAGCCGCGAGGTGAGCGCCAGCCCCGCCCCCAGCACCACGACGAACAGCGACTCGGCGACGGACAGGCCGACCACCGCGTCCCAGCCGACCACGTGCAGCCACTTCAGCAGCAGCAGGAAGAACGGCAGCCCGAACGCGAAGCCGGTCCAGGCGCCCTGGCGGGCCCGCCGGCCGCGGGTCAGCAGCGCCAGCGCGGCGACCGCGACCAGCGACAGCGGCCACAGGCCGTAGGGCGGGAAGGCCAGGCCGAGGGCGAGACCGGCGACCGCCGCGAGGGCGGTGCGCAGCGCTTCGCGACGGGCCAGGGCGACCAGCCGGCGGGCCCGGCCGGGACGGGCGTCGGTGCCGGCCGGCACCGGGCCGTCGGCCGCGGTGCCGCGCGCGGTGGCGGCGGTGGTGTCGGAACCCGATGACACGGTCGCGGGCCTTCCTGCAGGTCGTCCGGTTGTCAGCTGACCGTACATCGCAGGGCCGCGGGGGCGGGGATGGGGTGCGCGAACCGCACGCGGATCGCGCGGGGCCGGGCGACGGGGGACGGGCGCCGTCGTGCCGGCGGCGAGGGGTGCGGGTGCGGATAGGGGCCCGGCGCCCTTCGGGCCGGCCTGGGATCCGCTGGCTGCGGGTCGACCGAGAGCCGTTGTCTACTGAGCGCCGGGCCCCACCCGGGTCGCACCTGCCGACCGACCTCGCCATCGCCCTGGCGCTGGACCTGGCTCCCAGTGGCGGTGTGCCGGATGGCTCGCCGCCCCATGGCCCAGCTGCGTTCGACGGCTGCGCGGAGGTCTCCCGGTCGGACGTCCTGTGGTGGACTCGGCCGAACCTACCGGCCGACCGGCGCCTGCTGTCAACAGTCGCTCCGTCTCCGGCGTTTTCGCGTCGTCCCAGGTCAGTGCCGAGCCTTCCCAGGTAGGGCGGGCAGCTTCGGGCACCGTGTCCGGCGCCACCGGCATGTGCGATGTCACTCGATCGGCCGGTCGAAGACCGGCCGACCGGCGACGACGGTGCGCAGGCAGCGCGGGAGGTCGTTGCCGGGCGTGAGGTCGGGCAGGCCCGGGGTGCCGGAGCGGGGGTCGGTGGACCAGCGCTCGACGCGCTCGTCGGGCGCCTGGACGACGAGGTCCCCGGTCCGCCAGAGCGCGTAGTCGGCGGGCGCACCGGGCACCAGGACACCGGCGTCGTCGCGGCCGATGGCGCGCCAGCCGCCGCGGGTGTGGGCGGTGAACGCGGCGCGGGCGGAGATGCCGTGCGCGCGGGTGCGGTGGAAGACGGCGGCGCGCACCGTGCCCCAGGGGTCGAGCGGGGTGACCGGACTGTCGGAGCCGAGGGCCAGCGGCACGCCGGCCTTGAGCAGGGCCGCGAAGGGGTTCAGGCCAGCGGCCCGTTCGGCACCGAGGCGGGCGGCGTACATCCCGTCGGGGCCGCCCCAGGCCGCGTCGAAGGCGGGCTGCACCGAGGCGGTCAGGGCGAGTTCGGCGAAGGCGGCGACGGTGGCGTCGGTGAGCATCTCGGCGTGCTCGACGCGGTGCCGGGCGGCCCGGACGCGGGCCAGGCCGACCCGGTCGGCGGCGGCCCGGACGCCGTCGGTGACGGCGGTCAGGGCGGCGTCGCCGATGGCGTGGAAGCCGGCCTGGATCCCGGCCTCGGTGCAGGCCGCGACGTGCGCGGCGACGGCGTCGCGGTCGAGGTGGGCGGTGCCGGTGTGGGGCGTGCCGGGGCAGCCGGGCGGGGCGTCGGCGTACGGGGCGTGCAGGTGGGCGGTGTGCGAGCCGAGCGAACCGTCGGCGAAGAGGTCGCCGGCGGCACCGTGCGCACCGAGCTCCCGGATCCGGTCGGCTTCCTTTGCGGATGCGATGAGTTCGGCCCAGTAGCCGATGACGCGCGGGCCGGTGCCCTCGGCGGCCCGGGCGAGGAGCGCGGTGAAGTCGTCCTCGCTGGAGATCTCCGGGCCGGCGCACTCGTGGACCGTGCCGATGCCGAGCGAGGCGGCCCGGTCCAGCGCGGCGGCCTGCGCCTCGGCGCGCTGGGCGGGGGTGACGGTGGCGTACGCGGCGGCCCGGACGGCGTGGTGGGCGTCGCCGGTGAGCGGCGCCTCGGGGTGGTAGCCGGACCGGTCGCGGATGCCCGGGACCAGGTCGAGCAGGGCGGTGCTGACGACCGCTGAGTGCACGTCGACGCGGGTGAGGTACAGGGGGCGGCCGCCGGCGACGGCGTCGAGTTCGGTGCGGGACGGCGGGCGGCCCTCGGGCCAGGCGCTGGCGTCCCAGCCGTGGCCGAGCAGGACGCCGCCGGCCGGGCGGCCGGCGGCGTGGGCGCGGATCCGGTCCAGCGCGTCGGCCAGGGTGGCGGTGCCACAGAGGTCCAGGCCGGTGAGGGCGAGTCCGGTGGCCGTGGTGTGCACGTGTGCGTCCGTGAACGCCGGAGTGACCAGCGCGCCGTCGAGGTGGACGACCTCGTCGACGCCGTCGGCGAAGGAGTCGGCGGCGCCCTCCTCGCCGACCCAGGCGATCCGGTCGCCCTCGACGACCATCGCGGTCGCGAACGGGTCGGCGGGGCTGTGCACCTCACCGCCCCGTAGGAGAACGGTGCGGGAGGGGTGCTGCTCGGAGTTGCGCTCGCTCATACCGGACAGTTTCGCCCCTGGCCGGAGGTGCCCGGCGTCCGGGGGTCGCCTCCCGGCCGGGTCAGATCCGCGGCGGACGGGCCTCGTAGGGGGTGGAGAGCACCACCGTGGTGCGGGTCGAGACGCCGGCCAGGCTGCGGATGCGGGTGAGCAGGTGCTCCAGCTCCAGTGGGGCGGCGACCCGGACCTTGAGGATGTAGTTCTCGTCGCCGGCGACGCTGTGGCACGCCTCCAGCTCGGGGACCTCGGCGAGCCGGTCGGCGATGTCGTCGGGGGCGCTGGGGTCGAAGGGTTTGACCGAGATGAAGGCGGTGAGCGGTAGGCCCACGGCTTCGGGGTCGACGATGGCGGCGTAGCCGCGGATCACCCCGCGCTGTTCGAGGCGGCGCACCCGTTGGTGCACCGCCGAGGTGGACAGGCCGGTGGCCTTGCCCAGGTCGGTGTAGCTCATCCGCCCGTCCTTGACGAGCAGATCCACGATTTGTCGGTCCAACTCCTCCACCCGCTCAACCTACTGTGCGCGGGCGCGTGTGCGCAGCGCGCGCCGGATCGTGGACGCCCATGCACCGGGCTGTGTGAGGAACGCCACACCGGTGACGCGGGGTCCGCGGGGTGCCGGCGATTATGCGCCCGGCATGTAGGGCATTGCTGCTGATGGCCGAGACCGCCGGTCACACGAACGTACTCAGCGGTCCCAGTGGCCCACCCGAGGGGGATGGACATCATGCGACGCCTGAAGCAGGAATCCGCCGCAGCCCAGGTCGACGCCCAGGAGGGCGACAGTTTCGGGTTCCCGGTCGAGGAGGTGGCGGACGACCCCTTCGACACCTACGAGATCTACCGCGTGAGCTGCCCGGACTGCGGGCAGCCGATCGCCCTGCTGGCGGACGAGGACACGCTTCCGGAGCACGCGCTGTGCCCCTCGCCGTGGAACCCGTTCGCGCTGACGGTGTGCCAGGGTTCGGGTCGACCGGCGGCCGACGCCCCGGACACCGACGACATGATGGACGCCCAGGAGCAGGACGCGGCCATCCTGTTGACGCTGCCCGAGGGCCTGGACTGGCGCCGTCAGCCGTTCTCCCACCCCGGCGGCCCCGGTGAGCGGGCGGCCCGGGTGCCGCGCTCGCGCCGCCGGAGCTGAGGGTGCCGCAGCCGGCCGCCGCGGTTCACCAGTAGCGGCCGGCGAGCATCGCCTCCAGGGTGTCCCGGTGCAGGATCAGCCCGTCGGGGTCGGCCGGGACCGGCACCTCACCGAAGTGGACCTGGCGGTAGGCCACCCTGAGCATCACGATGGCGTGCCGCAGGGCCGCGTAGAGGGTGTGGAACTCCATGGCGCGCGGCCGGTGGCCGGTCAGTGCGGCGTAGCGGTCCTCGACGCGGTCGCGGCGCAGGAGGTCCGGCAGTCCGTGCTGCCCGCCGGACCGGGTGAGGTCCTGGAAGAAGCGGTGGAGGTAGATCATCCACCCCAGGTCGAGTTCGCGGGGGCCGAGGGCCGCCATCTCCCAGTCCAGGATCGCGGCCGGTGCGAAACCGTCGTAGACGATGTTGCCGATCCGCGCGTCGCCCCAGGTCAGTACCGTCTCTCCGGGATCGTCGGGCCAGTGGTCGGCGAGCCAGGCGAAGCCGCGCTCGATGAGCGGGGAGCGCGGGAGACCGTCAATGACCCATGTGTAGTAGGCGTGTTGGGCGTCGACGTGGCGTCGTAGCGGGTCACCGGTGCCGGGTGTGGCGAGGAACTCCGCGCAGTCCAGCGGTACTTGGTCGTGCAGGCGGGCGAGGACGGAGACGCTCGCCGCCTCCAGCCGCTCGCGTTCGGCGTCGCTCGCGTCGTGCAGCCAACTCCCCTCGTAGGTGTAGGGCATGACGTCGGGCGGCACCCGGCCGGCGGCGCGGGCCATGACGAAGAAGGGCGCGCCGAGGTGCGCGGGGTCCTCCTCCAACCAGAAGGCGCGGGGCACCGGGAGGTCGGTGCGGTCGGCGACCAGGCGCATGGTGCGGTACTGCCGGGGCATGTCGTAGCGCGGAAAGATCGTGTACGCGGCGGGGTCGGCGGCGAGCCGGAGGGCGCAGGAGGTGGGGACGCCGCCCGGCGCGGGTTCCAGGGACGGCGCGGCCGGGTGGTCGAGGTCGAAGAGCAGGGTCTCGCTGGACATGCCGTTGGAGGCGGGCACGGTGGCCCCGGTGGCGCGGGCGCCGGGCAGGCGGGTGGCGAGCCAGGCGGAGAGCCGCCGGGTGAGCTCCTCGGGGTCGCGGGTGGTGGTCCGGGGGCGCGGGTCGGCGGGCGCGTCCGGGGCGCGGCCCGGGCCCGGTGCGGCGTCGGGGGCGGGTCTCATCGGGCCGCCTCCCCGGGACGGTGGGCACGGTCCGGGGCGACGGAGTCGTAGCCGGTGAAGCCGCTGGGGTCGTGGCGGCCGAAGCTGCCGTGTTCGAAGATGCCGTAGCCGGTGCGGCCGTCGAGGGTGAAGCGGGCGGCGTGGTCGGTGACGCCGTACGCGGCGCGGGGGTGGGCGGTGGGGTCGGTGAGGTCGTAGACGCGGCGGTCGGTCCAGCCGCGGCCCTGCCAGGTGCCGTGCTGCCAGTCGTCGGCGGGCGGGTAGCCGGCGCCGAGGGCGAGCGGCGAGGAGGTGAGGACCTCGGCGGTGAGTTCGAGGGGCTTGCGGCCGGGGTCGGTGAGGTGGAGGACGGCGCGTTCGGGGTGGCGGGTGCCGGGGCGGTAGCTGATGTCGGCGTGCGGCCAGCCCAGTTGCCGGTCGGGGACGCCGTCGCGGACCAGCAGCGCCTCGTTGAGGGTGCGGTGGCCGTCGGCGTCCTCCTGGACGATGACCATGACGAACCGGTCGTCGAAGCGGACCGGGCACCAGATCCAGTGGAACCCCTCGGTCGGCGCCTCGGCGGCGGCCCGGCCGCCGTCCTCGCCGGGTATCGGGCGCACGCCCCAGCTGCGGTCCCGGGTGCCGGTCCACTCCCCCGCGGTGACGGTGAGCTGCTCGCCGGCGGCGCGGAGGGTGCCGGTGCAGGTGCCGGCCTGGACGAAGCGGCGGCCCTCCAGGATCAGTCGGCCGCCGCGGTGCTGGGTGTGGTGCGGTTCCCAGGTGGCGGGGAAGGCGGCGGTCCAGGTCAGGTCGTAGGAGAGGCCGTCCGGGTCGGCGGGGTCGGGGTCGCAGGTGAGGCGGATGCGGCGCAGGGGTTCCTCGACGGTGAGGGTGAGCGGGCCGACGGTGAGCGCCAGGCGGTCGTCGGTGAGCGCGTCGGAGGCCCGGACGGCGTGCAGCCGGTCGCCGAGGCGGAGGGTGGCGTAGGCGTCGATGACGCCGGTGTTGGGGTAGACGCCGAGGCCGGCGATGAGCAGGGCACGGCCGGTGTGGTCCAGGACGTGGAAGATGCAGCGGTCGTAGGCGTTGCGGTCGCTGGTCGCCACCTGCCGCATGGAGAGCGGGGCTTGGTGGATCGGGTATTCGTCGAGCGGGATCGGGCGGTCGGACACGGTCCCTCCTGGGCGCGGTCGCACGGGGATCACCGGGAAACGAGAAAATGACGGTACGTCAGATGTGGGCAGGCGGCCACACCGTCGGGGAATGTAGGTGGCACGAAGGGATAGCGCCTGTTACGGTCGCGCTCGTTCACCGTGGCCCGGACCCGACCCCAGGAGCGACGACGATGCCCCCTGCCCCCCTCCGATGCCCGCGCTGCGGACGCGCAGCGGACGGCTTCACCGGCTGTGCGTCCTGCGCCCGCGACGGCGTCGGCGTCAACACCCCGCCCCCGCTGGCGGATCTGAGCGGCCTGGACCTCGCGGCGTATCCGGGCGGACCGTGGGGCTGGCCCACCGCGCTACCGGTGCCGGGCCCGCCGGTCACCCTCGGCGAGGGGAACACCCCCGTCGTCCGGCTGCGCACCACTGCCGCGACGGTCGCCCCACCCCCCGCCCAAGGCGGCGGGTTGTGGCTGAAATACGAGGGCGCCAATCCGACCGGGTCGCACAAGGACCGGGCGATGTCGGTGGGGGTGGCGGCGGCACTGGCGGCCGGCGCGGACACCGTGGTCGCGGCGTCCTCGGGCAATGCGGGAGCGGCGGCCGCGGCCTACGCGGCCCGCGCCGGGCTGCGCTGCGTGGTGTTCACCACCGATGCGGTGCCGCCCCAACTTCAGGCGCAGATAGACGCGTTCGGCGCCGAGCGGAGGGTGCGAGGGGGTGGCACGGCGGAGCGCAACGCGGCGATGGCCGAGGCCGTCGCGCTGCACGGGTGGTACCCGCTGACCAGCTTCTCGACGCCGTCGCCGGGCGGGAATCCGTACGCCAACGAGGGCTACAAGTCGGTCGCCCACGAGCTGGCGCGGGACTTCGCGGGGCGGCGGATCGACACGGTGGTGGTTCCCACCAGTCGGGCGGACCTGCTGGCCGGAATCGCCCGTGGTTTCCGGGAGTTGAGGGAGGCCGGACTCATCGCCGAGGTGCCCCGGCTGGTGGCCGCCGAGCCCGCTGCGGCGGCACCGTTCACCGCCGCGCTGCGCGCGTCGGACCGGGCCGAGCAGGAGCGGACGCGGGTGGACTCGGGCCCGACGGTGGCGTTTTCGCTGGGCGAGCAACGGCCCTGCTGGCAAGGGCTGGACGCCCTGTGGCGCACCGGCGGCACCGCGGTGGCGGTGGACGATGAGGTGACCATGGCCGAATGTCGATGGTTGGCCGCGGAGGGGCTGCTGCTGGAACCGTCGTCCGCGGTCGCGGTGGCGGTGGCCCGCACCCTGGCGACCGGGCCGGACGCGGTGGTGGTGGCGATCGGCACGGCCACCGGCATGAAGGCGCTCGGGACGGCCTCCGGGCGGGACGGCGGCTGAGCCCGCCGGGCCGGCGGGGCGGGGCGCCGGCCCGGCCCCGCCCCGGTGGCTCAGTGCGACTCGGGCCCCGCCAGATGCCGGGCGATCACCATCCGCTGGATCTGGTTGGTGCCCTCGACGATCTGCAACACCTTGGCCTCGCGCATGTAGCGCTCTGCCGGGAAGTCGACGGTGTAGCCGTAGCCGCCGAGCAGTTGGACCGCGTCGGTGGTGACCCGCATCGCGGCGTCCGTGCAGAAGAGCTTGGCCATCGCCGCCTCCTTGGAGAACGGCAGGCCGGCGTCGCGCAGCCGGGCGGCGCTGAGGTACAGCGCCCGGCCCGCTTCGACCTGGGTCGCCATGTCCGCGAGCATGAACCGCAGACCCTGGAAGTCCGCGATCGGGCGGCCGAATTGGCGGCGTCCCGCGGTGTAGGCGAGGGCCTCGTCGAGCGCCGCCTGGGCGACGCCGATGGCGCACGCGGCGATGCCCAGGCGGCCGGAGTCCAGCGCCGAGAGCGCGATGGCGAAGCCCTGGCCCTCGTCGCCGATGCGGCGGGAGTCCGGCACCCGGACCCCATCGAAGTGCAGCTGCGCGGTCGGCGAGCCCTTCATGCCCATCTTGCGCTCGGGCTTGGCGGCGCTGAGGCCCTCGGCGTCGCCGGGCACGAGGAAGGCGGTGATGCCGTGGGCGCCGCTGCCGCCGGTACGGGCCAGCACGGTGTAGAAGTCGGCCACCCCGCCGTGGGTGGTCCACGCCTTGGTGCCCTCCAGGACCCACGTGTCGCCGCTGCGGGTGGCGCGGGTGGTCAGGGAGGCGGCGTCGGAGCCGGCGGCGGGCTCGGACAGGCAGTACGCACCGAGCAGGCCGCCGCCGAGCATGGCCGGCAGGTGCGCGGCGCGCTGCTCCTTGCTGCCGAACCCGGCGAGGGCGTGACAGGCCAGGGTGTGCACGCTGACGCCGAGGCCGACGGTGAGCCGGGCGGCCGCGAGCTCCTCCAGGACCTGGAGGTACACCTCGTAGGGCTGCTCGCCGCCGCCGAACTCCTCGGCGTACGGCAGGGAGAGCAGGCCGGAGGTGGAGAGCAGGGCGAACAGGGGGCGGGGGAAGCGGCCGGCTTCCTCCTCTTCGGCGGCGGACGGCCGGATCTCGCGCTCGGCGAGCTCGCGCACCAGGGCCATCAGGTCGCGGGCCTCCTCGGTGGGCAGCCTGCGGTCCACCGGCGGGGGAACGTAGTCGGTCATGGCGGCGCTCTCCTCCCTTTCGGGCGCTGCGGCGACGCGCGCGGGGGTAGGCGGCGGCGCCGGATTCCGTCGTGCCTCGCCGATGATCGCGTTCCGGGTCGCGGAAGACGATGACCTGCGGCTGTGGCGCTAGGAGTATGCCCGATCGGCGGCCTGACGTCACTGGTTGATCATCGATTTCCCGGTGGATGCGCATCGTTTCGGGCACCGTGCGGCAGCACCGGGATATTGGTCCGAACCATTGACTCACTGGTCTAGTCCTTCTACGTTCTCCTCCAACGTTCCGCGCGTTCATGCCAATTCGGCAGGCATGCGAGCCGGAACGCCGCCATGCTCCACCCTCGCCCCCCTCCGAGGAGACGACATGCTCAGACCGCACCGGATGCGAGCGCCGCGGAAGCTGATCGCCACCGCGACCGCCTTGTGTACCGCGGCCCTGGCCGGCACCCTCTTCGCCGGCTCCGCCTCCGCCCACCCGTCGCCCGCCGCCGCCACCCACCCGGTCACCGCGGCCCAGACCACCGCGGCCGGCAACAAGGTCGTCGGGTACTTCACCAACTGGGGGATCTACGACCGCAATTACCAGGTCAAGAACATCGAGACCTCGGGCTCCGCGGCCAAGCTGACCCACATCAACTACGCGTTCGGCAACGTCCAGGGCGGCAAGTGCGCCATCGGCGACTCCTACGCCGACTACGACAAGGCGTTCACCGCCGACCAGAGCGTCGACGGCAAGGCCGACACCTGGGACGATCCGAACGGCCTGCGCGGCAACTTCAACCAGCTGCGCAAGCTCAAGAAGCTGCACCCCGACCTCAAGGTGTTGTGGTCGTTCGGCGGGTGGACCTGGTCGGGCGGGTTCGGCGAGGCCGCCAAGAACCCGGCGGCGTTCGCCCAGTCCTGCTACGACCTGGTCAAGGACAAGCGCTGGGCGGACGTCTTCGACGGCATCGACATCGACTGGGAGTACCCCAACGCCTGCGGCCTGACCTGCGACACCAGCGGCAAGGACGCGTTCACCAACGTGCTCAAGGCGGTGCGGGACAAGTTCGGCCAGGGCAACCTGGTCACCGCGGCGATCACCGCGGACGCCTCGGACGGCGGCAAGATGGAGGCCGCGGACTACGGCGGCGCGGCACAGTACGTCGACTGGTACAACCCGATGACCTACGACTACTTCGGCGCGTGGGACGCGAAGGGGCCGACCGCCCCGCACTCCCCGCTGACGTCGTACAACGGCATTCCGAAGGCCGGGTTCAACACCACCGACACCATCGCCAAGCTCAAGAAGCTGGGCGTGCCGGCCGACAAGATGCTGCTGGGCATCGGCTTCTACGGACGCGGCTGGTCCGGCGTCACCCAGGACGCCCCGGGCGGCACCGCGACCGGCGCGGCGCCGGGCAAGTACGAGGCGGGCATCGACGACTACAAGGTGATCAAGGGCCGCTGCCCGGCCACCGGCACGGTGGGCGGCACCGCCTACGCCAAGTGCGGTGACCAGTGGTGGAGTTACGACACCCCGCAGACCATCGGCACCAAGATGGCCTACAAGGACGCCCAGGGACTGGCCGGGACGTTCTTCTGGGAGCTGAGCGGGGACACCGCGGACGGTGAGCTGATCAAGGCCATCAAGTAGCCGCGACCACGGCGTCCACGGGGCGGCGCCCCGTTGCAGGACCACCCCGGGAAGCGGGGAGCCCGAGCGGGCGGGAGGCACCGACCTCCCGCCCGCTCGGCCGTGTGCGGCCCCCGCCGGAGTCAGGCCGGTGGTCGGGGCGGCGCCGGGCAGTCCGGCTCGTACTCCTCGATCAGCCGGAGGGTGTCCCCGAGCCCCCGGACGAGCAGCGCCACCACGGTCTCGCGCGGGAGTTCCTGCTCCTCGATCCAGTCCAGGGTGACGCCCTCGACGCTGGAGAGCCACCCGGTCAGCGCCGTGCGGGCGAGCGGCGGGATCTCCGCGCGGTCCCAGGCGCCCCGCGCGATGGTGCCGAGCAGCCGGGCGCGCACCCGGGCCCGGATGGCCAGCACCTCGGCGTCGAAGCCGACGCCGCCGGTGACGATCGTGCGGTAGGCGGCCTGGTGGTGCTGGGCGTAGCGCAGATAGCCGTCGACGGTGTGCCGGACGCGGTCGACGGGCGGCAGGTCATAGGTGCTGCCGGCGCGCTCGACGAGGTCCGCCACCGCGTCCTCGATGATCGCCAGGTAGTAGCCGCGCTTGTTGGTGAAGTAGTAGTAGATCAGGCCCTTGGCGACCCCGGCTTGGCGCGCGATGTCGTCCATCGACAGCGCGTCGTACGAGGTGTCGGCGAACAGCTTCTTCCCGGTGGCTATCAGTTCGGCACGGCGTGCCTGGTAACGCGCGGTGCCGCGGGGGCTCCGCGAGGCCGCGTGTCCGCACTGTTGACTCTTATTCAAAATCCGCCCTAGTCTCCAACTGCCAAGAGTTTTGCGCAGTATGACAGAACGTCACCTGCGCATTCGGACCTGCGGCGGGCCCCCGCAGACAGCTCCATGAAGCACTTCCCTCGCGCATTCGACCGCTGCCCCGGGGAGGACGCAGTGAGCACACCGAACGGCAGGGCGCCCGAAGGGCGAACCTCCTGGAAGAAGACCGCGGCGGTGGCGGTGCCCGCCGTCCTCGCCGTGGGCGCGCTGGCCACCGCGATGGCCCACGGCGCACTGGCCGCCTCCTTCGCGGTGTCCGGGACCAATTTCCAAGTCGCGTCGGGCAAGCTGACCAGCGAAGGGCTCGCCTCGTACGTGCACACCGACCGCGACGCCGACGACCACGGCCACCCGGTCGCCCTCCTGGGCATCGGCCAGGCGAACCTCACCGACATCTGCCAGGCGGCACGGGTCAAGACCCCGGTCGGCACGGTGGTGTTCAAGCTGACCGCGGGTGGTCCGGCCGGTGCGGTGCGCGCCGACAGCCTCGTCATCGACGGGGAGGACCTGGTCGGTGACGCCCGCTTCGGCACCGCCCAGATCGGTCGGGACGCCGGCACGCTCGACGCGGTGCCCGGCGTCAAGGGACCGAGCGGGAAGTTCGGGCTCCAGGCCGGCAACATCGAGGTGGCCGGCGTCAAGTCGCACGCCTGGTCCGCCACCGGGGGCAACTTCAGGCTCAAAGGACTCCGGGTGAGCGTCAGCCTGGACGGCACGGCGTGTTTCTGAGGGCGCGCCGGGCGCGGTGGGGGGCCCGGCTGGAGCGGACGCTGCCCTGGCCACAGCGGCGGGCGGCGTTCCGGCGGTGGCGCCGGACCCGGCCGTTCTGGGCCGGCGCGCTGCTCCTGCTGGGCGGCGTCGAACTGGCGCTGGTGCCGCTCTCCCCACTGACCGTCCTGGTCAGCCTGGGACTGGGCGGACTGGCCGCGCTCGGCATCGGACTGGCACTGGTGGTGGCCGGCGTGTTCCTGTGGTGCACGCCGGCCGCGCACCACTACGTGAGCATCAATGCGCTGATCCTGTCGGTGCTCTCGTTCGCCGCGACCAACCTCGGCGGGTTCCTGGTGGGGATGGGACTGGGGATCGCGGGCAGTGCGCTGGGGTTCGGATGGACGCCGGTGCGGGACGGACCGGACGCGGCGGCGCGCCCGCCCGCCGCCGCACCGCCGGACGCCGGTCCCGAGGCTGCCGGGCCGGGCGCCACGGGCCCGGCGGACCGGACGCCCGCGCGCCGCCGCGGCACCGGCAGCAAGGCACTGGCCGTCGGCCTGCCGCTGGCCCTGCTCACCGCGGTCGGCGGCCCGACACCACGGGCCGCCGCGACCGGGACCCCGGCACCCCCGGCCCCGCCGACCGTGACCACCACGCGGTTCGCCCCCCAGGGCTTCACCCTGGCCGGCGTCACCACCGTCCCCACCGCCACCGGACCGCTCAAGGTGATGGTGCTGCACATGAAGGCCGCCTCGCTGACCGACTACCGCCTCACCACCCACGACCGACAGGGACCCCAACTTGGCCTGAACGCCGACGCGTTGGACCTCAAGGGAGCGGTGACCCTCTACCTCACCAAGTTCAGCGGCTGCATCGAGGGGGTGCTCTGCCTCACCTTCACCCCCGACACGCTCCCCGTGCCGCCCGTCGTCCCGCCCTTCGTCTACATGACGAGAGTGAAGGCCGAACAGGCACTGGTGACGTCGGACCTGATCGTGGCGGACGGCCTGCGGCTCCGGGCGGACGCCGACTCCGCAGGCACCACCGGCGGCGGCTGAGCCGATCCGTTCCGATGCGGGGTTTACGGCCCCGGCCGGCACGAGCACCATCGGCGTACGGGGCCGGAACCGCATCGAAGAGGTGACGCGTGGTCAACCCTTGGCTGGCGATGGAAGCGGGCGCCGATCCCGGCGAACGCCTCCGCACGGTACGCCGGGCACACGAGGCGTTCCTGGCCGACGGGACGGTGGCGCCGCCGGTCCGGCAGGTGGTCGCCGACTCCTGGCGCCGCTCGGCACGGGCGTGCGCCGCACCGGACGGCGAGGTCCCCGTCGAACTCGACGAGGCCGCGCTGCACCCCTACCGTGCGGCCCATCCACTGGCCCGCGCCATGCCGGTCTTCCGGGAACTGCTCGGCACCATCGCCCAGGACGGGGCGCACCTGCTGGCGGTCTGCGATCCGCACGGACGGCTGTTGTGGGTGGAGGGGCACTCCGGAGTGCTGCGCCGCGCCGAACAGATGAACTTCGTGGCCGGTGCGCGGTGGGACGAGCGCCACGCCGGCACCAACGCACCGGGCACCGCGCTCGCCGCCGACCACGCCGTCCAGATCTTCGCCACCGAGCACTACAACCGCCGGGTGCAGCCCTGGACGTGCGCCGCCGCACCGCTGCACGACCTGCGGACCGGGCGGCTGCTCGGCGCCGTGGACATCACCGGCGGCGACCACCTGGCCAGTCCGCACAGCCTCGCCCTGGTCCAAGCCACCGCGCGCGCCGCCGAGGCGCACCTCGCCGCGCAGGAACGGAGTTCGGGCACGTTCCTGACGGCCCTCGGCCGCGACGAGGCGCTGCTGGTGCGCGACGGCGAGCGGCTGCGACTGGGCCGCCGGCACAGCGAGATCATGGTGCTCCTCGCCCACCATCCGGCGGGCCTGACCGGCGATCAGCTCGGCGTGCTCCTCTACGGCGAACGGGAGATGCGTCCGGTCACCCTGCGGGCCGAACTGTGCCGGCTGCGCCACCTGGTGGGACCACTGCTGCACTCCCGCCCCTACCGCCTGGGCGCCCCCGTCGAGACCGATCTGCACACCACCGAACGACATGTGACGGTCCATCACCTCACTGCGGCGCTCGACGCCTACCGCGGTCCGCTGCTCCCCTGCTCCGAGGCACCGGGCATCCGCCGGCTGCGCACCGCGCTGGAGGACCGGCTGCGCCGGGCCCTGCTCGCCGCCGCCGACCCGGACCAGTTGCGCTCCTGGTCGCTCACGCCCTGGGGCGAGCACGACCTGGAGGTCCGAGAAGCGCTGGTGGCCGCCCTCCCCGAGCGTTCCGCGGTCCGCCCCGCCTGCGTCGCGGCCGCCGGACGGCTGCGTTCCGAATACGGTCTGGCGCCCGCGCGCCCGGCGGATTCCGGGCCCCCGACAGCCCGGTGACACGGCCCGGCCACCGGCCCCGCGCCACCGCTCCCCCGCGCAACGTCGGCGCAACGTCCGCGGCCCTACCCTCCCCCCACCGCCCGCCGCACGGAGCGTCGGGTCGCGCCGCGCGATCGATTGGGAGGCCGCCCCATGGCACGTTATGCGAACCCCGGTTCCGCAGATGCCGTGATGAGCTATCAGTCCCGCTACGACCACTGGATCGGCGGTGAGTTCGTCGCGCCCGCCGAGGGCCGGTACTTCGAGAACCCGACGCCGGTCAACGGCCGGTCGTTCACCGAGGTCGCCCGCGGCACGGCCGAGGACGTCGAGCGGGCCCTGGACGCGGCGCACGCGGCTGCCCCCGCCTGGGCCCGCACCTCCGCCGCCGAGCGGGCCGGCGTGCTCAACAAGATCGCCGACCGGATGGAACAGCACCTGGAGGAACTGGCGGTCGCCGAGAGCTGGGAGAACGGCAAGCCGGTGCGCGAGACGCTGGCCGCCGACATCCCCCTGGCCATCGACCACTTCCGCTACTTCGCGGGCGCGGTCCGCGCCCAGGAAGGCACCCTCTCGGAGATCGACGAGGACACCGTCGCCTACCACTTCCACGAGCCGCTGGGGGTGGTCGGGCAGATCATCCCCTGGAACTTCCCGATCCTGATGGCGACCTGGAAGCTGGCGCCGGCCCTGGCCGCCGGCAACACCGTGGTCCTCAAGCCCGCCGAACAGACCCCCGCCTCCATCCACTTCCTGATGAGCCTGATCGCCGACCTGCTGCCGCCGGGCGTGGTCAACATCGTCAACGGCTTCGGCGTCGAAGCGGGCAAGCCCCTGGCGTCCAACCCCCGGGTCGCCAAGATCGCCTTCACCGGCGAGACCACCACCGGCCGGCTGATCATGCAGTACGCCTCCGAGCACCTGCGCCCGGTGACCCTGGAGTTGGGCGGCAAGAGCCCCAACATCTTCTTCGACGACGTCTCGCGCACGGCCGACGACTTCCACGACAAGGCCCTCGAAGGCTTCACGATGTTCGCCCTCAACCAGGGCGAGGTGTGCACCTGCCCGTCCCGTGCGCTGATCCAACGCGGCCACTACGCGGACTTCCTGGGCGCCGGCGTGTCCCGCACCGAGGAGATCGTCCAGGGCCACCCGCTGGACACCGACACCATGGTCGGCGCCCAGGCGTCCAACGACCAACTGGAGAAGATCCTCTCCTACTTCGACATCGGCCAGAAGGAAGGCGCCAAGATCCTCACCGGCGGCACCCGGGCCGAACTCGGCGGCGAACTGGAGGGCGGCTACTACGTCCGCCCGACCATCTTCGAGGGCAACAACGACATGCGGATCTTCCAGGAGGAGATCTTCGGCCCGGTCGTCGCCGTCGCCCCGTTCACCGACTTCAACGAGGCGATCGCCCTCGCCAACGACACCCTCTACGGCCTCGGCGCCGGCGTCTGGACCCGCGACGGCTCCACCGCCTACCGCGCGGGCCGCGCCATCCAGGCCGGCCGGGTGTGGACCAACTGCTACCACGCCTACCCCGCCCACGCCGCCTTCGGCGGCTACAAACAGTCCGGCATCGGCCGCGAAACCCACAAGATGATGCTGGACCACTACCAACAGACCAAGAACCTGCTCGTGAGCTACTCGCCTAAGAAGCTGGGGTTCTTCTAGACAGGGACCGAAAGACGGCACGCTCCAGCGGTTTCGCCGGAAGGTTCCCGTGTATCCACCGGAACGTGCGCGCAGCCCCACCCAGGGGAGATTCCATCGGGTGGGGCTGCGCATTCATGACCGTGTGGGGGTCGGGCTCAGCGGGCCACGAGATCCCTACCGATCGGATCTGGCATAGAGATCGCGATCGCGCCACTCGTCAGAGAAGGCATCGAGCATCACGCCATACAGTCGAACGTCACTGACATCGACACCGGGCGCAGCAATCTTATCCCGGATCGCCCTCTCGACCACTGGCCACCGCAACTCGTGCATGGTGTAAGACACGACTTCGATGACGCCTTCCTCAATTGGGTCGAGCAGGGACACAAGCTCGGACTCGAACCGTGGCCGCAGCTCGGGATTTCGTTGCAGGAGCACGAGAGCGCGCTCCAGATTTCGCTCCAGATCCTGGACACCGTAAGTCGCCTCGGCAGTATCCAAGACATCTCGGATTGCGCCCTGAAACTCCTCGACGGGATCAGTAATCGAAGTTCCCCCAGGTCGCTCGATAATTTCCATCAGCACTGAGTCCATTTCTGTTGAACACATCGGTGGGACATCGAACATCGACGGGGTGTTCAGGCACTTCTCGCTCTCGAGTCCGGGCCGTCCTGTACGAACGGACGGCCGCCGGTCGGATCAAGCCCGTACCTCCACCACGGTGCCGAGGTGGCGGGCAAAGAAGCGGACCGCGCTGTCGGCCTCGAATCGGGGTAGTTCCTTGTGTTTGCCCGCGTTCACGTGCAGGGACTTCTCCGGCGAGGCGAACGCGTCGAACAGTGCGAGCCCGTCGTGGCGCGCGAGGTGCTCGTCGTCCCACTGCAGGTCGAACTCGATCGGGATGGTGATCCGCTTCGCGTGCTCGGCCAGGGCGTGGGGCCAGTGCTGGCCGAAGACCGCGGCCGTGATCCGGGGCTCCGCCGCCACGAACGGGACGCCGATCGCGGTGCCCATGTTCAGGCCCCAGTAGCCGACCGGCCCGGCCGTGCCGATTTCCGGCAGTTGCTGGAGTGCGTCCAGCAGCGCGTGGTGCTCGGGCACCGCCTGCTCCGCCAGGTGGGCGTTGTAGCGGACGACGATCGGGCCTTCCGGCTCGCCGGCCGCGCGCGCCGCGAACAGCGCGGCGATCTCCCGCTCGTCGTGTTCCGTACGCGGCCGGTCGCCGTGACCGGGGGCGTCGAGGACGGCGACGTGGAAGCCGCAGGCGTCCACCAGGCGCTCGGCCCGCCCCGACATGGCCGGGTGCTTCTTGTGGTTGCCGCCACCGTGCCCCATCAGGACCAGGGGCGCCCGGTCCGCAGCGGATACGGGGGACCAGAGGACGCCGGGGACGCCGCCCACGGTGAAGTCGCGTGCCAGCATGCCGTCGACGGACGACTGGGCGGTGAAGTGCAGGGATTTCATGGGGTGTTGCCTTTCGGGAGTGCCTGGTTGTCGAGGCGCTCCCGGCGACGCTTATGCAGATCGCCCGACCGTGACGACGAGGGGGAGCACCCAGCTGAAGACCGCCTTCATGGGTCTCACCTCCTCGGACTGGTTCACGGCAGCCGGAAGCTATCAGGACGGTCATCAGGCCGGCCAGCCCTTTTCGCCCGGTGGTCGACGCGTCCCCGCACCGGCCGCCCACCGCCCACCGCCCACCGCCGGCTTCCCGGCGGTGGACGGGAAGCCGGCTCGATGCCTGGCGGGTCGGTTGTGCGGTGCGGGGTGCCGATCCGGCAGGGCGCGGCTCACACCGCGGCGGGTCGGGGCTGTGGTGCGGTGAGGCGCCCGGTTCGGGCGAGGGCGGCGACCGCTGCGGCGCACGCCGTCCCGGTGGCCGTCAGGGCCGCCCAGGTCAGCCAGGTGGCGTGATGGCGCCCCGCGACGTCCCAGAGCGCGCCCGTGCCGAGGTTGCCCAGGGTGATGCCCAGTCCGGAGACGGTGTTGTAGAGGCCGTAGTGGGTGGCGACCAGGCGGTTGCCGGAGAGGGCGACGACCGTGTCCATCTCGAAGGGGTAGACGATCGCGGACCCGGTCGCGAGGAGGACCACGGCGGCGACGAGGGAGACGAGCACGGCGGTCGCGGAGCCGCGCGGGCTGAGGGCGAGCGGCACGAACGCGAGGCCCATCGCGGCCAGGCCGCGGACCAGGGCCTCGCCGGGCTGCCAGCGCTCCTTGGCCCAGCCAGTCAACCGTAGTTGGCCCACCACGGCGACCGCGGCCGAGACGACGAACAGTCCGCTGGTGACCGTCGTGCCCCTGGCCCCCAGGGCGTCGGTCGCGGCCAACGGCAGGGCCAGGTAGACCTGGAAGGTCAGCACGTACGAGCCGATCATCGCGGCGGAGAAGAGCAGGAACGGCCGGTTGGTCACGACGCCGCGCCACTGCGCCAGCACGCCGTCCGGCGCGCCGTTCCCGGTGGGGCGGTGACGTGCGGGCAGTGCCCGCCACTGCAACAGGGTGAGGGCGGCGAAGAGGGCGGCCGCGACCGTGCACACGAGCCGGAAGTCGGTGGCCAGCAGGGCGAGTCCGACGAGCGGCCCGAGCAACATGCCGGCCTGGTAGTAGACGTTGAAGGTGGCGAAGGCGTCCACGCGTCGTTCGCCCGCTTCCGCCGCGAGGTAGGCGCGGACGGCCGGGTTGAACAGGGCGCCGGCGAAGCCCGTCGCGGCGGAGGCCGCGACGAGGGCCGGCAGGTCGTCGACCCAGCCGAGCAGGCCGAAGCCCAGGGTGCGCAGCAGGCACCCGGCCATGATGGGGATCTTGTGGCCGAACCGGTCGGCGAGGGTGCCGCCGATCAGGAACATCCCCTGCTGGGAGAAGTTGCGGACGCCGAGGACGAGGCCGACGGCCCAGGCGGCGAGGCCGAGACCGTCGGACAGGTGGGTGGCCAGGTAGGGCATGAGCATGTAGAAGGCGAGGTTGATGGCGAACTGATTGGCCATCAACAGCCGTGCGGCGGGCGGGAACGAACGGGTCTGCTGCCACAGCTGCTTCATCGGGCGGCTCCCACGAGGTCGTGGCCTTCGGGGCGGGCGAGCGGGTCGGTGACGTGCGTGCAGCGGGTCCAGCGGGTGACGGTGCGCTCCTTCGGGTCGTCGATCGTGTCGGGGCCGTCGGCGGGCGGGCGTCCGAGGAGGTCGTGGCGGCGGCAGTAGGCGTCGTCGAAGACCGTGCCGACGTAGCGTTGCGGCCCGTCGGGGAACACGGCGACGATCCGGTTCTCCCCGGGCAGGGTGCGGGCCAGCCAGCGGGCGACGAGCGCGACGGCCCCGACGCTCCAACCGCCGGTGGCGTAGTGGTGGCGGGCCAGGCGGCGGGCCGCCCACACCGCTTCGGGCGCGGCGACCCAGTGGACCTCGTCGAAGAGGCCGTAGGCGACGTTGCGGGGGTGGATGCTGGAACCCAGGCCGCGCATCAGGCGGGCGGCCGCCGGCTGCCCGAAGATCGTCGAGCCGGTGGTGTCCACCCCGACGATCCGCAGGTGGGGGAAGCAGTCGCGCAGGACCGCGCCGATGCCCGCGGAGTGGCCGCCGGTGCCGACGGAGACGACGAGGGTGTCGATGCGCCCCAGTTGCGCGACGAGTTCCCGGGCGAGCGGGGCGTAGGCGGCGACGTTGTCGGGGTTGTTGTACTGGTCGGGGCACCAGGCGTCCGGACGGCCGGCGAGGAGTTCCGCGACGCGCCGGCGGCGCGCCTCCTGCCAGCCGCCCTCCGGGTGGGGCGCGGCCACCACGTCGACCTCGGCGCCGTGTGCGGTGAGCAGCCCGGTCATCAACGGTTCCGTGCCGGGGTCGGTCACCACGGTGACCGGATGGCCGTAGGCCGCGCCGGCCAGGGCCAGGCCGAGGCCCAGGGTGCCGGAGGTCGACTCGATGATGCGGGCGCCGGGTCGGAGCCGACCGCGGTCCAGGGCGGCGCGGACCATGTGCAGGGCGGTCCGGTCCTTGATCCCGCCGGGGTTGTGGCCCTCCAGCTTGGCCCAGAAGCCGCGGCCGCCGGCGGTGAAGGGTGCCCCGATCCACAGGACGGGGGTGTCGCCGACGAGGCCGGCGGGGGTGTGCAGGGGGCGCGGGTGTGGGGCGTCGGCCGGGAACGGGGCCGGGGTCGGGGTCGGGGTCGGCGGTAGGGGCGCGGTCGGATCGGTCCGGGTGGACGGGTTCGTGGCGCGGTGCGTGGACTGGTTCATGGCGTGGTTCATGGCGTGGTTCTCCTGCGGTCGGCGCCGTGGAGGCGGCCGGCCGGTGGGTGCGGAAGAGGGGCGGAGACGGTCGGTCGCGGCGCGGCCCGCCGGGTGCGGGCGCGACGAGGGGCCGATCAGTTCCGCCACACGCCCAGGAGCGCCCGCGTCGATCCGTCGGACGGCGCCGGGGACGGCGCGCGGGCCGGGTGGAGTACGGACGGCTCGACGCCCGGGTGGAGGCCGGCGGGCCCGGCGGGCAGGGCCGCGACCACGGGCCAGGCGACCGGGCCGCCGTCCCGCGGTGGTTGGACGGTCGGTTGGTCCAGGCTGCAGCAGTGCGGTCCCCGATCGGGGGCGGGTGCGCCGCGCCCGGGCCTGGTCGCCTGGGGCCCGTCCGCCGGGAGTTGCCGGTGCGGGGCCGACGACGCGTACAGCGGGGCGTCGGCGCGGAGGGCGGGGTCTGCGGTCGGACCGTGTGCGCACCCCAGGACGTGCAGGAGCGCGGTCAGCAGCACGGCGAGCACCGCGCCGGCCCGCGGCACGGAACAGCCGCTTCGCGTGAGTGACCCAGCCCGCATGGACACGAAGCGTAATTGTGCGGGTGCGGAAAGTTCTCGTCGGGAAGGGCGCGTCGCGCGGCTGCGGCTGCCGGGCGGGGCGCCGGGGGCCGCTGCTGCCAGGCCCTACCGGGGCCGGCGCGGCCCGCCGCCGCCCGGTGGACGCGGTGTACCGACCATCACCGCATCGGGTGACGCGTCGGCCTCCGCCGGACGCCGGTCGGCCCTGCCGCGCGGCCACCCGTGGCCGGCGACGGCGTGCGTCCCGGCCCCGCCCGCCATGCCGCCGTCGGACGGCGGCACGGGATGCCGCCCGCCGAGGGCGTCGCCCGTCCGGTGCCGGCCGCAGCGGGCGCCGGTGCCGCGGTCACCCCGTGGCGGCGGTGGCCTTCCTGCGGGCGCGGTACGCCGCGGCCTTGATCTTGTTGCCGCAGGACTCCATGCCGCACCACTGGCGGCGGCTGCCGCGCGAGCGGTCGAGGGAGACGCGGGTGCACTCGGGGTCGCCGCACTCCTTGAGCAGGGGGACGTCCGGGCCGCTCAGCAGTTCCACCGCGTGCCGGGCGACGGCGGACAGCGCTTCGCGCTGCGTCGCCGCCGTCCAGCGGCCGGCGTGGGTCAGCTGCGGCGCCGCGGGGGCCCGGCGGGCCGCGTCGTTGACCACGGCCAGCGCCTCCGCGTCGAAGTCCGCACCGCGACGCCGGGCCGTGATCAGCTGGTAGACGGCTTCCCGTACGGTCGTGGCCCGCTCCACGTCGGCCGGCCGGGCCGGCGAGACGGCGTCGACGATGCCGGACTCCAGGTACCACGCGTCCAGGCGGTCCGGCGTCGCGAACATCTCGAACCGCGCGGTGCGGCGCGCTCGGAGCGTGGCCGCGAAGTCCAGGGCGGGGTTGCCGCACACAAAGACATGATCCAGATTCACGTCACCATCTTGAGGGGTGACTACGGTGCCCGCAAGGAGCCTCGGTCCACGCGCTGCGGCCCGTTCTCGCCGATCAGACCGATGCGGTGGCCGGGTGAGGCGGTGCGGCCGAGGCCGTCGAGGATCCTGCGGGTGCCGAGGGTGCGGACGACGTCGTGGGCGAGCAGGGCGGAGTGGGGGTGGGGCATGGCGATCCGTCCAACGTGGTCGTTTGCGGGCCCACCGGGTGCGGCACCTCGGGCGTGGGCGCGAGCGGCACGTCGGCGGCTCACGAGTGCGGCGCCCCGCTCTCGGTCAGCTCGCCGTCGGCGACCCGCAGCCACCGGTCGACGCCGATCCGGTCGAGGAACCGCTGGTCGTGGCTGACCACCACGAACGCGCCGCGGTAGCACGCCAGGGCGCTCTCCAACTGCCCCGCGCTGACCAGGTCGAGGTTGTTCGTCGGCTCGTCCAACAGCAGCAGCTGCGGGGCCGGTTCGGCGCACAGGACGCAGGCGAGCGTGGCGCGCAGGCGTTCGCCGCCGGAGAGCACGCGCACCGGGAGGTGCGCCCGGGGGCCACGGAACAGGAAGCGCGCGAGCAGGTTCATCCGCTCCGCCTCCGGCCGCTGCGGGGCGAACACCGCGAAGTTCTCGGCGACGGTGCGGTCGGCGTCGAGCAGGTCCAGGCGCTGCGACAGGACGGCGATCCGCCCGTCGGCGCGCTTGATGCTCCCGCCGTCCGGGGCGAGTTCCCCCGCCATCAGGCGCAGCAGGGTGGTCTTGCCGGCACCGTTGGCGCCGGTGAGCGCGATGCGTTCGGGCCCGCGGATGGTGAGGTCGACGCCGTCCCCCGCGAACAGGTGGCGCCCGCCGTGCCGGACCTGCATCCCCTCGCCCAGGATCACGGTGCGCCCGGCGGGGACGTCGGTGTCGGGGAGTTCCAGGACGAGCCGCTGTTCGTCGCGCAGGGCGCGGCCCGCCTCGTCGAGCCGGGCCCGCGCCTCGTTGACGCGGGTCGCGTGCATCTGGCCCGCCCGGCCGGCGGATTCCTGGGCGCCGCGCTTCATGTTGCCGGCGAAGATGCGCGGCAGGCCGGCGCTCTTGAGGTTGCGGGCGGCGTTGCTCGCGCGGCGCTCGGCCCGTTCGCGGGCCTGCTGCATCTCGCGCTTCTCGCGCTTCAGCTCCTGCTCGGCGTTGCGGACGTTCTTCTCCGCGACCTCCTGTTCGGCCTGTACGGCCTGCTCGTACTGGGTGAAGTTCCCTCCGTACAGGCGGAGTTCGCCGCTGTCGAGTTCGGCGATGCGGTCCATGCGGTCCAACAGGGCCCGGTCGTGGCTGACCAGCAGCAGGCTGCCGGTCCAGTCGGAGAGCACGTCGTAGAGCTTGTGGCGGGCTTCGAGGTCGAGGTTGTTGGTCGGTTCGTCCAGCAGCAGCACGTCGGGCCGCTTGAGCAGCTGCGCGGCCAGGCCGAGGCTGACGACCTGGCCGCCGCTGAGGGTGCCCAGGGTCCGGTCGAGGGCGAGGTGGGCGAGGCCGAGCCGGTCGAGTTGGGCGCGGGTGCGCTCCTCGACGTCCCAGTCGTCGCCGATGGTGGTGAAGTGCTCCTCGCTCACGTCGCCGGATTCGACGGCGTCGAGGGCGCGGATCACCGCGTCGACGCCCAGCACCTCGGCCACCGTCGGCTCACCGGTCAGCGGCAGGGTCTGCGGGAGGTAGCCGATCGTGCCCTGCACGGTCAACGTGCCGGCTGCGGGCCGCAGTTCGCCGGCGATCAGCTTCAACAGGGTGCTCTTGCCTGAGCCGTTGGGCGCGACCAGGCCGGTGCGGCCGGCGCCGACGGTGAAGGACAGGCCGTCGAAGACCGGGGTGTCGTCGGGCCAGGAGAAGGTCAGCTGGGAGCAGATGACGGAAGCGTCGGACATGGGAGGACCTCGTGGGAAGAGTGGGCAGGGCGCTCCACGGGGAAACCGCGATGCGGAAGCCACCGCGCGAAGGGCACTGCGCCTGAGACAGGGAAAAGGGGACGACGAGATCACCACGACGGCGGCGCTGCCGTAGGTGCGCCTGCCGGTGGTCGATCAGCTCCGGGTCTCACCCGGAGATGTCGTCGTCACCCGCCATGTCTGGACTCCTTTACGAAGGATCACTGCCGCGGCCACCGTAGCAGGGTCCGCACGGCCGCCCGAAAGGCTTTTTTTCCTCCGCCGTCGAGACGGCGGAGGACGCGCCTCACCCCACCAGGTCCCACGCCAGGCAGGTGAGGAAGTGCCTGGCCCCCAGGCCGCCGGCGCCAGCCGCCGGGCCGGGGCCACGGGACGCGGTCCCGGCCCCGCTTCCCGTGCCGCGCCCGCAGCCCGGGCGCACCCTGGAGACATGGTCCGCGCCAACGAAGAGGTCGAGGCACTGCTCCAGGAGTACGCCGACCTCATCGCGATCAGTGGTGGGGACGCCTTCAAGGCCCGGGCGTACGAGAAGGCCGCCCGGGCGATCGGGGGGCACCCCGTCGACGTCACGCGGCTCGACGTGCCGGGGCTGCGGAAGATCCCGCACGTGGGGGCGTCGATCGCCGAGAAGGTGGTGGAGTACCTGCACACCGGCCGGGTGGCGGTGATCGAGGAGACCAGGGCGGAGGTCCCCGCGGGGGTGCGGGAGCTGATCGCCATCCCCACGCTGGGGCCGAAGAAGGCCATGGTGCTCCACGAGGAGCTGGGCATCACCTCGGTGGACCAGCTGCTGGCCGCCGTCCACGCGGAGCGCCTGCGGGACCTGAAGGGGTTCGGGGAGCGGACCGAGGAGAACATCCTGCACGGCATCGCGCTGCTGCAGAAGGCGGGTGACGGGCGGATCCTGATCAGTGCCGCGATGGACGTCGCCGAGCAGATCACCGGGGAGTTGTCCGGGATCGCCGGGTGCGAGCGGTGCACCTACGCGGGGTCGTTGCGTCGGATGCGGGAGACGATCGGGGACGTCGACGTGCTGGTGGCGGCGGAGCGGTCGGCGCCGTTCATGACCGCGCTGACGGAGCTCCCGTACACCGCCGAGGTGATCGCCCACGGCGCCAAGAAGACCTCGATCCGCACCACCAAGGGCCTCCAGGTGGACCTGCGGGTGTTGCCGCCGGCCTCCTGGGGCGCGGGGTTGCAGTACTTCACCGGGTCGAAGGGCCACAACATCCGCACCCGGGCGATCGCGGTGCGCAACGGGCTCAAGCTGTCCGAGTACGGGCTGTTCGACGCCGAGAGCGGGGAGTCGGTGGCCTCGGAGACCGAGGAGGCGGTCTACGCCCGGCTCGGACTGCCCTGGATCCCGCCGCCGTTGCGGGAGGACCGGGGCGAGGTCGCCGCCGGACTCCGCGGCGACCTGCCCGAGCTGGTGGCGGAGGGCGACGTCCGGGGCGATCTGCACACGCACACCGATCTGACCGACGGGCTGTCCTCGTTGGCCGACATGGTCGCCGCCGCGGCCGCCCGGGGCTACGCGTACTACGCGGTCACCGACCACGCCCCGGACCTCGCCATGCAGCGGATGACCGAGGCGAAGGTGCTGGCGCAGCGGGACGAGGTCCGCGCGCTGGACCGGAAGCACCGCGGGATGCGCCTGTTGCACGGCACCGAACTCAACATCGGGCCGGACGGGGACGTCGACTGGCCCGACGCCTTCCTGGCGGAGTTCGACCTCTGCGTGGCCTCGGTGCATTCGCACTTCAACCAGAGCCGGCAGGCGCTCACCCGTCGGCTGATCCGGGCCTGCGAGAATCCGCGCATCGCGATCATCGGGCATCCCACCACGCGGCTGATCGGCAAACGCCCGGGAATTGACGCCGACTTCGACGCGGTCTTCGCCGCCTGCGCACGGACCGGCACCGCACTGGAAATCAATGCGCATCCCGAGCGGTTGGACCTGCGCGACGAGGACATCCTGCGCGCCAAGCGGCACGGTGTGAAGTTCGCGGTGAATTCCGATGCGCACGCCACCACGCATCTTCCTTACCTGCGCTACGGGGTGGGCACCGCGCAGCGCGGTTGGCTCACGAAGGACGACGTCATCAACACCTGGCCGCTGACCAGGTTGCGGCGTTTCCTGCGCGGCGGCCGCCGGCCGTAACGACCGACGGATCCGCCGGTCGCTCAGGCCGGTTCGGGCGCCGGTCGGGCGGCGCGGTCCCGCCGGTGCACCCGGTCCAGCAGGGCGGCGGGCTCCGGTTCGGCCTGCAACCCGCGCAGCAGCAACAGCCACAGGTCGTCCAGGTGCTCCTCGATGTTGCGCCGACCCTCCAGCGCGTCGGAGACGGTGTGCAGGCCGAAGAAGGCGCAGACCACCGTGTGCGCCGTGGCGGCCGGGGGCACCCCGACGGCGAGTTCGCGGTCGCGGGCGGCCTCCTCCAGGAGTTGGGTGACGGCCTCGATCCATCCCAGGAACGGTGCCGGGAGTTGGGTCTCGATGGCCTTGCGCTCCGCCCACAGGCGGGCGCCGGCCCGGACCACGATGTCGTCGCGGAAGGCGCGCGCCACCTCGAAGCTCAGCGCGACGAGCTTCTCCAGTGCCGGCACACCGGGTTGGCGGTGCCGGCCGATCAGTCGCGGCCAGGTCGCGAAGTGCTCCTCGACGATGGCGAGGGCGAGCTTCTCCTTGCTGGCGTAGTGGAAATAGATCGCGCCGCTGGTGCGGCCGGAATGCGCGCTGATATCGCTGATGCTCGTGCCGGCATAACCCCGCTCATCGAACAGTGTTGCGGCCGCTTCCAGAAGGAACCTGCGCGTCGTCTTCGCCCGGATCTGCACGTACACCTCAGATGTCGTTCTCGTGCCATCTGGAAGGAATCTACCGCGCCCGGCCCCTTCCAATTCACGGGTGCGAGTGTTCGAATTTCGATATTCCCTGGTCATATGAATACGTCAGCTGCCGCCGCGTTCGGAGAAGAAGGACCGCTCAGCCGGTCCCGTACCGTCGAACGGGAATTGGTGCACCGGACCTCCGTGGCCGAGGTCCTCCTCACGGACGTCCGACCGACGTCCGACCCGGACGTCTTCGAGGCGGCGGCGTCCTGGCCGCGGGCGCACTCGACGTTCCCCCGTGACGGGTCGCAGCGGAACAGCCCGCTGGTCCTCGTGGAGACCCTGCGCCAGCTGGGGCTGTACGTCCCCTTGCGGTTCCACGGGGTGCCGGCGGCACGCCACGCGATCATCAGCGACCTGCACTTCCGGCTGGCCCCGGAGAACGAGCCGACGGCCGGGCCGGGCGCGACCGAGGTCACCTGCCTCGCCCGGGTGAGCGCCGTCCGGCGGGCCCGGGACCGGACGGTCACCGGTCTGCGGCTGGACGCCACGTTCGCCGCCCACGGAGTGACCTTCGGGGAGGCCGGCGGCGGGGTGCGGTTCGTGGACGGGGCGGGCTACGCGGCGCTGCGGAGCCGGGGCGCGCGCGACGGCGCGGGCGCCCCGCGGGCCGCGGCGCGCCGCCCGGAGCCGGCCGCGCTGACCGTGAACCACCCCCAGGACGCGGTCCTGGCCGAGGACGCGGACGGGCTGCTGGTGGCGCCGGCCGACCCGCTGCACCCGTTCCTCTTCGACCACCCGGGCGACCACGTGCCCGGGATGGTGCTCCTGGAGGCCGCCCGGCAGGCCGTCGCCTACCGGAGCGGGGGCGCCCTAGCCCGGCCGTACGCCGGGCGGCTGCGGGCGGTGCGGTTCACCGAACTCGCGCCGGCCGCACGCGTGCTGTGCGCCCGGTACCACGCGACGTGCGCGTTCCGCGTCGTCCAGGGCGGCACACCAACGGCCTACGGCACCTTCAGTTACCCATAAGGCTTAAAATATGGACATTTAGCGATCTATTGACCCTGGTGCGGCGCCATCCGTAACGTAACGATCGTTATTTTCCGACGCTGCGCCCAGGTCTCCCCTGTCCGGGAGCCGCCCGCCGTCGGAACCCCTCAGCCCGCTGCCGCGGCCGCGCACCGACACCGTCACGCCTCACGCGCTGGACCGGTCACGCCGTCGCCCTCCGGGCCCATCGGAACGGAACCTCGGATGACAGCACATCGCATCCTTTCCTGGACCCCAGCCGCCGTGGTCTTCGACTGCGACGGCACGTTGATGGACACCGAACGCCACTGGGTGGACGCCCGTGACGAGGTGCTGCACGCGTACGGCTACGCCCCCGCGCCGGGCTTCTCCGAACAGGCCCGGGGGCTGCACTACACCGCCTGCGGACGGCTGATGGCCGATTCCGTCGGCCGCCCCGAACTCGCCGACGAACTCACCGCGGCGCTCCTGGAACGCTTCCGCAGTCTCGTCGCGGCGCATCCGACGACCATGCCCGGCGCCCCCGAACTGGTCCGCTCGGCCGCGCAGTTCGCCCCGCTGGCGGTGGCCAGCAACTGCCCGTTGGAGGTCGTCGAGGACTGCCTCGACGTGGCGGGACTGCGCCGGTTCTTCGACCACGTCGTGGTGCCCGACACCACCACGAGACCCAAACCGCACCCGGACGTGTACCTCACCGCGGCCCGACTCTGCGGGGTCGAGCCGGACCGGGCACTGGCCGTCGAGGACTCCCAGTGCGGCATCGAGGCCGCCGCGGCGGCGGGCCTGCGGGTGATCGGGGTCGGCCCCCGACCCTCCGGGCCACTCAACGCGGAGGCCGACTGGTGGGTGGAGTCCCTGGACGAGCCGGCCGTGCAGGGCTGGGCGGGGGCCCGCATCCCCGCCCAGGACTCAGGGCCCGGCTCCACAGGGCACGGGACGCGGTAACTCCCGCCCGGCACAAGGGCGTTGCGCCGCCGCGCCGCACGAGGACCGCGGCGGCGGACCCGGCCGGGCGACCGGCCGGGCGCTCCGGCGGCCGACGGCGTTAGGGTGGACGCATGCTTTGACGCGCGCCCGCGGCCCGGGCACCCCCGCCGACTCCTTCGTTACCGCACCGCACGCCGGATCCGGATCCACGAAGGAGTTTTCCCCATGACCACGTCGGCCCTGATCGACGTCCCCGAGGCGTTCCTGACGTCCTACGGCGAGCACGGCGCGTCGGAGCGCGCCTGGCTCGCCACCCTGCCCGCGCTGGGCGCCGAGTTCCTGGACCGCTGGACCCTGCGACCGGACGGCCCCGCCCGGTTCGGCATGGCCTCGCTCGTCCTGCCCGTGCGGCAGGCGGACGGCACGCCGGCCGCGCTCAAGCTCCAACAGCCGCGGGAGGAGAACGCCGGCGCCGCGGCGAGCCTGCGGGCCTGGCGGGGCGAGGGCATCGTGCGGCTGCTCGACCACGACGCGCCGAGCGCCACCCAGTTGCTGGAACGGCTGGACGCCGGCCGTCCGCTGTCGGCCCTGCCCGACGACACCGAGGCGCTGCGGATCCTGGCCGCGCTGATGGCGCGGTTGGTGGCGGTGCCCGCGCCGGCCGGGCTGCGCCGGCTCACCGACCTCGCCGCCGCCATGGTCGAACAGACCCCGCAGGCCGTCCCCGCGCTCCACGACCCCGCCGAACGGCAGCTCGTGCGCACCTGCGCAACCGCCGTGACCGACCTGCTCGGCACCGGCGGGGACCGGCTGTTGCACTGGGACCTGCACTACGACAACGTGCTGGCCGGGCAGCGCGAACCCTGGCTGGCCATCGATCCGGAGCCGCTGGCCGGCGACCCCGGCTTCGAGTTGCTGCCCGCCCTCTACAACCGGTGGGACGACGTGGTGGCCACCGGTGACGTGCCGGGCGCGGTGCTGCGCCGCTTCGACCTGCTGACCGAGGTGGTCGGCCTGGACCGGGAACGGGCCGCGGGCTGGACGCTCGGCCGGGTGCTGCAGAACGCCCTGTGGGAGGTCGAGGACGGCGAGTCCGCGCTGGAGCCGGCCCAGGTGGCCATCGCCGAGGCGCTGCTGACGCACCGGATGTGAGGCGGGCGGGCCGCCGCCGGTGAGGCGGCGGCCCGCCCTCCCGGTCCGCCGGGCTCCGGGCGCCGCCGTGTTCCGTGCCGCGGCGGCCTTCTGCCATGCTGCCGGGCGGGGCACTCCCCCGCCCGGCGGGGGACCGCGCCCACCGTGACCGGCCGACGAAGGGGCGACAGATGGACGACCGAGGGACCGGCCTCCCGACAGTTCCCGCGCGCATCGCGCTCACCGACGGCGCCGCCGCGCTGTTGCGGTCGCT
Organism: Streptomyces lunalinharesii; assembly: GCF_039532155.1. Classification (NCBI taxonomy): domain Bacteria; kingdom Bacillati; phylum Actinomycetota; class Actinomycetes; order Kitasatosporales; family Streptomycetaceae; genus Streptomyces; species Streptomyces lunalinharesii. Next base: position 207,560 of record NZ_BAAARK010000001.1, read on the forward strand.
GCACGCCCGGCACGGGCCGCTGATGTTCCACCAGTCCGGCGGCTGCTGCGACGGGAGCGCGCCGATGTGCTATCCGGCCGGGGAGTTCCGCACCGGCGCGTCGGACGTGCTGTTGGCGGAGCTGGTGGTGAACGGCGTGCCGGAGCCGGTGGGCTTCTGGATGTCCGCGGACCAGTACGCCCGCTGGCGGCACACCCACCTGACGGTGGACGTCGTGCCGGGCCGGGGCAGTGGCTTCTCGTTGGAGGCGCCGGAGGGCGTGCGCTTCCTGATCCGCTCCCGGCTCTTCACCGACGAGGAGCGGGCGCAGCTCGACGGGTGAGGCGGGCCCGCGCGGCGGCGGACGTAGTGAGGCCCCGCGTACGGGGGAGAACGCGGGGCCTCACACAGTAGAACGGGCCGCGGGCCTGCGGGGTTCCCGTCCGGCGCGGATTTCTCGGACGGATTTCGGCGGGCGGGAGCGGCCCGGAAGCGGCCGGCCGCCCGGAGCCGCTACGGCTCGTCCTGGACCAGGCGCTCCAACATGTCCTGGAACTCCACGTCGACCACCACGCGCAGCCCGTCGCCGTCCGGTTCGCTCAGCGCCGTCATCATCCCGCGGCGCCACCAGAACACGCGGGGGCTGATCGCGCCCGCCGCGTCCTCGTGCCCGGCCGCGGCGAACTGGGCCATGGCCTGGAGCGCCGGAATGACCTGGGCGTCGCGGATGCGGTGGAACGCCAACTGGTGGCGGAAGGGCAGGGCGACCAGGGCGCCGTCGCGGGTGAGGGCGGTGCCCGTGAGGCGCTCGACCAGGTCGTCGAGGACGAGCACCCGGCTCGCGGTGAAGAAGGAGTCGCCGAGCAGCACCTCGAAGGCCGAGCCGTCGCCGCGGCGCACCGTCTCGTGCCCCTCGACCGGCAGGGCACGCAGGTTGTTCATGGCCCGGATCCGCAGCTCGGCCACGTCCCCGAGGTCGGCGAGGGAGTCCGCGCTGAGCATCTGGACGGCCTCGGGCAGGTCGAGGGCGAGCACCTCGCACAGTCCGGGGGCCGGTGCGTGGCCGTAGTGGAAGGAATCGGAGGCGGGCAGGGTCTCCTGGGCGACGATCCGCGGGTAGAGGCAGGCGCGGATCTCGTCGTGGGAGAGGATCTCCAGCGGCTGCGGGCCGTCCATGGTGCGCAGCACCTTGCCGACGTGGTCGCGGATGAGCGTCGGCCAGCTGCGCGCGCCGCGCCGGTCGCGGTGGCAGACGGCGGCCAGGTTGCCGAGGCCGAACTGGCGGCCGCCCGAGTCGGTGACCGCGCCGGCGTACGCCGTGACCTCCAGGCCGCGCTCGGCGAACGCCTGCCGGACCTGGGATCTGAAGACGCGTCCTTCCCGCTCGGAGAAGAAGCTGAACTCCTCGTCACGTGCGAGTTCGCGGGGATCCCGCTTCGGTCCTCGGCGGAACAGACCCATCTCGTCCTCCCGGCTGCGGCCACCCGCATCGGCCCTTGAATGCGCCGATCGTAACGGGTGCCCCTGACCGCGACGTCGCCCCGCGTCCTGGGACGGGGCGCGGGGCGACGGCGGGGTCGGTGAGCGGAGGGGGAAGCGCGCGGGTCGGCGGGAGAGGGGGAGCGGAGCGGAAGCGGAATCCGCGGGGACGCCGCTAGCCGATGGTGACGTCGATGCAGGCGTAGAAGGCGTTGGCGGTGTCGGCGATGTTCCACACCGCGAGGATCTTCTGCTTGCCCTTGATGTCGCCGAAGTTGACGGTGTGGGAGACCTCGGCCGGCGGCTGGGCCCCGTTGCCGTTGATTTCGGCGACCTTCTGGCCGTTTGCGAAGTACTGCCAGTTGCTGGTGGCGTGCCGGGCCGTGAAGCGCCAGGTGAAGGTCTGGCTGCTGTTGATCGGGGTGACCTGCCACGGCTTGGAGTCGTCGTCGAGGTCGGCGAACTGGCTGTTGCCGCCGCTGCAACTCGTCAGCCCCTTGGGGCCTTCGACGCTCTGCGGCTCCCACTTGATCGGACCGCAGTCGATGGTGCCGGCGGCGCACTGGGCCTGTCGGCTGGGCGGCGAGGAGACGTAGCCGTGGGCGCTGGCCGGGCTGACCGGCAGACTGACGACGAGGAGGGGGGCGATGCCGGCGCCTATGGCGAGGGCCAGCCTTCTCTTCTTGTTCATGTCAACCCTTTCGCGTAGGGGGGTGGTTGACGCGAGGGCGTGCCGAGCAATTGGTCTAGACTTAACGCGATGACCGCGTACGGTCAAGGGGTCGTGCGCGGGTCGCTGCCGCCGTCGGCCGGCGCGCTGGACCCCCGTACCACCAATTCCGGGGCGAGCCGGACGGTACGGACCGGTCGCCGCGGGCCGGGGATCGGGGCCGCGGCGGGGCGGTGCGCGAGCAACCGGGCGGCCTCGGCGGCCAGTTCGGCGACCGGCTGGCGGACCGTGGTGAGCGCCGGGTCGGCCAGTCCGGCCAGCGGGACGTCGTCGAAACCGGTGACCGCGACCTCGCCGGGGACGTCGGCGCCCAGCTGCCGCAGGCGTTGCAGGGCACCGGCCGCGATCAGGTCGTTGGCGCAGACCACCGCGTCCGGCCGGGCCGACCAGATCCGGTCGACGGCGGCGCGGCCCCACTCCACGGAGAAGTCCCCGAGCACCGTGCGCTGCGGCGCGGCCGGGTCGAGGGCGGCCGCCCCGGCCGCGTAGGCCACACGCCGTTCGACCGCGGCGGAGGCGGTCCCGGCGGCGCCGACGAAGCAGGGGCGGCGGCGGCCGGTGGCGGCGAGGTGCTCCAGGACGAGCGCCATCCCGGCCGCGTTGTCGACCGCGACCGAATCAGCGACGCCGGGGCCGCAGCCGCGGTCCAGCAGGACCAGCGGCACCCGCGCCGCGGCGGCGGCCACCGCGTCCCGGCTGCGCCGCTCGTCGACCGGGATGAGCAGCAGGGCGTCCACCCGACGGTCCAACAGGGCGGCGATCCGGGTGGCTTCGGTCGCCGGGTCGTCGTCGCAGTCGGCGAGCAGGACCGCCCGGCCCTCGGCGTGCAGGGCGTGCTCCAACTCCCGTACGAGGGAGGGGAAGAAGGGGTTGGTGATCTGCGGCAGGACCAGGCCGACGGTGCCGGTGGAGCGGCTGCGCAGGGCCCGGGCGACCTCGTTGGGGCGGTAGCCCAGTCGGTCGGCCGCGGCCCGTACGGCGCGGGCCGTCTCGGCGCCGACCGGGCGGGTGCCGGCCAGCACGCGGGAGACGGTGGCGACGGAGCAGCCCGCCGCCCGGGCGACGTCCCGCAAGGTCACTTCGGCCACGACGGTGTGCCCTTCCACTACGGAACGGCGGCCCTGCGCACCGCACTGTCCCGGACATCGGCGGCAATCGTTATCACCGCCGGTACACAGGCGTACCAGCTCCGTGCCCTTCGATACCAGCGGGTAGAGGGGTCGTCTGCCTCACACTTCGTTAATGATTCATTGACATCTCCGCGCAACATGAGCGAAATTTCCGGAGAACGTTTTCCCGAGGTAGTGGCCTGTTTGCGGCGCGCCCCAGAGATCGAGTTCACCCCGCTTCACCGTTCCGCAGAGCAAAGGGGCTCTTCCGTTGGCCAGAAAGATCATCCTCGACTGCGACCCGGGGCACGACGACGCGATCGCCATGCTCCTGGCCCACGGCAATCCCGACGTCGACCTGGTCGCCGTGACGACCGTGGTCGGGAACCAGACGCTGGAGAAGGTGACCCGCAACGCGCTGTCGGTGGCGACGATCGCCGGCATCACCGGCGTGCCGTTCGCCGCGGGCAACCCGCGTCCGCTGGTGCGGTCCATCGAGACCGCCCCCGACATCCACGGCGAGACCGGCCTGGACGGGCCGGACCTGCCCGAGCCCGCCTTCGAGCTGGACCGCCGGCACGCCGTCGACCTGATCATCGACACCGTGATGTCCCACGAGCCGGGCGAGATCACCATCGTCCCCACGGCCGGGCTGACCAACATCGCCATGGCCGTGCGCAAGGAGCCGCGGATCGCCGAGCGGGTGCGCGAGGTCGTCCTGATGGGCGGTGGCTACCACGAGGGCAACTGGAGCGCGGTCGCCGAGTTCAACATCATCATCGACCCCGAGGCCGCGCACATCGTCTTCAACGAGAAGTGGCCGGTCACCATGGTCGGCCTGGACCTCACGCACCAGGCCCTGGCCACCCCCGAGGTCGAGGCGAAGATCGCCGCGGTCGGCACCGCGCCGTCCCGGTTCGTGCTGGAGCTGCTCGACTTCTTCCGCGAGGCGTACCGGGAGAACCAGGGCTTCGACCACCCGCCGGTGCACGACCCCTGCGCGGTGGCGTACGTCATCGACCCGGACGTGATGACCGTCCGCAAGGCGCCGGTCGACATCGAGCTGCGCGGCGCGCTGACCCTGGGCATGACGGTGACCGACTTCCGGGCACCGGCGCCGGCGGACTGCCACACCCAGGTCGCGGTCAAGCTGGACCACGAGCGCTTCTGGAACCTCGTGGTGGACGCCCTGGAGCGGATCGGCGAAGGCCGGGCATGAACGTCTCCACCGCACCGCGTTCCACCGAGGCCGCCGGCCGCGGATCCGGCGTCCGGATCGGCGTGCTGGTCACCGCCCTGCTGGTGGCGTGCTTCGCCTTCCAGCTCAACGCCAGCATGCTCAGCCCGGCGCTGAAGAGCATCGAGGACTCGCTCGGTGCCAGTTCCGCCGAAGTGGGCATGACCCAGACCGCGTTCTTCACCTCCGCGGCGCTGTTCTCGCTGTTCCTGCCGCGCCTGGGCGACGTCCTGGGCCGGCGCCGGGTACTGGCCGGCATGCTCGTCCTGATGGCCGTCGGCTGCGTGGTCGCCGCGCTGTCGACGAGCATCCCGATGCTGTTCGTCGGGCGGATCATCCAGGGCGTGAGCGGGCCGGTCGTGCCGCTGTGCCTGATCATGCTCCGGGTCGAGGTCAAGGAGCCCAAGAAGTACGGCACCCTGCTGGGCGTGATCACCGCGGTCAACGGCGGCATCGCCGGCGTCGACTCGCTGGCCGGCGGCTACCTCGCCGACCACCACGGCTTCCAGTCGGTCTTCTGGGCGATGGCGGGCGTCGCGGCCCTGGCGACCGTCCTGGTGGCCACCCTGACCCCGGAGTCCAAGGCGGCCGCCGCGTCCAGGATGGACTGGCCCGGCGTGGCGCTGCTGGTCGTCTCGGTCGGTGCGCTGCTGATCGCGTTGAACGAGGCGGGCAAGCTGGCCGCCGCGAACTGGGCGATGATCGCGGTGCTGGTCGTCGTGGCCGCCGCCGCGTTCGCGCTGTTCTGGCGGACCGAGAACCGCAGCGGGCAGCCGCTGGTCGCCACCCGCCACCTCAAGCAGCGGGCCACCTGGTCGCTGCTGCTGACCACGGTGCTGACCATGACCGGCGTGTTCGCGGTGATGAACGGCCTGATCCCCTCCTTCGCCCAGGACGCCCAGGCCGGACTGGGGATGTCCGCCGAGCAGTCGGCCTGGTGGACGCTGTCGCCGTACGCGCTCGCGGGATTGGCGATGGGTCCGCTGGCCGGCCGACTGGCCGCGACCTACGGCTACGGCCGGATCCTGCGGCTGGGCCTCGTCGGGGCCGTGGGGTCGGTGGTGCTGATGCTGCTGACCATGCACAGCCAGTCGCACGTGCTGCTGCTGGTGACCTCGCTGCTGGTGGGCGTCACCTACGCGGGCGTGGCCAACATCGTCCTCAACGGGCTGGGCATCGTCCTCTCGCCGGGTGAGAACCCCGGCTTCCTGCCCGGGCTGAACGCCGGTGCCTTCAACCTCGGCGCGGGCCTGAGCTTCGCCGCGCTGTACGCCGTGAAGACCGCGCTGACGCCGGCCGACCCGACCGCGGCCGGCGGCTACACCGCCGGCATGATCGCCGGGGTGGTCATCCTGGCGCTCGCCATCGCGTCGTCGTTCCTGATCCCGAAGCCGACGGCCGCCGAGGCCACCGACTGACGGCACGGGCCGCACGCCGACCGCCCGCCGACCCCGGACACCCGGGGACGGCGGGCGGTTCCGTGTCCGCACCACGGGCCGCACGCGGGGGCGGCGGGGCGGTCGGGCGCCGTGTTGTCAGCGCCGGGGGAACGGGGAGACTGGAACCGGAGGCAACGGAGGCAGCCATGGTCATGGAACACGGCATGGACAAGACCGGTCCGGCCCGGGACGACATGATGAAGAAGCAGCTGCGGGGCCAGCTGACCTTGGACCGCTCGCTGCGCACGGACGAGAACCGCGAGCTGGAGCCGGCCGGCGAGGACCAGCCGACGGCGGCACCGTCGCCGGAGAGCGTCTACCGCGGCGGCACGCCGCACGGCATGTCCGAGCGCGACGTGGGGCTGCGCTCGGAGTTCGCGCAGTACCTCGGGCGCAGCGTCTACCCGGCCGAGCGCAACGACGTCCTGCGCGCCCTGCGCCGCAACCACGCGCCCGACCTGCTGGTCTCGATGGCGGAGCAACTGCCGGCCCACCACCGGTACGACAACGTGCAGGGCATCGCCGAGTCGCTCGGGCTGGGAACCGAGGACCGGCGCTCCTGAGGCCGAGCGGCCCGCCGTGGCGGACAATGGCCACGGGAGGGCGTACGCACCGTCCACGCGGAGGAGAAGAGGAGGGCGGCAATGTCCGACGACACCATGGGCGACGAGGTCTACCAGCCGCCCAGATTCGATCCGCAGGACAATCCCAACGACCTCGACATGGAGGACGCCCTGGACGAGCCGGGGCTCGACGAGGCGTTGGACACCGGGTATTCGCCGCCGGAGCGCCCGTTCGTGGTCAACCACGAGGGGACCACCGCGCAGGAGCAGCACGACCGCGAGTCGCTGGCGCACCGGCTGTCCATCGAGCTGCCGGACGTCTGCACGCCGGACGGCGACGGCATCGGCGACCTGCCGGGCGGTGCCGGCGAGCCCTACGACGACCAGGTCGGCGAGGAGCGCGCCGGGCGGATCGTCGGCTTCGACGAGGGGTTCTGGCGGGGCGGCGGCAGCAACGACGTCGTCGCCCGCGACGTCGGCGTCGACGGGGGTGCGGCGTCCGCCGAGGAGGCCGCGGTGCACATCGCCCATGACGTGGGTGGGACGGTCGAGGGCGAACTTTAAGCGGGGGCTTCCTCCGTTTCGTTGCGGTATCGGCAACGGACTTTGCCGGATGGCCTGGGTACGGTTGAGGCTGTGCCGTGACCGGACGGAGAGGAGTGCACAACCATGAACCACGGCAACGGCAGCACCACGGTCCCCGACGAGGAGTTCTGGGACGCCCGGTACGCCGAGGGCGACCGGATCTGGAGCGGGAACCCCAACGCGACGCTGGTCCGTGAGGTCGGCGACCGGGCCCCGGGCACCGCGCTGGAGCTGGGCTGCGGCGAGGGGGCGGACGCGATCTGGCTGGCCGCGCAGGGCTGGCGGGTCACCGCCGTCGACGTGTCGGGAGTGGCCCTGGGCCGGGCGGCCGAGCAGGCGGCCGCGGCCGGGGTGGCCGACCGCATCGACTGGCAGCGGCGGGACCTGTCGCTGTCCTTCCCGGAGGGCAGCTACGACCTGGTCTCCGCGCAGTTCCTGCACAACCCCGGCGAGGTCTTCCGGGACCGCATCCTGCGGAGGGCGGCGGCCGCGGTGGCGCCGGGCGGGGTGCTGCTGATCGTCGGGCACGCCGGGCCGCCGCCGTGGCAGCACGGCCACGACCACGACCAGGACCACGGCCACGGTCACCCGGTGGACGAGTTCCCCACGACCGACGAGGTGCTGGCGGCGCTGGCGCTGCCCGCCGACGCGTGGGAGGTGCAGCTCAGCGAGGAGTACACGCGGGTGCAGAACGGCCCCGACGGGCAGCCGCTCGAACGGACCGACGCGGCGCTGAAGGTGCGGCGCCACAGCTGAACCGGCCGTGCCCGGTGACGGACGGGGAACCGTCCGCCACCGGGCACGCGGAACGCTCAGGCCGCCAGCGCGGGCAGCGGCTTGTCGTACAACCAGGTGTGCAGCAGCGGGCGGACGGCACGCCCGGCGCAGCGTTCGGCGTGCGCGACGAACGTCCCCGTGTCGGCACTGGCGCCGCGGTGCTCGCCGTGCCAGCCGCGCAGCACCGCGAAGAACCGGTCGTCGCCGACGGCCCGGCGCAGCGCGTGCAGGGTGCAGGCGCCGCGGACGTAGACCCGGTCGTCGAAGATCCGGCGCTGGCCGGGGTCGGCGACCCGCAGGTCCTGGGGTCGCGCGCGCAGCGAAAGCCACTCCCGGCGGGCGATCTCGTCGGCGGAGTCCTCGCCGATGTGCTCGGACCACAGCCACTCCGCGTAGGTGGCGAAGCCCTCGTTGAGCCAGATGTCGCGCCAGTCGCGCAGGCTGACGCTGTTGCCGTACCACTGGTGCGCGATCTCGTGGGCCACCAGGGTCTCGGCGCCGCGGGCCCCGTCGATGTGGTTGCTGCCGAACACCGACCGGGTCTGGTTCTCGACCGGGGCGGCGAGTTCGGCGTCGACGACCACCGCCCCGTACGCCTCGAACGGGTAGCGGCCGAAGTGGTCGCTGAACGCCCGGAGCATCTCGGGCTGGCGGGCCAGGTCGTGCGCGGCGTCCTCGGCCATCCGGGCCGGGTAGGAGTTGTGCAGCGCGATCGTCGGGTGGCCCGGGCCGAGTTGGGCGGTGCCGCTGTCGTGGCGGAACCGGCCGGTGTAGAGCGCGGCGAGGTACGGGGCCATCGGGCCGGGGTGGTGGTAGGTCCAGCACTCGCGGTGCCCGCTGCGGCGGCGTTCGAGCAACGTGCCGTTGGCGAGGGCGTGCTGGCCGTGCGGGACGCTGATCCGGAAGGTGAAGGCCGCCTTGTCGTCGGGGCGGTCGTTGCAGGGGAACCACGACGGGGCGCCCAGCGGCTGGGAGGCGACCATGGTCCCGTCGTGCGGATCGCCGGTGCGGTCCCAGCCGATCGGGCCGAACGGGGAGCGCACCGGCCGGGGCCGGCCGCGGTAGCCGACGTCCACGGTGAACCGCGCGCCGGTGGCGAGCGGGTGCGGGGCGGCCAGGTACAGCTTCCCGTTCTGCTGGCGGGCGCGGACCCGGATGCCGTCGATCGTGGCGGTGTGCGCGGTGAGCCGGGAGAGGTCCAACTCCACCCGGTCCAGGGGCTCTTTGGCCACCGCCTCGATGCGCGCCCGCCCGTCCAGGCCGCCGTCGGCCGGGCGGTAGTCCAGGTGCAGGTCGTACGAGACGGTGTCGTGGGCGTAGGTGCCGTGCCGCGGGAAGTAGCGGGCCGGGAGCGGCCCGGCGGGGCCGTCCGCGACCGTCGCGGCGAACGGGAGCAGGGCGGCGCCCCGGAGCAGGGCGCGCCGACTGCATCGGGTCACGCGGCCGCACCTCCTTCCGCGCACGCCGTGACGGGACGGGCGGGGCGTTCGCCGGCGATCGGGTTGCCGGCCCACCGGGTGTGGGCCGGGACGCTCTCGCCGCGCATGACCAGGGACGACGGTGCGATCGAGGCGCGCGCCCCGACGTCGGTGCCGGGGAGCACGATGCCGTGCGGGCCGAGCGAGGAGCCCTCGGCGAGGCGGACGGTGTCCAGCCGCATGATCCGGTCGTGGAAGAGGTGGGTCTGCAGGACGCAGCCGCGGTTGACGCTGACGCCGTCGGCGACGGTGATCAGGTCGGTCTCCGGCAGCCAGTAGCTCTCCAGCCAGACCCCGCGCCCGATCTTGGCGCCGAGGGTGCGCAGCCACCAGTTGAGGACCGGGGTGCCGGTGAACGCGCCGGCCATCGACGGCACGGCGAGCGATTCGACGAAGGTGTCGTAGAGCTCGTTGCGCCACACGAACGACGACCACAGCGGGTGCTCGCTCACCGTGAAGCGGCCGACCAGCAGCCACTTCGCGAGGGTGGTGACGAGCAGCGCCACGAGGCCCGAGGCCAGCAGCAGCGGGGCGCCGACGAGCGCGGCGAGCCCGAGGCCGCCCTGGGCGAAGGCGTCCTGCTCGGTGAGGAACACGCCCTCGGCGAGCGCCAGGCCGCACATCAGCGGCAGCACCCGGCACAGTTCGACGGCGGCGCGGGCCCGGACCAGCTTGCGCGGCGGTGCGAAGGTGCGCGCCGGGTCGGACTGGGTCGCCACCCGGGGCAGCGGCATCGCGGGCCGGCCCAGCCAGGAGGAGCCGGGCTCGCCGTCGGCGGGGGCGTTGGAGAGCACACCGACCAGGCTGTGGTCGGGCACGTCGTGGCCGGGGTCGACGATGCCGGAGTTGCCGACGAAGGCCCGGCGGCCGATCCGGACGGTCCCCAACCGCAGCCAACCGCCGCGGAGTTCGAAGGGCGCGACCAGGGTGTCGTCGGCGAGGAAGGCACCGTCCTCGACGTGCAGCAGGGAGGGCAGCGGCAGCACCGTGGAGATCTCCGCGTGCCGGCCGACCTTGGCGCCGAGCAGCCGCAGCCAGTGCGGGGTGCCGAGGCTGGCGTAGAGCGGGAAGAGGCTGCCGCGGGCGCCGTCCAGGAGGCGGGTGACCAGCCAGGCGCGCCAGGCGACGCCACCGCTCGCGGGGTGCAGCCCCGGCGTGATGCCGCGTCCGAGGAGGCGCACCACGGCGGCGGTGACGAGGATCGAGCAGCCGGTGGTCAGGAGCGTGAAGACCGGGACGGCCAGCAGCAGGCGGAGCGCGGCGGTGGCGAGGGTGCCGCTGTCCCGGAGCAGGAAGTACGCGCCGACCAGGGCGGGCGCGGTGGACAGCAGGGCCAGCAGCGGCAGGCCCAGCAGGGTCAGTCCGTAGGCGGCGCTCCAGCGGCGCGAGCGCTGCCAGGCGGGGGCGGGCCAGGCGGCGCCGGCCATCCGCTCGGCGGCGCCGGCCGGGCGGGCCGGGGAGCCGGACCACGAGGCGCCGTCGGGGATCTCGCCGTCCAGGCAGCCGCCGGCGGTGAGTTCGGCGCCCCGGCCGACGACGGCACCGGGCATCAGCATGCTGCGGTGGGCGACCCGGGCGCCGGCGCCGATCCGGACCGCGCCGATGTGCAGGATGTCGCCGTCGAGCCACCAGCCGGAGAGGTCGGCCTCGGGTTCGATGCTGCAGCCGTCGCCGAGTTCGGCGAGGCCGGTGACCGGCGGCATGGTGTGCAGTGCCACGTTCCGCCCGGTGGTGCAGCCCAGGCTCCGGGCGTAGAGCCGCGCCCAGGGGGTGCCGAGCAGGGAGGGCACGCCGAAGGCGGCGACGACGCGTTCGGCGGTCCACAGGCGCAGGTGGGTGGCGCCGCCGCGCGGGTAGGCGCCGGGCTTGATGGAGCCGGCGAGCGTGCGAGCGGCCAGGGCGCCGAGGGCGCAGCGCATCGGGGCGCTGTAGAGCACCACCCAGCCGACGACGATCAGCCACCACGCGGTGTGCGGCGCCCAGACCTGCGGGGCGAGCAGGCCGAGGACGTTGTCCGCGAGCGCGAGTCCGACCAGTCCGCGCAGGCCGGCGATGCCGTACAGGCCGGTCTGGACGAGGAGTTGGACGAGACCGGTGCGGCGCGGGACCGGGCGGACCGGGCGGACCTCGTCCACCGTGCCGCCGAGCGAGTCGAGGTGTTCGGCCATGTCGCGCAGGACCGGGTGGCGGTAGAGGTCGGCGACCGAGACGCCGGGGTGGTGGATGCGGAGCTGGGACGCCATGCGGGCGGCGGCCAGGCTGGTGCCGCCGAGGGAGACGAAGTCGCTGTCCGGGCCGGGCCGGACGCCGAGGAGTTCCTCCCAGATCCCGGCGAGGCGGGCGGCGGTGCCGTGCAGCGCCGCGGCCGGGTCGCCGGTGGCGGAGTCGGCCGGGGCGGTCGGCAGCGGCCAGGGCAGCGCCTTGCGGTCGACCTTGCCGGAGGTCCGGGTGGGCAGGCCCTCGACCTCCGCGAGGACCGGGACCAGCTGCGCCGGCAGGCGTTCCTGGAGCAGTGCGCGGGCCTTGTCCTGCTGGAAGCTGGAACCGTCGGCGGTGCGCTGTTCGGGGACGACGTAGCCGACCAGCACCTGGGTGCCGGCCGGCGTCGTCTGGACGGCCGCGGCGGCCCCGCGGACGCCGGGCAGGGCGGCCAGGGCGGCGTCGATCTCGCCCAGTTCGATCCGGCGGCCGCCGAGTTTGATCTGGTCGTCGGCGCGGCCGACGAAGAGCAGGCCCTCGGGTTCGGCCCGGACCAGGTCGCCGGTGCGGTAGACGCGGGCGGCCCCCAGGGCGTCGTCGGGCCGGAACCGTTCGGCGTCCTTGACGGGGTCGAGGTAGCGGGCCGTGCCGACGCCGCTGATCAGCAGTTCGCCCTCGGCACCGAAGGGCACCGGCTGCCCGGCCCGGTCGACGACGGCGAGCTGCCAGCCCTCCAGGGGCAGGCCGATGCGGACCGGCTCGCCCGGCAGCAGGCGGGCGGCGCAGGCGACGACGGTGGTCTCGGTCGGGCCGTAGGTGTTCCACATCTCGCGGCCGGGCCCGGCGAAGCGGTCGACGAGCCCGGCCGGGCAGGATTCGCCGCCGACGATCAGCAGGCGGACCCGGCGCATCGCCTCGTCCGGCCAGAGCGCGGCGAGGGTGGGCACGGTGGAGACGACGGTGATGCCGCGCTCGACGAGCCAGGGGCCGAGTTCGTGGCCGGCCCGGACCAGCGCGCGGGGTGCGGGCACCAGGCAGGCGCCGTACCGCCAGGCGAGCCACATCTCCTCGCAGGAGGCGTCGAAGGCGACGGACAGCCCGGCCAGCACCCGGTCGCCGGGGCCCAGCGGCCGGTCCTGGCAGAACAGGTCGGCCTCGGCGTCGACGAAGGCGGCGGCGGAGCGGTGGCTGACCGCCACGCCCTTGGGCGCGCCGGTCGAACCCGAAGTGAAGATGATCCAGGCGTCGTCCTGGGGGCCCGCGCAGCGCGGGGCGCCGCCGGGCCGGGCCAGCCCGGGCAGCGGGCCGTCGGGGCCGAGGACGGCGCAGACGGCGGCCTCGCGGAAGACGGTGGCGGCCCGCTCGTCGGGGTCGTCGGCGTCGACCGGCACGTAGGCCGCTCCGCTGCGCAGGACGGCGAGGATGGACAGGTACAGCTCGGCGGTCCCGGAGGGCACACGGACTCCGACCCGGTCGCCGGGACCGATGCCACGGTCCCTGAGCTGCCGTGCGCGGCGTTCGGTCTCGGTACACAGGTCGCGGTAGGTGAGTGCCTCGGAGCCCGTGTCCAGCGCGATCGCCTGGGGATGTGCGGCGGCGGTGGCATCGAGGACGTCGAGCAGGGTCCGCGGGGCCGGGTTGCCGGCGGTGCGGTACAGGGCCCGGCGGGGCGCTGGCTCGGACGGCTCGAAGGACGATTCGAGAAGGGGCGACGACATCGATATGCCTCTGTTCGGTGCCGGTGGGTGGATGACCCTCGGACGTTCGCCCCTAGAGATGCCGCTGCTCAGGCAGGGGGTTCGCCTGCCGGGCGGTCTGTTCCGCAATTCGAACGTGCTGTGAAAGCGGCTACCGGGCGCTTGGGCAGGCAGCGCCGGGAAAGCGCCCACGGCGCCTGACCACGGCGTGGGAAAGAATTGACTCCGGCCGGGGATTGTTTTCGGCACCACTCCCCCGGGGCGACAAAACCCCAGGTCAGAGGCGTGATCCCGATCGGTTACGGGTCAACCGGTCAAGCCTTGCCTAAATGATTGCGCAACTGAGCACATATTCATCGACTTCTCACGCCGGCCTCATCGCGGTGTCATGACGCGGCCATACCCTCACCGTGCGCCCGGCACACCCCGCAACGCCCGTGGACGTCACCAACGGGGCGCCGGCGCCGCCTACTTGAGGATGTTCACGGCCCGGGCCACCACCAGGACGACGGTCAGCAGCGAGACCGCCGACTGCAACAGCATCAGCAGCTTCGCCCAGCGGCTCAGCGGCATCACGTCGGTGGGACTGAAGGCGGTGGCGTTGGTGAACGACAGGTACAGGTAGTCGGCGAACTGCGGCTCCCAGTGCTCGGGGGCCAACTGCGGCGTCGCCATCTGCGGGAAGAGGAAGTCCGGGTAGCGGCGCACGGCACGGGCCCGGGCGACCGGGCCCCCGCGGTCCGACTCCCAGTACCAGAGCGCGAAGGCGATGATGTTGGTGAGCCAGATGCCGCCGCCGGTCACGAGCAGTTGGCCGGCGTCCCCGCCCTCGATGCCGCGCACCAGGCCGACCGCCAGGCGCACCGCCGACCAGCCGTTCGCCGTGCTGATCAGCACGATCAGCGCCAGCCCCGTCCACCGGTACAACGGGGAGGCCCGCTCGATGCGGAACGGGTCGGCCGCCACCAACACCAGCAGCAGCGCGGTCTCCAGCCCCGGCAGCAGCCAATCCGGGTGGATCGTCAGCCGCTCCGGGAGCAACCACTGCAGCACCACGGCCACCAGCACCGCGAGCGTCGAGGGCCAGCGGGGCTCGCCGCGGGTCACCCGCCGCCAGGCCGGCCGCAACCGGCGCCCGGCCTCCTCCAGCCCCGTCACGGCGGGCGCCAGCAGCGCCTCGATGCGGTCCAGCCGCTCGGCTTCGGTACCGGCTCCGCCCGTTTCTCCGGGCCCGGGATCGCGCTCCGACATGGGCCTCATGCTCACCCGACGACCGGACGGTGTCCAGCAGCCGGACCGGGACGGCGGCAGCCGGTGGCCGCGGGGTTAAGAGTCGGTCAAAAAGTTGCACAATTGCGCAAGTATCCATCGAGAGGGTCTAGACTCCTAGAGGTTTGACGAAGCACGCACCTCGTTCGGTGAGGCGTCGTCACGGACACAGGCCACTGATCCCACCCGTCGAGAGACGCTCCGGATCAGGACAGGTCTCCCCGGCCCAAGGGGTGACCCCAAGTGGCTGCCCCGCCCGGGGCTACGCCGTGACGTGCCAAAGCTCTGACGAGTGGGGGTGAGCCGGTCGACGGTGACCGGCCGCTCCTTGCCGGATCGACGACGGCGCGTCCCGAGCGCCCCGGCCGGAAGGAGGCGAGAGACATGGATTGCAGTAGTCCGGGCCATCATCGGCCCCACCTCCGCTTGCCCTCGCATTCTTCCGGCACGCGGTAGCCACCTTCCCTGCGCGGCCCGTCCGCCGCACCACGCCCCCGTACGGCCAGGCGCCGACACGGGTCGCCGTGCTGCGCTCCCGCGCAGGGAAGATGCCTGCCTCGCGCCCCCAACACCTCCCCCGCCCGGGGGACTTGGGAGTTCGCCATGACCGAGACCACCGTCCGCACCACGGCCCCTGCCCCGCCGTCCACCGCCGTGCTCGACGACGCGCACACCGGTGACATCCGCGGCGCGCTCGGCACCATCCGGCACGACGACACCGCCCCGCGCCGGGGCCTGCCCGCCAAGCTCAAGACCCTGCTCGCCATCGCCGGCCCCGGCCTGATCGTGATGGTCGGCGACAACGACGCCGGCGCCTTCACCACCTACGGCCAGGCCGGCCAGAACTACGGCACCCACCTGCTGTGGACCCTGCTGCTGCTCGTCCCGGTGCTCTACGTCAACCAGGAGATGGTGCTCCGACTGGGCGCCGTCACCGGGGTGGGGCACGCGCGGCTCATCCTGGAGCGGTTCGGGAAGTTCTGGGGCGCCTTCTCGGTCATCGACCTGTTCCTGCTCAACGCGCTGACGCTGGTGACGGAGTTCATCGGCATCACCCTCGCCGCCGGGTACCTGGGACTGCCCAAGGTCGGCGCGGTCCTGCTGGCCGCGGCCGTCATCATCGCGTCCGCCTTCACCGGGTCGTTCCGCAGGTTCGAACGGATCGCCATCGCCCTGTGCGCGGCGTCCCTGCTGCTCGTCCCGCTGTACTTCCTGGTGCACCCGTCCACCGGGCAGATGGCCCACGACTTCGTCGTCCCGCACCTGCCCGACGGGCCCGGCGGGCCGTCCGCGGTGCTGCTGCTGATCATCGGCATCGTCGGCACCACCGTCGCGCCCTGGCAGCTCTTCTTCCAGCAGTCCTACGTCATCGACAAGCGGATCACCCCGCGCTTCATGGGCTACGAGAAGGCCGACCTGTGGATCGGCATCGCCATCGTGGTGCTCGGCGCCGCCGCCCTGATGGGATGCACCGCCGCCGCCTTCGCCGGCACCGCGGGCGCCGGTGCCTTCACCGACACCGCCGGCATCGCGCACGGCCTGGCCGCCCACGCCGGCAAGCTCGCCGGGGTGCTGTTCGCCATCGCCCTGCTGGACGCCTCGATCATCGGCGCCTTCGCGGTGTCCCTGTCCACCGCGTACGCCATCGGCGACGTCTTCGGCATCCGGCACTCCCTGCACCGCGGCGTCGGCGGCGCCAAGGGCTTCTACGCCGTCTACGCGGGCCTGGTCGCCGCGGCCGCCACGATCGTGCTGCTGCCCGGGGCGCCGCTGGGCCTGCTCACCGAGGGCGTGCAGACCCTGGCCGGAGTGCTGCTGCCGTCCGCCTCCGTCTTCCTGCTGCTCCTGTGCAACGACCGGGCGGTGCTCGGCCCGTGGGTCAACGGCCCCCGCACCAACGCCTTCACCGCCGCCGTCGTCGGCGTCCTGGTCACCCTCTCGGTGATCCTCACCGCCGCGGTCCTCTTCCCGGACATCGACGCGGGCAGCATCCTCACCCTCATGGCGGGCTGCGGCGCGGCCGGGGTGCTGGCGCTCGGGTACGCGGAGCTGCGGCGGCGCCGCAAGGGCTGGGCGCGCGGCGGCCGTCCGGTGGACCGCACCGGCCGCGACGACTGGCGGATGCCGCCCCTGGAGCGGCTGCCCCGGCCGGTGCTCTCCACCGGGCACAAGATCGGCCTGACCGCGCTGCGGACGTATCTGCTGCTCGCCATGGTCCTGGTCGTCGTCAAGCTCGTCGAAGTGGCGCTCGCCCAGTGAGGTGCCCGGCCCGCCGCCGGCACCCGTCCCCCACCCCACCCGTTCCCGAGGAGGTGCTCCCATGCACACCCTGACCGTCGTCGACTTCCTCGTCCGACTCGCCACCGGCGTGGCCTGCGGAGCGCTCATCGGTGTCGAGCGCCAATGGCGCGCCCGGATGGCGGGGTTGCGCACCAACGCCCTGGTCGCGGCCGGGGCCACGCTCTTCGTCCTCTACAGCACCGCCGTCGGGGACTCCGGCAGCCCTACCCGCGTCGCCTCGTACGTCGTCTCCGGCATCGGCTTCCTCGGCGGCGGGGTGATCCTGCGCGACGGGGCGGGGGTGCGCGGCCTGAACACCGCGGCCACCCTGTGGTGTTCGGCGGCGGTCGGCGTGCTGGCCGCCTCCGGGCGCCTCGAACTCGCCGCCCTCGGCACCCTCGCCGTCCTCGCCGTGCACCTCGTGCTGCGCCCGGCGGGGCGGCTGCTGGACCGGGCCCCGGCGGCCGGATCCGACCCCGACGCGGCCGTGCTCGCCACCGTGCACGTGGTCTGCGAGCGCCGCGCGGAGACGCACATCCGCGCCCTTCTGCTCCAGGCGCTCACCTCGTCCGGACTGACCCCCATCGGTCTGCGGGCCCGGCGGGACGCCGAGGACACCACCGGCATCCGCGCCTCGGTGACCGTCTCCGGCGACCTCGCGCAGGCCCTGGAACAGGTCATCGCCCGGCTCTCCCTGGAACCGGACGTCCGCGACCTGCACTGGCACCTCGACGCGTCCGACGTCGCCCCGGATCAGGCCGCGTTGGCGTGAGTCCGGCGCCGCGCACGCTCCGCCCGGGCCCCTGTGCCACGCGCGTTTTTCGCGGTCCGGGACCGGGCGGCGCGCGCATCGGCCAGGATGGTCGCGTGATGACCGACGGAGTACCGGAACTGCGGCTGCGCCTGCCCGGCGCGGCGGCCCAACTGCCCTCCCTGCTGGAGTGGTTGCGCCACGAGGACGGACTGCGCGGCCGGGTGCGGGCGGTGCACGCGCCGCCCGCGCCCGGCGAGATGGGCGGGGCGCTGGACGTGCTCGCGGTGGCCGTCGGCTCCGGCGGCGTGGGCGCGGTGCTGGCCAACTGCCTGTCCACCTGGATCGCCCAGCGGCGCTCCGACCTCCGGATCACCGTGAGCGCCCGGGACGGCCGCACCCTGGAGGTGGACGCCAAGGGCGTCGATCCGCAGGCACTGGTGCGCGACATCGAGCGCCTCCTGAGCGACCCCGGTGCGGAGCCCGACCGGTAGTCGCGCACGCCCGGGGCCGGCGCAGAGGCGCGCCCGACCTGGGACGCGGTCCGTCGGGCACCGTCCGTTCCGGCCCGCGCGCGGCAGGTCCGACGGAACCGGTGCGGACCGCCCGTCCGGTAGGCGGGACGGGCCGCGTCCGGTCCGCCGCCGACGGTCGGGCAGCCGCGCGGTGACCGTTGGGGCAGCACCGTCGGGCCGTTCGGTCCTGACGGGAGGGACGGACGGGTGGCCCCTCGGTCGAGGACCGGACGCCACCGGCCGGGCGGCGCCGCAGCCGACCGCGGCACGTGGCGGCGCGGGACGACGGGGGCGGGGTCGTGGCCGGCCCGACGGCCGGGCACGGGACAGGTGCCCGCCGGCGGGCCGGTGGGCGTCGCCGGGGCAGCGCTGCCTGCCCCGGGGAGAGGACCGTTCGGACCTGGTCCGGGAGCGGACGAATGCGGTGGAGTGGCACCCGTAGCCGCCTCGCGAACAGGGACGAAATGCACAGTCAGGAACGGCAGGGGCACGACCGGGACGTCCTCCTCGTGCCCGGTGGCGCGCCACCGGGCAGCGCGGAATGGGTGCGCCGGGTGGTGGCGGCGGGCTGGGGCGAGCCCTGGGCCGGGCTGCCGGTCCGGCCCCTGGTGTCCGACGGGGCAGCGCCGCTGAGCCACACGGCCGGACTGTGGCACGTGGACCTGCCCGGCAACGGGCACGTGCTGAAGGTCCAGTTGAACCCCGACGCCGCCCGGCAGCGCCGCTTCTACCCGCTCAAGGAGCGGATCGCGGCACACTGCCGGGACCTGGGGGTCCCCGTGCCGGCGGCCGTGCCGGCGGCGGACGGCACCACCAGCGTGTGGTGCCAGGGCCTGGTGTGCGAACTCAGTCCCCGGCTGGCCGGCGCCGCCGTGGCGTGGTTCACCCCCGACCAGGCCCGGGAGGTGGTCCGCACCGGATTGGACCTGCGCTCCGCCCTGGACCGGTTGCCGCCGCAGTGGGCACGGGAACTGGCGCCGATCCCGCTGCCCCGGCTGGTCGACGAGGAGCACTGGCCGACCGCGCTCCGGGACGCCGAGGAACGGCTGCTGCCCCTGGCCGAGGAGGGCGAAGGCGACTGGCACCGCGCAGCGGCCACGGTGCTGCGCGAGACGGTGGCGGCCGGACGCCTGCCGCGGGAGGCCGGCGTACCCGCCGTCGGGGACCCCGTCCCCCGACCCGCGGTGGTCCACAGCGACCTGCACCACCACCACTTCGTGCTCACCGACGACGGCCCCGCCGGCCGGCCGCTGGTCCAAGGCGTCCTCGACTTCGACAACGCGCACCTCGGCGACCGGCTGCTGGACCTGGCGTGGCTGGCCGAAGCCGCCGGCCGCATCGCCGAGCCCGCGGAACGGCGCCGGTCGCTGGCCGAGTTCACCGCGACCGCGACGGACCGCGGACTGCTGCGGCCGGGCGAGGAACGGCTGTTGATGCCGCTGCTCGTGGCCCACTCGCTGCCGGTGATCGTCGACATCGCCAAGGACATCCTGGAACGGAACATCCTCAGCCCCGTCTGGCTCGACTACTTCGACCTGCTGTCCCCGGCGCGCCGCGGGGAGATCCACCGCCTGCTGACCGCGCCCACCCCGTCGCCGCCCGCCCGGTGAGGACACCGGATCGGCACCCGGACGGCCCCTGACCGGACCCGCGCACCTACGCGGAACCGGCCCCCTCGACCTTTCTGACGACTCGTCACTCATCGCGGTCACCGCCGCGGAGTGCTCCGTTGCTCATCCCCCGCACAGAGAGGGTTCCCGCATGCCCGCACAGGAGTCCGCGGCTTCGCCGTGGCCGACCGACCTGTCCGCCTACTGCTTCGAGGTCCCCCACTCCGAGGACTCGCTGCTCTTCAGCTCCGCCAAGGGCGTCCGCCTGACCGACGCGACCGGGCGCAGCTTCCTGGACGCCATGTCGGGCGTGTTCGTGTCCTGCTTCGGCTACGACTGCGAGCCCATCGCGCAGGCCGTCCAACAGCAGCTGCACACCATGCCGTTCAACCCCCCGCTACACGGCGCCAACCAGGCCGCGCTCGACCTGGCCCGGGCCCTGGTCGACCTGGCCCCCGAGGGCATCACGGCCGCCAAGCTGGTCAACGGCGGCTCGGAGAGCATCGAGGCCGCCATCCGGCTGGCCCGCCTGCACCACCGCACGCAGGGCCGGCCCGACAAGGTCAAGGTGCTCAGCCACTACCACGGCTACCACGGGGCCACCTTCGGCTCGCTCACCCTGACCGGCCGGCCCGACGTCAGCCGCTTCGGCCCGGGACTGCCCGGCGTCGTCCACGTCTGGCCGCCGGACTGCCTGGAAGCCTTCTGGGGCGTCGCGCCGGACCGGTCCGGCGCGCTGGCCGCGGAGATGATCGAGCGGACCATCGAGGCGGAGGGCGCCGACTCGGTGGCCGCGCTGGTCATCGAGCCGGTCATCCACCTGCGCGGCATGGCCATCCCGTCGGCCGACTACTTCGCCCGGCTCCGCGACATCTGCGACCGGCACGACGTCCTGCTCGTGTTCGACGAGATCGTCACCGGCTTCGGCCGCACCGGCCACCCCTTCGCCGCGCAGGCCTTCGGCGTCACCCCCGACCTGATGTGCGTCGGCAAGGGCATCTCCGGCGGCTACGCGCCGCTGGCCGCGGTCCTGATCGGTGAGCGGATCGCCGCCGGCCTCGGTGACGCCGACGGGCCGCGCGCCTTCGCCCCGTCCCACACCTACGCCGCCAACCCCATGGCGTCGGCGGCGGGCCTGGCCGCGGTGACCCTGTTCAACGACGGCGACTACCTCACCAAGGTCAACGAGTTGGCGCAGTACGTCGAGCCCCGGCTGCGGCAGGTGGTCGCCGGGCGCGGCACCCTGCGCGCCATCGGCCTGCTGTACGGCGTCACGCTCACCGGGTCCGACGACGGCGGAGCAGGTCCGATCGGCGAGCGGGTCGCCCGCGCCTGTCTGCGGCGCGGCCTGATCCTGCGCGGCCAGGACGACTGGTTCGTGCTGGCCCCGGCGTTCGTGACCACCCGCGCCGAGGCGGACGAGGCGCTTGAGATCCTCGGCGCGGCCCTGGACGAGGTCTGTGGAGCGGCCCGATGAGCGCCCTGCACGCCCTCGTGCAGCGCCCGGCCACGGCCGCGGCGCCCCGCCTCACCGAGCCGGAACGCGCCGTGGTGCGGCGCGAACTCGACGAACTCGCCGACGGCGGCTACACCGGCCCGCTGCTGGAGAGCCTGCGCAAGCTGGCCAGCGCCGTGCCCGAGCGGCTCTACGACGACAGTGCGCGCGTGCTGTTGCGGATGCACGAGATCGCCGGGTCCGGCAACCACCAGAGCAACGTGTCGTCCCTGCCCCTCGTACGGGCCTGCTTCGACCTCGGCCTGGTGCCCGAGGACGGGCCGGGACCGGCCGAACTCATCGTCGGGCGCGGCCACATCGCCCCCGCCTTCTACGCCGAGCACTACGTCCGCGGCACCTTCCCGTTCGCCCCGCTGGCCACCCTCCACCAAGGCGGCCTGACCGGCGTCGTCCACCAGGACCTGGGCTTCACCAACACCATGCGCTACAGCCTGGGCGTGGGCGTGGCCCAGGCCGTCAGCCTCGCCTGGGAGCTGGCCCGCCGCGGCGAGGACCGCAAGGTGGTCTGCCTGGCCGGGGACGGCGAACTGCAGGAGGGCGTGGCCTTCGAGTGCCTGCGCTTCGCCCACGAAGCGGACCTGACGAACCTGATCCTGGTCGTCGACGCCAACGACAAGGGCATCGAGCCGCTCCGCAAGCCGCTCAGCCGCACCTACCTGGCCAGCTACCTGGACCGGGTCGAGGAGGTCGACGGCCTGGACGCCGGCACCGTCCGCGACGCCCTCGGCGCGCTGCTGACCGCGCCGACCTCCGCCGCGTTGGTGTGCCGCACCCGCAAGGGCGACCACAGCTTCAAGCCCGCCACCACCGCGCCGGCCGCCGCCGCCCGCCCGGCCAAGGTGTCCTTCGCCCACACCTCCGGCGCGGCGCTCGCCGCCTACCAGGAGCGCACCGGACGCGAACTGGCCGTCTTCACCGCCGACATGGCCGCCCGCTTCGGGTTCCGCGACAAGGTCCCGTACACCAACACCGGGCTCGCGGAGACGCTCAGCCTGGGACTGACGCTGTCCCTGCCGGCGGAGACCGTCAAGGTCGTCGCCACGGACGCGATGTACTACATGGACTCGCTGAGCATGCTCACCGAGGCCACCACCAGCGTCCGCAACCTGCTGGTGCTGGCCGGGCGCAGCTGGGGTGCCTGGGGCGGCGCCCACAACGCCACCAACCTGCTGGGCCAGTTGCTGCACACCCGGGTCTACGAGCCGGTCACCGCGGCCGAGTTCGCCGCCTGCCTGGACCGGCTCGACCGGCATCCGGACACCACCCATGTGATCAGCACCGTCGACGCCAAGTTCGACCCGCCCCCGGCGGACTGCGCCGGCGACGTGGACGGCGGCACCTGGCTCACCCCGCCCGGCGAGGGACGGCCGCGGACGGCCGTGGTCACCTTCGGCTACGCCGGGGTGCTCGTCGCCGAGGCCAACCGCGACCTGGGCGTACCGCACCTGCACTGCGCGGCCCTGGACCCCGACCTGGACCCCGACACGCTCTCCCAACTCGCCGCCTGCGAGCAGCTGTTGACTGTCGAGTACAACGGCGTGCACGGCGGCTTCGGCGAACGGCTGCGCACCAAGTACCTGCTCCCGGCGCAGGTGCACGGCGTCCGCCAGGACATCGCCAACCGCGTGCACGACCGGCAGTTGCGGTTGCACGGCATGGGCCCCGAACAGCTCGACGCGTTGCTGCGGGGCCTGACCGGACGGCCCGGCGACGCCGCGACCCCGCCCGACGGCTCGGAGGGGGGCGCACGTGCGACTGCACACGCATGACTACCGCGCCCCGGACACCGACGGGATCGTCGACGGCGCCATCCTGATGCACCGCGAGATGGCCGAACTGCTGACCCGTCGTCAGTCCGTGGCCTGGCACGACCTGACCGGCGGCCCGCAGTGCGTCGCCGCCGCCGGCCCCGGCGACGTGGTGTACGCCGGATCGGGACCGTACGCCTTCCTCTACCACCACTGGCGGCAGCGCTCCGGCGGCCGCTTCCGGATCGTCCGCGAGGTGCACACCGCCCTGTGGTCGGGCTACTGGGCGCAGGAGGAGCTGTGCGCATCGCTGACGCGCCCCGGTGACCTGGTGCTCTTCCCCACGGAGTACACCCGGCGGCTGTTCCTCCGCCACTTCCCCGCGCTCACCGAGGAGAACTCCGCGGTGGCGTACCCCATGCTGGACCGGCTGCCCCGCAACGGGCCCGTTCCCGCGCCGGCGGCGGGCGCGACGCTGCGCCTGGGGTACCTCGGCGCGCTGTCGCTCGCCAAGAACTTCGACCAGGTGGTGGACGTCTTCGCCCGCTGCCACCGGGAGAGCGGCGGGCGGGCCGGCCTGGTGTGCGCGGGCAAGCCCAACCACCCCCGCTGGGAGGCGGACGCGGTCCGCGCGACCCTCGCCGAACAGGGCGTCCCGCCCGGCGCCGTCGACGTGCTCGGCGTCCTCGGGCAGGACCGGCTCGCCGACTTCTTCGCCCGGATCGACGTCCTGCTCTTCCCCAGCACGGCCTCCCGGGAGACCCTCGGCCGGGTGGTGCTGGAGGCACTGGCCCACGGCGTACCGGTGGTGGCCGCCGACATCGGCCCCGCCGTGGAACTGCTGCCCGCCCGCAACCTGGTGCCCACCGCCCTCGACACGGCCGGCGCGTTCACCATGAGCCGGGTCGGGCCGCTGGGCCGCATCGACGAGGACGTCCTGACCCGCAAGCTGCTGGCCCGCGACTACGCACCGGCCGCCGTCCGCAACGCCGCCCCCTTCCAGGACGAGGCGTTCCTGCACGCCCTGTCCGGCGCCCCGGACGCGCACGCCCTGGACCACGACACCACGTTGACCGAGGCGCTGCGGGTGCCCGCCCGCACCGACTTCGACCCGGAACGCGCCGTGGCGCAGGCCGAGCGGCTGTTCACCGACTTCTTCGGACGCCGCGACCAGGCCGTGCACCGCGCGCTGGACGAACACGCCGCCACGCACGGCTGCGACGACCCGGCCCCCGGCGAGTGGGCCGCACTGCACAACCTGGTCGACCGGCCGGGTCGCAACCTCGCCGACTACCGGGCGTTCCCACGGCTCCTGGACGCCCTGGTACTGCCGCCGCTGACCTATCGCCTCGCGCCGCAGCCGGTGGGCGCGGGCGCCGGAAAGGAATGAGGAACATGGACTTCGCAACGGGATTCGCCGACAAGGTGGCGCTGGTCGTCGGGGGCGGCCGGGGCATCGGCTCGGCCGTGGTCGAGGAGCTCGCCCGGCGTGGGGCGCACGTCGTGGTCGCCGACACCGACACCCTGCCCTCACAGTACAACCACTACCAGTCCACCCAGGTCAGCGGCTACGCCGACGCCCAGAAGCTCGCCGCCCGGCTGACCGGGGAGGGCCTGAAGGTCAGTGCGGCGCAGGCGGACGCCACCGACGAGGAGCAGGTCCGGCGGCTGTACGCGGACCTCGCCGAGCAGGCCGGCCGCCTGGACGTGGTCGTCAACGCCTTCGGCGTCACCCACGTCTGCCCGGTGGAGAAGATGGAACTGGCCGAGTTCCAGCGCGTGGTGGCCGGCAACCTCGACGGCGTCTTCCTGTCGTCGAAGAACGCCCTGCCCCTGCTGCGCGACTCCGGCGGCGGCGCCATCATCAACTTCTCGTCGGTGTCGGGCCGTTCGGGGTTCGCCAAGGTCGCGCACTACTGCGCCGGCAAGTTCGGGGTGGTCGGCTTCACCGCGGCGCTGGCCCAGGAGGTCGCCCGCGACGGCATCCGCGTCAACGCCGTCTGCCCCGGCATCGTCCGCTCCAACATGTGGCGCTACCTGCTCTCGGAGTTCGTCCGCCCCGGCGAGACCGAGGACGAGTGCTGGGAGCGGATGCGCTCGATGATCCCCCAGCGCGAGTTCCAGACGCCCAAGGACCTCGCGGAACTGGTCGTCTACCTCGCCGGCGCGACCAAGGTCACCGGCCAGGCGATCAGCGTCGACGGCGGGATGACGGCCCCGTGACGCTCGGTACCCCCGTGCCGTGGCCCGCCACCGACGCCCCGGCCGGCTGGCGGTGGCAGGGCCGGCCGCGCTCCTGGTCACGCGCCGGGGAGTCGCTGCGCATCGAGGCGCCGGGCGGCGCGGACCTGTACGCGCTGCCCGGCTCGTACGAGGCCGACTCGCTGCCCCTGCTGCAACGCGGCGTCGACGGCGACTTCACCGCCCGGACCGCCGTCCGCGTCGAGGGTTCGGCGTTCGGGGACGCGGCGGGCCTGGCGCTGCACGGCGACGACGGCTGGCTGAAGGTCTGCGTGGAGCGCACCAAGGCCGGCGGCTGGGCGCTGGTCACCGTGCTGTCCCGCCCGGCGTCCGACGAGGCCATGGGCCCCGCACTGGACGGCCCCGCCGCCGAACTGCTGGTGACCCGGGAGGGTCGTCGGCACGCGGTCCTCTTCCGCCAACGACCGGAGGAGGAGTGGCGGTTCGTCCGCACGTTCCACGGCTTCGCGGACCCGGTCCTGCGGCTCGGCGTGTTCGTCCAGGCGCCCTTCTCCCCGTCCGCCACGGCGCGGTTCGGCCCGCTGCACCTGAGCCCCGTGCCGCTGGGCGACCGCCGGTGACCCGGCTCCCCCTCCGGCCCGGGCACGGGCCGCTGATCGCGGCGGCGCTGGCGCTCTCCCTGCTCCTCGGTGTGGTCACCGGGGCGCTGGGGGCGGCGCTGCCGCTGCTGCGGTCGGCCTACGGGCTGGCCGACGGCAGCGGCACCGAACTCGTCGTGCTGTACAACCTCGGGGCGCTGCTCGCCATCGTCGGCTGCGGGATCGGCCTCGGCCGCCGGCTGGGCCGGGCGTTGGCACCCGCACTGCTGCTGGCGTTCGCGGGCAGCAGTGCGGGCATGGCCCTGGCGCCGACCTGGGGGCTGCTGTGTGCGCTCGCCCTGGTCGCCGGCGCCGGCTACGGCGGGCTGATCCTGCACCTGAACAGCTACTTCGCCCGGTCCTCAGGGGCCCGGCCGGCGCTGCTGCTCAACGTGCTGCACGCCTGCTTCGGTGCGGGGGCCACGCTGGGCCCGTTGCTGGTGGGCCAGTGGGGCGGGACGTCCGGACTGCTGCTGGTCGCCGGCGCCCTGTCGCTGCTGCTGTTCCGGGCCGCGGCGGCCACCGGGGAGCCCGTCGACCGTCCCGAAGGGGCCGCCGCCCCGCGTCCGTCGGCGCCGCTGCTCGCCGTCCTCGCCCTGCTGGCGCTGCTGTACGCGGGCGTCGAGGCCGGGATCGGCGCGCTGGAGTCGACCCACCTGGCCGCCTCCGGCCACTCGCCGGCCGCCGCGGCCCGGGCCACGGCACTGTTCTGGGCCGGGCTCACCGTCGGCCGGCTGGTCCTGCCGGTGGCGGCGCACCGGCTCCCCCACCCCCGGCTGATCGGCCTGTGCCTGCTCGCCGCCACCGGGGCGCTGACCGCCACCCTGCTCGACGCCGTGGCACCGGTGGCGTACGGGCTGGCCGGGCTGGCCCTCGCCGCGGTCTTCCCCACCACGCTGGCCTGGGCGAACGCCCTGCTGCCCGATCCGCACCGGGTCAACTCCGCGCTGCTGGTGGCCAACCTCGTCGGCAGCACGGCGCTGCCCTACCTCATCGGCCTGGCGGCGGCCCCTGGCAACCGCGCCACGATCCCCGTCGCATTCGCCGGTCTGACGCTGCTGTGCGGGCTGACCCTCGCCGGCGCCGCCCGCCTGGCCCGCCGGCCCGTGCCGCGCGCACCGCGACCGGCACCCCACAACGAACTGGAGACCTCCCCATGACCTCGCCACAGCCCGTCACCGACCTGATGTGGGCCCACTGGAAGACCAAGACGATGCTCAGCGCCGTCGAGGTCGGGGTCTTCGCCGAACTCGCCAAGGAGCCGCTGCCCGGCCCCGCGCTCCGCGACCGCCTGGGCCTGCACCCGCGGCCCGCCACCGACTTCTTCGACGCCCTGGTCGCCCTCGGGCTGCTGGTGCGCACCGGCGACCGGTACGCCAACTCGCCGGCGGCGGCCGAGTACTTGGACCACAACCGGCCGACGAGCTACCTCGGCGGCAGCTTCCTCGCCCAGTGCGCCGGACTGGCCGACGACCTCACCGAGGTGCTGCGCACCGGCCGGGCCGCCCGCCAGGCCCAGGACGGCCGGGACTTCTACCAGGCCACGTACGCCGCGTCGGAATCGGTGCGCGCCTTCCAGAAGGACATGACCGCGCTCAGCATGGGGCCGGCGCGGGCCATCGCGGAGAAGTTCCCCTGGGAGCGGTACCGTTCGCTGGCCGACATCGGCTGCGCCGAGGGCGCGCTGCCCGGCCACGTCCTGACCCGCCACCCCCACCTGACCGCCGTCGGCTTCGACCTGCCCCCGGCGCGTGCGGGCTTCGTGGAGTACACCGGGCGCCTCGGGGTCGCCGACCGCGTCACCTTCCAGGAGGGCGACTTCTTCCGCGACCCCCTGCCCTCCGCCGACGTGCTGGTCTTCGGCCACGTCCTGCACAACTGGGGGCAGGAGGAGAAGCTGCGGCTGCTGCGCGCCGCCCACCGGGCGCTGCCGGACGGCGGGGCGGTGCTGGTCTACGAGACGCTCATCGACGACGAGCGGCGCAGCAACGCCATCGGGCTGATCCTCAGCCTCATCATGCACGCCGAGGTCCCCGGCGGCTTCGACTACACCGGCGCCGAGTGCCGGGAGTGGCTGCGCGAGGCGGGCTTCTCGCAGACCTACGTGGAGCACCTGGAGGGCCCCGAGTCCATGGTCGTGGGCGTCAAGTGAGCCGCCCCGGACCACCGGACCGCCACCCGGCGGGCGCCAGCGACCTGGTGATGTTCTGGAACCTCTACGAGGCGGGCGTCGACCGCTACTACGGCCGCGACGCCCGCTGGCACCGGCAACGGGACCTGGTGCGAGACCACCGCCCCCGGGTGCTGATGACCACCGAGGGCTGGGGCTGGCACTTCGACGACCGCGCCTTCTTCGAGGACGCCAAGGCCGCGTTCGACATGGACGGCGTGCTCTTCCCCGCCAAGACCGGCTGCAACCTGGCCGTGTTCTGGCAGCGGGACATCGACCTGGTCGCGGTGGAGGAGGTCGCGCCGGAACTCGCCCAGTGGCACGGCCGCGGCAGCGCCACCTTGCAGTTGCCCGGCCGCTCGACGCCCCTGCGGTTCGTCGTGGCCCACCTGGACCCGTTCAGCGCGACGAACCGGCGCATCGAATCCGACCACCTGCGCCAGTACGCCGACCCCGAAGCCCCGCACCCCACCCTGCTGGCCATGGACGCCAACACGGTGCCGCCGGGGGACGCCGAGCCGGACTGGTCCACCGTGCCGCGCCACCGGCGTGCCGACCACACGGTGCCCGGCGAGGACCGCGCCGACCGGGCCCCGCTGCGACGCCTGCTCGGCACCGCGGAGGAACCGCTGTTCCTCGACGCGGGTGCCCACTGTGGCGACCGGTCGACGACCTTCGGCTTCCACCCGCCGCGCGAAGCGCCCCGGCGCATCGACCTGTTCCTGCTGACCCCGTCCCTCGCCCCGGACCTGCTCGGCTACCAGGCACTGGACGACCCCCGGCTGCACCCGGCGGGAGACCGGCCGGCGGCCTCCGACCACCGACCGATCACCCTCCGGCTGCGCCGGCACTGACCGGCCGGGACGCCCGCGCGCAGAAAGGCACCCCGCACCCGATGGAACCGACTCCCCCCGACGCCCCACCCGCCCCCGCACCACCCCCCGAGGCGGCCGAACTGGCCCGGATCAAGGCCCGGCTCGCCAGCGGCGAGCTGTACTCGGCCCACGAGCCCGACCTTCAGCCCTACCGCCAGCGCTGCATGGAGCTGCTGGACCGGGTCAACAACACCGCGCTGAGCGACACCCGCACCCGCGAACGGCTCCTGGGCGACCTGCTGGGCCGCATCGAACCGGGCGGCTGGGTGATGCCCCGGTTCCTGTGCGAGTTCGGGTTCTTCATCGAGCTGGGCCCCCGGGCGAAGGTCAACTTCGACGTCATGATGCTGGACTGCGCCCCCATCACCGTCGGCGCTGACGTTCTGATCGCACCCCGCTGCCAGCTCTTCACCGCCAACCACCCCTTCGACCCCGACCTGCGCCGCGCCATGTGGGAGTACGCCAGACCCATCACCTTGGAGGACCGGGTCTGGCTCGGCGGCGCCGTGACCGTCCTGCCGGGCGTGACCATCGGCGCGGACACCGTGGTGGGCGCCGGCAGCGTCGTCACCAAGGACCTGCCGCCGAAGGTGCTCGCCGTCGGCAACCCCGCCCGCGTGATCCGGGAGCTGTGACCGCCGTGACCGAAGCCCACACCCCCTCCGCCGACACCCCGCACCCGTCCGCGCCGCTCGCGGTCGAGGCGGTCGTCTTCGACCACGACGGCATCCTGGTCGACACCGTCCGGCCCGACTACCTGGCCTGCTCCGCCCTGTTCGAGGAGCACGGCGCGACCCTGCCGGCCCGCATGTGGGCGCAGGAGGTGTGCGGGCGCCCGGACGGCTACCCGCGCCTGTTCGACGCCCTGCTGGACTCCGCGGGCCCGTCCCCCGCCCCGGCCGGCGGCGCGAACGGCCCCCGCGACCACGCCGCGCTCCAGGAACGCCTGTCGCAGCTGTGGGAGCGCTTCATGACCCCCGAGCACATCCGCCTCCTGCCGGGCGTACGGGAGTTGCTGACGCGGCTGCGCACCGCCGGCCTGCCGGTGGCGGTCGCGTCGGCCGCCGACGCCGCGTGGGTACGGCGCTGGCTGGACCACTTCGGCATCGCGGAGTACGTCCAGACCGTGGTGGGCGGCGACGAGGTGCCGCGCCGCAAGCCCGATCCCGCCGTCTACCTGGCGGCCGCCACCCGGCTCGGCGTCCCGCCGGCACGCTGCGTCGCCTTCGAGGACTCGCTGACCGGAGTCGCCGCCGCGCGGGCCGCCGGGATCACCGTGACCGCCGTCCCCACCGCGCTGACCCGTTCCCTGGACTACTCCGCAGCCGACCACGTGCTGCCCGGCCTGTGGGCCGTGGACCTGACGCGCGCACCGTGGACCGCCCGATGAGCCCCGGCGCCCGGCCCGGGACGCCGAGCACGACGACGCCGGACGCCCGCCCCGGGGCCGCGCCCGGGGCCGTGCCGGAGACCGACTGGTGGCGCCACGCGGTCATCTACCAGGTGTACCCGCGCAGCTTCGCCGACGGGAACGGCGACGGCACCGGCGACCTCGCCGGCGTCCTGGACCGTCTTCCGTACCTGGTCCAACTGGGCATCGACGCCCTGTGGTTCACCCCCTGGTACCCCTCCCCGATGGCCGACGGCGGCTACGACGTGGCCGACTACCGCGGTATCCACCCCGACTTCGGGACCCTCGACGAGGCCGAGCGGTTGATCGCCGCCGCCCGCGAACGGGGGCTGCGCACCCTCGTCGACGTCGTGCCCAACCACGTCTCCCGCGCCCACCCGTGGTTCCGGGCGGCGCTCGCCGCGCCGCCGGGCAGCCCCGAGCGCGCCCGGTTCCACTTCCGTCCGGGTCGCGGCCCGGACGGCCGGGAGCCGCCCAACAACTGGACCTCCGAGTTCGGCGGCCCCGCCTGGACCCGCACCACCGCCCCCGACGGCACCCCCGGCGAGTGGTACCTGCACCTGTTCACCCCCGAGCAGCCCGACCTCAACTGGAGCCACCCCGAGGTCAGGTCGGAGTACGAAGCCGTGCTCCGCTTCTGGTTCGACCGGGGCGCCGCCGGCGTGCGCGTCGACACCGCGATCGCCCTGGCCAAGGACCCGGCCCTGCCCGACCTGGCGGACGACGGCGGTCCGCACCCCTACCTCGACCGCGACGAACTCCACGACCTCTACCGCTCGTGGCGCGCCGTCGCCGACTCCTACCCCGACCCCCGCGTCCTGGTCGGCGAGCTGTGGCTGCCCGACGCCCCCGAGCGGTTCGCCCGCTACCTGCGGCCCGACGAACTCCACACCGCCTTCAACTTCGACTTCCTGAGCAGTCCGTGGGCCGCCGGAGCGCTGCGCGCCCGCATCGACGCCACCCGCACCACCCACGCCGCGGTCGGCGCCCCCGCGACCTGGGTGCTGTGCAACCACGACGTGACCCGCACCGTCACCCGCTACGGTCGCGCCGACACCTCCTTCGACCTCGACGCCAGGCCCCACGGCGTCCCCACCGACCCGTCGCTGGGAACCCGCCGCGCCCGGGCCGCCGCCCTGCTCACCCTGGCCCTGCCCGGCGCGGTCTATCTCTACCAGGGTGAGGAACTGGGCCTGCCGGAGGTCGAGGACCTCCCCGCGGACCGGCGGCGCGACCCGATCCACGTCCGCTCCGGCGGCACCGACCCGGGCCGCGACGGCTGCCGGGTCCCCCTCCCCTGGTCCGGCACGGCCCCGCCGTTCGGCTTCACCCGGGACGGCGTCGAACCCTGGCTGCCGCAGCCCGCGCGGTGGGCCGACCTGACCGTGGCGGCACAGGACGGCGCCGCGGGTTCGATGCTGGAGCTGTACCGCGCCGCCCTGCGGCTGCGCCGCACGGGCCCGGCCACGGCCGACGCCCCGCTGCGGTGGCTGCCCAGCGGGGCCGACGTGCTCGCCTTCCGGCGCGGCGACCTGCTCTGCGCGGTCAACTTCGCAGACCGCCCCGTCGCCCTGCCCGCGGAGCACGCCCTCCTCCTCGCCAGCGGTCCCGTTCCCGACCGCACCCTGCCGCCGGACACCGCCGTCTGGCTGCGCGCCCCCGCCGACGGCCCCGACGAGCCGGCCCCACCGGCACCGTTCGGCGTCGCCCCTTAGGCGGACGCCCGCCCTGATACCGGGCCGGTCACCCGTGGCCGGCGGGAGGTGCCCGGGTCGGCGACCGCTCAGATGTGGCCCTCCCGTAGGGCGTAGGCGACCGCGTGGGCCCGGTTGCGCAGTTGCATGCGGGTCATCATCGCGTGCAGGACGTTCTTGACCGTCCGTTCGGAGTAGGCCAGCCGTTCCGCGATCTCACGGGTGCCCAGCCCCTCCGCGACGAGCTTGATGACGTCCACCTCCCGGGCCGTGAGCCCCAGCATCGGTGGCTGGTCGCCGTCGCTCATCGAGTGCCGGTACAGGCGGCTGGTCTGCGCCAGCACGCGGCCCAGCAGGTCCGGCGGGATCTGGCTGTCGCCGCGCGCGGCGGTGTGGATCGCCTCCACCAGCCGGGGGGCGGTGGCCTGGTGGCGCCAGACGACCACCCGCACCCCGCACTCGACGACGGCCATCATCTCCGGCTCCCGCAGTCGTTCGGCGATGAGCACGAGGGCCTGGTCGGTGCTTCGGGACAGTCGTCGCAGTTTGGTCGCCGCCAACTCGTGCAGCCGACCGGTGAGGATGACGGCGACCCCACCGGCCCGGGGCTCCTCGCGACCGATGACCTCCAGGGCGGGGTCGTCGCGTAAGAAACTGAGAATTCCGGTTTCGGACAGCGGATCGGACGTGTGGACGGTTACGGCTATGCGCTTCACTGGCACGGGTTTCCTGACAGGTCCCACGCCGTGGGTGGACGCGGGAACAACCGATGCGGCAAGGATTTTCCGGTCGGCTAAAACCGTCGGTGAACCGGTAGGGAATACGAGGGCGGAAATGGGGGGAGGGCACACCTCTGGTAAGGCCGACACGGTGGGACGATGCTGACGTGATTCTCTCCGGACTCCGGATATTGATCAAGAGTTGGTCAAGTCGGCAACGCCCAACTGGCGCGATCCGTTCCCCCGTCCCCCTCCGAAGCGGCAAGCCTCCCGGCCGATTCCCGCCGCCAACCCGCCCCGCTTTCGGCTGATTCAGAGCGCCACAGGCCCGGGACGTGCGGCGCAGCCCGCGCGCCCCGGGCCCGCACGTCCCTCACGGAACCGCCCACACGCCGACGCCCGTCCCCGTTCCTCGCCCCGCCCGACCACGCCCCGCCCTCAGCGCGCCCCGCACTTCACTCATTCCCGAGCCGACAACTCGCCCTCGCATAACCGCCGTCGGCGCGCCCCCTCCCATTCCACGGCGCACCGCACCCGCCGCCCCCAAGTCCTCCCACTGCGGCACCGCACACCAAGGCCCCGACCCACCCGACCGAAAACCCACCGGAGAACTCAGCCGAGAAGGGGCATCATCGCCCGCCATTCCTGAGGCCCATTGCCCCGCGCCAATACCAGGTACCCGACTAGCAATTTCCGCAAGACTTCGGGGAATCCGCATCGCCCGGGCTCGGCGCACCGCGCACGAACGTCCACCGCGCCCGGGAACCGTCCCGGACGTCAGCCGACGGCGGTCCCTCGGCGGGGAACCTCGGAGTAGGGGCCTCGCTCAAGCGCCCACCGCGCCGGACTGACCGGGGCCCGGAAAACGTACGACGCGGGCTCGGATCGGGCGGCCTCCGCCACCACCGCCCCACCGCGTGAGGACGGCTCCGCGCAGGAGCCACCAAGGGACCCGCGTAGCCGCAAGGGGCTCGCGCTGCGGGCACCGCCGCGTGGGCACGACCGCACCGGAACGAGCCGCGGCGCGTCCCACCGGAGCCGGCAGACCAACGTGAACCGGGGCCGACCCCTCGGCCTGCGAAGACGCCGGCCACGAAGTCGACCCCGACCCCGCGTCCACCCGATTCGGGCGATCCCCCGCGTCGCCCGAATCAGGCAGCCTGACCGGATTCGCCACCCTGACGGGCGGCCATCCGATCCTGTGCTGAGTATATTGGCTCTCAGCCAGTCAACGCAGGAGTTACAGGATGTCCCCCCGCAGCGCATCGGTCAATGAAGAATTGCGGCGGCGTTCCCGCGAGCGGCTGTTGCAGGCGACGGTCGAGCTGGTGGGCGAGCGCGGGTACGACGCCACGACGCTCGGTGACATCGCCCGGCGCGCGGGGGCGGCACGCGGTCTGATCTCGTACTACTTCCCGAGCAAGCACCAACTGCTGCAGTCGGCGGTGCACCGCCTGATGCACCGCACCCTCCAGGCCGCGCTGGAACGGGAGCCGCGGCCGATCGGACCGGACGCCGGGCGGGAGCTGCTGGCCCGGGCCATCGACGCGATCCTGGGGCTGGCCCACGACGAGCCGCTGCTGATGCGCACGCACATGGCCGGCATCCTCACGTCCCCGGGGTTCATCCAGTGCCCGGAGCAGCAGCGGCTCGCCGAGTTGCTGCGCGAGACGGTGGTGGCCTACGGGTCGGCGGCCCCGGACACCGACTACCCGCTGTTGCGGGCGCTGCTGATGGGATCGGTGGTGCCCATGTTGCTTCCGGGGGCTCAGATGCCACGGGTACGGCTGCGCGCCGAGTTGTTTCAGCGGTACGGACTGGACTGGCAGCTGGGCGTGCCACCGGGCGAGCGGCCGTCCGAGAACCGTTGACGCGGGGATGTCCGGCCGGATGAGGCGCGGAGTCGACGGGCCGGGCACCGCCCGTCGGCGTGGGGGCGCGGCGCGCCGCGCCCCCACCTCACAGGGCCATACAGCTAGCGCTTGTTGTGCCGCGGCGTGAGCAGGCCGGCGTCGCGGGCGCCGGCGATCAGGCGGAGGGCCCGGCGCCGGTTGCGGCCGGTGGCGTGCATGACGGCGACGACGGGGTCCCGCCCCTCCTGCTGGGCCTCGCGGTAGGCGGCCGCGGCGATCTTGCGGCGTTCGCCGGCGCGTGAGCGCACGAGGACGGCCGAACGGGCGGCGGGCGGCGCCGCGTCCGGCTCCTGGGCCGCGGGGCCGTCCACGGGGGCGGGCGCGGCGGGATCCGGCTCCGGTGCGGCGTCCGGCGCCGGGGCCGACACGGAGTCGGAGGTCCCGCCCCTCGGGGTGACCGCCCGAGCCCCGGCGATTCCGGTCGGGGTGGCCGCCGGAGCCCCCGCGGGCCCGGTCGCCGAGGTCCCGGGAGCCGGTCCGGCGCCCGAACCGCAGAGGCGGCCGGCGCCGTGGACGACCTGGCCCCTGGGTGGGGCGGTGCCCGCGCGGGGCTCCCGGGGCCGGGCCGGGCTCGTTTCCTGCCCGCAGGCGCGGGGGGCCGGTGCGGGCTCCGGGCCCGACGGCGCGACGGCGCCGGGGCGGTCCTTCGGCGGGCGTCCGGTGGCCGCGCGGCACGCGTCGTCGAGGGGGCCCTCGATCCAGTGGGCGAGGGAGGCGAGGGCGTCCAGTGTCAGGGGTGGGTCGGCGCGGACGTCCTCCACCGTGAGGCGCTCGGCGGTGACCGTCACCAGGACGTCGACGCGGGCCCCGTGGGGGAAGGTCAGCCGGGCGCTGAACCAGGGGCCCAGTTCGGACGCGGCCGAGCCATGCGCCTGAAGCTCCCAATCGGGCCACTCCAATGCCCCGGCTTGCGCTTTATATCGGTGGTTATCGGTATAAAACTCACTTTCCGACACAAACAAAACCTAGCCCCCAGCTCACCCGGCCACGGGGCGCGGCACGCTCAGCGGACCGGGAGCAACCCCGATAGCGCAGCTCTCCCGCCGCACGCCCGCCGGTGCGATGCTGGGGGTACTCCGCGGAAGGGGCCACCCGTGCTTCGTGTCGCAGTGATCGGTTCCGGACCGAGCGGTGTCTACACCGCCCAAACGCTGGTCGAGCAGGACACCGTCCCGGACATCGAGGTCTACGTCCTGGACCGGCTGCCCTGTCCGTACGGTCTGGTGCGCTACGGCGTGGCACCCGATCACGAGAAGATCAAGTCGCTGCAGAACAACCTGCGGACGGTGCTGGAGCACCCCCGGGTGCACTTCCTGGGCAACGTCACGGTGGGCGACGCCGGGGTGGGGCTGCGGGAGTTGCGGGAGATGTTCCACGCCGTGGTGTTCTGCGTGGGGGCCGCCACCGACCGACATCTGAACGTCCCCGGCGAGGAGCTGCCGGGCAGCCACCCGGCCACCGACTTCGTCGCCTGGTACAGCGCGCACCCGGACGCGGCGACCGACGGCTTCGCGCT
The DNA here is from genome assembly GCF_039532155.1 of Streptomyces lunalinharesii. NCBI lineage: Bacteria > Bacillati > Actinomycetota > Actinomycetes > Kitasatosporales > Streptomycetaceae > Streptomyces > Streptomyces lunalinharesii. Next base: position 243,659 of record NZ_BAAARK010000001.1, read on the forward strand.
GACCGCCCGCTCGGCGGTGGTCATCGGGGTGGGCAACGTGGCGGTGGACGTGGCCCGGATGCTGTCCCGCGGCCCCGCCGAACTCGCCGCCACCGACATGCCGCAGGGGGCGCTCGGGGCGCTCGCCGACAGCCGGGTCGAGGACGTGTGGATGGTGGGGCGGCGGGGCCCCTCGCACGCCAAGTTCACCACCAAGGAGCTGCGGGAGTTGGGGGCGCTGCCCGGCACGCAGGTGCTCGTCCGCCCCGAGGAGTTGGCGCTGGACCCGGCGTACCGCGATCCGGCCGGCCTGCCGGCACCGGTGCGGCGCAACGTCGAGGTGCTGCGCGACTGGGCCGAGCGGCCGGTGGAGCGGGCGGCGGGGATGGGCCGGGCCCGCCGGATCCACCTGCGGTTCTTCCTGCGGCCCGTGGAGGTCCTCGGGGATCCGGTCGCCGGGGTGCGCGCGGTGCGGTTCGAGCGGACCGTGCCCGACGGGCGCGGCGGGGTCGCGGGGACGGGCGAGCACGAGGAGATCGAGGGGCAGTTGGTGCTGCGTTCGGTCGGCTACCGGGGGACGCCGCAGCCGGGGTTGCCGTTCGACGAGGCGACGGGCACGGTGCCGCACGCGGCCGGGCGGGTGCTGCGGGACGGCGAGCCGTACCCGGGGGTCTACGTGGCCGGGTGGATCAAGCGCGGCCCGACCGGGGTGATCGGCACCAACCGCCCGTGCGCGAAGGAGACCGCGACCTCCCTGTTGGCGGACGCGGCGCGGCTGGCCCGGCGGACGGTCGCGGTGGACCCGGTGGCGGCACTGGAGCGGACCGGGGCGCGGCCGGTGCCCTGGCGCGGCTGGCTGGCCATCGAGGCGGCGGAAGCGCAGTGGGGGCGCGGCCTGGGGCGCGGCACGGTCAAGCTGGCGGACTGGACGGAGCTGCTGCGTGCGGCGCGGTCGGTGATGGTGGGGCGTTGAGCCGACGCGGGGCAACTCCCGCCGGCCGCGCGGCGGGCGGGAGTTCACCGCCCGGGCGGGCCCGGGCGGTGCGGCACGTGCGCCCCGGGGGACGCGGCGGGCGCCGGCCCGTTCAGCGTTCGCCGAGGCGGCGCTCCTGGAGGCCGGCCGCCCGCAGCACGCCGTCGATCAGGCCCGGGAACAACGCTTCGAGGTCGGCCCGGCGCAGGCCGTTCATCTTGGCGGTGCCGCGGTAGAACTGCTGGATCACGCCGTGCTCGCGCAGTACCCGGAAGTGGTGCGTACAGGTCGACTTGCTGACCGGGAGTTCGATGTCCGCGCAGCTCAACTCGCCCTCGGCGGCGGCCAACACGCAGACGATCCGCAGCCGCATCGGGTCGGCGAGGGCGTGCAGGACCTGGGCGAGCCGGATCTCCTCACGGCCCGGATGCGGGAGCGACCGGGCGCCCGAGACGGGCTCGGCGGCTGGCGTATCGGTCGACATGTCGGCTCCTGACCTGCGGTGCTGTTGGGCCGGCGACGCGCTCGCACGCGAGGTCCCCGAGAAGGGTCACCACGGCCTCTGAAGCCCCCATTGTACGAGACCCATCGTAGTTTGACACCTGCCGTACTACGATGCCTATCGTATGAACGTGGGGTCGACCGGCCCCGCCCCGTCCAGGTACAGGAGCCTGCCGTGAGCGCACTCTTCGAGCCCCTCACCCTCCGGTCGCTGACCGTCCCGAACCGCCTCTGGATGGCGCCCATGTGCCAATACTCCGCAGCACCCGAAGGTCCGGCCGAGGGCGCACCCGGGGACTGGCACTTCCAGCACCTGGCGGCGCGGGCGGCCGGCGGCACCGGCCTGATCCTGGCCGAGGCCACCGCGGTCAGCCCCGAGGGCCGGATCAGCCCCTACGACCTCGGACTGTGGAACGACACCCAGACGGCGGCGTTCCGCCGGATCACCGACGCGATCAAGGCCCAGAACAGCGTTCCCGGCATCCAGATCGCGCACGCCGGCCGCAAGGCGTCCACCGAACGCACCTGGGTGGACCGCGGGCGCACCCTGCGGCCCGAGGAGCAGTACGGCTGGCGGCCGGTCGGCCCGAGCCCCGTGGCGTTCACCGAGCGGTCCACCACCCCCGCCGAGCTGTCCGTCGAGCAGATCGCCGAGGTGGTCGGGAAGTTCGCCGAGACCGCTCGCCGGGCGCTGGCCGCCGGCTTCCAGGTGGTCGAGATCCACGGCGCGCACGGCTACCTGATCAACCAGTTCCTCTCCCCGTACAGCAACCGGCGCACCGACGCCTACGGCGGCTCGTACGAGAACCGGACGCGGCTGGCGCTGGAGGTCGTCGACGCGGTGCGCGCGGTCTGGCCCGACGAGCTGCCGGTGCTCTTCCGGATCTCGGCGACCGACTGGCTCAGCGAGGACGCCGGCGACGACCGCGAGGGCTGGACCGCCGACGAGACCGTGCGGTTCGCCGGCGACCTGCGGGAGCACGGCGTCGACCTGCTGGACACCTCCACCGGCGGCAACGCCCCGGACGCGAAGATCGCGGTCGCACCGGGCTACCAGGTGCCGTTCGCCGAGCGGGTCAAGAAGGAGACCGGCCTCGCGGTGGGCGCCGTCGGCCTGATCACCGAGGCCCGGCAGGCCGAGAAGATCGTCGCGGACGGCCAGGCCGACGCGGTGCTGCTCGGCCGCGAACTGCTGCGCTCGCCGAGTTTCGCCCAGCACGCGGCGCGCGAACTCGGCGCCGCCGTGCACCTCCCGCAGCAGTACCACCGGGCCGTCTGACCTGCGCGGACACCGACCGGAACGCCGTTGTCAGTGGCCGGGTGCACACTGGCGACCAGCTGGGACAACGGCGTTTCGGAGGTGTTTTGGCATGACAGACGTACTCCTCGCGGTGGGCACCCGCAAAGGGTTGTTCCTCGGCCGCCGGCGGCGCGGCAACTGGCAGTTGGGCGGGCCGCACTTCCCCGCGCAGGCGGTGTACTCCCTCGCGATCGACACCCGTGGCGCGCGGCCGCGGGTGCTGGCCGGAGCCGACAGCGCGCACTGGGGCCCGTCGGTCTTCCACTCCGACGACCTGGGCGTCAGCTGGCACGAACCGGCCCGACCGGCCGTCACGTACCCCAAGGACACCGGGACTTCACTGGAGCGGGTGTGGCAGCTGCACCCCGCGGGCCCCGCCGCTCCCGAGGTGATCTACGCCGGCACCGAGCCCGGTGGCCTCTTCCGGTCCGCGGACCGCGGCGAGACCTTCGAGCTGGTCCGGGCGTTGTGGGAGCACCCCAGCCGCGCGAAGTGGGTGCCGGGCGGCGGCGGGCTGGCCGTGCACACCGTGGTCACCGACCCGCGGGACGCCGCCGCGGTGACCGTCGCGGTCTCCGCGGCCGGGGTGTTCCGCAGCGAGGACGGCGGCACCAGCTGGGCAGCGTCCAACAAGGGCGTCAAGGCGGTCTTCCTGCCCGACCAGCACCCCGAGTTCGGGCAGTGCGTCCACAAGATCGCGCCGGATCCGGTCGACCACGACCGGCTCTACCTCCAGAACCACTGGGGCGTCTACCGCAGCGACGACGCCGGGGCGCACTGGACGGACATCGGCTCCGCTCTCCCCTCGGACTTCGGCTTCGCGGTGGCCGCGCACCCCCACCGGACCGGCGTCGCCTACCTCTTCCCGATCACCGCGGACATCGACCGGGTCCCGGCCGGACACCGCTGCCGGGTCTTCCGCACCTGCGACGCCGGCGCGAGCTGGGAGCCGCTGGACGCCGGGCTGCCGGCCGAGGACCACTACGGCACGGTGCTGCGGGACGCCCTCTGCGTCGACGACGCCGACCCCGCGGGGGTGTACTTCGGCAACCGCAACGGCGAGCTGTACGCCAGCGCCGACGACGGCGACACCTGGCGGCAGCTCGCCGCCCACCTGCCCGACGTGCTGTGCGTCCGGGCGGCGGTGGTGGGCTGAGCCGCGGCGGGCCGGGAGTTGAAGGGGGGCGGGCCTCGGCCAGTAGGGTGAGCCCGTGGCTGCACGACCTCTCCAAGACATCGTCGAACCAGGCTGGGCCAAGGCACTTGAGCCGGTCGCCGGACAGATCGCCGCGATGGGCGACTTCCTGCGGGCGGAGATCGCGGCCGGCCGGACCTACCTCCCCGCGGGCAGCAACGTGCTGCGCGCCTTCCAGCAACCCTTCGATGAGGTGCGGGTGCTCATCGTCGGACAGGACCCCTACCCCACCCCGGGCCATGCCGTCGGGCTGAGCTTCTCCGTGGCACCGGACGTCCGCCCGCTGCCCGGGAGCCTGGAGAACATCTTCCGCGAGATGCACTCCGACCTCGGGCTGCCCCGCCCCGCCAACGGCGACCTCACCCCGTGGACGCAGCAGGGCGTACTGCTGCTGAACAGAGCGCTGACCACCGCGCCGCGCAAGCCCGCCGCGCACCGCGGCAAGGGCTGGGAGCAGGTCACCGAGCAGGCCATCCGGGCCCTGGTGGCGCGCGGCGGCCCGCTGGTGGCGGTGCTCTGGGGAAGCGACGCGCGCAGACTGCGACCGCTGCTGGGCAACCTCCCGGCGGTCGAGTCCGTCCACCCCTCCCCGATGTCCGCCGACCGCGGGTTCTTCGGCTCGCGGCCGTTCAGCCGGGTCAACGACCTCCTCGTCGGGCAGGGCGCCCAGCCGGTGGACTGGCGCCTGCCCTGAGCCGGCGCGGGCCCGTGGGGCGGGGATAGTGTTCCCCGCATGACGAATCCGAACATCCCTGCGGGTTGGTACGCCGACCCGCAGGGCACCCCCCACCTGCTCCGCTGGTGGGACGGCGCCCAGTGGACCGGTCACACGCACCCCGGTCAGCAGGCCCAGGCCGCGGCGCAGGCCGGTCAGCCGGGCCAGCCGCTGCCCGCCCAGCAGCAGGCGCCCCAGCAGTACGCGCAGCAGCAGCCGGCCCAGGTCCCGTACGGCCAGCAGGGCGGGTACCCGCAGCAGATGATGCCGGGGCCGGCCGGTCAGCCGGGCCCCCACTCCGCCGACGAGCACCACCAGGCGCAGCAGCAGGCCGGCATCCGGCACCAGGCACAGCAGCAGGCCGGCGTGGCCCCCACCGGGCCGGGCGGCGGCTCGCTCTTCACCGAGCCGGTGCTGGTGGTCAACCAGAAGGCCAAGCTCATCGAGGTGAGCAACGAGTACGCGGTCTACGACCAGCACGGCAACACCCTCGGCTCGGTCGTCGAGATCGGCCAGAGCACCGCGAGGAAGGTGCTCCGGGTGGTGTCCAGCCTGGACCAGTACATGACCCACAAGCTGGAGATCCGGGACGCCTACGGCCAGCCCCAGCTGGTGCTGACCCGGCCGGCGAAGCTGATCAAGTCCAAGGTGCTGGTGGCGCGTCCGGACGGCCAGCCGGTCGGCGAGATCGTCCAGCAGAACGCCATCGGGAAGATCAACTTCGCGATGCAGGTCAACGGCCAGCAGGTCGGCGCCATCAAGGCGGAGAACTGGCGCGCCTGGAACTTCGCCATCGTCGACCACACCGAGACCGAGATCGCCCGGATCACCAAGACCTGGGAGGGGCTGGCGAAGACGATGTTCACGAGCGCGGACAACTACGTGCTGCAGATCCACCGACAGCTGCCCGACCCACTGCTGAGCCTGGTCGTGGCGACCGCGCTGACCGTCGACACCGCCCTCAAGCAGGACTCCCGCGGCCTTGGCTGAGCCCGTGGGCGACGGCGCCGGCGGCCACGTCCTGGGCGTGGACTCGGGCGGGTCCGGCCTGCGGATCGCGGTGGCCCGGATCGCGCCGGACGGTGGGATGCCCCGGACGGCCGCCACGTTCACCTCGCACGATCCGGTGCGCACCGGCCCGACCGGCATCGACGCGGACCACATGCTCGAACAACTCCTGCCGGCCGCAACGGAGTTGGCGCGACAGGTGGGGGCGGTCGGGTTCGCCGCGGGGTGCGTCGGCGCCGCCGGGATGGGCACACTCGGCGACGCCCTGCGCGCCCGGCTGCCCGAGGCACTGTCCGACGCCTTCGGGGTGCGGCGCCTCGCACTCGCCGCGGACGCCGTGACCGCCTACGCCGGGGCGCTCGGCCAGCAGCCGGGCGCCGTGGTCGCCGCCGGCACCGGCCTGGTCGCCCTGGGCGCCGACCTGACGCCGTCGGGCGGCTGGCGCCGGGCCGACGGCTGGGGGCACCTGCTGGGCGACTGCGGCAGCGGAGCCTGGATCGGGCGGGCCGGACTGGAGGCGGCGCTGCGCGCCCACGACGGCCGTCCCGGCGGCTCGCGGACCCTGCTGGACCGGGCACAGGCGGTGTTCGGACCGGTCGCCGGGCTGCCCGCCGCGCTCTATCCGCGGCCGGACCGACCCGCCGTACTGGCCTCGTTCGCGCCCGAGGTCGCCCGGTGCGCGGCGCGGGACCCGCTCGCCGCCGGAATCCTGGCCGACGCCGCACGCCACATCGCGGACGCGGCGGCCGCGGCCTGCCCGCCGGTCCCGGGCGCGGCGGTCGCGCTCACCGGGGGCCTCCTGGCCCTGGGGGACCCGCTGCGGGTCCCGCTGCGCGCGGCACTCGCCGAACGGCTCCCCGACGCCCGGCCCGCCGAGGCCGCCGGGAGCCCGCTCGACGGAGCGCTGGCGATCGCCGCGGCGCTGGCCGAGGACCGGCTGGCGCTCCCCGTCGACGGGAAGTTGTTGCAGATCACAGGGCATATGGCGGACCCGCCACCCCGACGCGCGGGATAAAACGGGACGGATACCTCGTGGTGGAACCCTCCCTCGGCAGCCGGGCACGACGAGGCGTTAGCATGCGGCGCCATGAGTTCCCCCACTGGGCCCGCACCTGGCTCGCCCCGTTTTGACGCCGTAGCCCCCGGCCTGCCCGTACGCACGCCGCGCACGCGGCAGTCCGGCCGCCACCGCAAGCCGGAACCGCTCGCCGCACCCGAGGGCGCACCCGCCCTGGTGCTGGCCGTGCCCGGCGCACCCACCCCCGCCTCGCGCAGCCTGGCGGAGGAGGTCTCCAGCATCGCCCGGTCCGAACTGCCCGGCCTCGACGCCCGGATCGGCTACGTCGACGGCGGGGACGACGCGTTCCCGTCGCTTCAGGCGGTGCTGACGCAGGCCGCCGCCGAGCAGAAGGCGCGGGCGGTCGCGGCCGGCCAGCCCGACCCCGGTCCCGGCGCGGTCGTCGTCCCGCTGCTGGCCGGGCCGGACAGCGCCCTGCTGCGCCGGATACGTCAGGCCATCATGAACAGCGGCTCCGGGGCCGAACTGACCGACGTGCTCGGCCCGCACCCGCTGCTCGCCGAGGCGCTGCACGTCCGGCTGTCCGAGGTCGGTCTGGCCCGTGCCGACCGGGCCCGGCTGTTCACCGTCGCGACCGCCGCGGACGGCATCATCCTGGCCACCGTCGGCGGCGAGGAGGCGGTGCAGGCCGCCGGCATCACCGGCATGCTGCTCTCCGCCCGACTGGCGGTGCCGGTGCTGGCCGCCGGGCTGGACGAGGAGGGCGCCATCGCCCGCACCGCCGAGCAGCTGCGCACCTCCGGTTCGCAGCAGCTGGCGCTGGCCCCGTACCTGATCGGCCCCGAACTCGCCGACGGCCTGCTGGGGGCGGCCGCGGCGGAGGCGGGCTGCGCGTCCGCCGAGGCGCTGGGCGCGTACGGCGCGGTGGGCCGGCTGGTGCTGTCGAACTACGCGGCCAAGATGGGGATCACCCTGCCGGGCCAGGGGCTGGGGGCGGCCGTCCGGTAAGTCTGCGGCACCGTCGCGCGGCACCGGCAGGACGACCGGAGCCGCGCACCCGTTCACCGAGGGCCGTCCCGCGCCGCACGCGCGGGGCGGCCCGTCGCACGCGCGGGCCCCGGTCCGGCCCCTGCACCCCCGCTGAGCGGCGCAGACGCCCCCTGGACGGGCCGGGCGGGCCGGCGTGGCCCCGGAACGCCGGCGGGCCGGTCGCGGGCGGCGTAGGGGCGCTCAGTGGCCGTCGTGCGCCCCCGTGTGCTCCGCCCGGCGGCCGGCGTTCCCGCGCGGCCGATGAGTCGGGCCGCGCCGCCCCGTCTACCGTCATGGCCCGCCCGTCAGCACAGGAGGACACCATGTCGGACACCACCGCGCCCGAGGACGTCGCCCGCGCCTGCTTCGCCGCGTACCTGGCCCAGGACCGGCCGGCCATGGAGCGGCTGCTCGCCGAGGAGTTCGTCTTCACCAGCCCGCAGGACGACCACCTCGACCGGGCCGCGTTCCTGGAGGTCTGCTTCCCCACCGCGGACCGGGTCCGCTCGCAGGTGGTCCTCGACGCCGTCCCGTTCGGCGACGGCCAGGTCTTCGTCCGCTACGCGTACGAGCTGCTGAGCGGCGAACGGCACCGCAACGTCGAGGTGATGACGGTGCGGGGCGGGCGGCTCACCGAGACCCAGGTGTACTTCGGCGGGCGCTTCCCCCAGGGGTGACGGCGCACCGGCCGACCCTACGGGCCGCGCCCCGCCCCGCAACGGCCCGTCAGGCGAAGACCACGCAGGAGACGGCCGGTGCCGCGACGGAGCCGCCGCGGACCGGGAGGCCGGTCTCGGGGTCGACGGTGAACCAGGTGACGTCGCCGGAGCGTTCGTTGGCGGCGTAGAGGTGGCGCCCGTCGGGGTGCAGCGCGAGGTCGCGCGGCCAGTGGCCGCCGCACGGCACGGTGGCGCGCAGGGTGGCGGTCCCGGCCCGGGCGTCGAGGGCGAGCACCGCGATGCTGTCGTGGCCGCGGTGGGCCGCCCAGACGAACCGGCCGTCCGGGGAGACGACCAGCGCGGAGGGGAACGTCGGGTCGGTGCCCGCGGCGCCGACCGGCAGCAGCGGGGTCTCCCCCAGCGGCGTCAACGTGCCCCGGTCGGCGTCCCAGCGGCAGAGCGTCAGGGTCGGTTCGAGTTCGTTGACGACGCAGGCGAGGTGGCCGGCCGGGTGGAAGGCGAGGTGGCGGGGGCCGCTGCCGGGGCGCAGCGGCGCCTCGTCGTGCACGGTGAGCGTGCCGCTCGCGGGGGCGAGGGCGTAGGTGCGGACCGAGTCGGTGCCCAGGTCGACGCCGAGCAGCCAGCGACCGCTGGGGTCGGGCAGCACCGCGTGGGCGTGCGGTCCCTCCTGGCGGTCGGTCCGGGGGCCGTTGCCCTGGTGGGCGAGGACCCGTGCCGGGCCGTCGAGCGTGCCGTCGTCCCGTACGGGCAGCGTGCTGACGTCGCCGGAGCTGTAGTTGGCGGTGACCAGGTGGCCGGCGGTCAGCGTGAGGTGGGTGGGGTCGGCGCCGCCGACGGGGACGGCGGGGGCGAGCAGGTCCGGCCCTTCGGGGGTGAGGCGGAAGGCGGCGGCGGCGCCGTGCGGGGTCTCACTGACCGCGTAGAGGCGGCGGCCGGCCCGGTCGGGCACCAGGTAGGAGGGGTTGGGCACGGCGTCGGTGGAGTGCAGCGGCGTCAGCGCGCCGGACTCCGGGTCGACGGCCGCGGTGGTGATGCCGTGGCCGCCGGCGGCGGTGAAGGAGCCGAGGTAGGCGCGGACGCCCGCGCCGTCGGCCGGTCCGCCGGTGGTCCGCCCGGTACCTCGTTGCTTCGTCGCCATGGGTCGCCGCCCTTCGTCCGTCTTGCCCGACGGGCTGTCCGGGAGAGGGGCGGCGGGCCCGCCGCGGCCCCTCCGGGACGGCCTCGCGCTGTCCCGGCGACGCTAACAGGACGGGTGGGCCCGGCGCCGGCAGTGGCCGGGAGTGGACCACGGCCGGCCGGCGCGACGGGTCAGGCCCCCGCCGGGACGCGGCCGGACCTGCCGAGGGGCACGGCGAGGGCGAGGAGGGCCTGCTCCAGGGCGTGCAGGTGGGCCAGTACGGGTTCGCCGTCGGCGGCGTGCGCGGCGGTCTCGGCTCCGGCCGGCCGGCGCCGCGCGTCGATCGGGGCGTCGGTGAGGGCCTCGACGGCGGCTTCCACCCGCCAGCACGCCGCGACGAGCCGGGCGTCGTGCGAGGCCACCGGGTCGGCGGCGATCGAGGCGAGCCCGCGCACCTCGCGCGCGCAGTCGTCGAGCAGCGCGACGATCTGCCGGGCCCGACGCTTGCGCGCCCGCGAGGGGCTGAGCGGATGCACCAGCGGGACGAGGGACAGCCGCACGCGGCCCAGGATCGCCTCCAGCTCGGCGACCCGCGGCGCCGGGTCGGCCGCCGCGTCCCCGGCCAGCCGGGCGGCGGCCGCCGCCGTGCACGCGTGCACGCAGCGCACGGCCTGCTCGACCCGCTCGTCGGTGACGGCGTGCGTGGTCACCGGCAGCACGAGGAGCACCGCGAGCAGGGCGCCCAGCGCGCCGACGGCCGTCTCGCCCACCCGCAGCGCGAGCAGCGCCGGATCAAGCACGCCGAGCAGCCCGTAGAGCATGCTCGCCAGCACCGTGACGGCGAGCATCATCCAGGTGTAGGAGACGGCGGCGGCGTAGAAGATCCCGAAGACGCTGAGGGCGACGACCACGGCGGCCGCGACCGGCTCGTCGTGCAGCGGGACGGCGACGGCGAAGCCGAGGGCGACCCCGAGCACCGTGCCCAGGAACCGCCGGAACCCGCGGACGATCGTCTCGCCCCGCGAGGTGGTGTTGACGAACACCCACCAGGTGGCGCCCACCGCCCAGTACCAGCGCTGGTCGGACAGCAGGTGCCCGGCGCCGAGCGCGAGGGCGGCCCCCACGGTCGCCTGCACCGCCTGCCGCGTCGTGATCCGTGCGAACCCCGTCCCCCCGGCGGGCGCGGCCGGCGCGGCGGGCGCCGGCAACCGCCGTTCGTAGCACCAGGCGGCGAACCGCACCGCCGACGCCGCCGCGAGTCCGAGCAGCAGCGCCGCGTACAGCTCGGGGAGCTGGCCGGGGACGGTGTGCAGGAACTGCGCGGCAAAAAAGATCATGAAGGCGAAGACGCCCAGCGCGTGCCCGCGCGGTCCCCACCGCCGCGCGTACACCCCGGCCCCCACGACGGCGAGGAACGCCAGGTCGCGTGCGACGGGCACGCCGTGCAGCAGGGCCGCCAGCCCGAGCACCGGGAGCCCGACGAGCGGCAGCAGCGCGGTCGTCACGGCCTGCCCGCGCACCGTCGGGTCGGTCACCGTGAACAGGGCGAGCAGCGCGGCCAGGCCGCCGGTGATCGCGGCGATCAGCGAGTGTCCGACCGCTCCGCACAACGCCACGGCGCACCCGATCCCGAGCACGGCCCGGGCCGCGAACCGCAGCCGGATCCGGCCCGGATCCGGCGCCACGAACGCCTTCTTCAGCAAGTTGCCCCGCCCCTTCCGTGCACAGGTGCACCACGACATGAGAAAGGCGCCGCGGGGATCCCGCAGCGCCATCGACTCGTACATTTCACCATCGATACGGCCGATGGCTCAACAGTCAACTGATTCACTGGGCCAATGGCGTAGTTTTGGATCTTCCGAGGCTGCCACTGCGGGGCCAATGGAGCACTCCTGGCCGCACTCGGCGCACTCGGCGCCCGGAGCGGGTGCGAGGTCGACCGCGCGTCCGGCCGGCAGTCCGGCGGGCACCCGTCGGCCGGGCCTGCGACGCCCCTCCGGTGCGCCGCCGGCGTCGGCCGCCCGTCCGTCCCTCCGTCCGTTCCCGACCCATCCGCGCTGCGCCCGGCGCCGAACCAAGGGTGCCCGCGTCTCCCCCGGAGGTGTTCATGCACGTCCCGGAGGTGTTCATGCACGTCGCAGCCCGCGGCGAACCGTCCTCTGCGCCCGCCCGGGGTGGGGCCGCTCCGTCGCGAGCGGCCCCGGGCCCATCATGGAGCGGGGCCTGTGGAGTTGGACCCGCCACCCCACCTACTTCGGCGACTTCCTCGTCTGGTGGGGGTTGTTCGCCCAGGCCTGCCGCGACTGGCGGGCCGCCGCCGTCGCGTGCGCGTCACCGATGGTGATGTCGTACCTTCTCATCGGCGGCAGCGGCAAACGCCTGCTGGAGAACCACACGGCGCACCGTCCCGGCTACGCCGCCTACCGGGCACGCACCAGTGGGTTCCTCCCGCTCCCATCGCCACGCAAGGGACCGCACCGATGACCACTGCCGACCGCGCCCCTCGTGCCCCCCGCGCCCACCCTCCGTCGTCGGACCCGGCGCACCGGCCGCTCGTCGTCCACGGCGGCCCGGCCGCCCCGCGCTCCGCGGTGCTGTTCCTCCACGGCGGCCAGGCCGACGGCACCCGACCGCCGCCGCTGCTGAACCTTCCCGCGCTGCGCATGCGGCCGTTCCGGCGCGCGGTGACCCGGGCGGCGATGGGGGAGGCGCCGCTGCTCGCGTCCGTGCGCTACCGCTGCCGCGGCTGGAACGGCGCGGCGGCGGACGCCGCGCGGGACGCCCGGTGGGCCGTCGAGGCGCTGGTGGCCGACCACCCCGGGCTGCGGATCGTCCTCGTCGGCCATTCCATGGGCGGGCGGGCGGCGCTCCACGCCGGCGGGCACCCCGCGGTCCGCGGCATCGTCGCGCTCGCGCCCTGGTGCCCGCCCGAGGACCCGGTGGACCACCTCCGGGGCAAGCCCCTGGCGCTGCTGCACGACGTCCGCGACCGCGTCACCGCCTACCAGGACTCGCGCGCCTACGGTGAACGTGCCCGACTGGCCGGCGCTGACGTGGAGTTCCTCACGATGCCGCGCGGGCGCCACACCATGCTCCAGGAGGCCGGGAAGTGGCACCGGACCACCGCCCGGCTCGCCCGCGCCATGCTCGCCGGCGGGGCGTCGTGACCCGGTGCCCCGTGGCGGTGCGCCTCACATGGGCAGCGAGCGCAGCCGGACCGGGCCGGGCGGCCAGGTGGCGCCGTCGTGCAGCGGTGTCCACAGGGTGCGCAGCGGCATGACGACGGGTCCGGTGGGCTGCTCCACCCGCACCTCGGCCGGCACCTCGCGCCAGCCGAGCCGCTGGTAGAGCGCGAGGAGCGCCGGGCGGCAGAAGAGGAGGGCGTGCCGCGGCCCCATGGTGCGGGCGTGGTCGAGGGCGGCCGCCACCACCCGTCGGGCCAGCCCCCGGCCGCGCACGTCGGACGCCACGGCGACCCCGCCGACGCCGATCACCGGGGTCGGCGTGCCGCCGAGGTCGACGGGCAGCCGGCGCAGACCGGCGTGGGCCACCAGCCGGCCGCCGAGCCGGATGCCGAAGTGTTCCTCCTTCGGCAACCAGGTCAGGCCGGTGGCGGCGACGCCGAAGGGATCGGGGCCGGGGCCGAGGATCTCGGTCAGGTCGGCGCCGGTGAAGTCGTCGAGGCGGACGACGGCGGGGGCAGTGGGGGCGGTGGGGGCGGTGGAGTCGTCGGGCATGCCGTGCATCATCGCCGCCGCGCCGGCCGGGGGCCACTGCGGGCGCTCCGGGCCGGGCGCGGCGCGGTGGACGGGGCCGTGCACGCCTCCTTGACGGCCAACTGCCCGCCACTTACCGTCACTTCAGCTCCTGGCGCCTTGAGAGAACCTTTACCCCTCGATGGATGAAAAAGGTGAAGGCATGGATGGGCTGCGACGTCGTTCCCTGTTGGCCGCCGCGGGTGGTACCGCGGCGGCCGCCGGCCTGACGAGCACCGGAGCGACCCCGGCACGGGCCGTCCCGCCCGCCGCTGCGGCGGGGGCCACCGCGGCACCGGCACCGTCCGGGCGCCGACCGGGGCCGTACGACCGGAAGGTCGACGCACTGCTGGCGCGTATGACTCTCGAAGAGAAGCTGGGGCAGTTGCAGCAGCTCCCCTGGGCGTACGACACCGGGCCGGGCGGGCCGGGGACCAAAGCCGTCGAAGAGGCCGCGCGGGCCGGCCGGTTGGGCTCGGTGCTCAGCATCTTCGGCGCCCGGACCTGCAACGCGCTCCAGCGGATCGCCGTCGAGGAGTCGCGGCTGGGCATCCCGCTGCTGTTCGGGCTCGACGTCATCCACGGCTTCTGGACGACCTTCCCGATCCCGCTGGCGCAGGCCGCGAGCTTCGACCCGCAGGTCGCGGCGCGGGACGCGGAGGTGTCGGCGCGGGAGGCCCGGTCCAACGGCGTGCACTGGACCTTCGCGCCGATGATGGACGTGACGCACGAACCGCGTTGGGGCCGGATCGCCGAAGGCAACGGCGAGGACCCGTACCTGACGGCCGCGTTCGCCGCCGCCAAGGTCCGCGGCTACCAGGGCGACCGGCTGTCCGCCGGCGACCGGATCGCCGCCTGCGCCAAGCACTTCGTGGCGTACGGCGGGGCCGAGGGCGGCCGGGACTACAACACCGTGGACGTCTCCGAGTCCCGGCTGCGGAACCTCTACCTCCCGCCGTTCAAGGCAGCGTTGGACGCCGGGGCGGCCACCGTGATGGCCGCCTTCAACACGATCGGCGGCGTCCCGGCGCACGCCGACCCGCACACCCTCACCGACCTCCTCAGGCGGGAGTGGGGCTTCGACGGCATGGTGGTGAGCGACTGGAACGGCGTGCAGGAACTGATCCCGCACGGGGTCGCCGAGGACGGCGCGGACGCCGCGCGGCTGGCGCTGAACGCCGGCGTCGACATGGAGATGACCAGCACCCATCTGGTCACCCACGGCAAGCGGCTCCTGCGGGAGGGGCGGATCAGCGCGCGGCGGGTGGACGAGGCGGTCGCCCGGGTGCTGCGCCTGAAGTACGCGCTCGGGCTGTTCGCGCACCCGTACGCCGACGAGGCCAGGGCGATCGGCGCGCCGTCCGCGCGGAGCCGGGCGGCGGCCCGGGCGGCGGCGAGCCGGTCGATGGTGCTGCTGAAGAACGACCGGGGGGTGCTGCCGCTCGCCCGTTCGGTCGGTTCGATCGCGGTGGTGGGGCCGTTCGGCGACTCCACCGACCTGCTCGGGACGTGGGTGATGCCGCCCGCGGCCGAGAAGTTCCCGGCCGGCACGGTGCTGGACGCGGTGCGGCGGGCGGCGCCCGGCAGCACGGTGCGGCACGCCCGCGGCGTCGCGCCGCAGGGCGACGACACCAGCGGCATCCCGGCGGCGGTCGCGGCCGCCGCGGCCTGCGAGGTCAGTGTCGTGGTGGTGGGCGAACCCCCGGCGCTCAGCGGGGAGGCCGCCGCCCGCAGCGACATCGGCCTGCCGGGCGCGCAGCGGCAGTTGGTCGAGGCCGTCGCGGGGACCGGCAGACCGTTCGTGGTGGTCCTGGTCAACGGGCGGCCGCTGACGGTGGCCGACTGGGTGGCGCGCGCGCCGGCCGTGCTCGTGGCCTGGCACCCCGGGATCGAGGCCGGCCCCGCCCTCGCCGACGTGCTGTTCGGCGCGGTCAACCCCGGCGGCAAACTGCCGGTCTCCTTCCCACGGTCGGCCGGCCAGATCCCCGTCCACTACAACCACGAGAACACCGGCCGCCCCTACTCCCCCGACGACAAGTACACCTCGAAGTACCTCGACCTGCCCGACGGCCCGCAGTTCCCGTTCGGCCACGGCCTGAGCTACACCTCGTTCCGCATCGGGGCGCCCGAGTTGAGTGCGGGGCGGATCGCGGTGGGCGCCCTGCGCGAGGGCGACACCGTCGAGGTCGCCGCGACCGTCACCAACACCGGTTCGCGGCCCGGCGACGAGGTGGTCCAGCTCTACGTCCACGACCGGGTCGCCAGCCTCGCCCAGCCGGTCCGCCGACTGCGGGGCTTCCAGCGGGTGACGCTGGCGCCCGGAAAGAGCCGGACGGTGCGGTTCCGGCTGGCCGCCGCGGACCTCGGGTTCTGGAGCAACGACCCGCAGGGCGAGTTCCGCTTGGAGCCGGGCGCCATCGACCTCTACGTGGGCGCCAGTTCGGCCGCCGACCAGAAGGCCACGCTGACCCTCACCTGAGGCGGTCCCCGACGCGGGGGAGCCCCGGGTCACTCGGGCGGTCCGGGGCCTCTCAGCTCACAGTCTTGTGCCCCGGCGGCGGCCTCCGGGAACGGCCTGGCGCCGCGGCCCCGGACCGGGGGTGCCGGCCGCCGCTCAGGCGAACTGGGCGACGTACGTGTCGAACGGTGGGATGCCGACCTCGGCGCGCAGCCGGTCCATCCGCTCCGGGTCACGGCACGGCCACGGTACGGGCGCGCCGTCGCGGACCCCGGCGATCTGGGTGCCGTAGATCTGCTCGCGCCCGTCGTTGACCAGCCTGCGGTCCGTGAGGAAGGCCAGCTCGCGGGGGCTCGCCAGGCCGTCCGCAACGGCGCGTTCGAGCAGGTGCACGGCGCGCCGCTGGACCTCCAGTTGCCGGTCGGCGTGCTGGGCCACCAGCCAGGCGCCGCGGGCGGCGGCCGCGCCGAAACGGTCCGCGGTGGGCCAGCCGTGGGCGTCGAGGATCTCGGTGAGCCGGTCGGCGTGCTGGGCGGTCAGCCGGCGCCAGGCCAACTGGTCGGCGAAGTCGTCGGCGTTGGCGCATGGTGCGGCCTGCTGGTCCGCGGCGGCCATGGCGACGAGTTCGGCCGCCACCGCGGCGACTTCGGCTGCCGGCCGGTCGGGGCCGTCGCCGTGGTCGGTGCTGCGCTGCTGCGCCTCGTGCGTCATCGGGGCTCCAGACGTCGGTGGTGACCCTGCGTCGGGTCGGTGCCCTCCACGCTAGGGGGACGAATCACCACGAAAGATCGTTCTTGTGGACGGTGACGGAAGGGGCCTCACGCCTGGATAATGGATCCATGCCCGGGACGCCCGACCGTCCTTCCGACACCCCGGACCGCGAGGAGGCCGCGCGCCGATGGCCGTGGACGCACTGGACGCGAAGATCCTGCGGTTGCTGCTGGAGCAGCCCCGGACGAGCGTGCGGGAGTACGCCCGGGTGCTGGGCGTCGCCCGCGGGACGGTGCAGGCCCGGCTCGACCGCCTGGAGCGGGACGGCGTGATCACCGCCTACAGCCCGCGGCTCTCGCCCGCCGCGCTGGACCATCCGGTGTTGGCCTTCGTGCACATCGAGGTGACGCAGGGACACCTGGAGGAGGTCGCCACCGCGCTGGCCGAGGTGCCGCAGATCATCGAGGCGTTCTCCACGACCGGCGGCGGGGACCTGCTGACGCGGGTGGTGGCCCGGGACGCCGCCCACCTGGAGGACGTCATCCAGCGGCTGATCAGCCTGCCCGGGGTGGTCCGCACCCGGACCGAGATGGCGCTGCGCGAGCGGGTGCCGCACCGGATGCTGCCGCTGGTCGAGGCCGTCGGCGGCACGGCCGACCGGGCGGGCTGAGCGGTGCCGGACGGGACGGCGCCGGGCGGACCGACGCCCGTCGTCTTCGACCTGGACGGGACGCTGGTGGACAGCGAGCCCCTCTACTTCGAGGCGGGGCGGCGCCTGCTGGCCCGGTACGGCGTCACGGACTTCACCTGGGAGCGGCACGCCCGCTTCATCGGGATCGGCACCCGCGAGACCCTGGAGGTCCTGGCGCGGGAGTACGGGCTCGACGCTCCGGTGGAGGAACTGCTGACCCGGAAGAACCGCCTCTACCTGGAGCTGGCGCGGGCGGGTACCACGGTGTTCCCCCAGATGCGGGAGTTGGTGGGGCGGCTGGCCGCGGGCGGGCACCCGATGGCGGTGGCGTCGGGGTCGTCCCGGGCCGCGATCGAGGCGGTGCTGGCCGGGACGGGGCTGGACGCGCTGCTGACCACGGTGGTGTCGGCCGAGGAGGTGCCGCACGGCAAGCCGGAGCCCGACGTGTTCCTGGCGGCCGCCAGCCGGCTGCGGGTCGAGCCGGCGGCGTGCGTGGTGGTGGAGGACGCGGCGCCGGGCGTCGTGGCGGCGCGCCGGGCCGGGATGCGGTGCATCGCGGTGCCCTACGTGGCCGGCAGCGCCGACGATCCGGGCTTCGCCGGGGCGGGGCTGGTGTTCCCGGGCGGCCAGCGGGAGTTCAGCGCGCGGACGGCGTACGCGTGGATCGGGCGGGCCGACCGGCCCGGGTGACCGCGGTGGGCCCGGGGCCGGCCGGGGCGAGGTGCGCCGGCCGGCCCCGCCGGACGGCTCAGGTGAGGCCGAGCGAGGCGCACTCCGCGGCGAGGGCCGGGGTGCAGAGCCAGTCGGTGCGGACCACGCCGTCGCTGACCACGGTGTCCTTGAGGTTCTCCTTGGTGACCACCGTGGCCTTGAACAGCTTGGCGGGGATGTGGGCCGCGCTCGGGCTGTCGGCGGTGGTGGAGGTGAGCGAGGTGATGCTCTGCCCGCGCAGCAGGCGGAAGGCGATCTCCGCGGCGGTCTCCGCCTCCGGCCGCACCTCCTTGTAGATGGTGAACGCCTGAGTGCCGTTCAACAACCTTTGCAATGCGGGGAGTTCGGCGTCCTGACCACTCACCGGAACGTTCTTCAGACCCGCCGACTTCAGCGCCTCGGTGATTCCGTCGGCCATCCCGTCATTCGCCGAGTAGACCGCGTCGAAGCCCTGCGGACCGAGCGAGTGGATGACGTCGGTCATGTCCTTCTTCGCGGTTGCCGCGGACCATTCGGGAACGTCCTTCTCGTAGACGATTTTACGAACTTTGCCGTCCAGGGCGGCGTGCGCGCCCTTCTTGAAGGACGGGGCATTCGGGTCGTCCGGGGAACCGTTGAACATGACGACGTTGGCGCTGGCGGCGCGCGGGCCGAGCGCGGCGAGTATTCCCTCGCCCTGGAGGCGGCCGATCTTCTCGTTGTCGTAGGAGACGTACGCCTTCACGTCGCCCTCGGCGAGCCGGTCGTAGGCGATGACCTGCACGCCCTGACGTGCGGCGGAGTCCACCCAGCCCTTCGCGGCCCGGGCGTCGACCGGGTCGAGGACGATGACCTTGACACCCTTCTTCACCATGTCCTCGAACTGGGTGCGCTGGGTCTCGGCGCTGGACTGGGCGTTTCCGTAGTCGACTTTGCAGGCGAGGCAGAGCGACGCGATGCGCCGGGAAATGATGCGGTGATCGAATTTCTCGTACCGCGTGGATTTGTTCTCGGGAAGGAGGAGGCCGATGTGGTCCTTCCCTTCGGGCGCTTCTTGATGATCACTTCCGCAGGCCGCCAAGGGGGCGGCGAGGGAAAGCGTCAGCGCACTGACGACGATCCGGCGGCGGATTGTTGCATTCATCACGTTCACTGCGCCCATTGCCTTCATCGGCCTCATGAAAAGTACCTCCACAGGGGCCGCCCTGACTCGGCCCATGAAGGGCTGAGTGAACGTCACGAGAGGCGCAATCGTCAAGAAACGAAGTAATAACGTCACCGATGACGCGGTATGCGTTGAGGTGTCGAAGGCGGCGGGGGTGGTCCGGCGGCCGTCCGTGTCGCGTGCGGAGCCCGGTCCGCCGCGCACCGTGAAACGACCCCCACGGCAGGTGAGCTTCGCCCGACCCCGGGGCAGATTCAGGGCCATGACCACGATGCGGAAGCGGACCCCCATCTCCGCCGAGGGTCGGCTGGGCCGGGCGAACGACCACCCCGGGCGCTACGACCCGGAGTACCGGCGGCGGCGCGACACCCTGGCGGCCCGCGCCGAGAACCACCCGGTGGGGGCGCCGTACGCGGACGTCGCGTACACCGAGGACGAGGACCGGACGTGGCGGACGGTGCACGACGCGCTGGCCCCGGCACACCGGGCGCACGCCTGCCGGGCGGTGCTGGAGGCCGGGGCGGACACGGACGTCGGGGCGGAGCGGGTGCCGCAGCACGCCGAGGTGAGCGTCGGGCTGCGGGCCCGTACCGGTTTCGCGCTCACGCTGGCCGGCGGGGTGGTGTCCAACGAGCGGTTCCTGGGCTCGATGGAGCACGGCTACTTCCACGCGGTGCAGTTCGTACGCCATCCGGCCGTGCCGTTGTACACCCCCGAACCCGACGTGCTGCACGACGTGTTCGGGCACGGCATGCACCTGTCGTCGCCACGCATCGCCGAGCTGTACCGGGTGATCGGGCGGGCCGCGAACCGGGTCCGGACCCCCGAGGCACTGGACACCCTCAGCCGGGTGTACTGGTACACCCTCGAATTCGGGCTGGTCACCGAATCCGGCGGCCCGAAAGCCTTCGGCGCGGGACTGTTGTCCTCGTACGGGGAAATCGCCGCACACGAGGGCCGAGAAGTCCGCGAATTGGACATGTGCGACGCAGCCAGTACGCAGTACCGCATTTCCAGCTATCAGCCCGTATTGTTCGCCGCGCGCTCCTTCTCCCATCTGGAGGACGCCATCGGCGCGTTCTGCGCGGAATTCGACGACGACACCGGAAACCGGCTCGGACTGCCGGCACTCCCCCGCGACCGGGGTTAGCCCCGCGGCGACGCGGGCGGCCCCGTGGGGCTCTCCCCGTGGCCCGAGTGCATGGTGCGACGATCAGGGCGCGGCGGTGGCGGCCCCGGCGAACCGGCCGACCGCGCAGTGCCCTCCGGCAGCCCACACCACCTCAGGAGAAGGCAGCAGCAAGGGAGTTGAACGCGCGCACCCGCCTCACTCCCCGACAGACACCAACGCCATCGTGATGTTGTCCGGGGCGCCGGCCTCGATGGCCGCCTTCCACAGCTCGAAGGCGGCCCGTCCGCCATCGTGGGCCCGCAGGATCGCGGCGATCTCCTCCTCCAAGACCGGGTCGGTCAGGCCGTCCGTGCACACCACGTACCGCCGCTCGCGGTCCAACGGGACGCTCCGCACGTGCGGAGCGATCGCACTGAACCGGGCCGCGCCACCGATCGCCTGCGTCACCAACGACGTGGTCCGCTGCCCGGCCTGGAGCGGCGGGCTGTCGTCCACGCTCACCTGCCGCAACCCGTCGCCGTCCGCCTCCAGCACCCGACTGTCGCCGACGTTGAAGACCAGCAAGGAGTCGGGCAGGACGACCGCACCGGCCACCGTGGTCCCCATCGCGAGCAGCGCCCGGTTCCGCTCGGCGGCCGCGTACACCGCCTGGTTGCAGCGGGTCAGCGCCTCCCGCACGGCTTTCTCGCTGTCCAGCGACGGCCCCAGTGCCGCCAGGTGCGCCACGGTCAGCGCACTCGCCACCTCACCACCGGGCTGCCCGCCGATGCCGTCGGCGACCGCCACCACCAGGGGACTGCCCAGCGGGAACAGCAGCGTCTGCGGGTTGGCGGTGACCGTGCCGCACAGCGTCCACGGACCGGCGACCAGACTGTCCTCGTTGTGCTCCCGGACCAGACCGGTGTGGCTGAGCGCCGTCACCGTGACGTACCGCGTCGCCGTTTCGCTCACCCTCGCTCCCTCCTGGCCGTTCCCGCTCCGGTCGCTGCCGCTCCGGTCGCTGCCGCCCCGGTCGCTGCCGTTCGGCCGCTGCCGACCCGGTGACCGAAGTCCCTGCCGGCGCCCGACGGGTCCGTGCCGTGCGCGCCCCGCCCTGCCGGGGACCGCGCGCTCACCGGGCCCCCGTCCGACCGCTCAGCGTGCGCCGCTGCATCATCCGGGAGACGTCCTTGGCGGTGACGATCCCCACCAGGTGTCCCGCGTCCACGACCAGGATCCGCATCCCGGTCCGCAGGGACGGCTTCTCCAACGCCTCGATCAGCAGGTCGTCGGGCGCGGCCACCGCACACTGCGACAGCGGCGTCGCCACGTCCCGCACCCGCAGCTCCGCGCGTTGGGCGACCGGTATCGCCGCGAGCCTGCGGAGCTGGACGAGGCCGCTCGGCCGCCCCTCGAAGTCCAGCAGCGCCACCGCGGTGTGCCCGGTCTGCACGGCAACCTCGTCGATGAAGCGCTCGACGGTCAGCCAGTCCGCGCCGGTCACCACGGGACTGGACATCGCCTCGCTCACCCGCAGCCCGCGCAGCGACGTCTGGAGCGTCGCACGGCGCCGCTCCGCCCCGGCGACCACCATGATGAACAACCCGATGAACGCCAGCCACAGCCCGCTCGCCGAGCCGCGCAGGACGAGGAACCAGCCGGCGGCCACCATCAGCCCGCCCATCACCTGGCCGCCCCGGGAGGCCACCAGGTCCGCGCGGTCCCGGTCGCCGGTGCGCCACCACATCAGTGCCTGGACCACCCGCCCCCCGTCCAGGGGCACGGCCGGCAGCAGGTTGAACACCCCCAGGAAGACGTTGGCCCAGCCCAACCACACCAGCACGACCGTGGGCACCGCCCACCCCGACAGCGCACTGAGCCCGAACCCGGCCCCCAGCGCCACACCCCCGACGAGCAGGCTGGTCAGGGGGCCGCTGACGGCGACCGCGAAGGCCGCGGCCGCGGTCTGCGGCCGGCCCATCCGCGTCATCCCGCCCAAGGCCCACAGGGTCACGTCCTCCACGGAGATCTGCTTCCGCCGCGCGATCGCGGCGTGCGCCGTCTCGTGCAACAGCAGGCTTCCGGTGAGCAGCGCGGCGCCGACGACCCCGGCCACGGCGTACACGACGGCGGAGCGCCCCGGAGCGATCACCGGCAGCGTCTGCCGCCCCAGGCCGTACGCGAACAGCACCACCAGCAGCGGCACGCTCCAGTGCATGCGCAGCGGCACCCCGACCACACGTCCGATCCGGACCGAGCCGTTCATCAGCGTCTCCCGCCGGCCCGGACGGCGCTTCCTCCGGGCGGGGCCTCGCGCCCCGCACTCCGCGGACCGCCCGGCACGGCACTCACCCCCCATTGTCACTCGCCTCCCCCTCGTCGCCTGCGCACTCCGCCCCTTCGCACCGGCCCCGCTCGCCCACCGCACTAACCTGGAAGCACGGACGTCGGGACGTACCCGACGTCCGAAAGGCACGCAGCCGTCGGACGCGGGCGCCGCTCGCACCGCGCGCCGCCTGACCGCGGGAGGCGAGGGCCATGGGACGCAGTCACCACTTCCACCTCGATCAGGGCGGCCACTCGATCACCGTGAACATCGGCCCGGGGCGCGACGGCGAGATAGAACTCCTGGTCAACGGCAAGGTCGTCGCCTACCAAAAGGCACACGACACCGGCTTGAACCTCCTCACCGGCGAACTCCCCGACGACCCCGTCCGGCTCTTCCGCGTCCGCATCCGCGAGCCTCGGCTCGTCCCGACCGCGCCCCGCTGCACCCTGGAACTGGACGGGGTGGAGCGCCCGATGCCCGAACGCCACCTCGTCTGACGTCCGGCGGCACGCGCTCCGCTCACTTGGCCGTGCGCTCGGCTTCCACCAGCTCCTTGAACTGTTGGAGATCGATGCGGACTCCCCGCTCGATGGCGACCGCCTGTGCGAAGCCCTGTGGCCCGCCGAAGGTCTCCTTGATCGTGCCCGGGTCGTACTCGAACCGGGCCTGGATCCGGGTGTGCCCGCGGTCGATGGGCAGCAGCGAGAACGTCCCGGCCAGATCGGGACCGCTCGTCGTCTGCCACGTCATCACGTTCTCCATCTCCCGGTCGACGATCTCGACCTGGACCTCCTGCGCCCGGCCACCCGCCTCGACGTCCAGGTGCGCCCGCCGCTCACCCGCCGCTCGGGCCTGGCGGACGCCGTTCAGGAACCGTGGATAGGTCTCCGCACGATGGAGGCAAGCCCACGCCGTTTCCAGCGGAACGTTGATGTCGATGTGTTCTTCGAGCGTGCTCATCCGACACCTCACAACTTCTTCCCGACCCCCACTACGTCTCCAGGGTCCTCCGCCCGGCCGCCGTAAGCGACCCGAGTCGCCCGGCCTCCCCGGCCGCCTTGGCCGCCCTGGGCGCTGCGAATTGCGCTCGCCTGCGGGCCGTGTGCTTCGCCGCAACCGTCATCGCCGCCCTCCCCTCCCCTCCTCCCCACCCCCTCCCTCCCTCCCCTCCCTCTTTCCTCTCGTCCCCACTGCTCCCCGCTGCTCGCTGCTCCTTCGCTCTCCTCGCTTCCTGCGGCTTCGGCGATGTCGCTGGGCTGCCCTGCCGCGCAGCGTGCCCGCCCCGTGTCTCCCCGTTCCTGCCGCGGTGCCGGTCCTGCCACGGTGCCGGCCCCGCCTCCGACGCCGCGCGGGTCAGCCGCCCTACGCCGGGTCGGGTTCCCGGTCGCACGGGGCGAGGGCGAGGATCGCCACGTCGTCGTGGAGTACGCGGGTGTGACGGGGGAGGTCGGCGTTGAGGAAGTCGATGACGTCGGCCGGTCCGGGCGCGGGCCGACCCCCGAACCGGAGGGTGAGCCGGTCCAGCAGCGGATAGAACGCGCCCGTCTGATCGCGGGCCTCGATCAGACCGTCGGTGCAGAGCAACAGCACGTCCCCCTCGCCGAAGGGGTGCGTGTACGACACCGGGACTTCGGCCGCCAGCCCGCCCAACCCCAGCGGCAGGGCCGGTGGCCCGGTGAGGGCGACCACCTCCCCGGCCGAGATCAGCACCGGCTCGATGTGCCCGTGGTTGATAATCGTCAGCTGGCGGGCGCCGGCGTCGTACTCGATCAGGGCCGCAGTCACGAACAGCTCGTCGTCGGGGATCTCCGCCGCCTCGTGGGCCAGCCGCCGTTCCATCCGGGAGGCCACCGCCAGGAGGTCCCCGGGGTCGTAGACCGCCTCGCGGAAGCTGCCGAGGATGTCGGCGACGGTACGGACCGCCTGGAGCCCCTTGCCCCGGACGTCACCGATGATGGCCCGCTCGCCGGCCCGGGTGGCCCGGATGTCGTAGAGGTCGCCGCCCACCATCGTGCCGACCTCGGCCGACCGGTAGAGACCGGCCGCCAGCACCCCGCCGACCCGGTGCGGCACCGGTCGCAGCAGCGTGCGCATCAGCGCCTCCGCCACCGAGTTGACCTGCACCAGGTGGCGTTGCTGACGCTGGCGGTACCCGGCCAGGGCCACGCCCATGATCCCCACGATCAAGGTGGAGATGTACGTCGCGACATAGTGATTCCCCCATAACTGATGGATGTTGTGGCCTGTGCAGCACGGGGTCCCCGCGAGCACGCCCTCCAGGCCGGCGGCGAAGACGGTGACGACGGCGACGCCGATCGGGCCGTGGGTGAAGGCCGCCAGCACCGGCACGGCGATGAGCAGCGAACTGACCGCCCACTGGGTGGGCGTGACGAACTCCAGCAGCAGCACCAGCAGGACGTAGAGCCCGGGCAGCCAACGCATCCACGGCGGGACCCGCGGAGCCTCGAAACCGTTGCTGTCCACGAGTCCGGTGAGCCGCTGGCCCGGGCGGGCCTGGCCCGACGGCTTCACGACGGCGGCTCCCACCGTGCCGTCGGGACCGGGCCGGCCAACCCCGCGCCCCTCGTCCTCAGCGTCACCGCTCAACGACCCACTCACGCGACCTGTTCACTCGGGCTCCCGTCACGGACTCCTGTCACGACCGTGCTCAAGGCCCACAGCCTGACGCGCCCGGGCAGCCAACCCGACGATTACGCCATCGGCAGCATGTTCCCCGCCAACGGCCTGCCACCGCGCGAGGTCCCTCGGCGGTACCGCCCGTCGTCCACTGAACCTGCTCCCCATGACGCCCCCTCTTCCCTAACAGTCGGCTGCGTGTGCCCGACGCGGGCCCGTGCCGCGCCTCGATGTGTTCCACTGTCCGCGATCCGCCGCCCGACGGCATCAACCCGAGGGGTGCACCCCGCCGTCAACCCCAGGTACGACCTCGGCCACCGGGCCATGCCTGAGGTCTACGGGCCCTCGGCTCGCGCCCCGACCGCACGCGGCGGCATCCGCCTCTCCTCTGCCGACTGCTTAAAACGCCCGGCCCGCCCGCGGCCGCCCCGGCAGGTCCGCGACCGGGTCGTGCGCGTTCCGGCTACTCCTCCACGGCGCCGCCGACGCGCCGGAGGTGCCGCCGGAACGTGTACGACGGATCGGCGGCACGACGCGCGAGGAAGTCGTCGAAGGCGGTCTGCCGGCGCAGGGTCTCCCCCGCGCGGATCCGGTCGGCCTGCGCGCGCTCCGTCTCCCAGAGGGTGCGTGCCGTCGCGAGCACCTCGTCGGCACGGTCAGCGGGGACGAAGAGCACCCCGTCGTCGTCGCCGAAGA
Source organism: Streptomyces lunalinharesii (assembly GCF_039532155.1). Classification (NCBI taxonomy): domain Bacteria; kingdom Bacillati; phylum Actinomycetota; class Actinomycetes; order Kitasatosporales; family Streptomycetaceae; genus Streptomyces; species Streptomyces lunalinharesii. The sequence goes on from NZ_BAAARK010000001.1 coordinate 269,417, forward strand.
CCAGGTCGTCGGCGGTGATCAGATGGGCGCCGAAGCGCGCGCTGATCAGCGCCTCCGGTTCCCGTTCGGCGAGCCGGACCGGGCCCGGCGCGGATCGGCCGTAGCTGAAGACCGGCAGCCCGATCTCGGCCAGCTCCGGGGTGTCCCGGTGGAGCCCCCAGATCACCGCGCCGGCCAGCCCCGCGGCCTGCGCTTCGAGGCACAGCAGATCGCCGACGCACGCCTCGTCCTGACGGCCCCCGTTGTCGATGACCAGGACGTCGCCCGGTCGGGCGTCGGTGAACGCCTCCAAGAAGACGTCGACGCTCCCGTAGTGGCGGGTCGGCAGGGCCCGTCCGGCGATCCGGTGGCCGGGAACCACCGCACCGATGCCGGGCGGGGCGGGGCGCAGGGGCACGCCGAGCCGCACGCAGGCGTCGGCCACCAGCGGCGTGGACAGCTCGGCGAAGGTCTTGAGCATGGCGTTCTCCTCGATTCGGTCCCGTCACCGCCGGGGAGCGGTCGGCGCGGGGAGAGCGGCGAACGAGGTCATGATCTCCCGCCGTTCCGGCTCGGACAAGCCGTCGGCCAACTGTGGTGCAGCCGACGGCGCGTGACCGGATTCCGCCTTATCCGGCGGCCGCTCGCTCCTTACCTTTGACTGCGTGACCAGATTCAAAATCTGGTCACGCACGGGGAGGGAGAGAGCGCGTGGAGCGTGCCGAGCGCGGTGAGCGCATCCTGAGGGCCGCCGGGGAACTCCTGGTCGCCTGGGGCTATCGGCGGGTGACGATCGACGAGATCGCCCGCCGGGCCGCGGTCGGCAAGGGCACGGTCTACCTGCACTGGAAGACCAAGGACGCCCTGCTGCTGGCCGTCGTGCTGAAGGCGAAAACACAGGCCCTGCACGCCCAGTTGGCGAGAATGCGGACCGACCCGCGGGAGATCCTGCCGAGCCGGATGATGCACGGCTACTACCTGGACTTCCTGGAGGAGCCGGTGCTGCGCGCCCTCTACACCGACGACGTCGACGTCCTCGGCCGGCTCAACGACGTCGCCAAGAAGGAACTCGCCGAGCTCCTCGCGTTCAACAACGGGATCCTGCTGCGCTATCTCGAAGTGCTGCGGGAGCACGGGCTGGTGCGCACCGACATCGACGTGCGGCACCAGCAGTACGTGTTGATGTCCACGTCCACCGGATTCTTCATGGCCGAGGCGATGTTGGCGGACCACGCGCCCGACACGCCGGAGGTGCGGGCCGAGTTGTTCGCCGCGACGATCCGCAACGCGGTGGACCTTCCCGCGCAGGAGTTCCGTGCCCGGGCCGCCGGGCCGCCGGGCCGCTCCGGCGCTCCCCGGGCACGGACCGTGGAGGAGGCGCTGGAGGCCGCCAGGCGCGAAGTCCTCCCGCTGTACGAGCAGGCGAAGGAGTACGGCGCACGCGAGATGCGCCGGCAGTTGCGGGGCTGAACCGCCGGCCGACGCACGCGCGGCCGTGGTCCGTCCGGCCTCCGATTCGCCATCGAGCCCAGCTCATTTCACTGCACGTCACAGGAGAGCGACATGACCGAACTATCAGACTCCCCGTTCAGCGAGTTCGTCGGCAAGCACCCCGGCGAGCCGAACGTGATGGAACCCGGCCTGATCAGCGACCCGTTCGCGGGTTACGGTGCGCTGCGCGAGCAGGGTCCGGTGGTCCGCGGCCGGTTCGTGGACGACACCCCGGTGTGGTTCATCACCCGGTTCGAGGAGGCCCGGGAGGTGCTGCGCGACCAGCGGTTCGCCAACAGCCCCGCGCACTCGGCGGGCGGCGGGAACGCGGACACCCCCGTCGACCGGCTGCTGGAGATCATGGGCCTGCCCGAGCACTACCGCGTGTACCTCTCCGGCACCATCCTCAACATGGACGCCCCCGACCACACCCGGATCCGGCGGTTGGTCTCCCGGGCCTTCACCGCCCGCAAGATCACCGATCTGCGTCCCCGGGTGGCGGACATCGCGGACGACGTGCTGCGCCGGCTGCCCGAACACGCCGTGGACGGCGTCGTCGACCTCATCCCGCACTTCGCCTATCCGCTGCCCATCACGGTCATCTGCGAACTGGTGGGGATTCCGGAGGCCGACCGGCCGAAGTGGCGGGAATGGGGCACGCACCTGGTCTCCACGCGACCGGAGCTGCACCCCGAGACGTTCCCGGAGATGATCGACCACATCCACGCCCTGATCCGGGAACGGCGGGCGGCGCTCACCGACGATCTGCTCAGCGAGTTGATCCGGGTGCACGACGACGACGGCAGCCGCCTCAGCGACGTCGAGATGGTGACGCTGGTCCTGACCCTCGTCCTGGCCGGTCACGAAACCACCGCCCACCTCATCACCAACGGCGTCGCCGCCCTGCTCACCCATCCCGACCAGCTGCAACTGCTCAAGTCCGAGCCCGAGTTGCTGCCCCGCGCGGTGCACGAGCTGATGCGCTGGTGCGGGCCGGTGCACCTGACCCAGCTGCGGTACGCCACCGAGGACGTCGAGCTGGGCGGCGTGCGGATCAAGAAGGGCGAGGCCGTCACGCCCGTCCTGGTCTCGGCGAACCACGATCCGCGCCACTTCGCCGATCCCGCCCGGCTCGACCTCACCCGGCAGCCGGCGGGCCGGGCCGAGAACCACGTCGGCTTCGGTCACGGCATGCACTACTGCCTGGGCGCCAGCCTGGCCCGGCAGGAGGCCGAGGTCGCCTTCGGGAAGCTGCTCGCGCACTACCCGGACGTGTCGCTGGCGGTGGCGCCGGAGGACCTCCGACGCGTCCCGCTGCCGGGCAGTTGGCGGCTGGCCTCGCTGCCGCTGCGGTTGAGCTGACGCAGACCGCGCCGGGTCCGCAGCGGGGTGGTGCCGGGCGGACCCGGCGCGGTCGTCGGCAGTGCCGGGCGGCGCCGCACGGTGGGGCCCCGCCCGGTGGGGCGTCGCCGAGTCCTCTCGTGGTGGCCCTACGGCCCGAGGCACGGTTGCCCTACGGCCCGATGTGGACGTGGCCCGCCCATCGGCTCGGCAACCGGGGTGCGTTCGCCCGCAGGGTGCACACGGCCTGGTGGAGGGCGTGGGCGGGGGTGGGGTGCGGGCTGGCGTGGAAGAGCCGGGCGGTCTCGGCGGCGGTGGTGTCCTCGATGGGCCAGAGGGTCGCGACGACCTGGCCGAACCCGGCGAGGTGGAAGGCGCCGCCGATGTGGACGGATTCGTCGGGGAGCCGCCCGGACCGGGCGGTGGCGCAGGCCGAGAGGTAACAGAACTCGCCGCGGGCGAGCCGGAGCCGGGAGATCTCGGACACGGTCAGCGGCTGGTCGTCGAGGATGAGGTGGCTGCCGTAGGGACTGGTCGGGTCGGCCACCGCGTGGCAGGCGAAGTGGACGTGGGTGCTGGCCGGCAGGGCCGCCAACAGCCGGGTGCGGGTGGCCTCCACACCGGTCAGCAGGACCGTGTCCGCCCCGTAGCGGTCGGCGGCGGCGCGGGCCTCGGTGAGGGCGCCGGCCAGCGGAGCGAAACCCGGGGTGCGCGGCATCGCCACGACCAGGGGAGCGGGCCGGTGGGGCCGGGCGCCGCGGCGGGCGGCGGTGCGGACGGCCGCGGCGAGGGCGGCCACGGTCGGGGTGTAGGAGGGGACGGCGCGGTCGAGGAGGGAGCGGGTGCCGCTCGGGTCGTCGTGGTCGCCGGCGGCGTGCAGCGGGAGCTGGGCCAGGGGGCCGGTGGTGGAGAGCCAGAGGCGGGGCGGGTGGGGCAGGGGTGCTGTGGTGGCCGGGGTGTGGGAGAAGGCGGTGGTACGGGAGAGATGGGTGAGGACGGGGGCCGCGGCGGCGTCCCAGAGCCACTTCAGGGTTTCGCGGAGGTACGCCTGGGCCGCGAGACGGTCCACGAGCGCGGTGCCGTGCGCCTCGGCGGTGCGTAGGGCCTCGGCGAACCGCTCGGCACGGGACGCGGCCTCGGCGTGGGTGAGCGCGGGCAGCGGTACGGCGGTCACTCCCCCGCTGGCCAGGATCAGTGCGTCGCAGCGCAGTGGGCTGGTGTTGACGGTCACCACCGGTCCGCCGGCGGCCGCCGGTCGCAGCGTGGCCAACCGTGGCGGCTTGAGGAAGCCCTCCAGACCGGGGAGCCGACGGGCCTCGGCCACCACCAGCTCCCACTCGTCGGCCAGTTGATGACGGCGGTCGGCCGGGTCCGCACCGGTCGGGGCGGTGCCGAGGGCGGCGCGCAGGCCCGCCAACCGGACCGCGAGGGCCGGGGCGGCGTCCCGGAGCGCCTCCTCCTCGCCGTGCAGCCCGAGCGTCCGGGCGAGCAGGATGCCACGGCCCTGTTCGAGGATCTCCAAGGCCCGGGCGGGGGCGTCGGGGCCGCCCGCCTGGAGGACCGCGGCCGCGGCGTCGGCCGCCAGACCGCGGCCGTGGCGGACGAGTTGGCTCTCCGATTCGCTGCCGTGGAGGTGGTGCGGCACCGCCTGGGGCAGCAGCGCGACGGCGCGGGCGTAGGCCGCGGCGGCCTCGCGGTGGCGGCCGGTGGAACTCGCCAACTCCGCCAGCGCGCGGTGCAGCCGGATCAGTTCGCCGGGTGGCCCGGCGGCGTTGCGGGCGGCAGCCTCGGCAAAGGCGTACGCCTCGCGGATGAGCTTGGGTTCCGGTTCGTCGGCCCCGCTGTGCCGTTGCCGTTCCAGCAGGGCCGCGGAGAGGTGGGAGAGCATGGCCGAGCGGAAGACGTGACCGGGGCGGGCGCTTTCGATGGCCTCCCGCAGCAGGGAGATCGCCTCGTCGAGGGCGTCCGGGCCGTCGCCCCGGCGGGCCCGCTCGCGCAGGGTGCGGGCGAGGTTGTTCAGGTAGCCGGGGCGCTGCGGGTCGTCCGGCGCGCTCACCGCCACCGCCTCGCGGTGGACGGCGACCGCCTCGCCCAGCGCGGACGGCTCCGCTGGCGGCCGGTCGCCGGGCGCGGGGCGGCCCGCCCCCGGGAAGTCGGCGCACAGGTCGTAGAGCGCGTTTCCCAAGTGGCTGAGGGCGATGGCGAGGTCGGTGGGGTTGCCGCCGCGGGTCCGCCGGTCGTCGACGGCCTCACGGTAGAGCGCGAGGGCGTCGTGCAGCACGCTCACCAATCCGGTCCGCCGGTACTGGGCGTGCAACACCTCCGCGTGTTCGAGCAGCACCCCGCCCCGTCCCGGCACCGTCAGCGGATGGGCTTCCCCCCGGACCAGTTGCACCGCCTCGTCCAGCGCGGCCCCGTCCCCGGTGACCCGGTGGCGCTTCACCAGCAGACCGGCCAGCCGGGCCCGGTAGGACGTCGCGTCCGAAGACCCGGCGGGGACGGCCCGCACCGCACCGCGACTGGCGTCGATCGCCGTGTTGAGGTCGGTGGCGGCGCCGCTGACGTCGTACCGCAGCGACAGGTGGAGGCCGAACTCGTCGAGCCGCGACGCCAGCCACTCGCTGTCCGGCGGGGTGTGCCGCAGCGCTTCGCGACCGCAGTCCACCGCCTCGTCGACGTCCCGCCGATCATGGGTGTGCCGGTAGTGGTCGCCCACCACGCGGGCGTGCTGGGCGACGGCGTCGGCCCAGCGCGCCCCGCCGGCCGGGACGAGCAGCAGGAGTTCCCGGCCGAGCCGCACCGCTTCGGCCAAGGTCGCGGCGTCGCCCGTGGCCCGGTAGCCCAGCTGGAGGGTGACCGTCAGCAGGCGCAGGGCCCGCACCCGGGACGGCAGGTGGCGCGGTGTCCGGTCGAGGAAGGGGCGGAGGGCGCGGGCGTCGCGGTGCGGCTGGCCACCGCGCGGGTCGAGCCCGCGGACCACCTCGACGAAGTCCGGGGACAACTCCTCGCGCAGCCGCAGTCCGGACAGCACCCAGCGGCGCACCTCCCGCGGGATCCGGGGCCCGCTCAACCGCCGTCCGGACCGCACCGCTTCCAGGACGGCGGCGGCCTCCGGCGGCACCGCGTCCCGTTCGCGGGCGTACACGCAGGACAGGGGTTGCAGGGACGCCTCCCACTCGGCCTGGTGCGCGCCTTCGGGCCCGGTGACGTACTGCAACCAGCGGGCCGTGCCGACGGCGTGCAGCGCGGCCAGGTCCGGCCACCGGGCATCGTCCATGCTGATCACCAGCCGGGTGATCACTCCTTGGCGTTCCAGGGCCCGCAGGGGGCCGAGGTCACCGGTGTCGCGGGCGACGGCGATGCCGTGCCGTACCGCGACGAGCAGTTGGTCCCGCGAACCGTTCCGTGAGGGATCACGCGCCGGATCCCGTGAAAGCTCTCGCATCACGCCCCCGTTGGCCCGAGAATGGGGTGTCCGATTCTCACCCCTGCGGTCCCGCGGGGAGTTCCTCCCCGTGCGGTCCCGACGGCCTCTCCAGGCAGCACAGCATAAGCCCGACCGGAAGGGCAGCCCATGGCCTCGACGTCACTCGCGGACGGTCGTGACGACCCCGATATGTCCGCCCTCTGCTCCCAACTCGGTGCGCTGCGCCGGGCGGTGCACGGTACTCCGCTGGCGGCGGAGCTCGCGGACGGCCTGAGCGCGGTGCGCGAGGGGGCGCCGGCCGCACCGCTGCTGGCGCGGTTGGGCATCGCGCCGGCCGGGCAGGACCGCGACGCCTGGGGTGGTGCCGCGATCGTCGCGGGGCTGGGTTCCGGACACAGTCACGGCGAACGGTACGGCTGCCCGGCGAGCCGGTGCGGGCGCACGGTCGTCCGGGAGCCGGGCGGCGAGCGGCCGCACTGCCTGGTGCTCGGCTCGACCATGCGGCTGCTGGCGGACTGACCGATGGACCACCTCCGGTGATGCCGGTACTGGGTGATCTGGGCCGGCAGCTCGCCCAGCGGTGGGTCGGCCGGCTCGCCCTGCCCGGGTTGTTGTTGGCGGGCACGGCGTTGACCGGGCTGGCGCTCGGACAGCGGCATCCGTTCGATCGTGCGCGATTGGCACAACGCGTCGCCCGGTGTGCGGAAGCGTTCGCGTCCCGTCCTTCATCGGTGCAACTCCTCTATGTCGGGGTGCTGTTGTTGGCGGTGGCGGCGGTCGGGGTCGCGGTGGAATCGGCGGCCGGCGGCACGCTGCGGCTCTGGCTCGGGCAGTGGCCGCGGGCCCTCGGCCACCCGTCCCAGGTGCTGGTCGCCCGCCGGGAAGCCCGTTGGGAGAGTGCGCAGCGACGCGTGGTGGAGCTCCGGGCCGCACTGCCGGCACCCCGGGAACCGGCCGAGGCGCGGGCGATCGACCGGGCGGCGGAGGACCGCGAGGCGATCGCCCCGACCCGACCGACCCGACCGACCTGGATGGGGGACCGCGTCGCCGGCGCCGATCTCCGCGTGCTGCACCAGTACGGACTGGACCTCGCCGCGGTGTGGCCGCGGCTGTGGCTGGTGCTCCCGCAGGAGGTGCGCGACGAGGTCACGTCGGCCCGTCGTCGGGTCGAGGCGGCCGCCCAACTCGCCACCTGGTCAGTGCTGTTCGCGGTCGTCGCGGTCGCGTGGTGGCCCGCGCTGGTGGTGGCCGCGGTGCCCGCGGTGTCCGGCTGGCGGCGCGGCCGGGCGGCGGTGGCGACCTATGCCCTCCTTCTGGAATCGGCGGTGGACGTCTATGCGGGCGAGCTGGCGGCCAAGGCCGCGGAGGGGACGGAGTGGACCACGGAGCGGGGCGTGGCCCTCACTCGCCTGGTGAAGAAGGGCAGTTGACGGTGGGGTGATGGCGCGCCGTCGCTCGTCGCCGCCGGTCAGGTCGAGGCGCTCCGGCCGGGCGGCGGACCCGGGATGTTGCCGAACGCCCGCAGGGTCGCGGCCAACTCCGCGCCACCCTGGATGCTGTGCACGAGCGTCCCGTCCGGATCGTGCTGCTCGACGACCCGCAGCGGCGCCAGAGCGCCCCGGTGCCAGTGGAACAGCCCGTCGCTGAAGCCACCCTGTGGTCCGCACAGTCGCGGCAGCATCTTCTGCAACTCCATGATCCGCAGGTAGCTGTTGACGTCGACCAGCGGGTGGAGGACGAGGAGGTTCTCGCCGGGCATGGCAACGACACAACCGTGCGGCATCGCCACCTCGACCAGTTCCTCGGCTCGTAGGACCTGGGTGGCGGTCCACGCACCGCCCTTGACCTGATAGACCGGTCCGACTCCCTGCTGAAAGACCGTCACCTCCCTTGGTTCGCGCCGGAGGTTGTGCAGCCCCACCGACCACAGCTCGGCCGGGTCGGCGCCCCATCGGTGCAGCTGACCGGTCCGCAGGAAGTACAGGCCCGAGGGGGTGCGCGCTCCCAGAACAGCGAGGAACCCCCCGCCGAGTTCACGGACGACGCAGTCCTGTCGGTCCGGTAACTGCTCAGCGCGTCGCAACCGCGGCATGAGCAACGGCCGCACCGCTTCGAGTCCTCCAGCGAACACGTCGTCGCGGGACTCCGCGGCGTCCGACGTCGACGGCGGGGCGGCGGCCGGGTGGGGCTTGCGTCGGAAGAGGCCCATGGCGGGAGGCTACCGGCGCCCGAGCCGTCCGGCGCCGCCCGCGTCGCACCGATGCGAGCGGAGGTGGTCGCGCCTGCCGAGGTGCGTGGCGACGGCAGCAGCCGGTGCCCGCCACACCACGGTCGTCGTCGCCCTCGATGGGGCTTGCTCTGTCGAGTCGCTGTGTTCATGCCTCAACGGTGCCCGACGCGGGGGACGTCCGGCGTCAACCCGTGGTGCGCACCTGCCGGGCCTTGCCGGTAGACCCCAGGTATGACAACCGTCCACCGGTATGACGCCGCCGGCAGCCCGCCCCTCGCCCGCAGCCGCCACTCCCCACCCGGCGCCCCTCCGTAGCGGATGCCGATCCGTAGCGGATGCCGATCCGTAGCGGATGCCGATCCTCATCAGATGCCGATCGGCATCGGATGCGGAGGTGGATCGGATGCGGATATGCATCGCATACGGTGCTGTAGCGTGCGCAGGTCACGTCGGCGTGTCCATGCCTGTGGAGGAACGCGTTGCCCAAGGGACCGACCAAACGCCGCCCGCAGACCACCGCGCGGCTGCTCGACGCGGCGCTGGAGACCTTCACCGAGCGGGGTTTCCACGGCGCCTCCATCGAGGAGATCTGCGATCGCGCCGGCTTCACCCGGGGTGCGTTCTACTCCAACTACCGCACCAAGGAGGAGCTCTTCTTCGCCCTCTTCGACCTGCACGCCCGGCGCGTGGTCGACCGACTGGCCGCGGCCGTCGACGAGATGCAGGACACCGCGGACCCGCTGCACGCACTGATCGCCCGCACCAGCGCGTTGGACGAGGCCGAGCGCCGCTGGTACCTGCTGTCGACGGAGTTCACCCTCCACGCCATCCGCCATCCCGACACCGCCCGCACCCTCGCCGACCACGACCGCCGCCTGCGCGCGGAGATCGCGCGCCTACTGGCCGTGCTGTTCGACCGGCTGGGGCGACGGCCCACCGTCGACCTCGACTCCCTCGCCCGTCTGGTCACCGCCCTCCACGAGGGCTCCCTGGCACAGAGCCTGGTCGAACCGGACCAGCTCCCTCCGGGCGAACTCCCCGGCACCTACCTCCCCTTGGTGATCCACGCCGCCTCCCGCGCCCGCCGCACCCGCCGCACGGATTCCTGAGCCCCTACGGGCGCAGCGACCCGCCCCCAGCACCTCCACACCCGACCCTCAAGCCGCCAACTCCCTTTCGGTCCACACCCATTGACGAAAGGTATGGACCAATCTACGGTGTGCGCACCACCCCCCGATCCCCCGCCACTGACGCCCCGTCATGGCTCGAAGGGAGCACAGCGTGACCGGTCGGATAGCGCGTCTGCTGAAAGCCGGCCTGGCGGCCGCCTGCCTCCTGCCGATGCTGGGCGTCGCGGCACCCGCGAGCGCCGCCCCCCGGAGCGACATCTGCGCCGTGCAGCCGAAGCCCACCGGCAAGGTCCTCCAGGGGTACTGGGAGAACTGGGACGGCGCGGCCAACGGCGTCCACCCGCCGTTCGGCTGGACCTCGATCACCGACCCGCAGATCCGCGCCCACGGGTACAACGTCCTCAACGCCGCGTTCCCCGTCATCAGGTCGGACGGCACCGCCCTCTGGGAGGACGGCATGGACGCGACGGTGAAGGTGCCGACGCCGGCCGAGATGTGCCAGGCGAAGAGCGACGGCGCCACGATCCTGATGTCCATCGGCGGCGCCACCGCCGGCATCGACCTCAACTCCACCGCCGTGGCCGACCGTTTCGTCGCGACGATCGTGCCGCTTCTCAAGAAGTACAACTTCGACGGCATCGACATCGACATCGAGACCGGCCTCAGCGGCAGCGGCAACATCAACCAGCCGTCGCCCTCCCAGTCCAACCTCATCCGCATCATCGACGGCATCCTCGCCCAGATGCCGGCGGGCTTCGGCCTCACCATGGCCCCCGAGACCGCCTACGTCACCGGCGGCAGCGTGACCTACGGCTCCATCTGGGGCGCCTACCTGCCGATCATCAAGAAGTACGTCGACAACGGCCGCCTGTGGTGGCTGAACATGCAGTACTACAACGGCAGCATGTACGGGTGTTCCGGCGACTCCTACGAGGCCGGCACGGTCGAGGGCTTCACCCGGCAGACCGACTGCCTCGACAAGGGGCTGACCGTCCAGGGCACCACCATCAAGGTCCCCTACGACAAGCAGGTCCCCGGCCTGCCCGCCCAGCCGGGCGCCGGCGGCGGCTACCTGGCCCCGAGCCAGGTGACCCAGGCGTGGAACACGTACCACAACGGGCTGAAGGGCCTGATGACGTGGTCCCTGAACTGGGACGGCGCCAAGGGCTGGACCTTCGGTGACAACGTCAAGGCCGCCCAGGGACGCTGACCCCCGGGCCGTCGAACCCCGCGGTCCGGCGGGCAGCCGTCGGGCCGCGGACGGTCCCGCGGGGCGCTACGACCGCCGGCGCGGGCGACCGCGCCGGCCCCCGTCCTTGGACGCACCGGCCCCGCGCCGCGGGCCGCCCCGCCCGGCCGGCGCCTTGCCCCGCGCCGCCCCGCCGCCCTTGCCGGCCGGCTGGTCCTTCTTCCCCGACGGCTGGTCCTTCTTGCCGGCCGGCCGCTGCGTGGTCGGCTCGGCCGGGCGCCGGCCCCGGGTGCTGTTCACGGTCCGCCCGCGGACGATCCCGATGAAGTCCTCCACCTGGTCGGTGGTCCGGTCCTCGCGCCACGACAGCGCGACCTGCGACTGCGGGGTGCCGGTGATCGTCCGGTAGGTGAGGTCCCGCCGGTGGTAGAGGCGCGCGAGGGACTGCGGGACGACGAGCAGCCCGATGCCCGCCGCCACCAGCTCAAGGGCGTCCGGCGTCGTGGCCGGACGCTCGAACGCGGGCCGGCCCGGCGGTTGCGCCCAGTCCAGGGTGTCGTCGAGCGGGTGCAGCACGATCTCGTCGGCGAGGTCCGCCACGGACACCTCGTCGAAGGCGGCCACGAGGTGGTCCTTCGGCACCACGACCACCGACGTCTCGGTGTACATCGGGATCGCGCTGAGGTCCGTGCGGTCGACCGGCAGGCGCAGGAAACCCGCGTCGGCACCGCCGTCCCGCAGCGCGTCGGCGGCCTCGCCGGCCGACACCTGGACCAGGGTGAGCGGGACCTCCGGCAGGCGCTCGTGCCAGATCCGCACCCACTTGGCGGGTGTCACTCCGGGTACGTACGCGAGCCGGAACGAAGGGGATGCGTCCGAGCCTGTCACCCCGCCAGGTTACCCGCCGTGGCCGGAGGCCGTGGTCAGCGGCGGTGCGCACGCTAGATACCCTGGAGCCATGAAGTCGCACCAGACCGCCCAGACGATGAAGCCCGCCACCGCGGCGAAGAAGCTGGGCGTGTACCTCCCGGCCACGCCCGCAGAGTTCCAGGAGGGCGTCGTCTCCCGCACCGAGCTCAACGCCCTCCAGGCGGACCCGCCCGCGTGGCTGCGCGAGCTGCGGGACAACGGCCCCCACCCGCGCCCGGTGGTCGCGGCGAAGCTGGGCGTCTCCATCTCCGGTCTCGCCCGCGGCGGGATCACCGAGGCCCTCACCACCGAGCAGATCGACGCGCTCAAGACGGCGAACCCCGAGTGGCTCCAGAAGGAGCGCGCCACCCAGGCGGAGGTCCGCAAGGAGACGGTCCGCATCAAGGAGAAGAAGCGCACCGAGGACGAGGCGTAACCACTCCGCGACAGCCGGCGACCCCGCCTCCCCGCTGCCCCAGCACCACCGACCGCCCCCGTCGCGCCCGGCGACGGCACCCTCCGCCACGATGAGCACATGCCGACTCCGAAGACCCCGAGGACCCGACCCGTACTCGTCTACGACGGCGACTGCGGCTTCTGCACCACCTCCGTGAACTTCGCCGAACGGCACCTCCGGCCCGGCTGCCGGATCACCGCCTGGCAGTTCACGGACCTGGCGGAACTCGGGGTCACGCAGCAGCGCGCCGAACACGAAGTGTTGTGGATCACTCCGGCGGGGTCGGTCCACGGCGGCGCCCAGGCCGTCGCCAAGCTCCTGCTGAGCGCGGGCGGCCCCTGGGCCGTCGCCGGCGCGGTCCTCACCCTCCCCCCGGTGCGCTGGGTCGCCCACGCGGTCTACCGCGTGATCGCCGACAACCGGCACCGGATGCCCGGCGGCACGCCGGCCTGCGCCCTGCCGGCCAACGACCGTCCGGCGCCGGGCGCTTGACGGCCAGCGGCGGCCACTGACGGCGGGCCGGGCCGTCGGGAATAGACGGCGGCGGCCGGGCCTTGCCCAGACATGACCGCTACCCCGTTCGACCCGCGCGCCCTCCTCGCCGAGAGCCGGCTCGGCGTGCTCGCCACGATCAAGGCGGACGGCCGGCCGCAGCTCTCCCCCGTCATGCCCTTCTACGACCCGGCGACCGACGTCCTGCACGTCTCGATGAGCGAGGGACGCGCCAAGACGGCGAACCTGCGGCGGGACCCGCGGGCCACCCTGGAGGTCACCGGCGCCGACGGCGCCTCCTGGGCCACGGCCGAGGGCACGGCCACGCTCATCGGGCCCGGCACGGACCCGTACGGCCCCGAGGTGGAGGCGCTGGTGCGCTACTACCGCCGCGCCGCCGGCGAGCACCCCGACTGGGACGAGTACCGCGCCGCCATGGTGTCCGAGCGCCGGGTGCTGATGACGATGCCGGTGGCGCACATATACGGCGCCAAGCTGCGCTGATCGGGACGCCGCGCCCGGCGACCGCCGCCGCGCCCGCCCGGGCCGTCCTCGCTTCGCCAGGGTGCTGCCGCCGCGGGGGCGTCGCCATCACGCGCTCGATCCCCTCACCCGTGCGGCGGCCCCGCTGGTCCGCGCGCCGCGGACGGGCCGCCGGCTGACCACCGGGGGCTGTCCCCACCGGGCACGGGCCGGCTGCCCGGATGGCGCGGCGGACCGTGGCGGCGCAGGCTGAGCGGGTCCGGGTTTCCGAGGCGCGGCCGGCGGGCCGCCGCGGGAGGGGTGACGATGCCCGAGCGTCTTCGGCGGTCCCCGCGGGTCCGCGTGCCGTCCGGGACCGGGCGCCGGGGCATCGCGACGGTCGCGGCGGCAGCCTTCGCATTGACGGTGAGCGGGGCGCTGCCCACCCCTCCCGGGCCGGCCCGGGGCTCCGGCGACGTCGTGCGCGAGGGGCTGCGCCGCCTGGTGCGGGACGACCGTTTCCCCGCCGCGCTGGCCACCACCACCGGCCATGACGGCCGCACCGACACCTACGCGGCGGGAGTGGCGGACGTGACGACCGGGGCTCAAGTGCCGGCGGACGGCCAGGTGCGGGCGGGAAGCAACACCAAGGCGTTCACCGCCACGGTCGTCCTGCAACTGGTCGGCGAGGGCAGGATCGCGCTCGACGCACCCCTCGAACGCTACCTGCCGAAGCTGGTGCGCGGCGCCGCCGACGGCCGTCGCATCACGGTCCGTCAGCTCCTGCAACACACCAGCGGACTGCCCAACTACACGGACTTCCTGGGCGACTTCGCCGCGTACCGCCACACCCACCTCACACCGCGCGCCCTGCTCGACCTGGCGCTGGCGCACCGGGCGCCGTTCGCCCCCGGGACGGGCTGGTCGTACAGCAACACCAACTACCTCCTGGCCGGCCTGCTGGTCGAGAAGGTCACCGGCCGGCCGCTGGCCGAACAGCTCACCCAACGGGTCATCGACCGCATCGGACTGCGCCACACCTACGTCCCCGGCGCCGGCGACGAACGCCTCCGGGAGGCCCACCCCGAGGGCTACGTGCCGTCCGGGCCCACGGGAGCGCTGGCGGACGTCACGGAGCTGGACCCCGCCTGGGCCGGAGCCGCCGGAGCGCTCGTCTCCACCCCGGGCGACCTCAACCGCTTCTTCCGCGCGCTGCTCGGCGGCGCGCTGCTGCGCCCCGCCGAGCTGGCCGAGATGCGCCGCACGGTCCCCGCCGACGCCGGTCTGTGGCCCGGCGCCAGGTACGGGCTCGGGCTGATCAGCACGCCGCTGCGGTGCGGCGGCGTGATGTGGGGCCACGGCGGTGACATCCCCGGGTACCGCACGCGGACCGGCGTCACCGTCGACGGCCGGGCCGTCACGGTCGCGGTCACCGCCGACCCCGCGCCCGCCCCCGTAACGCCCGACCACGCACTGTCCCTCCTGGACGCCACCTTGTGCACGAAGCGGTAGGCGGCCCTCCGCACCCCGGCGGTCGCGGCCGGCGCCGCGCATCCCCGGACCGGGTGCACACGCGGTGGACTAATGTGATCGCCAGCCTGTGACCAGGGTTTCTTCAACGGGGGATGCGTGACGTGGACGCCATAGTCTTCAATCTCACGACGGCGGCACTGATGGTGCTGACGTTCAAGTGCGGCCTGCTCCTGGTGGGCGAGGAAACGGTGCGCCGCCGGCCGGTTCCGTGGGCGGCGATCGCGCTGACCGCCGTGGCCGTCGGCGCCGTGGTGCTCCAACTGGCGTGGCCCGGCGCGATGGACGCCCTGGACGCCGATCCGCGCAAGTCCGGCTGGTGGCGGGTGGTGACCTCGGTGTTCCTGCAGAACGGCGGGGTCTTCGGCGGCGCCTGGAACCTCGTCACCCTGGCGGTGATCGCGGCGCTGGCGCAGTGGTTCTGGCGCGGCCCGCTGATGCTGGTGCTGTTCGCCGCGGGCGTGCTGCTGCCCCAACAGATCGACGCGCTCTTCGGCGAGACCGCGCGCAGCACCGACCCGCGCAACTTCGCGGGCAGCTCCGGCGCGACGTACTTCCTGGCCGCCACCCTCGCGGCGGGCCTGTTGCTGACCGCCCCCCGGGCCAAGGAACGGCTGCTGGCACTGGCCGTACCCGCGGGCGGACTCGCGATGTGGCTCGCCCAGGAGAACGGCCACGGCCTCGTGGCCTGCTACGGCTTCGCCCTCGGCGCCGTCCTCCTCCCGCTCGCCCGCCGGCTGCCGCACCCGCCCGTGCCGGCCGCAGGCGTTCCCGGTACGCCCGCGCCGGCGGACGGCCCCGGCGGCACCCCGGCACGGTAGTGGCCACACCTGGGCGACCGTCGGGGGCGGGCAGACCGGCGGTCGGGGCCGCCCTGCGGCGCTGCGCGGAGTGCGGCGGATACGAGTACGGCGGTGCACCGGCCTGTGGTGCCTGTCGCGACCTGGTGGACGGCATCCTGGAAGGTGCGTGGGCCGCGTTCCTGTGCCAGTGGGACCTCGGCGCTGACCACCCGGGAGGGGCGAGCGCCCCGCACGACGAGGAGGTGGCGCTGGCGGAGCTGGTGGTGTCGGAGCCCGACCGGCATGACTGGCGGGTGGTGGACGCCGCGTTCGACCGGCTGGGCTGCTCGACGTGCGGTGGCCGCCTGAGCCGCGGGCCGGTCGGCTGCCCCGCCTGCGACCTGGCGCACGGATTCCGCTACGCCGCGATCGAGACGGACCGGCCCGGCGTCGTCCCGGGCAACGAACACGCCGTCCGGGTCAACGTCTCGGTGGTGCGGCGCCCGCAGTTCAGCTCCGCCGACGAAGTCCTCGCCAGACGCCTGCTGTTGCCGGTCCTCCTGGTGGGCCTGTTGCCCACGACCGCGGCGGCCCAGCGCGTGAACGCCCTCGTCAAGCGGAACCCCCCGGAGCACCGGGCCGCCGTCCTGGAACGGGCCGTCGAGGAGCTGCTCGCGCGCCGACGCACCGACGGCGGGCGCGCCGCCCCGTGAGCCGCGCCGGGACGGGGCGCCACCCGACGTCCCCGCGTCGCTGCGCCGGGCGGGGTGCGTAGGCTCCCCGGAGGGAAAGGAGCACGATCGATGAGTCCGTGGAGTCTGGAGAAGGTGCAGCAGACGGCACCGCCGCTGGTGGACCACTACCGGCAGGCCGGGGTCAGCCTGCGCAAGCACGGGCTGCAGGGGCAGCGGGCCGCGGTGTACCTGGTGCTGGACCGCTCGGGTTCGATGCGGCCGTACTACAAGGACGGCACGATGCAGCACCTCGCCGAGCAGGTCCTGGCCGTCTCCGCGCACCTCGACGACGACGCGGTCGTCCCACTGGTCTTCTTCTCCACCGACGTCGACGGGGTGCACGAGATCAGCCTGGACGCCTACCAGGGCCGGGTGGCCGCCCACCACGAGCAGTTGGGGCACATGGGGCGCACCCACTACGAGGCCGGGATGGACGCCGTACTGGACCACTACCTGGCCTCCGGGGCGAGCGCCCCGGCGCTGGTGGTGTTCCAGACGGACGGCGGCCCCACCAGCCGGACCGCCGCCGAGAAGTGGCTGTGCAAGGCGGCCGCACTGCCGCTGTTCTGGCAGTTCATCGGCTTCGGCGACCCCGACCACCGGGAGTTCGACTTCCTGCGTCGGCTCGACGAACTCCCGGTCCCCGGCCGGCGGGTCGTCGACAACGCCGGCTTCTTCCCCGCCGGCACCGCCCCCCGCGAGCTGCCGGACGCCGCACTCTACGACCGGCTGCTGGGCGAGTTCCCCAGCTGGCTCGCCGCCGCCCGGGACCGCGGCATCCTCGACTAGCTGGCACCCGGCGGCCGTTCCGCTTCCGCGCCGAGGACCGTGGTGAGCCACGGGCGCAGGACCTCTTCCCGTTGCCGCGGGGAAATGTCGGCGAGCGCCTCCAGGTTGAGGAAGTG
Organism: Streptomyces lunalinharesii; assembly: GCF_039532155.1. Taxonomy (NCBI): domain Bacteria; kingdom Bacillati; phylum Actinomycetota; class Actinomycetes; order Kitasatosporales; family Streptomycetaceae; genus Streptomyces; species Streptomyces lunalinharesii. Next base: position 286,475 of record NZ_BAAARK010000001.1, read on the forward strand.
CCGCGCGATCGTGAGGCCCAGGATGCTGCTGACGGTCAGTGCCGCGCGGAGTTCGGCGTCGCCGTCGTCACTGGTGCGCGCGAGGTTGCGGACCCGCTCGTCGAGGAACTGCTGCATCGTGCGCGTCGCCTCCGGCGCGGTCAGCATCGACCGGACCAGGGCGCGGGTTTCCGGCGGGAGCGCGCCGAGGCGGACGTCGAGGACATCGGCGAGGTGCTCCGCGACGTCGTCGTCGGTGCTGTCGCGATCCAGTCGGATGGCGAGGGCGAAGAGGTCGTCCTTCGAGCCGTAGTGCTGCATGACCAGGGAGGGGTCGACCCCGGCCCGTTGCGCGACGGCGCGCACGGTCGTCCCTTCGAGTCCGTGCTCGCCGAACTCGACCCGAGCTGCTTCGAGGATCCGTCGGGCGGTGGCGGCGCGTTTGGCGGCGCGTGTCATCGGTTCGTCCACACAATTCACTCTACAAGTGTTGAGCGATCCTGTTATGTTCGCTCAACAGAACATGAGCCAAAGGAGCATCGATGCGCGTCATCACCATCGAGGAGCACTGGACCACCCCCGGGCTCGACCGGGCCCTGCGCGCCCAGCCGTTGCCGTTCCGCGACGAGAGCGTGGCGTTGAACGACCGCGGTGACCTCCCCGCCCGGCTGCTCGACGTCGGCGAGCAGCGGATCGCCGCGATGGACGCCGCAGGCGTCGACGTGCAGGTCCTCTCGCTCGCCCCGCCGGGCACGCACGGACTCCCGCCCCGCGAAGCCGTCGCGTTGAGCCGCGAGGCCAACGACCTGGCCAGCGAGGCGGTCGGGCGCCATCCGGCCCGGCTGCGGGCGATGACGACGTTACCGATGTCGGATCCGGACGCCGCCGTGACGGAGCTGGAGCGGACCGCGGGCAGCGCCGCGCACGTCGGGATCATGTCCTACGGTCGCAGCGGCGACCGTCCGCTGGACGACCCCGCCTACGACGCACTCCTGGGCACCGCCGCGGCGTTGGGCCGGCCGGTGTTCCTCCACCCGCAGATCCCGCCGAACGCGGTCCGGGACGCCTCCTACCGCGGCTTCGATCCGACCGTCGAGCTGGCGCTTGCCACCTTCGGCTGGGGTTGGCACCTGGAGGCGGGACTCGCGGCCCTCCGGCTGATCCTGCGCGGCACCTTCGACCGACACCCGGACCTCCAGATCGTCCTGGGGCACTGGGGCGAGATGCTGCTGTTCGCGCTCGATCGCGTCGACAGCCTCTCGCACGTCGCGACCCACCTCGACCGCCGCGTCGCCGACTACTTCCGGACCAACGTCCACCTCGCGACCAGCGGCATGCTGACGCCCCGGCTGCTCCGTCACGCGTTGGACTTCACGAGCGTCGACCGGATCCTGCTCTCCGGCGACTACCCCTTCCACCGCTTCGATGCCGCGACGCTCACCGCGTTCCTCGGCACGCTCGCCGACCCCGAGGACCGGCACAAGATCGCGCACGCCAACGCCGAGGCGCTCTACCGCCTGGAGTCGCCTTCGCCCGGTGCGCACGACGGGCCGGCGCACCTCTTTGAGCGGCCGTGAACGCCGCATCGCGGCAGGCGCCCGCCGGCCGGCACCCCGACCTCCCGATCAGGGGGTGGGCCCGCTCCAGTACGCGTCGTCCCACTGCCCGGCGTCGGGACTGAACTCGACCTCCATCTGGTCGGCGGCGTCGGGCGGCAGGGAGAAGGCGTAGACGCCCACGGCCTTCCGACCGGGCAGCAGGTAGCCGTCGAGGACCTTCTGCCGCCCGCTCCCGTCGATCACCAGCTGCGTCGACGCGCCGTCCGCGTCGTTGACGTCGGGCAGTCCGGTGTTGATGGACGCCCGCTTGCTGCCGGTGTTCTCCACGGTGATGGTGACCTGGACCGCCTTGTTGCCCTTGGCGTGGCCGTTGGCGAAGGCGTCCGGAGTGAACGGCTCCGGCTTGGCGACCGTGACCTTCAGGCCGTCCCCGAAGGCGTACGACTGGCCGAAGGACAGATGGCGTGCCTTCTCGGCAGCGGCAGCCTCCTTCTCGGCCGCCGCGGCCTTCTTGCTCGCCTCGTCGCTGACCTCCCTGACCTCCCGACGGGCGTCATCGACGGCATCCTTGACGATCACCACGGTGAACACCGCGGCGGCCGCCGCCATCACCAACCCGAGGACGCCCGTGAGCACGCCGGCGAGCGCCATGCCCCTCTTGGTGGCCCGACCGGCCCGCACCTGACTGAGCCCGACGCCACCGAAGATCACGGCCAACAGGGCCGGCAACCACGCCAGCCAGAACAGGAAGACGAACAGCCCGAGCACCACACCCACCAGGCCGAGCACCAAGCCGGCGACGGGCATGGCGTTGGTGGGCTGCCGACCCCACGTCGGCGCCGGGTGCGTCGGCGCCGGTGTGGCGGCGTCCTCGGTGACCGGCGGCGCCCACGGGTCGCGCTCCGGCACCTGCGGGCCCGCGGACGGCGAACCGTCCGGGGAGACGGGCGTGGTCATGCAGAGTCCTTCAGCCGTATGCCTGGGTGAATTGTCAGACCATACCAGGGTTTTTACTTTCTCATTACTTCACGTAGGCAGGGGCACGGGACTGCGGCGCGGCCCCCGCACCCGCACCAGCGCAGCCCCACCCAACCCCGTGCCGCCAGTCGAGATCCGGAACGTCAACTACACGACTCCCGGCGCCAGTTGACTCCTCGTCCGCACCACCGAACCGGCGCGACCCGACCCGACGCGACACAGCTCAACGTCGTCCCCGCGAGTTCCCGCCAGACACCCTCAACCGGCCGCCCCGTTCCGGAGCCAACCACGCCCCAGGCGACGACAGAACCAGGGGTGGCAGCGCGGACGCCCCTCCGAGCAGCGGAACCACTTCCCACCGCCAGGCGTGTGAACACATGAACTACCGTACTGCGCGGGGTCCTGACCCATGATCGGCAGGACCCCGCACGCATGAAGCGACAAGGAACCACACTCTTGCTCAACCGAATACGGAACCGTGCCGGCGGATTACAGCGCGCATCGGCAGTCACAGCCCTCGCCGCGGCCATGACGTCGGCCCTCGTGGCCGCCACCCCGGCGAGCGCAGCACCGGTCGCGACGAACGGCCAGGCAGGCCCGCAGGTCGTCTGCACCTCCGCCAAGCCCGGCCTCGCCGACCAACTCACCCATGACATAAGGACGGTGGTGACTGCGCCAGAGGTGACGGGAAGCACCTCGATCGCCCTGTACGACCGGGTCACCAAGACCAGTTGCACCTACGACGCCGACCGACAGCACGACTCGGCCAGCGCCGTCAAAGTCATCGTGCTGGGCGCACTGCTGCGCCAGACCCAGGACGAGCACCGTGCGCTGACGGATGCCGAGCGCACCCTCGCGACAAAGATGATCACCGAGTCCGACAACGACGCCACCACCACGTTGTGGAAGCAGCTCGGTCTCGACCGCATCAGGGAGTTCCTGCGCCTGGCAGACATGCAGCGCACCGTCCCCGATCCGGACGGCTACTGGGGTCTGACCCAGATCAACGCCACCGATCAGCTCACCCTGATGAAGCTCTTCACGGCCTCGAACGCCGTCCTCGTCGACGCCTCCCGGGACTACGCGCTGGACCTGATGAACCAGGTCATCCCCAGTCAGCGCTGGGGGGTACCGGCCGGCGCACCGAGCGGGGCCACGGTCCACGTGAAGAACGGCTGGCTACAGCGCACCGGTGGTGGCTGGCGGGTGCACAGCGTGGGCGCCTTCACAGGTCAGGGCCACGACTACGGGATCGCGGTCCTGACGTCGGACCACGCGAGCATGCAGGCCGGCGTGGACGTGATCGAGAACGTCGCCCGCAAGGTCCACGCGGACCTCAACGGAACCCAGGCGATCACCAGCCAGAAGCTGCGCAGCCGGACCCTGCCCGCCGCCTCCGACGGCTCGCTCGTCCCGGAGAACGACCGGTAGTCCACCTGCCACGCCTCCCGTGAGACCGCGTGGCGCGACGGCCCCGCCAGCCCCCAACAGGCAGCGAATCCGTACGCCCCGGTCCCCCACCTCCTGGTTGGCGTCGACACCGGCGCCAACCAGGAGCGGGGGCATTCACCGGACGGGAGAGGGTACGGGGGCCCTCGGTGGGAAGGCTTCTCCGAGCCGCCCGAACGGCCCCGGCCTCCAGCGCATCGGGGTGGTGCCGAGGTGCGGGACGGACGCGCAGTCGGCAGGGACGGGTGGAGCCGCGTAGGGGTGGCGGCGCGCTCGGCATCGTCATCGGGATACGGGGGGCCGCTCGTGGACGGCGAGGACAGGGACTACGGTCGCCGCAGGATCGAGCGGGAGACGCCGGCGGCGGGCTGCCCCGTTTCGCGTGCGGCGGACGGCAGTTGGCAGGTGCGGGGGTACGACGCGGCCCGCACCGTACTGCGCAGCACCACCACCGTGCAGGCCGGCCTCGGTGTCGAGACCGTCGAGAATCTCCCCTCGCGCATTCGGCGTCCGGTGCTCTACCGGGACGGTCCGGAACACCGTGAGCACCGTCGACAGACCGCCCGCTTCTTCACACCGCGCCGCGTCGACCAGCACTACCGCGACGTCATGGGCCGCGCCACGCGGACCCAGCTGGACCAGCTCGCGGCCACGGGCCGGGCCGCACTGTCCGACCTGGCCTTCAACGTGGCGATCGACGTGGCCTGTGCCGTCATCGGCCTGACCGAGAGCCGGCCCGGCATCAAGCAACGGCTGGAACGCTTCTTCCCCGAGGAGTTCGGGACGCCTGGGCTGCGGAGCCTGCACGGCATCTACTGGATGGTGCGGCAGAACACCAACTGGCTGCGCGTCCACCTGGGCGACGTACGACCCGCAGTGCGAGCCCGCCGCCACAGTCGCCGCGACGACCTCATCTCCCACCTGCTCGACGAGGGCTGCTCGACCACCGAGATCCTCGGTGAATGCCTCACCTTCGCCGCGGCGGGCATGGTGACCACCCGCGAATTCATCAGCGCGGCCGCCTGGCACCTGTTCTCCGACGCCGAACTGTTGACGCACTATCAGGCGGCGGACGAACCAGGCAGGATCGCGGTCCTCCACGAGATCCTTCGTCTCGACCCGGTCATCGGCCGCCTCAGCCGCCGCACCACCGGACCGCTCGACCTGCCCGGCAACGGCGACGAGACCCTGACGGTGCCGACCGGAGAACGCATCGACATCCTCCTCGACCACACCAACCTCGACGAACGGACCGTGGGAGCACGCCCCCAACGCATCCGCCCCGGACGCGCCATGGGCGAGGGTGTCGGTCCCCCCGGCCTGTCCTTCGGCGACGGCCCGCACAAGTGCCCCGGGATGCACATCGCGCTCCTGGAGACGGACATCTTTCTCAGCGGCCTGTTCGCCCTGCCGGGATTGCGGATGGCAACACCACCCACCATCAGCTTCATCGACGGCATCGGAAGCTACGAACTACGCCACTGCCTCGTGGAGGTCGACACGGCCCCTTGACCTGTCTCCACATCCTCACCCCGGGCCAGCCCCCCGGCCTGCCCCGCCTAGCAATGCGGAGTCTCCGGCCTGGGCAGTGCTGATCGTCGCGGCGCCGGCCACCCACTGGGAGGTCGGCGCGCACACGGGCACTCCGGGCACGGTCCGGGCAGAGCGCCTGCCGTGAGACCCACGGGCCCCGGCCATCGCCAGCCGTTTTCACGCCATCGGCAGGGAGGGCGGAGTTCTGCGGGGCCTCCGGTGTCAGTGCTGGGCACTAGTCTCGTTCACCCGGCAAGGAGCCGACGAGCCCAGGGGGAGCACGAGATCGCCATGCCCGAGAACCACACCGGATACCGGATCACCGTCGTCGATGAGGACCCGCTGCGCGCCCGCAAGGAGACGCGCGAACTGCTCACCACGCTAGGCGAGGTGGACTCCACAGCCCGGCTGGACGTGCCCGAACCCGGCAGCCCGGTGGGAGCTGGCGACAAAGGCGGCCCGTCCGCCGAAACCGTCGGGCTGCTGCTGAGCGCCGGTTCGTTCGTCGCGGCGCTGGTGCAGGTGTGGCTGGCGCGGGTCCCTCAGCGCGCCATCGTGGTCAAGCGGCCCGACGGGACGACCCTGCACATCACCGGTAAGGAGGCCCGCGAGGACGACACCCTGATCGAGCGGTTCCTCGCGGACGACGGCGACGACAGCACGACGGCGGGCTGAGCGCCGATGGCCGACAACGACCGGTACGCCCTCCTCGTCGGCGTCTCCACGTACGCCAGCGGGACGTACGCCGACCTCCCGGCCGTACGTGCCGACCTGCACTACATGCGGGCGGTCCTGGAGAACACCGAGATCGGCATGTACAACGAGTGCGCGCTGGCCGCCGAGCCGACGCGCGCGGAGATGTTGCACGCCGTCGAGACGTTCCTGGAGGCACGGCAGCCCAGTGAGACCGCGCTGCTCTACTTCAGCGGGCACGGCGAGTACTGCGAGCAGGACGGCCAGTTGTACTTCCTGACCCGGGACACCGACCCTGCCGACCTGCCAGGCACGGCCGTCCCGGCGGAGTTCCTGGAGCGGATGCTCCAGTCCTGTCGGGCCGCCTCCAAGCTGGTCCTGCTGGACTGCTGTTCCAGCGGTTCCGTCGTCCAGGGGTGGACCGCCAAGGGCCCGGCGGGGGGAGTGTCCCAACCCTCTCCGAGCACCCTGCTGCGGCCAACCGGCGTGTACTTCATCACCGCGTCCGACGCCCTTCAGGCGGCCTCCGCGATGGCGCCGCCCGGGACCGGCCTCGGCACCTCCCGATTCACCGGCGAGATCGTCGAGGGGCTGCGCAACGGCCGGATCAAGGGCGGCGGCTGGATCACTCCGGACGACCTCTTCGACTACCTGACCGCCCAGATGACGCGCGACGGCGTGCCGGAGGAGCAGCGGCCCACCAAGTCCACGATCAGGGCCACCCGGACCCTCCCCTTCGCCCGGTCGGTGGCACGGCCCGTGCGTCTTCCCGCTCCGCCCCACGACGCCGCCGAAGCAGCCCGGCACTCCCCCGCCCTGTTGAAGGCCCAGGGGCTGGCCGAAGCCGACGAACGGGACGGCGTCGACCGGCAGCGGCTGCTGCGGTACTACGCGGACTGCCTGACCGCGCAGGCGGCGGCCGGAATGCGGCCCGACCGGGACGGCGGCCGGGACAACAAGTACTTCCTGCTGGCGCAGGGCGAGGAAACCATCCAGTCGGGCCGCGGACCACACATCGTCGCGCCGGGATCGCTGCCCCGCCCGCAGGACGGGCGCTCCGGCTCGGACGCCGAGGCGGGGAAGCGGCAGGAGTACTGGTACGGCTATCCAGCGATCACTCTGCCCGTGCGGGACGCGAGCCGAGGGCGGCGTGCGACGGTGGAGCTGGCGCCGCTGCTCATCCAGCAGATGGAGCTGGCTCCGGACGAGAACGGCCGGGACGTGCTCCGGCCCAGCGGCGTGCCGTCCCTGCACAGCGGCGTCATCTCGGAACTCCTCGACGCGGGCGACGCCGCCGACCTGGTCGCCCGCTGGCAGCCGGCCTGGCAGGAGGGCAACGACGCCCAGATGCTGCGCGCCATAAGGGAGTTGCTGGAGGAGCTGGGGCTGCCGGAACTCGAACCATTGGACCCGTCCGCGCTCAGCGACCGCACGGTCATGCAGGCGCTGCGGCCCGGCGCCCACAACGCAGCCGTACTGCTGGTGCCTTCGGGTGCGGAAGCCATGGCCACCCAGGCATTGGTGGACAACCTGCTGCAGATCTCAGCCCGGACCGCGCAGATCGCGGGCACCGCCCTGGAGGCGCTGCTGGACGGCGGAGCCCGGCAGGCGCCGGCCACGCCCGCCGCAGCGGCGACCCCCGTGCCAGCCGTCGCCCCGGGGCCGTGCAACGAGAGCCAGGAGCAGGTGATCTCCTCGGCGATGACGCAACCGCTGACGGTGGCGACCGGGCCACCCGGCACGGGCAAGAGCGAGGTCGTCACCGCGGTCGTCACCACCTGCGTCGCCGCAGGACAGTCGGTGCTGGTCGCCTCCACGAACAACGAGGCCGTGAACGTCGTCGCCCAGCGCTGCGACGACATCGCACCCGGTCTGCTGATGCGGACGGGCAACAAGGAGGCGCTGGAGCGGGAAGCTGCCAAGCTGGAACGACTGCTCGCCGAACCCGTCGAAGCACCGCGCCGCGGATCGGCCACCGTGGGCGGCGCGTTGCGCAACCACCGGCAGAGGGCCGACCTACTGCGGGCGGAGGCAGCACACCGGGTTACTGAGGAAGGGCAGCTGCTGGAACTATTCCACGACCGGCAAGAACGCGCTGCTGAGCTGGAGTTGCCCCTCTCCCTCCTCGAAGGGGCCTGGGCGGCGCACGAGGACGGCGTGGCATGCCTGAGGAGGTGGGCGGACAGGGCGCGAAGGACTGCCGGGGCCCGCTGGTTGCAGCTGGGGGCGTGGCGGCGTGGGCGCACGCTGTCCGCAGTGGTCTCGGCAAGTACGGCGGACCCCGAGGGGGCCGGACCGGCTTGGCCGCAGTGGACGACGGAACGACCGGTATCACCCGAGCTGTTGGAGTCCCTTGCGGGCGCCGTGTCCGCGGAGCGGGAGGTGCGGGAGCTCGTCCACAAGCACGGAGAATGGGACGAGGAAGGGCTCAAGGAGTCTCGGCTGGCGGCGGCGGAGACGCTGTCCGGCCTGGCTGCGGAACTGTCCCGCGCGCTGTCCGCGGAGACCCTCGACCGTGCCACCGGGCTCATGAACCAGCGGCTGCAGGCGCTCCGACGCCGATCCGGCTATCAGCGCAGCCAGAAGAACCTGATGACGCACATCAAGGGATGGGCCGTCAGCACCCACTCGGTACGGCAGTTGGAACTCGCCCCGGGGCTGTTCGATCTCGTGGTCATCGACGAGGCCAGCCAGTGTTCCATTCCGTCCGTGCTGCCGCTGCTGTTCCGAGCCCGCCGGGCGCTGATCATCGGTGACCCCATGCAGCTCGGGCACATCCCCGGCGTGTCACCGCAGCAGGAGCGGCAGGCACGGACGCGGGCCGGGCTGAGCGCCGCGCAACTGGAGCACCACCGTCTCACCTACCACGTGCACTCCTCGTACCACGCCGCCGAACAGCACGGCGACAGCGCGCTGCTCCTCGACGAACACTACCGCTGCCACCCCCGGATCGCGGACGTCGTCAACGGGCACTGCTACGGCGGTCGCTTGCGGGTGCTGACCGACGTGCGGCGGCAGGTGCCGGCGCACGACCCGGTGGGAGCGGCAGACCCGGCACCGGTGCTCGGCTGGGTCGACGTGCCGTCCGGGGAATCGGCGCGCGGCGGCGACGGGAGGTCCTGGCGGAACGCGGCGGAGGCGGAAGCCGTGCGGCGCGTGGTCGACGAACTACTGGCAGGGCTCCCGCCGGACGCGACGCTGGGAGTGGTCACCCCGTTCAGGGCGCAGAAAGAGACGCTGGCCCGGATGTGGCCGGACGACGACCGGGTCCGGGTCGGCACCGTCCACACCTTCCAGGGCGGACAACGCGACGTGATGGTGCTCAGCCCGGTGGCGGCGCACAACACACCGCCCCGTACGACGCACTGGGTCGCGAGCCAGGTCAACCTGTGGAACGTCGCCGTCACCCGGGCCAAGTCGCAGCTGATCACGGTGGGCAGCCACCCCTTCTGGCAGGAGCAGAGCGGCTTGCCGGCCCTCCTCGCCGCGCGCTCGGCGCCACTGGGAGCGGACGAGGACGGCATGACGGTCGACGCGGCTCGCAGCCCGGTGACCGAGGCCCGTGAAGACCTCGCAGACCGCCTCCAGCAGTACCTGGCCGAACGAGGCATCACCGACCTGGAGCGAGCCGTACTGGTGGGCGGGCACCCGGTGGACCTGCTCTTCACCGACGCCGGCGAGAACACGGCAGTGCTGATCGACCCCGGCCCGGAGCCCGGCGCCGACCAGGCACGGCACCTTCGGCTCGCCCACGCGCGAGGCGACCTGCTCACAGGGCTGCCGTCCGGAGGTCACGGTGCCAAACCCTGCCCTGTGAGCCGGTGGGTGCGGGTGCCCGCCTGGCGGATCGTGGCGGGCGAGACCGCGCTGGCAGCGCTGTTCGACTGAGCCCTGACAGGCGACCGGGCCCGGGCAATCGGGCCCGACGTCCCCTCAGCCGTCGGCCAAGCTCCGTACGACGTACGTCATGTGCTGGAGGTTTCCCGCCCTGAGCCACTCCGTTGGCCCGCCCACCCCCTCGCTCGTCGAGAGCGGACCGTTCGCGCAGGCGCTCAGCCACTGCTCGCCCTGGCTGGCCCCCGCTCCACGGAACTCGGGCAGTTCAGTGATCCGGCGGGCCGCGTTGCGGTTGACGGCGGTCCGGTCGGGCCCCCGGGTCAGCGTCTTGAACAGGAGGTACGAGCTCTCGGTGGTGTAGCGGAGCACGCCCCAGGGCGGACCGCCTTTCCTCCCGGGTGCCGGGGGCTGCGCGAGGGCACTCGGAGGCTGCACCCCGTAGTCGCCGTAGCCGAGGAACGCCGCATAGGCACGGCCCGTCGCGCGGACCTCGTGCCACATGCGCCATTCTGCTCGAGGCACCTCACACGAACCGTCCACCAACATGTCGCCGGTCACCCGGGGAAGGCCGCCTCCGAGCAGGGCAGCGCTCCGCCAGACCGCCAAGGGCATCAGCGCGTCGAGGGCGCGCAGCGCCTCCTTGCCCGCGTCGGGCCGCTCGTCGAGGACCGCGCCCATGTCGAGCAACAGATCCAGGGAGACTTCCGGACCGGTCCGGGCCAGCAGGCCCCGGACATCCTCCCCGAGGCGACCGTCCCACTCCCCCGCAACCTGCACCCGGACACCCAGCCCCCGTAGGCAGCGTCGGGCCGTCTCCACCGCCGCCCTCTGCTGCGCCTCGGCCCTCTCCGGCCCGGTGACCGGCCGCAACTGGCCGAACTCGTAGTAGGAAAGGAATGCCTCGGTAAGGGCTGCGGCCTGGGCGTCCTCTCCGAAGGGAGCGTCGACCCATCCGCCACGACGGCTCACGGCACTCACCGGACCGACGTACTTGCCGACTTCCGCGGCCAGCATCTCCGGGGCCGTTCCCGGCAACGGCGGCAGGTTCCATAGCGGTCTGCTCGCCGCCCCGACGTCAGGCCACAGCCGCCGACAGACCCCGACTACGTGCGGCCGAGCCGGCAGAACGGGAACATAGAGCGGTCCGGACATCGCGGCTCCCCCTCGGCACCGTCCTTGCGCATCCGCTCCCACTAGGGTCTGCTGGCCACGAAGCATCTGAAAAGAGAGCGGTTTCGGCCGACGTGGCCGATGCGTTCACGTGCGTGATGACGGTGTGACGCAAGTTGTGCCCCTCGGTGGGCTCAATGAACGGACGCTCCGTGTGGACGATGCGACGCCCTCTGTGATCTGCGGCCGTCCTCGAGATCCGACTCGCTGCCACCACCAACTCGACCGATGGTGCAGGCCCCCACGAGAAGTGCGGGTACGCAGTCAGAACCGCGGCCGTCCGCGTGACTGCGGTCGGGTCACCCCAGGAAGGTCAGACGAGCCTGAACGTTCGGATTGTCCACGTCCATATCCGCGCAGTTCCTTTGAGGCAACCGTCAGGACAGTCGACGAGCACGCGTAAATCGACGCGGTTTTCGTTCGGGATGAACAGGTTGTGGGTTCAAAATCCGCAACCCTGACAGAGAAACGCCAGGTCAGGCGCCCGGGAGCCGGTAGGAGCCTGACCTGTTGCTGTACGCCTCAGGCGCGCCCCGGGCGCAGATGGCGGGAGGCTGCCAGGCAGGAGGACAGCCATGTCGCCTCAGAACGGTTGATGATCAGGTCGGCCACTGTGATCAGCCCTTCCATGGCTCCGTCAAGCCGTATCGAATGATCGCCGACCCGTAACATCTCCCAGTCCGCGTCACTGTGCCAGAGCCGAGCGGTCTTGTCGCCACGCCGTTGGGCGAAGACGAGTTCCTCACCGTGCTCGTTCATGAAGTAGCCGACGTAGTCCTTACCGTTGATGGCGCCACCGCAAAGTCTCGCCAGGAGCGGCTCGATCGCGGGAGAGTCGTCGTTCATGCCGTGTGCCCCTCAATTCGGCCGGTGGTCCGCTCGGCCGACGAGAGCGCCAACATCCGCTCCGCAGACTCGAGCAGGGTCTCGTAGGTAATCACTTCTATACGTGCCATGTGCGTGTTGTAGGTCCGCAGCGTGTCTGCGACCTGCTGGGACGTGACCCCCTCACTCACGTACTGCGGATGCCCGATCACCACAGTCGCGGAGGCCCTCCGTGTGTCGACCCCGTACCGCGCCAGGATGGCTTCACGGCCCTCGTCCAAGGTGCGTAGGTAGTTCTGCGTCTGCGAGACCGCGCGGTGGACCGGGGCACCCAGCATGAGTTGGCCGCTGGGGCGGACGACCAGCTTCTCGATGTTGGCGCGTTTGAGTTCCACCACGTGCAAGGAGCCGTCCCCTCGCAGTAGCGGAATGTCGAGAATGGTGTCCGGGGCGTACTGGCGGCGGGCCAACTCAGCCACGAAGGCGCCACCGAAGATCCACTCCTGGTTCGTCAGGCAGGCGTGGAGGGCGCCCTCAGAGCTCTCGGGACGGTCCACTGCGACGCGCAGGGAGGCGAGGCCCGCGCGCCTGGCTCGCAGTTCCAGCAGTTGGGCCAGCATTCCAGCGTCCACGTCTTCCAGGAACTCGCTCACCATCCGGGCGGTCTCAGCGGAGGCTGGCCGGGGCAGATCCCGCAGGATCAGCTCCATGTGCCCGAACTCCTGAAGTCGCTTGAGGAACTTGGTGGGCAGTTGGATTCCGCCCTCGCCGTCTCCGATCCTCAGGTGACCGGTGGACCGGGCGATGCCACGGAACAGAGCGAGGGCGTCGGTGACACCCGCATCGGGGTTCTCGGCACGCAGCGCCTCCAGAGCGGACACGGCTCGATCGGCGCCCATGGCAGCCATCCGCCGCATGAACTCCTCGCTCCGCTGCCGCGCCTTCGCGTCGTAGTAGTTCTCTAGGGTGTCGAGGAAGAGTTTGCCACCCGCGTAGCCCGCGAACCTCTGGAAGCGCTGGGCCAGCGCAAACTCCTCATGGAGCAGGCATGCTTGGGCCGACTCCTCCAGGGCGTCCACCAGTGGTCTTCCCTTGCCGTACGTCCCGCCGAAGCCATCACCCATGATGCGCAGCACAGCGTCGATCCGTTCATGCACGCCGACGTGCTCGGTGAGTTTTCGCGCTTCTTCGACCATGAGCCTGAGCGCCAGACTGGACCGGAATATCGTCATACCGGGACTTTAGGGGCCGGCACTGACAACTACGGGTCGCCGCAGTCAGAGCAGGAGGCCAGGCACCTATAGATCTTCGTAGATGCGCGACTTTCCACAGCTATCTCGGCCGCCCCTACGCCGCTCCAACTGAGAGTGAAGGGCTTGGTCCCGACGTCAGCTGAGCCGACGAGAGCCATCCGAATCTTCTCGCACGCACAGGCGTCGATCCGGCCGTCCTGCTCACCTGAGGCCCTAATGACGATGCACGTCAACACCCCTGCGGAGGGCGGGCCATAGCCTAGACGGAATGGGCGGAATGGGCCCCAGGGCAACCCGTACGACCCTGCACCATGGAAGATGACAAGCGGGCCGACATGGTCGATCCGGTTCACTACAACCGGAAGACCGGCGAGGCGATTCCGACACCCACGCGAACCTCCCGGAAGGCAGCGCTCACCCAATCGGACCGAGGGGGCGGAAGATCACCCCGTGCCTGCAGTAGCCGCTACCCGAGGAACGACAGGCGCACCCGCCGATCCGGATCGTCCACGTTCGTATCCGCGAAGCTCCATTGAGGCGATCACTACATGTACCTCACACGCGTAGCCTGAGGGATCGAGTGGCGGCGGCCCGGACCCGGGATGCGGCTTGCGGCAAACTCATCGTTGCTTTAGATACGGCGCGAGGTGGTGAAGGCGCGTGTGGTAGTCGGGGTGCGTGGACAGGAGCTTTCCCAAGACGCCCGGTCTGCGGCCACGAGCAGGGGTTCCCGTGCCCATCGCAGCCGTTTTACCGCACCCGGACAAGGCAGAAGCCGTCACGGGTCCACCTTCCGGATCCGCCGCCTGCATCATCTGCAACACCTCGGCGAGCATCGGTCCGAAGCCGGCGACTGCTGCATGGTGATCCGCCCGTACTTCGGCCCGGCGGGTCACGGCGGCGAGCAGATACGGTGCAGCGGCCAGCGGCAGAGTGACAAACCAGTACTCCAGTGCGACCAGCAGGACAGCGGCACCCGCGACCAGCAGCAGCACTGCCGCCCAGAAGCCCATGCGCCCATGCCCGATGGCGGTGACAAGTCGGATCACCTTCCGTACAACAGCCCACGCAAGACGTCCCGGAACCCCATACCACTGCCCCAGGAGTGAGGACCAAGCATGGCCGCGGACATGGTGCCCCAGTTCGTGAGCGAGTACCGCGGCAAGCTGGCCATCGGACAGATGGTCCAGCGAAAACCTGGTAACGCCCACGATGTGGCCTGCCGCGGCCAGTGCGTTCAGGTCATCGCTGTCCTCGATCCACAGCTCGTATGCGCGCCCCTCGACACCTGTCCGGGCGGTCACTGCCCGCCACAGAGGTTCCAGCCGGCTCAGTTCCCGTGGCGTGGGATGACGGAGGTTCAGCAGATGGCGGGCGAGGGCTCTCTCCGTGGGCCGGTGGAACGCCATGGCACCCGAAACAAGCCAGAGCAAGCCCCCCAGCCAGACCACGTCCGGGAGCAGAAGCTGAGTGAGCACGACGACGATCGCCAGGCTTGCGAGGAACGAGGGCACTTGCAGCAGCAGTTGGACCATGGCCGTAACATCGATGCCCCGCTGCCGCTTGGCGAGATACACCCGCCCGCGTTGGCCGAAATCCTCGTGCGGCGCACGCTTTCCGGGGCCGGAATCGGATTCGTCCACCGGACCGCCGTCACGGCGGGCGGCACCGTACTGCGTCGCGCTGCCCGGGTACGGCGGCGGGGGCGGAACCGTCTCGTCCGGACAGCGCGGGGACGAAAAGGCCACCTCAGCCGGATAGACCGGAGGTTCGGGCAGGGAGGCGCGGCCGGCGTGGGTCGGTTCGGGAGGAGTGGCCATGGGAGCTTCCTGTCTGGGCGTACGGTCCTGATCGTGACGACGCGGTAAGAGGCGCACCGGTGACGTGCGTTCAGCCGATGAGTTGCGCGATGGGCAGAAGCGCCACTCCTGCGCAATAGGAGCCGAGGCCTGCCCGGATCCACCAGTGTTTGGTGCCCACGATGCGGCTGTTCTGGGCCAGCGCCTCGAGTACCCCGTCGGCCTGGTTTTCCTCTGTGGCAGCGAGCGCTTCTGCGAGCCGACCGTCTTCCGTGGCCCGGCGGATGTCGTCGAAGTACGTCAACGGCTTCCCCGCAGACCACTGGCAGGTGCCGTACCGGGGCAGGACGGCGAGGAGCAGGCACCCCAGTGCACCGGCCAGAGCGGCCATCGCTACCCACAACAGCACGATCCCGGGGACGGAGAGCCCCGATAAAGACCATCCGTGGGCCGCGGCCGGGCCGCCGAGCAGACTCACGGTCATGCTCATGACCCCTAAAAGCAGGGACGCCTTACTGTCCGCACGGGCCGTCTCGGAGCGCAGCTCCGCAAGCAGGCGGGCTCCCGCGGACGGGATATCCGTACCGCTGTTGCTCATCGCTCCTCCTCGGCGCTGATGTCGGACGCCCCGTCCTGCTGCTTCTGGAAGTGCACCGGGGTCCCGGTGGGCCCTGTCCAAGGCAGGAAGTTCGGTGTGGGAGGAGCAGCAGCGATACCGGGCAGGTTGTGAGCGAGGAGCCCCTCCAGGATCTCCACGGCCTGTTTGTTCAGTCCCGCGCGCTGATAGTCCTCCGGATTCCCTTCCTTCAACACCTGCAGAGCGACTTCGGACTGGCTGCGAATCAGGCTCAGTTGGTCCCTCTGGAGGTTTTCCATCACCAGACGTGAATCCTCCGGATGCTCCGCCAGGTGCAGGGCCCACATCGTCACGCCGCCGTGCTGGAGGTGGTACTCGTAGTAGCGGATCTTCTCCGCTTCCAGCCGCCTCGCTTCCTCGTCCTGGCGCCCCTGCAGCATGACCAATTCGTGATCGTGCCGGGCGCGCTCCACATTCCGCTCCGCCATGAGCCGGTCTTCCCGCATTGCCATGTCGTGTGACCTGCTCAGTTGTTCGTCGGCGTACCGGATGCGGCGTAGCTCCCGCCGGTGGGCAATCGCCGCGTCGTCCAGCCTGAGCCGCACGGCACATGACGTGCGCAGCCCGGCTTCGTCCCCCAACTCACCCACACTGGCGAGCACCTGGCACACGGCGTGCTCGGCATCCGCACTCCGGTCAATCGCGAAGCCACGGGTGACCGGGTACATCAGCTGCTCCAGTCGGCGCCTCAGCAGAGCGGGCACGTTCCGTTCCCCGCTGGCCACGAACTTTTGCGGCCGGAAGACTTGCCAGGTCAGCTCCACCTCGGCGGTGAAGTCGAAGGCGTCGTTGTCACTGGGCAGCAGCAGCAACACGGTGCAGTTGTGCACCCCCATGTCGATTTCGTAGACCGCGGTGTACCGCTTGGTGGCGAACAGGGCCCGCGCCGGCCGATGGGGAGGCAGGAAGACCTCGAACTCCCCTTTGTCCGTGGTGAAGAGCAGCGCATTGTCGATCCGGCTGTAACCCCTGCGGTGGTCGAACCGAGACAACTGGCGCACGGTCAATACCGGGTCGACCAACTCGGTGTGCCGGTCCGCTCCCTGGTCCCAGTCGGGCTCGCGGCGGATGTCCACCATGATTCATCTCTCCTCGCTCAACGGTGATCCGGAATTTCGCGACCCGTGGCCGCAGACGAGAGGCGGTGCCTTACAGCACGGCCATCAGACGCTGGGCCACCGGGGACGGGCCACTCCCTCGCCGGTCGCGCAGTGTCCCGAGCATGTGATCGAGGCGCTTACGGTCCTCATCGGATCCGACAAGCGTCGGAAGCAGCATCGCCAGTTCCCGCTCGGCCTGCGGATCGCCATCCGCCTCAAGGACCCATCCGGCCAGGGCCTTCAACGCATCGGCTGTGTACCGCAGATCCCCCAGGGCGGTCTGCCAGAGCAGGACCAGCCACCGTGTCTCCTCGGCCAGGCCCGTTGAGGCGGCTTCCGCGTGCCACCGCAACAACAGGAAGCTGTCAGCGCGCGCACAGGCCAGGACAAACGCGCGCAGCGCCAGGCAACGGCCGGAAGGCCCGTCCCGAAGGAGTTCGACCAGGCCCCGCAGCACCCGGCTGCGCACCGATGCCGATTCGTCGCTCAGCAGTAGCGCGGCGGACTCGGCGATGTGCTGCGCCTCCTGCTCGTCATCCCCGGTGCGAGCGGCTTTCGCCAGCGCCTTCAACGCTTCGCCGGGCATCCTCGGGCCCACCAGGGCGTAGGCCCGGATGGCTGTCCAGCGGAGCCGTGGTCCGGCCTCCTCCTCACACCAGGAACGCAGGATCGACGGGATGTTCGGGGCACCGACGGCGTGCGCCGTCGCGAGGGCGTTGGCGGCGACAAGGCAGTCGCGGTAGAGCTTCGACTTCGCCCAGCCCTCGATGAGCAGGGCCATCGCCGACGGCAGGTCGGTCTGGGCCAGCACCGCGGCGGTCACTGCCGCGCGGGTGCGCACCAGCGGTCGGCCGTCCTGTGCGAGCTTCCGGAGCCACTCGAGCAGAGCAGGCCGCGCGGAGGGGTGGCTCGTCCAGACCTCGCTGAGGACCTCGACCGAGGCTCTGGGCTCCTGGAAGCGGGCCACGCGCTGGCGCACCGGGCCCCACTCGGTGTGTTCCTCCATCCAGTACTCGACAGCTCGGGCCAGGCGCAGACGTTTGGTGATGGACGTCCCGAAGATGCCGACCCTGGGTTCGCTCCCGCCGTCCTCCGTTCTCTGGAAATGCGCGTACAGGGTGTCGCTGAGCTCCGCGGTAAGGGCGTAGGCGGCTTCGTCGAACGCTGCCAGGGAGATGAGGAACGCCTTGTCCCGGAGCTGGGTTTCGTCGCCCCCGAACCACTCCCGGACCTGCTCGCGGACCAGCCTCGGGCCGACGTTCGCCAGTTCCTCCCGAGTAGTCGTGCCGGCCGCGTGATCGGCCAGTGCCGTCGCGAACGCCGCCGCCTCTCGCAACTGGTGGTCGTCCCGGCCGAGGAACTCCTGGGAGATTTCCAGAGCCAGCAGTTGCTGCTCCCTCTGAGGGTCGTCCACAAGGGCGTGCAGGTGTGACCGGAGCACGGCCTGGGGAGACGGCGGCACCCATGGGACGGGGTTGACGCCGCGCAGGGTCGCGAACAGGTCGACGGTGATGACCAGATAGGCGTCCTTCTCGCGAAGGGCGTCCCGCAGGGCCCACAGGTCGATGTCGCGCAGTGGGTTCTCCCTGCCCGTCACCAGGTCGCTCACAAGATAGCCGTGCGACTTGCCATTCACCTCGTCCTTCAGCGCGGTCGGCAGGGTGTTGGGGTCGACGGCGCGTACAGGCACGGCGTCCAGGGAGCGCAGCAGCATCAGGGCGGCGCTGCGGCGGCCGGTGAAGGGCGCGCCGTACAGCACGAGTACCCGCTTCTCGCGCAGCCGGTCGCACAGGGGGTGCACGAGTTCCTCATATCCGGCGAACTCCATCGTAAGTTGGTCGAGTTCGGACGAGGGGATGTCTCCGGAGGTGTGGGTAGTGGCGCCGAAACGGTAGTGGTGCTCCACCTTCGTACCGAGAACGACGTCGCCTACGACGCTGCCCCCGCTGACCCCGGTCTGATCGCCGCCGACCAGGCTGCCGCTGACGGCGGCAGGTACGTGCTCGTACAGCTCACGCCGCGCCGCCCAGGGGTCCTGCGGGCGGTCGTCCTCCACCTCGGTGGGCTCGTCGTTGGTCTGCTCCTGTTGGTCGGCCGCCGGGTCTGTGTCGTCCTGGGAGCGGTCCGTCTGCTTGTCACCAGGCTGCTCGCTCATGCCTGCTCGCTCCGGCCCTCGTGCCGGACAGAGCCCATGACGACGTCCCCGGTGACGTGGCCGCCGCTGACCCCGGTCTGATCGCCGTTGACCTGGCTCCCGCCGACGGACACGGTCCCGCCGTTGAATGCGAAGGCCGCCCCGGTGCTCGCAGGTACTGGAACAGGCGCCGCAGGAGCCTGCCCAGCGGCATCGTTGTGCGTACCCCTGCCGCCGCGCCGGCCGGGCGCGGGTCCCGGGGCAGGGACGGTGGTGCCGTGTGGGAGCGGACCGTGCAGCCACAGGTCGAGCCGGTCCTTCTTCACGGTCACCGCGGCGTGGTGGAACTCCTCCGGGCGCAGTCCGCGGTGTCCGTGGCGGACCACTCCTTCGTAGACGGGGGACGACACCCCCAGCACACAGTCCGCGTCCCGCTGCGCGAGCACTTCGCGCAGGGCGTCGGCATCGAGCAGCCGACAGGACTGGTTGAGGTCGTGGCCGACGAGCCCGCCAACCGTGCCCTGCTTCGGGTCGAAGGCGACTTCCCCTGCGGCCAGTACGATCCGCAGCCGCATCTGGGCACTGCTCGATGCCAGCCGGTTGTACTGGCACAACGCATCCGGGGTGGTCGTCAACAGGGCCCTGAGGAGCACGGTTTTCGGGATGTCGGCGCTGACCAGCACGATCAGGCCGTCCCCGCGGTCCTCGCGGTACTGCATGTTCCTCTCGACACCCGCGTCAGCCAGGGTGTCCTCCACCACGTTGTGCAGTTCCCGGCGCAGGCAGGCCTGCACCACATCGCCCCGTCGGCTGAAGTCTTCGATGTCCAGCAGCAGAATGGTGCGATTGACGGGTTCTGTCAGGGCCAGAGTCATACGTGCCTCTCGGACGGTCGGGCTCGGTCCGGAGCACTATCTCGTGGGGGTCTGACAGTGGAGAAGGAACAGATGCACACAGCGTCTGTAGCCGATGGCACACAACTCGCCCCGAGTGCACAGCCGTCGGCTATGCGCCGCCCCCTATCCGGCGCAGCAGGTCCGGACGGACGATGACCAGTCCTCTGCGGCTAGTGCGGACGATGTCGCGTTCCCTCAGCTCTTTCAGCAGCCTGGCCACCGCCTCGCGGGAGGCTCCGACGGCGCCTGCCAGCTCGTGCTGGCTGAGACCGGTGGTCAGACGCACCCCCTCCGCGTCCTGCACCCCATGTGTGCGGGACAGTTCCAGGAGCAGGAGCGACAAGCGCTCACGAACCCCGAGCGCCCCTTGCTCCACGCGTCGCCGGTCGCTGGCCCGTGTCCGGTCCCCAGTGAGGCTCAGCAGTTGGAGGGCAGTAGCCGGGAACTCCGCAAGATGGTCCAGGAATCTGCCGCGCTCGATCGTGACGGCCTCGACTTTTCCGAGTGCGGCGACCGTCGCCGAGCGCGAGCGGCCGCTGACCGCGGAGCCCTCACCGACGATGTCGCCCGGCCCTCGCAGGGCGAGCAGGCCTTCGTAGCCGTTGGCCGCGGAGTGGATGACCTTGGTCCAGCCGGCGAGGATGATTATCACGTGGGTGGACGGCTCGTCCTGATGTACCAGGACGGACCGCGGGCTGTACTTCATGGGCTGACCCAGTTCCAGCAGCGCGACCCGCTCCTGGTGCTCCAACCGGGCCAGGAACGGAACTTGGTCGTCGAGCCTGCTGGCTCGTGACGACGCCCCGGAGACGGCCGCTGGTTTCGGCTGCCCCGACAAAGGGTTGACCATCCCGTCGGTCTCCACCCGCACTCCCCCAAAGCCACGTCACCCCACGGTACTTCAGCGAAGTCTTCCTTTCACACCCTGCGCATCCGGCCCAAGGCGTATGCACTGGACACCGTCGGCGTCAGCCTCACCGAGCAAACCGGCACGGCGACGTCCTGCCCCCAACCGTGGCTCCCGAAAGCGCACGAGAGCCGGCACCCGGACCAGACCCTCCAGGAACCTGCCCGTGATCGCCCCAGAAAACTCAACCGCACCCGCCGATACGGATTGTCCACGTTCGTATCCGCGAAGCTCCGTTAAGGCAACCCCACGGTAGCGGAGATCGCAGCCAAGGGGATCCCTAGCACAGGACCAACCACCTGGCCGATGGCCATCCGGCTGGTGGTGGTCGTCGACGAAGTCCTGCCCGGCCAGAGACCAACTGGGAGCCGGCCCGATGGGAACGCGAGCGAGCCAGGACCGACCGTCCGAGCTCGCGCCGAGGCCGAAGGGACAAGCCCGTCCGGACCAACCCTCGCCCTGGTTCCTGCTGAGACCCGGGAAGGCGAACTCGAAGCGCCGTGAGCAGTGGTGAGGCGGCCCAACCGGTGGTACAGACGTAGGTGTTACGCGTGTGCGTGCGGGACATTAGGCCGGAGGTAGGGCGTGGAGGGCGTTCCGGAGTCGGCGGCCGTCCTGGGAAAGCCCCCTGTCGAGCCGGACGCCGTAGGGCTCCAACGCCGTCAGCAGTTCCGCGACCGGGTCCGTCGCGCGAGCGGCGCTCGCTTCCGCTGAGCGGTTGGCGACCCGGCGACGGTATGCCTTTGGACGGCACGCCGCGTCGCAGTACACCGCTTCCCTGATGATTGAGCGAGTTCAAGCGCCAGGGGAGACCTGTTGTGAGCGAGTGGCGATTGGTGTGGGTGCCGGATCCCGGACCGTTGATCACCCAGGCACTGGAGGCGACCGCCCACGGCTGAGCTCTGGCCGCCCAACTGGCCCCAGGCACGGACCTGCTGGTGACGGCCCGCGCCGGCCAGCAGGGCCGCCCGCCAAAGGGACGGCGCCCGCGAGGCCTTGGAACTGGCCCAGGCAGCCACCTTCGACGGCCACCTGACGAAGGATCCGGACCCGGCCACCAGGAGACCGCGACCGTGGACTGCGCGGACGAGACGACCAGCCCCTGGCCCGCCTGGGACGGCGACTGCGGCGCGGACTTCCTGCTCTGCCTGGCCTGCCGCAACGTGCACGTCCACCCCGGGCACCACCCCCGGCTCGCACCCCTCCACCAGCCCGGGGGGACATTCTTGACCGCTTCCTCGTCCGTGCGGTAGCTACAGCCCCGCCGGGCCTCCACCACTCAGCCGCCGGCCTTGATCGAAGTGACCGTTCACCGCCCCGGCCACCTGACGCTCTGCTGCCTCATGCTGCGCAGGGTGTCGTGGCGGGCAGGCGGCCCGCGTGGAAGGCGGCTGGTGACGCTCCCATGAGGTGGTGGAAGTCGGCCGTCATGTGGGACTGGTCGTAGTAGCCGGCATCCGAGGCGAGTCGCGCCCACCCCGCCGAGCCCGCACCGGCCAGCACCCTGCGGACGCGCTGGATGCGGGCGAAGCGTTTGGGCGACAGGCCGACCTGGTCGGTGAAGAGGGTGCGCAGGTGGCGTTCGCTGACCGACAGTCGCGGGGCGAGCGCGCCGACCCGTCCGTAGGTGGTGGACAGCGACGCGACGGCCTCGCGGAGCAACCGATCACTCGGGACGGTGGCGTTGGGCAGGCTCTCGAACAGTGCGGCCTCGACGCTCCGCAGGATCGGGCCCAAGTCAGTCAGCTCGTCGAGCCGGTTTTCCAGGCGGCCGGCGCGGGCGCCCCAGACGTCGGTCAGCGGCACGGCCTCATCCCGCAGTTCGCTGGCCGGGACGCCCAACACCGCCCGGGTCGCACCGGGTCGCAGTCGGAGCCGGATGCACAGCGGCAGTTCCTTGCCGGGGTGGTAGGAGGCACGGCTGCGCGGGCCGACCACCCGCAGTTCGCCACCCCCGGTGCCGAGCCTGCGGTAGACCAACGCGGTGGCGGCATCGGGCAGGTGCACCAGCGGCAGGGCGCTGTCGGGCCGCAGCAGCAGCACGTCGGCGATCCAGGGCCGGAGCGCGGGCATCGGCATCATCGCGTCCACACCGCCCACCTTACGGGCTGCCGATTTCTCCTATCTGCGCGAGCCAGTGGGGCGGCAGAGTGCTCGACATGATCCTTGTTACGGGTGCTACGGGCACCATCGGCACTGAAGTGGTCCGGCTGCTGGCCGAGCGCGGCGAGCGGGTCCGGGCGATGACACGCAACCCAGCAGGCGCGCATCTGCGGGCGCAGGTCGTGCAGGGGGACTTCGACGACCGGGACTCCCTCGACAGCGCGGTGGCCGGGGCCGACGCCGTCTTCCTGCTGAACGCGCCGGGTCCCTGGATCGAACGGCACGACCTGGCGATGCTCGACGCCGTGCGGTCCCACGGCGTCAGGAAGGTGGTCAAACTCTCGGCCATCGGCACCGGCGAGCAGACCGAGCTCAGGGTCGGCGGCTGGCATCTCCCCGGCGAACGGGCACTGCACGCGGGCGAGGCGGCCTGGACGATCCTGCGACCCAGCAGCTTCGCCACCAACACCCTGCACTGGGCCTCCATGCTCCGCGCGGGACGGCCGATCGCCAACCTGACCGGGAACGGCACCCAAGGCGTCATCGACCCGCGCGATATCGCCGAGGTCGCGGTCGCGGCGCTGACCACGCCAGACCATGCGGGCCGGACCTACACGTTGACCGGACCCGAGTTGCTGAGCGCACCCGACCAGGTGGAGATCCTTCGGAAGGTGCTCGACCGCCCGATCGACATCGTCGACGTGCCGCTGGACGTGGCGCAGCAGCAGCTGATCGCAGCCGGCCGTACCCCGGAGTTCGCGGAGGTCGCGATGCGCGGCCAACGGCACGTCGCCGAGGGAGGAAACGCCCGACTCACCGACGACGTGCACACCGTCCTCGGCCGTACGGCGCGCACCTACGCGAGCTGGGCCGACGACCACCGGGCCGCGTTCGACTGAGCCAGGCACGCAGCATGACCCACCGCGGTGCGGGGATTGACGGTTGCCGGTCCGGCCCGAGGACGAACACGAACCGGCAACCGACAGCCTGGGCGCGACGGCCGGGCCGCGGCCCGGCCAGGCCACCTCGCTGCCGAAGGCCCCCAGTCAGCCCAACCGCACGTCGCGAGAGTCCAGTTGGCGACGCATGTCGTGCAGATGGTGGCGCAGTTCGTGCAGCGTGTGCACGGCAAGCCAGCGCAACGAGCGTTCCTCGCGGTCGGGGTAGGTGTACACCAGTGTGCGGCCCCAGTCCGCGGACGACAGTCGGTCGAGAACGTTGGCGAACAGCAGTGCCGCATCGCGGAGTTGACGGGCCACGTCGGCCGGCCGCTGCTCGGCGTATCCGTCGTGGTCGACCCGCTCATCGCGCCCCATGGGCTCGGCGACGGGCTTTTCACAGCGTCGCGCGGCCAGCACCCGCTCGCGCTGGGCCAGCAGCACGTCACGCACGTGGCAGGCGTACTCAAGAGCGGACCATACCTCCGGCGCCGAACGCCGCCGCAACACCGCCGACCCGGCCCCCAACAAGTCCTCGTACTCGCCTATGTGCCCCCTGGCGAGCTCCGACACCGCGGGAGCCAGAGAGAGGTCGTATACGAAGCCGCATTCCACACAAGCTGTCATGCCCGCACGATAACGACACGGCTCCCGCGAGCACGACGGAGGCCGACCACCTCGCCACCATCGACCGGCCACCACCCGGCCCCACCGAGCGTGTCCCCCCACGGCTGAGCAGCAGGCGCGGGCCGGCCAAGAGCAGCACCGCCCCCACTCGCCCGGCACGGGCGAGCCCGGCGAACGACGAACCAGCCGGGCGGGGCTGTGGCTCTGCCTCCTCCGGGTGCACTGAGGCCGCTGGACGCACCTGTTGCTTCGGCAGGTTCCTGTGTGCCCACCGGATGGCCCGGTCTATCGTGCTCCTGTGGACCACTTGAGCGCCGAAGACCCGACCCACATAGGCCCGTACCGCCTCATCGCCCGCCTCGGCGCCGGCGGTATGGGGCTCGTCTACCTCGCCC
This sequence comes from Streptomyces lunalinharesii, assembly GCF_039532155.1. Lineage (NCBI taxonomy): Bacteria > Bacillati > Actinomycetota > Actinomycetes > Kitasatosporales > Streptomycetaceae > Streptomyces > Streptomyces lunalinharesii. The sequence goes on from NZ_BAAARK010000001.1 coordinate 311,287, forward strand.
GGTCGGACGGGGGACGGACCGTCGCGGTCAAGGTCGTACAGGCCGAATTCGCCCAGCACCACGAGTTCCGCCAGCGGTTCGCGCGCGAGGTCACCGCGGCGAGACGGGTCGGCGGGGCCTGGACAGCCGCCGTCCTCGACGCCGATACCGACGCGCAGACACCCTGGGTCGCGACGCAGTACGTTCCCGGGCCCGACCTGCACACCGTCGTGGCCGAGCGGCACGGGCCGTTGCCCGAGCACTCGGTCAGGGTCCTCGCCAACCGGCTCGCGCTCGCGCTGCAGGTCATCCACGAAGCGGGCCTCGTCCACCGCGACCTCAAGCCGTCCAACGTCCTGGTCACCGTGGACGGGCCGCGCGTCATCGACTTCGGGATCGCCCGGGCGCTGGACAGCATCAGCGGAGACAGCCTCCAGACCCGCACCGGCATGGTGATCGGCTCACCCGGATTCATGTCGCCGGAGCAGGTCCGCGGACTCCAGGTCACCGCTGCCTCCGATGTGTTCTGCCTCGGCTCGGTCCTCGCCTACGCCGCCACCGGACGCCAGCCCTTCGGCGCGACCGGCAACGGTCTGCACGCCCAGCTGTTCCGGGTCGCGGAGGAGGAACCGGACCTGGACGGGCTGCCGGAACCACTCCTCGGACTCGTACGCGCATGCCTGCACAAGGACCCGGCGCAACGCCCCACACCAGAACACGTCGCCGCCCGCACCACCACGCAAGACGCCACCGAGTGGCTGCCGGGCGCTCTGCTCGGCCAACTGGGCCGACATGCGGCGCAGTTGCTGGACTTCGACCCGCTGCGCCCGCACACGGCCCTCGTGCCGGGCCCGGGCCCCACCGCGCCGCCCGCCCAGGCAACCCCCGCACCCACACCCCAGCCCGAGCAAACAGCCTCCGCACCGCAACCCGTTCACGCGCCCACCGCACCCCCGCCGGACGCGCTCGCGTACGCGCCCACAGTCGGGCCGGGATACGACGCGGCCACGCACACCCCGGAGCGACGGCGTCCCCGGGCCCGCCACGTGGTCGCGGCAACCGTCGCCCTCCTCGCCGCCGTGGGAGCGGGCCTGCTCGCGTCCTTCTCGTCGCAGGACAACGCGAAGGGCCCCACGACCACCCCCGTACCGAGCGCGTTCCACGGTCGCTGGGTGGGCCTGGGCCAACCCCTGATGGCCTCGGGGGAAACGGGACCGTCGCACGCCCGGCTGGTGATCACGAAGAAGAGCGTCGAGGTGGCCCTCATGGACAACTCGACGCTGTGTGTCTGGGATGCCGCGATCACCAAGGTCGATACGAAGTCGCTCACGCTCGGCACGGGCAATCTCAAGACCACCGCCCCCAGCCACGGCACGGAGGGCTGCCTACAGCAGCCCACTGGCACGCTCACCAGGTTGGGCGGAACACTCAGGTGGGGCGGCGACATCTTCGAGCAGAACCCGCGGGCGAACGCCGAGGGGGGCGTGCCGGACGCGTACAGGACCTGGTGGAACGGCATGGCACCGGACGGCACCACCGTCGAGCTCCGGGTCGGCTACGAACCCACCCGCCACACGGTCGAGATCAACCGCTTGAGCAGCACCAAGCAGCGATGCCGGTACTCGGCCGAGGCGTTCGCCGTGTACCAGGGAGAGCTTTTCATCGCTCCCGGCAACCAGGAACCCGGCTCGTCCGCACCACGCTGCGCCGACAGCTCCCCCGCGTTCACCCTCGACACGAAGGGCAAGCAGGCGGGCCACCTGTGGATGCGCCCCAGCACGGAGGACCCCACAGAGTGGTTCGTCAGCCTGACCCGCAAGAGCTGATGAGTGTCCGAGAAGCCCCCTTCAGGGGTCTTAAGACACCGATGCCAGAGGACGTCTGCGCTGCCGGGAGCCGTGCATCCAGCCGAAGAGGAGCGGGCACCCGCGGTCACGGACCGCCTTGGCACCCTTCCAGACGGTAAAAACCCCAACCGTTACCCTGCCCGGCGTCATCGTCGTGGAAGGCGCTGCGCCATGGGGTGGGGTGCCGGTAAGGGGTCATCGGGTCGGTGGCGCCTGGCACCTCCCAGTCGTCGGCCCAGTCGATGATGTGGGCCCCGACGGACGCGGCGGCCTCCAGGGCGCCTTCCCGTTGGCGCTCGGGGGAGGTGGTGGCCGCCTTGACGCGGGAGAGCCGGCAGCCACCCCCAGGACGGTCTTGGGTCACCCCAGGAAGCTCAGCCGTACCCGCCGATCCGGATTGTCCACGTTCGTATCCACCAAACACACCGACTGCCAAGTGCCGAGGGCGAGTTCGCCGCCGACGACGGGGAGGGTGGCGTGTGGGGGGACGAGGGCGGGGAGGACGTGGTCGCGGCCGTGGCCGGGGGTGCCGTGGCGGTGGTGCCAGCGGTCGTCCGCGGGGAGGAGGTCGCGGAGGGTGGCCAGGAGGTCGTCGTCGCTGCCGGCGCCGGTTTCCAGGAGGGCCACGCCTGTCGTCGCGTGCGGGGTGAAGACGTTGAGCAGGCCGTCGCGGCCCCGGGCGGTGTCGCGTAGGAAGGACAGGCACTCCCCGGTGAGGTCGTGGACGGTCTCCGTGGAGCCGGTGCGTACGTCGATTTCTCGTGTCGTGAAGGTTGCAGCCATGCGGCGATCTTCCCAAAGGGGGAGGGACGGGGGCGGGAGGATGGGGTGGAGCGGGTTCCCGTCGCGGGCGGTGAGGGGTCACGGGGGGGGCGCCAGGGGTGGGCAATGCTGCGGCAACAAAGGTCCAGCTGCCGAGATGGGGGTTTGACCCCTCTCTGCGGGCGGCGCTACGTTCGACGGCATGTCTACGTCAGCCCTGCTCACCACGCGCGGTCACATCGACCTGCTGCGGGTGGCCTCCGCCGCGTGTTGCCGTCGCGGCCGCTGTTGCTGACGTTTCCTCCGTTCGCGTTCCGCGGTTCTCGCTGAGTTTTCCTTCCTGTGCGTGCCGGGTGCCTCCGGCGTCGGATCCGTGATGCCCGTGCGATGACGCGGCGTTCCGGTGCGGCGTGGTGTGCCCGCCCGGTGCCCGTGTGTCTGGGGTGTGTGATGAGCGGTGAGCAGGCTGCCGTGGCCGGGCGGGTCCCGGGCGGGGCCGTGGAGCTGTCCCGGGTGCTGCCGGTGTCGGGGCGGCGGTGGGTGGTGCCGCGGTGGGTGCGGCGGGCCGTGGGGCCCGTCGGACTGGTCGTGGCGTGGCAGGCGTTGAGCGCCGGTGGGGTGCTGCCGGCGGACCTGTTGGCGTCCCCGGTGGACATCGCGCGGACGGGCGGCGGCCTGGTCGCGGACGGGACGTTGCCGTCCGCGATGGTGGTGTCGCTGCAACGGGTGCTCGTGGGGCTGCTGTTGGGCGCGGTCGTCGGGATCGCGTTGGCGCTGGTCTCGGGGCTTTCGCGGCTGGGTGAGGACCTGGTCGACGCGACGGTGCAGATGTTGCGGTCGATCCCCTGGGTGGGGGTGATCCCGCTCTTCATCATCTGGTTGGGGATCGGGGAGGCCCCGAAGATCGCTCTGATCGCGGTCGGGGTGGCCTTCCACCTGTACCTGAACGTGTATGCCGGCATTCGGGGCGTGGACGCGCAGTTGGTGGAGGCCGGCAACGCGCTGGGGCTGGGCCGGTGGGGGTTGGTCCGGCACGTGGTGTTGCCGGGGGCGCTGCCCGGCGCCATGACCGGGTTGCGGTACGCGTTGGCGACCGCCTGGCTGGCCCTGGTCTTCGGTGAACAGGTCAACGCCGACGACGGGTTGGGCTTCCTGATGAACCAGGCACGGGAGTTCTTCCGCACCGACGTGATCGTCGTGTGCCTGGTGGTCTACGCGGTCCTCGGGCTGCTCGCCGATTTCCTCGTCCGTACCCTCGAAAGGCTGTTGTTGCAGTGGCGACCGACGTTCACGGGTCAGTGAGTACCCAGGCAGGCACCTCCCACGGGAGCGGGAGCGGGAGCGGGAGCGGAACCGATGCACCGTCGCCCGCGGACGACCCGGGCGGTGCGCGGCTCGCCGTGCAGGTCGCTGGGCTGGTGCGGGAGTTCGACGGGCGACGGGTCGTCGACGGGCTTCAACTGGAGCTGCGGGCGGGCGAGTTCGTGGCACTGCTTGGCCGCAGCGGGTGCGGGAAGTCGACCCTGCTGCGGGTGTTGGCCGGGCTGGATCGGGAGATCCAGGGCGAGGTGTGGGTCCCGCGGCGCAGGGCGGTGGCGTTCCAGGCACCGCGGCTGATGCCTTGGAAGCGGGTCTGGCGGAACGTTCTGCTGGGGCTTCCCGGCCGTCCCGGACGAGCTGCGGCACAAAGGGCGTTGGCGGAGGTGGGGCTGGATCACCGGGCTGATGCCTGGCCCAAGACGCTCTCCGGGGGCGAGGCGCAGCGGGCGTCGTTGGCGCGGGCGTTGGTGCGCGACCCGGATCTGCTGCTGCTCGACGAGCCGTTCGGCGCGCTGGACGCACTGACCCGGATCAAGGCGCAACGCCTGGTGTCCGAGGTGTGGCAGGAGCGGGGCTGCGCGGTGCTGCTGGTCACGCACGACGTGGAGGAGGCGTTGTTGCTGGCCGATCGCGTCCTGGTCATGGAGGACGGCCGGATCGCGTCCGAGACCGTGGTGGACCTGCCGCGGCCCCGGGATGTCGCCGATCCGCGGTGTGCCGCACTGCGCGCCCAACTCCTCGGCCGCCTGGGCGTCACGGACGCGGACGGCGCCGGGGAGGGAGCGGCGGATGCAGCAGCGGTTGCAGCGGCGGACGCAGTGGCGGAAGGACGGGCGACGGTGGCCGTCTGAGGCGGTCCGGTCGCGCGCTCCGCATGCGGGACCGGCCCGAGCCCTCGTCCCCGTCCCCGGCCCCGTCCCCGACACCACCTCGGCCCCAGTCACCCCACGCCCCTTCTCCCCTGCTACCCCTTCCCCCCTTCCCACCACGGCCCAGAAGAACGGACGGACACCTCATGAGACCTGCACTCACCGGCGGTCGGGCGGCGGGACGCCGTCGGCTCGCCCTCGCGCTGGCCGCGCTGCCCCTCGGCCTGGCGCTGACGGCCTGTGGGGGCGCCTCGCGCGCCGACGGGGCCGGGGGCGGTGGGGGCGGGCACACCGATGGCAAGGGGTCGCTGACCCTCAACGTCGGTGATCAGAAGGGTGGTTCGGAGGCGATGCTGCGGGCCGCGGGCGAGTTGGACGGCCTGCCCTACAGGATCAAGTGGTCGACGTTCACCTCGGGGCCACCACTGTTGGAGGCCGTCAACGCGGGGGCGGTGGACGTCGGGGCGGTCGGCAACACGCCACCGGTCTTCGCCGGGGCCGCGCATTCGAAGATCAAGGTGATCGCGGGGTCGCACAGCCGGTCGGACGGCGAGGCGATCCTGGTGAAGAAGGACTCGCCGCTGAAGAGCCCGGCGGAGCTGAAGGGCGCGTCGATCGCGGTGGCGCAGGGCAGTTCGGCCCACTACCAACTGGTGGCGTCGCTGAAGGCGGTGGGACTGACCCCGAAGGACGTCACGCTCAACTACCTCCAACCGGCCGACGCGCTGGCCGCGTTCACGCGGGGGAAGGTGGACGCCTGGGCGGTGTGGGACCCCTACACCTCGCAGGCGCTCGACCAGTCCGGCGCGCGGATCCTCACCTCCGGCCAGGGGTTGGTGAACGGCCTGAGCTTCCAGGTCGCGGCGCCCGCCGCCCTGGACGACCCGGCGAAGTCGGGGGCGCTGAAGGACTACACGGCGCGGCTGCGGCGGGCCCAGGACTGGGTGTTCAAGCATCCGGCGGACTGGGCGAAGGCGTGGGCGAAGGCGACCGGTCTGCCGACGAAGGTGGCACTGGACGCGGTCGAGCGGACCCGGGGGACGGCGGTGCCGGTGGCCGTGGACGCGGCCGCCGTCGCCTCCGAGCAGCGGATCGTGGACGCGTTCGCCGCGGTGAGGCTGATCCCGCGCTCGTTCGACTTCGGGGAGTTGGTCGATCCCCGGTTCAACGGCGGTCTGCCGCCCTCGGGGACGGCGCCGCGCACCTACGGAAAGGCCCATTGACATGTCCGTACACCTGCATTGGTTCCTGCCGACCGGCGGGGACGGCCGGACCCTCGTCGACCGGCACGCGTACACCGACGGGGGCGTCCGGCGGGAGCGGATCACCCCGGTGAGCGGGGTGCGCGCCCCGGACGTCGAGTACCTGGCGCAGATCGCCAAGGCCGCCGAGCAGTTGGGGTTCGAGGCGGTGCTCACCCCGACCGGCACGTGGTGCGAGGACGCCTGGCTGACGACGATGGCGCTGTCGCAGGTCACCGAGCGGCTGAAGTTCCTGGTGGCGTTCCGGCCGGGGGTGATCTCGCCGGTGCTGGCCGCGCAGATGGCCGCCACCTTCCAGCGGGTCTCGCGGGGGCGGCTGCTGCTGAACGTGGTCACCGGCGGGGACTCGACCGAACAGCGGCGGTTCGGGGACCACCTCGACCACGACCAGCGGTACGCCAGGACGGACGAGTTCCTCCAGGTGGTGCGGGGGGTGTGGAGCGGCCGGCCGTTCGACTTCCACGGCGCGCACTACCAGGTCGAGGGCGGGCTGACGGCCCTGCCGCCGGACCCCCTGCCGGAGGTGTTCTTCGGCGGGTCGTCGGCGGCGGCCGGACCGGTGGCCGCGCGGAACGTCGACGTCTACCTGACCTGGGGCGAACCGCCGGAGCAGGTGCGGCAGAAGATCGACTGGATTCGCCAACTGGCCGAGCGGGAGGGCCGGACGGTCCGGTTCGGGATCCGGTTGCACACCCTCTCCCGGGACAGCGCGAAGGAGGCATGGGCCACCGCCGACCGGCTGCTGGACGACCTCGACCCGGACACCGTCGCCGCCGCCCAACAGGCGCTGGGCAAGAGCGAGTCGGTCGGGCAGCAGCGGATGCTCGCGCTGCACGGTGGCTCCCGGGACGCGCTGGAGATCTCGCCCAATCTGTGGGCGGGCGTGGGTCTGGTGCGGGGCGGTGCGGGGACCGCGCTGGTCGGCAGTCACGCGCAGGTGGCGGACCGGATCGAGGAGTACCACGCGCTCGGCGTCGAGCACTTCGTGCTGTCCGGGTACCCGCACCTGGAGGAGGCGTACTGGTTCGGCGAGGGCGTCCGGCCGGAGCTCGCCGCACGGGGGCTGCTGGACGCCGGGCCGGCCCCGCTGGCCGGGGTGCCGGCGGCGAACGGCCGGCCGGCCTCGGCGCCCGGCGGGGCGCCGCTGCTGGTGGCGGGCGGGCGCTGAGCGCCGCGGGCGGCACGGGGTGGGGGCGGTGGGAAGATCCCGCCCCCACCCCGGGTTAGTAGAAACATGAACTACTTCGGGGTGCGGGACGTCGAGGTCGCGGTGATCGGCGCCGGTCAGGCCGGCCTGGCCGCCGCCTTCCACCTGCGGCGCACCGGCTACCGGCCGGACGGGGACTTCGTGGTGCTCGACCACTCCCCGCAGCCGGGCGGTGCCTGGCAGTTCCGGTGGCCGACGCTGACCTACGACGCGGTGCACGGCATGCACGCGCTGCCCGGCATGGCGCTGACCGACGCCGATCCGGCACGACCGTCGGCGGAGGTGATCGGCGGGTACTTCGCGGCCTACGAGCGACGGTTCGGGCTGCGGGTGCACCGGCCGGTGAGCGTCACCGCGGTCCGGGACGGCGACGACGGGCGGTTGCGGGTGGAGACCTCGCAGGGCGGCTACGCGGCGCGCGCGGTGATCAACGCGACCGGGACCTGGGACCGGCCGTTCTGGCCGCGCTTCCCCGGCCAGCAGGACTTCCGCGGACGGCAGGTGCACAGTGCGCAGTACCGCGGTCCGGCGGAGTTCCGCGGCGCCCGCGTGGTGGTGGTCGGCGGCGGCACCTCGGCCGTCCAACAGCTGATCGAGATCGCGCCGGTCGCGGCGGCGACGACCTGGGTGACCCGGCGGCCGCCGGAGTTCCACTCCGGGCCGTTCGGCGCGGACGAGGGGCGGGCGGCGGTCGCGCTGGTGGCCGAGCGGGTCCGGCAGGGGCTGCCGCCGCGCAGCGTGGTGAGCGTGACCGGACTGCCGATGACCGAGGCGGTCCGGCGGGCCCGGGAGAGCGGCGTCCTGGACCGGCTGCCGCTCTTCGCGCGGCTCACCCCGGACGGCGTGGCCTGGGACGACGGGCGGACCGTCGCGGCCGACGTGCTGCTCTACGCGACCGGGTTCCGGGCCGCCGTCGACCACCTCGCGCCGCTCCGGCTGCGGGAGGCGGGCGGCGGGATCCGGCTGGCCGGGACCCGGGTGGTGCGGGACCCCCGGGTGCACCTCGTCGGCTACGGGCCGTCCGCCAGCACCGTCGGCGCCAACCGGGCGGGGCGCGCCGCGGTGCGGGAGGTCCGCCGGCTCCTGGCGGAAACGCCGGCCGGACCGGCGGGGCCCGCCGCGGGGAGCGGGGACGCCCGGGCCGCGGAAGACCGGGAGGTGCCACCGGAACTTGTCGGACAGGTCCCCGGGCCGGGGAGGGAGTGATCTACTCCGGCAGCACCGGATGACCGGGGAGCCGGCCGGCGCACGCCGGCGCCGGGTGCGGGCCCCGCACGCCGCTCAGCGCGCCTGCCACACCGGCAGCGCCGGGGCGCCCGGCGGCAGCATGTGCTTGGCCGCCAGCAGCGGCGTGCGGTCCAGCCGAACGACCTGGGTGACCAGCACCCCGGGGGTGTCGGCGGAACGCCCGAGCTGGGCGCCGCGCTGCCGGCCGAGCGTGGTGGCCACGATGGTGCTGCTGCCGGTCAGCGGCAGCCCCCGCCCGAGGTCCAGGAGCAGGCCCAGCATCGACGAGGTCCGGGCGCCGGGCCCGTCGAACGCCGCCACGGCGTCCGGCAGCAGCTCCGCCACGGTCTCGTCCGCGGCCCACTCCTGGGTCAGACAGGCCGCAAGGCCGCCGACCTCGATCACGCTCTCCCAGAACCGCACCTCGCCGTGGGCCGGCAGGACCAGGTGCTGGGTGGAGAAGTCGGTCGGCTCCTCGCGGGTGCGGGCCAGCGGCGTGGTCACCACCTGACGTCCCTCGCCGAGCAGCGCCTCGACCGGTTTGAGGAACTCGAAGCCGCGCGGCGGCAGATGGTGGTTGACGGTGCGCCCCACCCCGCGCCGCACGGTGATCACGCCGTCCTCCTGGAGCAGGATCAACGCCTCGCGCAGCGCCGGCCGGCTCACCCCCAACTCGGCGGCCAGCCGGGGCTCGGTCGGCAGGGTCGACCCCGGCGGGTAGGCGCCGCCCCGAATGGCCTCGACCATCCGCTCGTACAGCGCGACGACGGGCCGGCGCTGGGGCCGGCCCGGAGCGCCCTCCCGCCCTTGTTGTCTGTCAGCCATCTGCGTCTCCCCGCGTCCGTGGTCCGACGTGCCCGCACCGCACCCGGTCGGGCGCGTACCGCCAGTCTTCCACCGGCGCGGCCCTGGTGGACCGCACGCCCCGGGGCCGGACCGGTGGGGGCGCGTCCGGGACGGGACTGCGCCCGGCCGCCTTGTCCGACAGCCGAACGTCCCGCAGCCCGCCACCCCTCCCTTCCTCGCATGGGAACAAGCGAACGTCGGATCGAGTGTTCGCCGGAAAGCGTGGTCGATCACGGAACGACTTCCCCGTTCCCCCGGCGGCGGGTGATGCTTACGGGGCGCAAGCGACGGGCTGCAGACCGTTACGGCGCCTCCGGTCGACATCCCTTGCTGGGCCGGAGAGTTGGTCCCACCACGCAATGCACTAGGAGACAGAGCCAGATGAACTTCCTCACCAGCCTGCTTGCCGGCATCGTCCACTTCGTGGGCTGGCTCGTCTGACGGACTTGCAGCACCACCAGGCGCCGCCCCCTCGTCCCAGGGGGGCGGCGCCTTCCGCGTGTCCGGGCGCGGGCCGCGCGGTTCGCCGGCCGCCCGGCTACCCGTCCAAGGGCCGGCGGGCGGTCTCCGGCAGCGCCAGGTAGACGAAGAACGACACCAGGCACAGCCCCGCGACGTACCAGGGGAAGAGGCCCGCGTGGCCGGCCTGCTTGAACCAGGTGCCGACGTACGGGGCGGTGCCGCCGAAGAGCGCGACGGTCAGCGAGTAGGGGAAGCCGATGCCGGCGGCCCGCACCCGGGCCGGGAAGACCTCGGCGTTCACCGCGGCGGCGATCGAGGTGTAGCCGGTGAGCAGCACCAGGCCCGCGCACTGCACCAGCAGCAGCGAGGCGAAGGAGTCGGTGACCAGGTGGAGCAGCGGCACGGCCAGTACGGCGAAGCCCAGCGCGAAGGTGAGCAGCAGCGGCTTGCGTCCGATCCGGTCCGAGAGCAGCCCGCCGAGCGGCTGGATCAGCGCGAAGAAGACCAGCGACAGGGTGCCGACGGTCAGCGCTTCGCCCTTGTCGAAACCGGCGTTGACCTGGGCGTAGGTGGGCAGGTAGGTCGTCCAGGTGTAGTAGGCGAGGGTGCCGCCGGCGGTGATGCCGCAGATCAGCAGCGACTGCCGGGGGTAGCGGCGCAGGCCCTCGAAGAGGCCGGGGCGGTCGGCGGGCCGCTCGGTGGCGGCGGGGCGTGCCGCCGGGTCGGCGTCGGGGGCCTGCGGCAGGGTCTCCCGGGCGCCGCTGCGGATCCACAGCCCGAGCAGGCTCAGCAGGGCACCGACGAGGAACGCGATCCGCCACCCCCACTGGCCCATCTGGTGCGCGGTGAGCAGCGCGGCGAGCAGCGCTCCGGTGCCGGAGGCGAGCAGTTGGCCGAGGGTGGTGGAGACGTACTGGAAGCTGGAGAACAGGCCGCGGCGGCCCGGTCCGGCGGACTCCACCAGGAACGTGGTGGACGCGGCGAACTCGCCGCCCACCGAAAGGCCCTGCACCAGGCGGGCGACGACCAGCACGATGGGCGCGAGCACGCCGGTAGCCGCGTAGGTGGGGGTGAGCGCGACGAGCAGGCTGCCGCCGCCCATCAGCAGGATGGTGAGGGTCAGCGCGGCGCGCCGGCCGCGTCGGTCGGCGACGGCGCCCATCAGCAGCCCGCCGACCGGGCGCATGAAGAAGCCGACGGCGAAGACCGCGAACGAGGACAGCAGTGGCACCAGGGAGTTGCCGGCGCCCTTGGGGAAGACCTGGTCGGCGAAGTAGACCGCCAGGAAGGAGTAGGCGTACCAGTCGTACCACTCGACGGTGTTGCCGACGGACGCGGCGGCCAGTTGCCGCAGTTGCGACGGACGGTGGTCACCCTCGGGTGCCCGGTCCTCGGCTATGGGCGGTGTGCTCGACATGGTCCTCCACTCCCGGTCCTTCTCCTGGGCCCGTCACTGGGGCAGGATGATCCGACAGGTGATCATGTACCGGTGAGGCGGGTGGCCGCCAGGGACTTGGACCGTGAAGTCGCCGCCGTCGGCAGGTGGCAAGGCGGTGGCCATGCGCCGGCAACACGGCCGCAACGCCCGGGGGCGCCGTCGGGTCGGCGGCGCGCCGGGAGGAGACCGCGAGGAGGAGGCACCGTGCGGGTAGCACTGTTCGTCACCTGCATCAACGACACGCTCCGGCCACGCACCGGACAGGCGGTGGTGACGCTGCTGGAACGGCTGGGCGTCGACGTCGACTTCCCGGCGGGGCAGAGCTGCTGCGGGCAGCCGCAGTTCAACACCGGGTACCGGCACGCCACCGAGCCGCTGGTGCGCCGCTTCGACCGGGCGTTCGCGGACCACGCGTACGTGGTGACCCCGTCCGGTTCCTGTGCGGCGATGGTGCGCGACAACTTCCCGCGGATCGCGGCGAAGGCCGCGGCGGAGGGGCGCGGCCGGGAGCTGGCCGAGGCCGCGGCGCGGGCCGTGTCCAAGACGTACGAGCTGACGGAGTTCCTGGTGGACGTGTTGGGGGTGACCGACGTCGGCGCGTACTACCCGCACACCGTCACCTACCACCCCACCTGCCACGGGCTGCGGGTGCTCGGGCTCGGCGACCGGCCGCGGCGGCTGCTGGAGCGGGTCCGCGGGCTGACGTTGAAGGAGCTGCCGGGCGCCGAGGAGTGCTGCGGGTTCGGCGGGACGTTCGCGGTGAAGAACCCGGCGGTGTCGGTCGCGATGGGCGTCGACAAGGTCCGTGCGGTGACCGGTACCGGTGCGCAGGCGCTCTGCACGGTCGACAACTCGTGTCTGCTGCACCTCGGGGGCCTGCTCGCCCGGCAGGGTTCGACGGTCCGACCGGTACACCTCGCGGAGATCCTGGCCAGTACGGAGGCCGATCCGGCGCCGGCCGGCCCCGCGGTCCCGGGCGGCGGCGCGGCAGGCGGTGCGCGATGAGCCGCAGTTTCCTCGGCATGCCGGCGTTCCCCCAGGCGGCGGCCGTCTCCACCCGCGACACCCAACTGCGGGCCAACCTCGCCCACGCCACCCGCACCATCCGCGACAAGCGGGCCGGGGCGGTGGCCGAGCTGGACGACTGGGCGGAGCTGCGGGCCGCCGGCGCCGCGATCAAGGACCGGACGCTCCGTCATCTCGACCACTACCTGGAGCAGTTGGAGGAGGCGGTCGGCGCCGCGGGCGGCCGGGTGCACTGGGCGGCGGACGCCGACGAGGCCAACCGGATCGTCACCCGGCTGGTCCGGGAGACCGGCGAGCACGAGGTCGTCAAGGTCAAGTCGATGGCCACCCAGGAGATCGGGCTCAACGAAGCGCTGGCCGACGCCGGGATCCGGGCCTACGAGACGGACCTGGCGGAACTGATCGTGCAGCTCGGCGACGACCTGCCGTCGCACATCCTGGTGCCGGCGATCCACCGCAACCGGGCCGAGATCCGGGACATCTTCCGCCGGGAGATGGGCAAATGGGGCCGCCCGGCGCCGGAAGGACTGTCCGACTCCCCCGCCGCACTGGCGGAGGCGGCCCGACTGCATCTGCGGGAGAAGTTCCTCACCGCGAAGGTGGGGATCTCCGGCGCCAACTTCATGGTCGCCGAGTCCGGCACCCTGGTCGTCGTGGAGTCCGAGGGCAACGGCCGGATGTGCCTGACCCTGCCGGAGACCCTGATCTCCGTCGTCGGGATCGAGAAGGTGGTGCCGACCTGGCAGGACCTGGAGGTCTTCCTCCAACTGCTGCCGCGCTCGTCGACGGCCGAGCGGATGAACCCGTACACCACCACCTGGACCGGGACCACGGACGGCGACGGGCCGCGGACCTTCCACCTCGTGCTGCTCGACAACGGGCGCACCGACACCCTGGCGGACACCGTGGGCCGGCAGGCGCTGCGCTGCATCCGCTGCTCGGCGTGCCTGAACGTCTGCCCGGTGTACGAGCGGGCCGGCGGACACGCCTACGGATCGCCCTACCCCGGCCCGATCGGCGCCATCCTCACCCCGCAACTACGCGGCATGGCCGGCCCGTTGGAGCAGTCGTTGCCGTACGCCTCGTCGCTGTGCGGGGCGTGCTACGAGGTGTGCCCGGTGGCGATCGACATCCCGGAGGTGCTGGTGCACCTGCGGGAGCGGGTGGTGGAGGGCGGCCCGGTCACCCGGCACGGCGCCCGGGTGGTGCTCAAACCCGCCAAGGGGCACGCGGCGGAGCGGGCCGCGCTGCGCGCCGCCGCCTGGGCCTTCGACCATCCGGGCGCGCTGCGCGGCGGGATGCGGCTCGCCGCGCGGACCCGTCGGCTGCATCCGCGCCGACTGCCGGGGCCGGGCCGCGCCTGGTCCGACACCCGGGCGCTGCCGGCGGTGCCCGCGGAATCGTTCCGCGACTGGTGGCAACGCACCCGGGGCGGCGCCGCCGGGCCCGAGCGAGGAGGTCTCAGGTGAGCAGCAGGGACGTGGTGTTGGCGCGGGTGCGGCGGGCGCTGGCCGACGTGCCGCGCGGCGAGGGCCCCTACGATCCGCCGGTCCCCCGCGACTACCGCCGGGTGCACGGGGCGCGGACGCCGGACGAGACGGTGGAGCTGCTCGCGGCGCACCTCGCGGACTACCGGGCGCGGGTGCACCGTTGTGCGCCCGCCGAGCTGCCGGCGCTGGTCGGCCGACTGCTGGCGGCGCGCGGGGCCCGCACGGTGCTGGTCCCGCCGGGGCTGGACCCGCACTGGCTGTCGGCCGCCGACGTCAGCGCCGTACCGGACCGGGCCGCGGACACCGCTCGGGACCTCGACGCGGTGGACAGCGTGGTGACGGGGTGTGCGGTGGCCGTCGCGGAGACCGGCACGCTGGTCCTGGACGGCGGCCCGGATCAGGGGCGGCGCCGGATCACCCTGGTCCCGGACCACCACGTCTGCGTGGTGCGGGTGCCCGACCAGGTCGTCGACTCGGTCCCGGAGGCGCTGGAGCGGCTGTCCCCGCGGCGCCCGTTGACGTGGATCTCCGGGCCGTCCGCCACCAGCGACATCGAGTTGGACCGGGTGGAGGGGGTGCACGGCCCGCGGACGCTGGAGGTGGTGCTGGTCGGGGCGGGTGCGGGGCACGGGAGCGCCGGGTAGCGTCGGGCGGTCGCCGCGGAGGGTGACCCCGGCGTTGGTAGGCACCCGGTGGGTACCACCGGCAGGTGTCTGGGTGGCCCACGCCCCGGTCGGCAGACTCCTGGTCATCGCCACCGAGCAGATGACCGAGAGGCAGTCACCCCATGAACGACCACGACAACTCACCCGCCTGGAACGCCGGTTGGGCCACCGCGGTGCAGCGGCCGAGCGTCGGCTTCCATCCGAACTGGGCCGAGGAGGGGTTCGCCGACCAGACCGTGCGACAGACGGTGCGGGTCACCGGCTCCGGGGCCCGGGCCCGGATCAGGCTCTCCAACCGGTACGGGACCGCGCCGCTGGAGGTGTCCGGCGCGAGCATCGCCCGGGCCGGTGCCGGGGCGGCGGTGGCGCCCGGGACGGTCCGGCCGCTGACCTTCGACGGGGCGGCGTCGGTACGGATCCCGGCCGGCGGCGAGGTGCACAGCGACGCGGCGGAGGTGAGCGTGGCGGCGCTGGAATCACTGACCGTCTCACTGCACTTCGCCGGGCCGACCGGACCGGCGACCTTCCACGCGCAGGCGTGGGCCACCGCGTACCGGGCGGCCGGCGCGCAGTTGGGGGAGGTGGATCCGGCGGTCTTCGGGGAGACGTCGGTGTCCTGGTACTACCTGGCCGCGGTGGAGCTGGCGGACGGCGGCCCGGCGCGGCGGGACACCGTGGTGCTCTTCGGCGACTCGCTCACCGACGGCTTCGGGTCGAGCGTCGACGCCGACCGGCGGTACTCGGACGCGCTGGCCGAGCGGCTGAGCGCCGAGGGCCGTCCACTGCGGGTCCTCAACCTGGGCATCGGCGGGAACCTGCTGCTGAACGACTCGCCGTGGTTCGGCGAGGGGGCCGGGGCGCGGTTCGACCGCGACGTGCTGGCGCAGCCGGGCGTGCGCACGGTGGTGGTCCTGGTCGGGCTGAACGACATCGGCTTCAGCGAGGTCGACCTGCCGACCTACAGGCCCGCCCCGGACAACGCGGCGGACCACCTCATCGACGGTTACCGGGAGTTGATCGCGCGGGCGCACGCGGCCGGCGTGCGCGTCGTCGGGGGGACGATCCTGCCGTTCCAGGGGTCGGAGTACCACACGCCGGTCGCGGAGGCGAAGCGCCGGGCGGTCAACGAGTGGATCCGGACGGCGGGCGCGTTCGACGCGGTGGCCGACTTCGCGGCGGCGCTGGCGGACCCGGCCGACCCGGACGCGCTGCGGTCCGCCTACGACAGCGGGGACTTCAAGCACCCGGGCGACGAGGGGTACCGGGTGATGGCGCGGGCGGTCGATCCGGCCGCGCTGTGAGGACCGGCCCGTCGGCCCGCCCGGACCGTGCTCCGGGCGGGGCGGTCAGACCAGGACCTCGGGGGCGCGGCCGTCGTTCGGGGCGTCGGACGCTTCCTGGTGTGTGTCGCGGCGGACCAGGGCGGCGTAGCGGCCGTCGGCGGCCAGCAGTTCGTCGTGGGTGCCGCGTTCGACGATCCGGCCGCCGTCCAGGACCACGATCTGGTCGGCGTCGCGGACGGTGGAGAGCCGGTGCGCGATGGTGACGGTGGTGCGGCCGGCGGAGAGCGCGTCGACGGCCTGCTGGACGGCGTGTTCGGTGCGGGTGTCCAGGGCGCTGGTGGCCTCGTCGAGGACGAGCACCGGCGGGTCGCGCAGGATGGTGCGGGCGAGGGCCAGCCGCTGCTTCTCGCCGCCGGAGAAGCGGTAGCCGCGTTCGCCGACGACGGTGTCGTAGCCGTCGGGGAGGGCGGCGACGTGGTCGTGGATCTGGGCGATCCGGGCGGCGCGCTCGATCTCGTCGTCGGTGGCGTCGGGCTTGGCGAAGCGCAGGTTCTCGGCGACCGAGGCGTGGAAGAGGTAGGTCTCCTGGGAGACCACGCCGACCGCGCGGGCGAGGGTGTCGAAGTCGAGGTCGCGGACGTCGGTGCCGTCGAGCGTGACCCGGCCGCCGGTGACGTCGTACAGGCGCGGGACGAGGTAGCTCAGGGTGGTCTTGCCGCTGCCGGTCGGGCCGACGACGGCGAGGCTGCTCCCGGCCGGCACGGTCAGGTCGACGCCGTCGAGGGTGGGGGCGGCCTCCGCGTCGTAGCCGAAGGACACCGCCTCGAAGCGGATCTCGCCGCGCGGGGCGGGCAGGCGGACCGGGTCGGCGGGCTCGGTGATGTCGACCGGCAGGTCGAGGTACTCGAAGATGCGCTGGAAGAGCGCGAGCGAGGTCTGCATCTGGACGCCGGTGGTCAGCAGGGAGACGGTGGGCCGCAGCAGGCCCTGCTGGAGGGAGACGAAGGCGACCAGGGTGCCGAGGGAGAAGGCCGGGCCGCCGAGTTGGAGGACCAGGCCGGCCGCCCAGTACAGGAGCGCGGGCATGGCGGCCATGACGATGCCGATGGTGGCCATCCGCCAGCGGCCGGCCATGTTGGCGCGGACCTCCAGGTCGACCAGGCGCGCGGACTCGTCGGCGAAGTTCTTGGTGAGGGAGTCGGCGCGGCCCATGGTCCGGCCGAGCAGGACGCCGCTGACCGAGAGGGATTCGGTGACCATCGCGGACATCGCGGCCATCTGCTTCTGCCGCTTGGTGGTGATCTTCTTGCGCTCGTTGCCGACCCGGCGGCTGATCCAGACGAACAGCGGGAGCAGCAGCAGCGAGACGACGGTGAGCCGCCAGTCGAGGGCGACCATGGCCACGACGGTGGCGACGACCGAGGTCAGGTTCGAGACCAGGGAGGTCGCGGTGGAGGTGACGGTCGCCTGCATGCCGCCGATGTCGTTGGCGATCCGGGACTGGACCTCACCGGTGCGGGTGCGGGTGAAGAAGGCCAGCGGCATCCGCTGGAGCTTGGCGTAGACGGCGGTGCGCAGGTCGTGCATGACGCGCTGGCCGACCGTGGTGGAGACCAGGGTCTGCAGGACGCCGAAGACGCTGGTGGTGACCGCGATGGCGATCATGCCGAGCGCGAGCAGGGTCAGCAGGCCGGTGCGCCGGCCGGGTATGGCGACGTCCAGGATCTCGCGGAGGAGGAACGGGGAGGCCACCGAGACCAGCGAGGAGGCGGCGACGAGCAGGCCGACCAGGGCGAGGCGGCCGCGGTAGGGGCGGAACAGCGTGAGGATCCGCCGCAGCGGGACCGGGGCGTCGGGGTCCTTGGGGGGCGGGGTCCAGTTCGGCTCTTCGGGACGCATGGGCTCCTTCGAGGGCGGGAGGGGAAGCAGGAAGCTATGGGGGGAGAAAACTTTGCCGAGCTTAGCTCATTGTTACCTATACTCACAATGAATCTTGTCCTGTATCCTGTGGCCATGCCCACCCCCGAGCCGTCGGCCAGCGCGAACGAGGCGAACGTCGCCGAGCAACTGGTGCGACTGACCCGCCGGATGCAGCGCGCCCAGAAGCGCCACATGGCCCACCTGGACGTCCCCTTCACCCCCGCGCAGTCCCGGCTGCTGCGAATCGTCGGGCACTGCCACGACGCCCCGCCCCGGATGGCCGACCTGGCCGAGCGGCTGGAGGTGGTGCCCCGGGCGGTGACGACGCTGGTGGACGCGCTGGAGTCGAACGGCGCCGTGCGCCGGGTGCCCGATCCCACCAACCGCCGGGTGGTGCGGATCGAACTGACCGACACCGGCCGGTCCGCGCTGCGGGCGTTGCGCGGCGCCCGGCGGGCCGCCGCGGAGGAGATCCTGGCACCCCTGACCGCCGCCCAGCGCGAGGTGCTCGGCGGCCTGCTCGCCACCCTCGTCGACGGACCGGGGGAACCGCACCGCTCTGCCGCACCGGCCTGATCCGACGGGCCGTCGCGCAGCCAACCGGAGGTGACCGTGCCCCTGCTGGAGCCCACGCCCGAAGCCCTGCGGCCCCGCACCACCCACCCCGCGCCGGACCGGGTGCCCGAACGGCTGGCGGCCGGCACCCCCGAGCCGCTGCGCGGCGACCTGCTCGCCCTGCTCGGCCCGGACAAGGTCCGGCACACCGTCTCCGACCTGGTGCGCTACGCCTCCGACGCCAGCCCCTACCGCTTCGTCCCGCAGGTCGTGGTCGTCCCCGAGACCGTCGAGGACGTCGCCGCGGTCTTCTCCTACGCCCGCGCGCACGGCCGGCACGTGGTGTTCCGGGCCGCCGGGACCTCCCTCAACGGACAGGCGCAGGGCGAGGACGTCCTCGTCGACGTGCGCCGCCACTGGGCCGGCATCGAGGTGCTGGACGACGGCGCCCGGGCCCGCATCCGGCCCGGCACCACCGTGCTGCGGGCCAACGCCGCCCTCGCCCGGCACGGCCGGCTGCTGGGCCCCGACCCGGCCAGCGCCGTCGCCTGCACGGTGGGCGGCGTGGTCGCCAACAACGCCTCCGGGATGACCGCCGGCACCACCCGCAACTCCTACCGGACGCTGGACTCGCTGACCTTCGTGCTGCCGTCCGGCACCGTCGTCGACACCGCCCGCCCGGACGCCGACGCCCGACTGGCCCGGGCCGAACCGGTGCTCTGCACCGAACTGCTGGCCCTGAAGGCGGAGATCGAGGCGGCCCCGGACCTGGTCGCCCGGATCCGCGCCAAGTACGCGCTCAAGAACACCAACGGCTACCGCCTGGACGCACTCCTCGACGGGCGGACCCCGGTGGAGATCCTGCGCGGGCTGATGGTCGGTTCCGAAGGGACGCTCGGCTTCCTCGCCGAGACGGTCTTCCGGACCGTGCCGCTGGACCGGCACACCTCCACCGCCCTGCTGTTCTTCCCCGGCCTCGCCGCCGCGGCCGCCGCCGTCCCGCGCTTCACCGAGGCCGGCGCCCGGGCCGTGGAACTCATGGACGGCAACACCCTGCGCGCCTCGGTCAGCGTGCCCGGCGTCCCCGCCGACTGGGCGGAACTGCCCAAGGAGACCGCCGCGCTGCTGGTGGAGTTCCGGGCACCCGACGAGGCGGCGCAGCGGGCCCACGAGGAGGCGGCGGCACGGGTGCTGGCGGAGCTGGCGCTGGTCGCCCCGGTGCCGTCGATCAGCAACGCCGTCACCCGGGACCCGGCCGTGATCGGCGGCTACTGGAAGGCCCGCAAGGCGTTCGTCACCGCGGTGGGCGGCTCCCGGCCGGCCGGCACGACCCTGATCACCGAGGACTTCGCGGTCCCGCCGGCCCGGCTCGCCGACGCCTGCACCGCGCTGCTGGAGCTCCAGGCCCGGCACGGCTTCGACGCGGCGGTCGCCGGCCACGCCGCCCACGGCAACCTGCACTTCCTGCTCGCCTTCGACGCCGCCGACCCCGCCGACGTCACCCGCTACGCCGCCTTCATGGACGACTTCTGCCGGCTGACCGTCGAGCGCTTCGACGGCTCGCTGAAGGCGGAGCACGCCACCGGCCGGAACATCGCACCGTTCCTGGAACTCGAATGGGGCCCGCGCGCCACGGAGTTGATGTGGCGGATCAAGGAGATCGTGGACCCGCGGGGCATCCTCGCGCCGCGGGTCCTGCTCGACCGCGACCCGCGGGCGCACCTGCGCGGCCTGAAGACCCTCCCCCGCATCGAAGCGGTCGCCGATCCGTGCATCGAGTGCGGCTTCTGCGAACCGACCTGTCCCAGCGGGGTCCTGACCACCACGCCCCGCCAACGCATCGTGCTGCGCCGCGAGATGCTGCGCCAGCCACCCCGCTCACCGGTCAACGACGCGCTGCTGACCGCCTACGGTTACGAGGCGGTGGACACCTGCGCCGGCGACTCCACCTGCCAACTGGCGTGTCCGGTCGGCATCGACACCGGCGCGCTGATGAAGGACTTCCGGCACCGGCGGCACTCCCCGCGCGAGGAACGGATCGCCGAGCGGGCCGCGCGGCACTTCGCGGCCGTCGAGCGGGCGGCCCGGCTGGCGCTGGCCGTCGCACCCCGGCTCGACGACCGGCTGCTGACCCGGGCGACCGGCGCCGCCCGCCGGGCGATCCGCCCCGACCTGGTGCCGGAGTGGCTCCCGCAGGTCCCCGGTCCGGCGGCCCGGCGACCGCCCGCGACCCGCCGGGCCGGCGCGGCCGCCGTCTACTACCCGGCCTGCGTCAACCGCATCTTCGGCGCACCCGCCGACCACCACGGGCCGTCCCTCCCCGAGGCGGTGGTGGCGCTCGCCCGCCGCGCCGAGTGCCCGGTGTGGATCCCGTCGGACGTCGCCGGCACCTGCTGCGCCACCATCTGGCACTCCAAGGGCTACGAACGGGGCAACCGGCTCATGGCCAACCGGATCGTCGAGGCCGCCTGGGGCTGGACCGCCGGCGGACGGCTGCCGCTGGTCGTGGACGCGTCGTCCTGCACGCTCGGCCTGGCCCGCGAGGTGGTGCCGTACCTGACCCCGCTCAACCGCTCGCTGCACGCCGCGCTCACGGTCGTCGACTCCGTCGGGTGGGCCGCGGACCTCCTCCCCCGCCTGGAGGTCCACCGCACCCTCGGCTCCGCCGTCCTCCATCCCACCTGCTCCATGGAGCACTTGGGGGACGGGGACCGGCTGCGGCGGGTCGCCGAGGCGTGCGCCCGCGAGGTGGTGGTCCCGGACGACGCGGGGTGCTGCGCCTTCGCCGGTGACCGCGGTCTGCTCCACCGGGAACTGACCGAATCGGCCACCGAGAAGGAGGCCGCCGAGGTCACCGCCCGCCCCTTCGACGCCCACCTCTCGGCGAACCGCACGTGCGAGATCGGCATGGACCACGCCACGCAGGGCCGGGGCTACCGCTCGGCCCTCCTGGCGCTGGAATGGGCGACCCGCCCCGGCAACCCCTCGATTCCGTACGGCACGTGAGGCGGCGCGTGGCGTCCGCCCGGCCCGTCGGGACGGGCGGACGTCAGCGGGCGACGTGCAGGGCCACCGCGCCGTGGGCGGGCACGGTGAGCTGCGCCTGCCCGTCGCCGCCCACGGTGACCGTGTGTCCGTCGCACGCCGCCGGGTCCGCGGCGACCACGTCGCAGTACGTCCCGGCCGGCAACGACGTGGTGAACGACCGACTCACCGCCTGGCCCCCGCCGTTGAGGGCGACGAACCCGGCGGAGCCGCGCCCGAAGGCGATCGCGTCGCCCCCGTTGTCCCACCAGTCGGTCAGCCCCGCCGACCCGACCGCGTTGCGGAAGCCCACCATGGAGGTGATCTCGCGCCGGGCGTGCTCGTCGGTCCAGGCGGAGCTGCCGGAGGGCGGCGGGCCGGCGTCCTTGTCGGTCCACTGGTAGCCGGAGTAGACGTTCGGGGAGCCGTACGGCGAGGCGAGCATGAAGACGTTGGCGAGGGCGTAGGCCGCGCCGTCCTTGTAGCTCAGCGTGGAGCCGTTGCGCTCGGTGTCCCAGTTGTCGACGAACGTGCGGGCCTTGTCGCTGCCGAGCTTGCCGTCGGCGACGGACTTGAGCTGGGCGAGGTTGCCGCTGAGGAAGGCGCTCTTGAGGTGGGTGCCGTAGCGGAACTCGTCGACGTCGCCGGTGGCGGTGTACTCGTCGGGCTGGACCGCCTCGCCGGCGCCGTAGACGACCTCCTGCACCCAGTACCCCGGGTCCTTCATCTTGCCCTTGATGGCGGCGAGGTCGCCGGCGGCGATGTGCTTGGCGGCGTCGATCCGGAAGCCGTCCACGCCGAGCGACCGCAGGTCGTCGAGGTACCTGGCGATCGTGGTGCGGACGTAGTCGCTGCCGGTGTCGAGGTCGGCGAGCCCGACCAGTTCGCAGTTCTGGACGTCGTCGCGGTTGGTGTAGTCGGAGATGCTCTTGCGGCAGCCGTGGAAGTCCCAGTCCTGGTAGGTGCCGGAGTAGGTGTACTTCGTGTACGGGGTGCCGCCGGTGCCGGTGCCGGAGCCGGCCGCCATGTGGTTGACGACGGCGTCGGCGATCACCTTGACGCCGGCGGCGTGGCAGCTGCCGACCATCGCGGCGAACGCGGCGCGGTCGCCCAGCCGGCCGGCGATCTTGTAGCTGACCGGCTGGTACGAGGTCCACCACTGGTCGCCCTGGATGTGTTCGGAGGCGGGTGAGACCTCGACGTAGCCGTAGCCGGCCGGGCCCAGTTGGTCGGTGCAGGCCCGGGCGACGTCGGCGTACTTCCACTCGAAGAGGGTGGCGGTGACGGTCCGGTCGCCGGGCGGGGTGGCCTGTGAGGGCCAGGGGGCGAGGACGGTGAGGCCGAGGGCGGCCAGCAGTCCGCCCAGTGCCCCGCCCCGCACCCGGGGACGGCGCCGGTGGTGCGGCTGCCGTGTCGCTGCGTGGTCGCGGCTCCTTCGTCGTTGCACTGTTGCGGCTCCTTCGTCATGGGGCACGGGGACCGCGCCCACGAGAGCAGCCACGCGCCAGGCCGCCATGGGGGGATTTCCGCTTCGGAGCCTGCCGTTTCGTGCGTGGACACGTCAAGGTCTTCGGCAAGGCTTTTCAGGCTCTTGCGAAAGATGCCGACACGGGCGGGCTGGACGCCACGTCCCGGTGGCACCCGAGGGGGACGAAGAGTCCACGTACGCACACCAAGAGTCCAATGCGCCCTCTTGTGCCCCAGGCCGCCCAACCGTCAGGGTCCTCACCGAGGTTCACGACTGTCCCGCGTACGATCCGCTCCCCTGGAGGACCGATGCACGAGGCAACACCGCAGAACCACGAGCCCCACGAGGCCGGCCCCAGCCGCCGTTCGGTGCTGTGGACCGCCGGCGCGGCCGGCGCCGGACTGGGACTCACCGGCCTGGGCACCCCCTCGGCGGCCGCGGCCGCGCCCCAGGCACCCGCGGCGGGCCCGGACACCGCCGCCGCCCCCGAGCGGCACGGCAAGACCATGATCGGGGTGCCCTTCGAGCCGCGCGGCACGGTCCGCGTCGGCATCATCGGCCTCGGCAACCGGGGCGGCAGCATGATCGACCTGTTCCTGGCGATGCCGGGCGTGCGGGTCGTCGCGCTCTGCGACCCGGTGCAGGACAAGGTCGCCAAGGCCGCGGCGAAGGTCACCAAGGCCGGCCAGCCCGCACCCGCCGTCTACACCAACGGCGACCACGACTTCGCGAACCTCTGCCAACGCACCGACATCGACTTCGTCTACGCCGCGACGCCCTGGGACTGGCACTTCGAGATGGCGAAGACCGCCATGCTCAACGGCAAGCACGTCGGCACCGAATGCCCGCTGGCGCTGCGCCTGGACCAGCTGTGGGAGTTGGTGGACCTCTCCGAACGGACCCGCAGACACTGCCTCCAGTTGGAGAACTGCTGCTACGGCAGGAACGAGATGCGGGTGTTGCGGATGGCGCACGCCGGCCTCTTCGGCGACCTCCTGCACGGCGCCGGGGCGTACGTCCACGACCTGCGCGGCCTGATGTTCGACCCGACGTACTACGAGGGGCCCTGGCGCCGGCTGTGGCACACCCGGCTGCGCGGCGACCTCTACCCGAACCACGGCTTCGGCCCGGTCGCCAACTACATGGACGTCAACCGCGGGGACCGGGTGGTGCGGATCTCCAGCTTCGGCACGCCGGCGCTCGGACTGGCCGCCTACCGCAAGCAGCACATGCCCGCCGGCGACCCCAGTTGGAAGGAGTCGTACGTCGAGAGCGACCGCACGATCAGCCTGGTGCAGACCGCCAAGGGCCGGGTGATCCGGCTGGAGCACGACGTCTCCACCCCGCACCCGTACAGCCGGATCAACAGCCTCGGCGGGACCAAGGGGCTCTTCGAGGACTACCCCGAGCGGATCTACCTGGAGCCGGACCAGAGCAACGACGAGTGGGGCGACTTCGGGAAGTACGCCCAGTGGGACCACTGGTTGTGGAAGGAGCACGCCAACCCGCCCGGCGGCCACGGCGGCATGGACTACATGTTGGTCTTCCGGCTCACCCAGTGCCTGCGGCTGGGCCTGGTACCGGACTTCGACGTGTACGACGCGGCCACCTGGTCCGCCCCGCTGCCGCTGAGTGACCGCTCGATCAGGGCGCAGGGCGCACCGCAGGAGATCCCGGACTTCACCCGGGGGCTGTGGAGCAAGGCCCGGCCGGGGATGGATTCGGACAGGCCCGCGCAGTAGCGGGGGCGCGCCCCGCACGGCGCGCCGCCCGGGGCCCGGTGGCCGACCGTCCGCCACCGGGCCCCGCAGCTCACTTCTCGCCGGGCGCGACGGGGGCGCCGTCCGCCTCCTCCCGACCGACGGGGGCGGTGGCCGCCGGCTGCGGCTGCGGCTGCGGCTGCGGCCCAGCCGGGACCGCGCCGGCCAGCACCTGCTTGGCCGTCACCCGGTCCAGCGCACCCTCCCAGCGGGACACCACGAACACCGCGACGCAGTTGCCCAGCAGGTTGGTCGCCACCCGCATGGAGTCCATGATCCGGTCGACGCCGAGCAGCAGGGCGACCGCCGCGGCCGGAATGACGCCCAGCGCGGAGGCGGTCGCGGACAGCGCCAGGAACGCCGAACCGGGCACGCCCGCCATGCCCTTGCTGGTCAGCATCAGCACCAGGACCACGGTCACCTGCTGGCCGAGCGAGAGGTGCACGCCGATGGCCTGGGCGATGAACAGCGTCCCGATGGAGAGGTAGATGGACGCGCCGTCGAGGTTGAAGGAGTAGCCGGTGGGCAGCACCAGGCCGACCGCGTCGTCCCGGCAGCCGGCGGCCCGCAGCTTCTGCATCATCCGCGGCATCACGGTCTCACTGGAGCCGGTGCCCAGCGCCAACAGCAGTTCCTCGCGGGTGTAGCGGACGAACTTCCAGAGGCTGAGCCCGGTGACGGCCTTGAGGGCGAGCCCCAGCAGCACCAGGAAGACCAGGGCGACGCCGTAGCAGACCGCGATCAGCTTGCCGTAGGTCGCCATGGCGCCCAGTCCGTACTGGCCGACGAGGTGGGCGGTGGCGCCGAAGACCGCGAGCGGGGCGAGCTTCATGAGGTAGCCGACGATGGTGAAGACCACGTCCTGCACCTGCTCGATCAGCGGCAGCAGTTGGGGCACCCGCTGCTGCCCGAGGTGCAGCAGCGCCGCGCCCACCAGGCAGGCCAGCACCAGGACCTGGAGCAGGGAGTTCTCGGCGAACGCGCCGACCGCGCTGTTCGGCAGCGCCTCCAGGATGAACTGGCCCGCGGAGGGCAGTTTTCCGCCACCGGTCGTGGCGTCCACCGCGCCCTTGTCGAGCGAGGCCGGATCGACGTGCATCCCGGCGCCGGGGCTGAAGACGTTGCCCGCCAACAGGCCCACGACCAGGGCGATGCTGGTGGCGGCCTCGAACCAGATCAGGGCCTTGACGCCGATCCGGCCGAAGGACTTGAGGTCGCCCGCCTTGGTGATGCCGGCGACGACGACGCAGAAGACGAGCGGGGCGATGATCGCCTTGATGAGGCGGACGAAGCCGTCGCCCAGCGGTTGGAGCGAACTGCCCGCCTGCGGCCAGAGGCGTCCGACCAGGACACCGAGCAGCAGGGCGAGCAGTACCTGGACGAACAGGCTGGTGCGCAACAGGCGCCCGGCACGGCGGGCGAGGCTTCCGGTGGCGTGCGGCACGGGCACTCCTCCATGGACGGATTCTGGGATGCGGAAGAGGATTTCCGCGGTCCGTCACTATGGCCGGTAGGCGTTCCTCCCGAAAGAGCCGGTGCAACTTCCGGGAAAATCTTGGAGCTTGATCCAAGTTGGAGCTTGATCCAAGGAGGTGCGTCGTCCCGCCGCCCGCCCCGCTCCCGGCGTCAGCCGGCGAGGTGCGCCCGGTCCCCCATCACCACCACCGGGTGCCGCGCCGGATCCAGTGCGCGCAACAGCGTCACCATCGCGGACTCGGCCACGCTGACGCAGGCCGACGTCCCGGTCCCGTGGTCCAGGTGGAGCCACACGCCGCCGCCCTTGGACTGCCCCTGGGGACGGGTGGGATCCAGCGGGGACGTCCCCACCACCCGGTTGTAGTCGATCGCCACCACGTAGTCGAAGTCGTGCCGGGTGTTCTTCGACCAGTACGCGGGCGGGGTGAAGGCCGCCGAGTGCGTGTAGGGCAGCCGGGCCCCCGGATCGGGGAGCACCCCACCGGCGTCGGTCAGCCGGAAGACGCCGATCGGGCTGCGCTGGTCGTCCTCGTGGTGGTCCGGCGTCCAGCCGCGCCGGCCGTTGTGCGCCGGCCAACTCCCCTTGCGGTCCCAGCCGGCGGCCCCCTTCTCGTACAGCACCACCGTCGCGTCCGGGGAGTTCACGCCGGCGCCGTACACCGCGACGACCTGCCGGGAGCCGGCCGGGATCCGGGACCGCAGCGCGCCGCCCACCCCCGGGATGCCGTCGAGGTGGGTGTCCGCCGATGCCCCACCGGCCGGGCCACCGGGATGCTCGCGCGCGCCGGCCCCGTCCCCCTTGGCGCCGCCGTCACCACCGTCCCCGCCCGCCGCGCCACCCGCACCGCAGCCCGCCAGAAGGACCGTCACCGCCGCCGCCACCGCCGCCGCCCGCACCGCACCACCCGCTGTTCGCATGACGTCCATGCTGCCACCGCGCCCTGACGGTCCCTCGCCCCGGCCCTGCGATGTGCTACGCACGGAAGGTACGTCGGCTTGGCCGGCTTTCTGCGGAAAAACCGTTTGAAGCCGGGCCGGCCGACGCGCGAACCTTCCGTGTGCCTCCGCTCGCGCCGAGGCCGTCACCGAGGGGCGCGAGGACACTCCGGCCTGCCCGGACGGCGTGCCACCGCTCCCCGCCAACGACCCGCCCGCCCCTCCTCCGGCCCGCCCGGCGCGCGCGGCCCACCCCACCTCCTGCGACAACTCCTGGGACATCATGCGCATTCGCGACCTCCCCCATCCCGACCCCGGCGTCCCGGACGTCCGTTCGGGCGGCCGATTCCTCGTGTGGCTGTGCCGGCAACAGTGGGGCGGACAGACCACGTCCCTCTTTTGGGGGCTGCTGCACATGGGCGCGATGGCGTCGTTCCCGCTGCCCGTCGGCCTCGCCGTGCAGGCCGCGGTGGACGGCCACGGCAGCCGGTTGATGCTGGCGGGCGGCCTGTTGGCGCTGCTCGGCGCGCTGGTCGCGGTCAGCGACATCATGCTGCACCGCTCCGCCGTGGCCAACTGGATCGTCACGGTGGCCCGGATGCAGCAACTGCTCTCCCGCAAGACCGCGGAGCTCGGCGGCGCGATGACCCGACGGGTCGCGGCCGGTGAGATCGTCGCCGTCAGCACCGGCGACCTGGAGCGCATCGGCTGGTTCGTCGAGACGCTGTCGCGGTTCGGCGCGGCCCTGGTGGCGTCGATCGGCGTCTGCCTGGCGCTCGTCGTCTACCAGCCGCAGCTCGGCCTCGTGGTGGCCCTCGGCACGCCCCTGTTGGCGCTGGCCGTCCTGCCGCTGCTGCCGCCCGCCACCCGCCGGGCGGACGCCCAGCGCGAGAAGGCCGGCCGCGCCACCGAACTCGCCTCCGACACCGTCGCCGGCCTGCGGGTGCTGCGCGGCATCGGCGGCGAGGACCTCTTCCTCGGCCGCTACCGCACCGCCTCCCAGGAGGTCCGCCGGGCCGCCGTGCGCAGCGCCCGCATGTGGTCGCTGATCTCGGCGGTGCAGGTCGCCCTGCCGGGCCTGCTGCTGATCGCGGTGGTCTGGGACGGCGTCCGGCTCGCGCTCGCCGGCCGGATCACCGTCGGCGAACTGGTCACCCTCTACGGCGCGGTGGCCTTCCTGCTCTACCCGCTGCGACACTTCGAAGAGATCACGATGGCCTGGTCGTTCGCCCTGCCGTCGGCGGGACGCACGGCACGCGTCCTGGCGCTGAGCCGCCCGACGGGCGGGCGCCTGACCGACCCGCGCCCACCGGCCGGCGACCTGCACGACCCGTTGAGCGGCCTGACCGCGCGGGCCGGCCGGCTGACCGCGGTGGTGTGCGGCGACCCGGACGCGGCGGGCCGACTCGCCGAACGGCTCGGCGGCCACCCACCGCACACCGCCCGGCCCGCGCCGCGGGACGCCGCCCCGCCCGGCGGCCCGCCCGCGGCCCCGGACCGTCCGCTCTCCGTCGTCCTCGGCAGCACCCCGCTGGACGACCTCCCGCGCGACACCGCCCGCAGCGCCGTCCTCGTCCAGGACAAGGACCCGGTCCTGCTCTCCGGCACGCTCGGGGAACTCCTCGACGTCCCCTCCTCCGGCCGGGTGACCGGGGCCGAGGCGCTCGACGCGGCCCAATGCACCGACGTGCTCGCCGCGTTGGCCCGGGCGTCCGCCGACGACTCCGACGACCCCCTGCACACCCACATCACCGAACGCGGCCGGTCGCTCTCCGGCGGCCAGCGCCAGCGGCTGGCGCTGGCCAGGTCGCTGGTCGCCGACCCCGAGGTGCTGGTCCTGGACGAACCGACCAGTGCCGTCGACGCCCACACCGAGGCCCGGGTCGCCGACGGCCTGCGAGGCGTCCGGGCGGGCCGCACGACCGTGGTCCTCACCGCCAGCCCGCTGCTCCTGGACCGCGCCGACCAGGTGGTGTTCCTCCAGGAGGGCAAGGTCGCCGGCGAGGCCCCGCACCGCGAACTGCTCGACACCCACCCCGAGTACCGCGCCGTCGTCACCCGCGAACCGGATCCCGCCCGCGGCACGCCGCAAGGCCGCACCGCCCCCCACCGCACCACCGAGGAGACCGCATGATCGGCCTGGCCCCGCCGGAGCACGATCCCCACCCGGCCCACACCACCGCCACCCTGCCGGTCGGCTCGCCGGCCACGGTGCGCGCCTACGTGGCCGAGCTGTTCCGCCGGCACCGCCGGGACTTCACCGTCCTGATCACCGTCAACGCCGTCGCGGTGATCGCCTCGATGGTCGGGCCCTACCTCCTGGGCGGGCTGGTCGAGGACCTCTCGGCGGGCCGCGGCGGACACGTCCCCCTCGGCCGCACCCTCGCCGTGTTCGCCCTCGCCCTGGTCGTGCAGACCGTCTTCGTCCGCATGGTCCGGCTGCGCGGGGCGATGCTCGGCGAACGGATGCTGGCGGACCTGCGGGAGGACTTCCTCATCAGGTCGGTGGCCCTGCCGCCCGGCGTCCTGGAGCGGGCCGGCACCGGCGACCTGCTGTCCCGGATCACCACCGACATCGACCGGCTCGCCGAGGCGATGCGGGAGGCCGTGCCGCAGCTCTCGATCGGCGTGGTCTGGGCCGGCCTGCTGATCGGCGGGCTCACCGTCACCGCACCGCCGCTCGCCCTGTCCGTGCTCGTCGCCCTCCCGGTGCTGCTGGTCGGCTGCCGCTGGTACTTCAAGCGCGCGCCCGCCGCCTACCGCTCCGAGGCCGCCGGCTACGCCGCGGTCTCCGCGGTCCTCACCGAGTCCGTCGACGCCGGCCGCACCATCGAGGCGCACCGCCTGGGCGCCCGCCGGGTCACCCTGTCCGAGCACCGCATCCGGACCTGGACCCAGTGGGAGCGGTACACCCTCTTCCTGCGCTCGGTGCTCTTCCCGGTCATCAACGTCACGCACATCCTGGTGCTCGCCGCGGTCGTGGTGCTCGGCGGGGTGTTCGTGCTGCACGGCTGGCTCACCCCCGGACAGCTGACGACCGGCGCGCTGCTGGCCCAGATGCTCACCGAACCGGTCAACCTCGTCCTGCGCTGGTACGACGAGCTCCAGGTGGCCCAGGTGTCGCTGGCCCGGCTCGTCGGCGTGCGCGAGATCGCACCCGAGCCCGCCGACGCCTCGGTGGTGCCGGGCGGCCGGGACGTGCGCGCGCAGGACGTCAGCTTCGGCTACCGCGCCGGCGTCGACGTCCTGCGCCAGGTCTCGCTGAACGTCCGCCCCGGCAGCCGGGTGGCGCTGGTCGGCCCGTCCGGCGCCGGCAAGTCCACCCTGGGCCGGCTGCTGGCCGGCATCTACGGACCGCGGTCCGGCTCGGTCTCGCTCGGCGGCGCCGAACTCTCCGCGATGCCCACCGAACGCGTCCGGGAACACGTCGCCCTGGTCAACCAGGAGCACCACGTCTTCGTCGGAACGCTGCGGGACAACCTGCTCCTGGCCCGTACGGACGCGGCCGACGCCGAACTCTGGGCGGCGCTGGGCGCGGTGGACGCGGACGCCTGGGCCCGGGCCCTGCCCGGCGCTCTGGACACCGAGGTCGGCTCCGGCGGCACGGCCCTGACCCCGGCCCAGGCCCAACAGATCGCGCTGGCCCGGCTGGTCCTGGCCGATCCGCACACCCTGGTGCTGGACGAGGCGACGTCGCTCCTGGACCCGCGCGCCGCCCGCCACTTGGAGCGGTCGCTCGGCAAGGTCCTGGACGGGCGGACGGTCGTCGCGATCGCCCACCGGCTGCACACCGCCCACGACGCCGACGTCATCGCGGTCGTCGAGGACGGCCGGATCAGCGAACTGGGCAGCCACCGGGAACTGGTCGCGGCCGACGGTGCCTACGCCGCGCTGTGGCGGTCCTGGCACGGCTGAACCACCGCGGCACGCACCGGTGGCGCCCGGCTCTCGTCAGCGGGGCGCCACCGGTGGCCGGGGCGGACCGGGCGGCGGCCCGGTCCGCCCGCACGGATCAGATGTAGCCCAGCGCCCCCAGCGCCCCGATGCCGCCCAGCAGCATGAACGCCGGCATCAGTACCTTCAGCTCCACCCAGCTGCCGGCCCTGAACCGCATCGGCTTGGGCGTGCCCAGCGCGTGCCAGCGCTTCCGGCCGATCGGGATGGGCCACAGTATCGGGCAGCCGGAGACGGTCAGGGCGTCGCCGATGTCGTGCACCAGCGCCCCCAGCATGATCGGCAGACCCAGCCAGAGGTACTCCTGCCCCGGCTCGCCGAAGAGCCAGTTCGCGCCGTTGCCCGGCTGGTCCAGGGTCTGGGCCAGGATCCAGGCCGACGCGGCACCGAGCAGCCACACCAGCACGTCGCTGGAGACCCGGGCCGCCCGCCACAGCAACCCCTCGATGGCGAGCACCATGTGCACGAAGAGGATGCCGAGCACCGCCCAGCGCCCGCCCTCCATCGCCAGCAGCGACATGCCGCCGCCGATCAGCACCGCCCACAGCCAGGTGTGGGTCAGTGTCCGGTGCCCGCCCGAACGGTGCGAGTCGCCGCGCATCTTGGTCGCCTTGTAGGCGGCGTGCGAGAGCGCGTCGACCACCTCGCACAGCCACCGCGACAGCGGCCCGAAGGCGCGCGAGATAGTGGCGGCCTTGTGGTCGAGGTCGGGTGCCAGCGCGGCCCCGGCGCAGATCAGCGCACCACTGACCAGTACCGGCCAGGGCATCGGGGAGCCGGAGCCGTAGGCCGCCGCCCCCACCCCCAGCCAGGCCGCGGCTCCCGACAGCGAGTGCGCCGGTCCCATCATGGTTGTTCCCCACCCCTTGTTCTGCGCGTCTGACGCCCGGTCGGCAACTCAGCGTAGCGTCAGATGATCTCCGCACGGGGAGCGGGTGGCGGCGCCGCGACCCGGCGCGGGACACGCCGGGAACGCTCCGCGCACAGCCACTCGCACAGTGCGTCCGGGCCGGCGCGCGAGGGCGCGGGCCGGCCGCCCGCGGTCCCCGTTGGTCTCCGGTTGATCTCCATCCGGAGCACCGGTTCTCGGATCCGGGCCGAAGGCAGGCAGTATGGGGGGCGTGACCCTCATCGATCAGCTGCCGAACAACGCCGACCCCGACGCCCTCTTCGAAGCCTTTTCGAGCTGGGCCGAACAGCAGGGCATCACGCTCTACCCTGCCCAGGAGGAGGCGCTGATCGAAGTGGTCTCGGGGGCGAACGTCGTCCTGTCCACCCCCACCGGCTCCGGCAAGAGCCTGGTGGCGGCCGGCGCGCACTTCACCGCACTCGCCAACGACCAGGTCACCTTCTACACCGCGCCCATCAAGGCACTGGTCTCGGAGAAGTTCTTCGACCTGTGCAAGCTGTTCGGCACCGAGAACGTCGGCATGCTCACCGGCGACGCGTCGGTCAACTCCGACGCCCCGATCATCTGCTGCACCGCCGAGGTGCTCGCCTCCATCGCACTGCGTGACGGCAGGCACGCCGACATCGGCCAGGTCGTGATGGACGAGTTCCACTTCTACGCCGAGCCGGACCGCGGCTGGGCCTGGCAGATCCCACTGTTGGAGCTGCCGCAGGCGCAGTTCGTCCTGATGTCGGCGACGCTCGGCGACATGTCGCGCTTCGAGGAGGACCTGACCCGACGCACCGGGCGGCCCACCTCGGTGGTGCGCTCCGTGACCCGGCCGGTGCCGCTGTCGTACGAGTACCGCACGACGGCACTGACCGAGACGCTGACGGAGCTGCTGGAGACCCACCAGTCGCCGGTCTACATCGTGCACTTCACTCAGGCCGCCGCCGTGGAGCGGGCGCAGGCGCTGATGAGCATCAACATGTGCACCCGCGCCGAGAAGGACGAGATCGCCAAGCTGATCGGGAACTTCCGGTTCACCACGAAGTTCGGGCGCAACCTCTCCCGGTACGTCCGGCACGGCATCGGCGTCCACCACGCCGGCATGCTGCCGAAGTACCGCCGGCTGGTGGAGAAGCTGGCCCAGGCGGGTCTGTTGAAGGTGATCTGCGGCACCGACACGCTCGGCGTGGGCGTCAACGTCCCCATCCGCACGGTGCTGTTCACGGCCCTGACGAAGTACGACGGGCAGCGGGTGCGGACGCTGCGGGCGCGGGAGTTCCACCAGATCGCGGGCCGCGCCGGGCGGGCCGGCTTCGACACCGCCGGCTTCGTGGTCGCGCAGGCCCCGGAACACGTCGTGGAGAACGAGAAGGCGCTGGCGAAGGCCGGCGACGACCCGAAGAAGCGCCGCAAGGTGGTCCGCAAGAAGGCGCCGGAGGGCTTCGTCAACTGGGGCGAGAACACCTTCGAGAAGCTGATCGCCTCCGACCCCGAGCCGCTGACCTCCCGTTTCCGGGTGACGCACACCATGTTGCTGTCGGTGATCGCCCGGCCGGGAAACGCCTTCGAGGCGATGCGCCGGCTGCTGGAGGACAACCACGAGCCGCGCCGGAACCAGCTGCGGCACATCCGACGCGCGATCGCGATCTACCGCTCCCTCGTGGACGGCGGGATCGTCGAGCGGCTCCCGGAGCCGGACGCGGAGGGCCGGATCGTCCGACTCACCGTCGACCTCCAACAGGACTTCGCGCTCAACCAGCCGCTGTCGACGTTCGCCCTGGCCGCGTTCGACCTGCTCGACCCGGAGTCCCCGTCGTACGCGCTGGACATGGTCTCGGTGGTGGAGTCGACGCTGGACGACCCCCGGCAGATCCTGGCCGCCCAGCAGAACAAGGCACGCGGCGAAGCGGTCGCGCAGATGAAGGCGGACGGCGTCGAGTACGAGGAGCGCATGGAGCGCCTCATGGACGTCGAGTACCCCAAGCCGCTGGACGAGCTGCTGTCGCACGCCTACGGCCTCTACCGCAAGAGCCACCCGTGGGTCGGCGACCACCCGCTGTCGCCGAAGTCGGTCATCCGCGACATGTACGAACGCGCCATGACCTTCACGGAGTTCACCTCCTTCTACGAGCTGGCGCGCACCGAGGGCATCGTGCTGCGCTACCTGGCCAGCGCGTACAAGGCGCTGGACCACACCGTGCCGGACGATTTGAAGTCGGAGGACTTCCAGGACATCGTCGCCTGGCTCGGCGAGATGGTCCGCCAGGTCGACTCCAGCCTGCTGGACGAATGGGAGCAGCTGGCCAACCCCGCGGAGGAGACCGCGGAGGAGGCGGCCGAACGCGCCGACCAGGTGCGGCCGGTCACCACCAACGCGCGGGCCTTCAGGGTGCTGGTCCGGAACGCGATGTTCCGTCGCGTGGAGCTGGCGGCCCTGGACAACGTCGACGAACTCGGCGCACTGGACGCCGACTCCGGCTGGGACGCCGATGCCTGGGGCGACGCGATGGACGCGTACTGGGACGAGTACGACGATCTGGGCACCGGCCCGGACGCGCGCGGTCCGAAGCTCCTGCAGATCGAGGAGGACACCGCGCACGGCCTGTGGAAGGTGCGGCAGACTTTCGCCGACCCGAACGGCGACCACGACTGGGGCATCTCGGCCGAGGTGGACCTGGCCGCCTCCGACGAGGAGGGGCGCGCGGTGGTCCGGGTCACCGAGGTGGGACAGCTGTGACGCGGCGGCGTCGACCGAGGCCGCCCGAGGAGACGACGGAGGGCCACCGGTCATGACGAATCCGGCCGAGAAGCTGGTCGATCTGCTGGACCTGGAGCAGATCGAGGTGAACATCTTCCGCGGCCGGAGCCCGCAGGAGAGCCTGCAGCGGGTCTTCGGCGGGCAGGTCGCCGGCCAGGCGCTGGTGGCCGCCGGCCGGACCACGGAAGGGGACCGTCCGGTCCACTCGCTGCACGCGTACTTCCTCCGGCCGGGCCGGCCGGGCGTGCCGATCGTGTACCAGGTCGAGCGGGTCCGCGACGGGCGGTCCTTCACCACCCGTCGCGTCGTCGCCGTCCAGCAGGGCCGCACGATCTTCAATTTGACCGCCTCCTTCCACCAGCCGGAACCCGGCTTCGACCATCAACTGCCGATGCGCCGGGCCGTGCCCGACCCGGAAGAACTGCCGAACGTCGCCGAAGAGGTCCGCACGCACCTGGGCGGTCTGCCCGAGGCGCTGGAGCGGATGGCCCGCCGGCAGCCGTTCGACATCCGCTACGTCGACCGGCTGCGCTGGACGCCCCAGGAGATCGAGGGCGCGGAAGCGCGCAGCGCCGTCTGGATGCGCGCCGTCGGACCGCTCGGTGACGACCCGCTGGTGCACACCTGCGCATTGACCTACGCCAGCGACATGACGCTGTTGGACGCCGTCCGCATCCCGATCGAACCCCTGTGGGGCCCGCGTGGCTTCGACATGGCCTCCCTCGATCACGCGATGTGGTTCCACCGCCCCTTCCGGGCGGACGAGTGGTTCCTCTACGACCAGGAGTCCCCCGTCGCCACCGGCGGCCGGGGCCTGGCCCGCGGCCGCATCTACGACCGCGCCGGGCGCCTGTTGGTCTCGGTCGTGCAGGAGGGCCTGCTGCGTCCCTACGGCCCGCGCCACATGGACGGTTCCGGAGCAGACACCGCTACGGAACCCACCCCGTAGCAGCCAGGCCCGGCACGTCCGCAGCCCCCGGGCGCCCGCCCGGTCGTCCCGGCGACGGTCCAGGAACCGGCTCCGCCGCCACGCTCGCGGCCGACCCTCCGCGGAAGCCGGCCGTGGCCGCTGCGGAGCCGGCGGTACCGCGGCGGACGCAGAGCCTTCGCATCGCCCCGACGGCCGCTCAACGCCGCCACGCCGGCCGGCGATCCCTGAGGCGCTCGGCGGGCAGCACCGGGCACCGCCGACGACGGGCCCCGGCCGGCGAGCCGTGCCGCGCGCCACGTACCTGCCCTGGAGACCGTCGCAGGCACCAATGGACCAACACAGCGAGTGCGCCCTCACCACCGCTGCAATCGTGAAGAGGCAAGGTCTCCCCCAAGAGCAAGAGGAGCACATCATGCGGATACGCCTCGTCATCGCTGCCGTCGCACTGGCTGCCGCCGCGGTACTGGCCGGCGCCGCCACGGCCAGCGCGGACGACACCGACTCGCCCTTCAGCAACGCCGACTTCAGCGTCGGGAACGTCTACAGCAACTAACCGGCAGCAGACGACGTCGCCTGACGGCGCGCGACGTGGGGCTCGGTCCTACGCCGCGCGCCGCTGAGTGCCCGCCTCCGCTCCCCCGCCGGAGGCCACCGGCCGGCCGATCACCCCGCTCCGGCCCGCCCGCTCCGACCGAACACCACCCCCGGGACGAGCGCGGAGCCGAAAGCCCTTGGCGGAAGGGCCTCTACCGCGCACTCGGCGACGGACCGGGGCGTGGCGCCGGCGGCCGCGGCCCCACCGTAGGCTCGCCTCATGGACTTCACCCTCACCGCGGCGGAGGAGACCGTCGTCCGCCACGTCGCCCGCCGCCTCGGAGCCGGTATGCCGGCCACGGATGACGAGGTGGCGGACGCGTTGGGCGACGAGGCCCGGCCGTTGCTGCAATCCCTGCTGGACAAGGGCTGGCTCGTCGTCGGCACGGACCGGGCCCTGGTCCTGTCGACGATCGCGCGCGCCGTGCTGTCGGATCACGGGGACGCAGGCGAAGCCGGACGGTGAGGACGGCTAGGACTGCCGGGAGAGGCTGCGCGGCCGTGGCATCCAGGAGGGACTGTTCCGCAGGTCGAGGGAGCGGTCGGTCCGCCCGGCCGGCGCCGGGCGGACCCGCCCTGGATCCTCGCGGCGGGCGGTTTCCAGGGCGCGGGAGAGATTGACGCGGTACCACAGGACCTCGTCGAACTCCTCGGCCGCCAGGGCTCGTTCGTAGGACTCGCGGGCCGCGGGCGTCGCCGTGATCACGGATGCGAGGGTCGGCCGGAGGCCGCGCAGCAGGGCACGCTCCAGCGGCTCCTCGACCACCGAGGCCCGTTCCTCCGGCGGGAGGACGGCGGCGATCACCGCGGCGGATTCCCAGGGATCGTCGGTCCGCCCCATCAGCTGGGCGACCCGGCGGCTGCGCCACTGGCGGCCCCGCCAGTCCTGCCCGTTGGTCAGCATCACCCGCATCGCGGCGGGGGTGTTGCCCTGCAGCAGCTCCGGCTCGCGGTCGGCGAAATCGGAGATCTCCGAGGCGAGGTAGAGCCAGACCACCGCGCCGAAGCGGTTCACGTAGAAGCGGACGGGGCTCACGCAGCCGGCGCGGGTGAGCCGCAGGGCCCGGCCGGGGCCGATGCCCATCAGGGCGGCCGCCTCATTGGTGGTGACCGTGCGGAGTCGGGCGCGGAGCGCCTCGGGGAAGTCCGGTTCGGCCCGGAGCCGGACGATCTCCTCCGCCGGTACCCGGAGCCGGCCGGGCGGCCCGCCGCTTCCCGGCCGCCCCGCGGTCCCGGCCGGGACCGTCCGGACCACCCCGAGTTGGGTGGCGAGTTCGCACTCGCCGGTCCGCAGCTCCAGCTCCTGCGCGGCGCGCGCCGTCGAGAGCGTCTGTCGTCCGTCGCGCATCACTGTCATCGTCATGGTGCTTCCCCCTGCGACTCGGTCGTCGTCGATCACTGACGGTTACGACCATAGCCGCGGGCGGTGACCGCGCGTCAAAGCTGCTGTCGAGCCTGTGGATAACTCTCCGGCCGGCGGGCCGCGACGCCCAGGTGCTCCCCGACGCGGTTGACCAACAGCGTCATCTCGTACGCGATCTGGCCCATGTCGGAGTCGGCGTCGGCCAGCAGGCACAGGCAGCTGCCGTCCCCCGCCGCCGTCACGAAGAGCATCCCGTCGTCGAACTCCACCATGGTCTGGCGCACCCGCCCGACGCCGAAGTGGAGGCCCGAGCCCTTCGCGAGGCTGTGCAGCCCGGAGGCGACGGCCGCGAGGTGTTCGGCGTCCTCCCGCTCCAGCCCCTGGCTCGCGCCGGTCACCAGTCCGTCGTTGGACAGCACCAAGGCGTGCCGCACCTGCTCCACCCGCTTGGTCAGGTCGTCCAGCAGCCAGTCGAGTCCGCTGCTCAGTGCCATGCCCGTTCCTCCCCGTATCCCCGTCCGCAGGTGTGGCCGGACGGTAGTTCGCAGCCTGTTGGCGAGCCGCCGTGCCAGCCTGTCCCACCTCCGGCGTCTCGGCAAGCGGCTCCGCACCCCGGCGTGCCACCTGCCTCCGGCTCGTGCCGGCGGCGAGGATGACGGCATGGCACACACAATGACGAAGGACGAGTGGCTCGCGTTCCTCTCCGCGGGTACCCGAACCGGAAAATTGTCGACCGTGCGGGCCGACGGCGGCCCGCACGTCGCCCCGGTGTGGTTCCTCATGGACGGCGACGACCTGGTGTTCAACACCGGCAAGGACACCGTCAAGGGCCGCAATCTCGCCCGTGACGGCAGGGTGGCGCTGTGCGTGGACGACGAACGGCCGCCGTTCTCGTTCGTCGTCGTGCAGGGCACGGCGACGCTGAGCGAGGAGCTGTCGGACGTCCGGCACTGGGCGGCCCGGATCGCGGCCCGCTACATGGGCGAGGACCGCGCCGAGGAGTACGGCGCCCGCAACGGCGTGCCCGGGGAGCTGCTGGTGCGGGTCCGGATCGACAAGGCCGTCGCGGTCGCCGCACTCGCGGACTGAAAGGGCGGGCGCGGCGGTGCGGCGGTCGCGCGCCGCGCCGTCCGACGCCCGCCCCGGCCGGTCAGCCCACCGGGCCCAGCTGCCGGGTGGCGTGCCGCCCCCCAGCGTGTTCGACCAACCGGACCAGCACCTCCTTGCCCGAGTCGCGGTCCCGGGCGTCGCAGAGCACGACGGGCGTGCCGCGGTCCAGGTCCAGGGCGCGGGAGACCTCGTCGGCCCCGTAGGACCCGGTCCCCGGGAAGCAGTTGACCGCCACCACGAACGGCAGGGCGCGGCGCTCGAAGTAGTCGACGGCCGGAAAGCAGTCCGGCAGCCGTCGGGTATCGGCCAGCACCACGGCCCCCAGGGCGCCCTCCGAGAGGTCGTCCCACAGGAACCAGAAACGGTCCTGTCCCGGGGTGCCGAAGAGGTAGAGGGAGAGTCCCTCCCTGATGGTGATGCGGCCGAAGTCCATCGCCACCGTGGTGGTGGCCTTGTCCGCCACCGCCCCGGTGTCGTCGACCAAGTGGCCCACCTCGCTCAGGCGTTCCTCGGTGCGCAGCGGACGGATCTCGCTGACCGCGCCCACCAGGGTGGTCTTGCCCACCCCGAAACCGCCCGCGACTAAGATCTTCAGGGCCACATCGGGGGCGGGGCGGGGAACTATGTCCTTTGGGGTCCCTCGTACGGCGTTCATCGGCCGTCTCCTCCAGGGTGCGAGGTCGCGCGCGGCGCGGGTGTGCGGATCCAGGGCACAACGATGGGGTCGGCGGCGGCACCGGGTGCCGTCCGGAAATCCATGGCGAGGACCGTACCCTCCGCTGATCGGGATTTCCTCGAATTCGACAAAGCCGCCACGGGATCGGCGACCGAGGTGCTTTCCGGCCGGTGGCGCGCCCGCGCCCGGCTGCCGCGTCCGGCGCCTTCCCGGCCGGTGCGCCAAGTGGCGCTTCCCGTACGGCCTTCCCCGTGCCCGCCGGCCATGGGGGATCATGTGCCCATGACGCAGGAGCAGGCACCGCGGACGCCGGAGCGGTCCGCCGGGCGCCCGGTGGCGCGGCCGTCGGCCGCCGCCGTGGAGCGCAACGGCCTCGATCCGGTGCCGGACGCCGAGCGGCACGGCACGCCCCGCTCCCTGTTCTGGCCGTGGGCCGCCTCCGGGCTGTCGCTGCTGTCCGTCGCCTACGGGACCTACGTCATGGGGCTCGGCCTCAATGCCTGGCAGGCGGTGGTCACCGGGACCGTCGGCTACCTGCTGTCGTTCGTCCTGGTCGGCCTGGTCTCGGTGGCCGGGGCACGGACCGGGGCGCCCACGATGGCCCTGGGGCGGACCGTGTTCGGGCGGCAGGGCAACAAGCTGCCCACGCTGTTCAGTTACGTCTCCAACGTCGGTTGGGAGACCGTGTTGGTGGCCCTCTCGTCCCTGGGCGGTGCGGTGATCCTGGCGCGCGTCGCGCCGGCGGTCTTCGCCCGGGCCGACGGGCGGACGCCGACCACCGGGGCGCAGGCGCTGTGCTTCGTGGTGACCGCCGTCGCGGTGGTGGTCGTGGGCGTCTACGGCCACGCGTTGATCATGAAGGTGCAGAAGTACCTGACCGCCGCCATCACCGCGATGACCGCGGCCTACCTCGTGTTGATGGCCGGCCGGATCCACCCCGCCGCGCTGTGGGCGGGTCGGCCGGGCGGTCTCGGCACGGCCGTCGGGGGCGTGCTCCTCGCGATGACCCTCCTGGGGCTCGGGTGGGTCAACTGCGGTGCGGACTACAGCCGTTACCTGCCCCGCAACAGCAGCGGTCGGGCGATCACCGGCTGGACGACGCTGGGCGGGGTGCTGGCCCCGGTGGTGCTGCTGGTCTTCGGGGTCATGCTGAACGCCGGCGACCCGGAGCTGGCCGCCGCGGCCGCCGCCGACCCGGTGGGCGCGCTCGCGGCGGCCCTGCCGACCTGGTTCCTGGTGCCGTACCTGCTCACCGCCATCGGGGGGTTCGCCTCCGGGGCGATCATGGACATCTACAGCTCGGGGATGTCGCTGCTGGCCCTCGGCGTGCCGGTCCGGCGGCACCTCGCGGTGCTGGTGGACGGGGTGTTGATGGCCGTCGGCGGCTGGTACGTGCTGTTCGTCTCGCCGAGTTTCTTCGCCACGTTCCAGGCGTTCCTGTCCGTCGTGGGGGTGGCGATGGCCGCCTGGACGGCGGTCTTCCTGGTGGCGCGGTGGCGGACCGGCCGCCCTGGTTCCGCGGCGGCCGCCGCGCCCGGCGTCAGCTGGCCCGCGGTGCTCTCGCTCGCCGTCGCCACCGTCGTCGGACTCGGCCTGGTGACCTCCGCCGATCCGCACCTCGCCCGGGTCGTGGGCTTCCTGCTCACCGACGCCGCCGCGCACGGCACGCTCGGCGCCATGAACCTCGGGGTGGTGGTCGCCCTGCTCGTCGCGGGCGTCCTGTACGCCGTCACCGCCCCGCTGGCCCGTACCACCGCACCCGAAGGAGACCGATGACCGGCCCCCAGACCAGCCGTCCGCACGACGTCCGCGCGTTCTTCGGCGCCCGTGCCGCCGGCTGGGACGCGAAGTTCCCCGACGACGGGCCCGCCTACGCCGGCGGCGTGGCCGCACTGGCGTTGCAGGAGGGCCAGCGGGTGCTGGACGCCGGCTGCGGCACCGGTCGCGCCCTGACGGCGCTCAGGACGGCCGTGGGGCCCGGCGGGACGGTGC
Source organism: Streptomyces lunalinharesii (assembly GCF_039532155.1). Taxonomy (NCBI): domain Bacteria; kingdom Bacillati; phylum Actinomycetota; class Actinomycetes; order Kitasatosporales; family Streptomycetaceae; genus Streptomyces; species Streptomyces lunalinharesii. Next base: position 352,385 of record NZ_BAAARK010000001.1, read on the forward strand.
TGGGCGCCGACCTCACCCCGGAGATGCTGGCGGCCGCCGTGCGGGCCGGGCGCGACGCCTGCGCGGGCCTGCTGCTCGCCGACGTGACCCGGCTCCCGCTGCCGTCCGCCGCGCTGGACGCGGTGTTCGCCGCCGGGTTGGTCTCCCATCTCGCCGACTCCGGGGCCGGACTGACCGAACTGGCCAGGGTGGTCCGCCCCGGTGGTCGGCTCGCGCTCTTCCACCCCGTGGGGCGGGCGGCCCTCGCGGCGCGCAAGGGGCATCCGCTCACCCCCGACGACCTGCGGGCCGAGCCCAACCTGCGTCCCCTCCTGGCCGGCAGCGGCTGGGACCTCGTCCGGTACGTCGACGAGGACGCCCGCTATCTGGCGCTGGCGGTCCGCCAGGGGTGAGGAGCCGGATCCCCCGGTATCCCGGTGGCGCCGTCGGTGGGCCGCCCCGCCTCAGGACGCCGCCGGGTCCCCCTGGGTGGGCGCGTCGCCGTCCAACGGGTGGACGGGGCAGCCGCCGGCCCGCCGGGACGCGGGGAAGGTGCCGAGTTCGGCGACCCGGTAGCCGTTCGGGTAGCACCTGAGTTCCGGGTTCTGCCGGGCGAAGTGGGGGGCGCGGCGCGGCGGGAGCAGCCGCACGGCCTTGGCGCGCAGCTTCAGGGCCGTGTGCACCGCCGTCCGCACGGCGGGCCGGGGCCGGTCGTAGCGGAAGGCGGTCAGCAGCGCGTCGTCCAGGAGGGCCCGGCTCGCGCCGCGCACCACCGGGGCGAGCGGGCCGTACCAACCCGCCATCAGGTCCAGGGAGGCGTCGGCCACCCGGCGGGCGCCGGGGTCCCAGGCGAAGTGCTCCGCCTCGTAGGCGTCGAGGCAGTCGGTGAACTCCTGGTGGGTCTGCGGGATGTCACTGATGCCCAGGTGGCGGCCCAGGGCGCGGTAGTACGCGGCGATGGCGCGCTTCTCGTGCTCGCTCAGCCGCCGCCAGCCGTACCGTTCGATCCAGCGGATCGGCATCACCACGAAGGTGCACAGGACGTAGCGCATGTCGTCGTTGCTGATGTCGTAGCTGCGGTGCATCTGGTTGATGCGGCGGATCGCGGTCCGCCCGTCGGTGCCGTCGAAGCCGTGCTCCACGACGGTGTCCAGCAACAGGACGGTGTCGTCGTAGCGCTTTTGCGCGCGGTCCGTCAGCTCGGCGGTCTCGGCGAGCAGCCGGCCGATGCTCGGTACCGCGTAGGTGCGGTAGAGCGCGAGTTCCAGTGCCCGGGTGACGTCCCAGGGGAATTCGTGGGCGGTGGTGATCTGGTAGATCCGCAGGAAGTCGCGCTCGGGATCGAGCCGTCGGATCTCCGTCAACCAGTCGTAGCGCCGCACCTGTTGTCCGTCCCTTCGCTCCGCGAAGTTCCCACAGTACGGGCTGCGGGCACACTCCTACGACGGTGAAGGACGAGGGCCGGGGGGCCAGATGACCGGATTCATGCGCGACCTGGCCGGGGTGCTGCACCCCGGTAGACGCACCGACGGCAGACCTGCCGGCGGCCGGCGTCGGACGGTGTTCCACCGCGGTGCGCGGCCGGCGCCGCCGCGTCCGCACAACCTCTTCGAGGCGGCGGCGTGCCATGTGGCGGCGGACGTCGAGTACGACGAGGAGCGCAGCGCGCAGGCGGCGGAGTGGGTGTCGCCGGAGGCGCTGGCCTTCGGTGTCCACGAGCTCGCCTGTCGGGCGGTGCTCGCCCTGGCGCGGGAGCGGCGGCAGTCACCGCGGGAGGTCGCCCATGACCTCCTCGGGTTGCCGTTGCCCTGACGGGTCGTGGTCCGGCGCCCCGCGGCGGCGCATCCTCGCAGCGTACGGCTGGTGACAAGGGTGTACCCGGCCAATTAAGGTGCGCGGCGAAAGTGCGGACCGCAATGCGAGGAGGCCGGGCGTGCCGACGACCGAGAACACCGACGGGGAGCAGTTGAGCGACCAGCTGTTCATCTTGACGGCGGTGCTGCTGACGCCCGCGCAGTTCCCGAGCGTGCTCGGCGACGACTATCCCGAGGTGTGTGCGGGACTCGGTCTCGAACCCTACGCCGAGGGCTACGGGCTGGTCCTCGGCCAGGACGGCACGGGGGCACGCTGGACCGTGGTCACCGAGGACGTGTCCCTGGTGGCGTGTGCGATAGCGGCCTGGGACTGCGGCATGGAGTACGACCTGTCGCCCGGTGAGGACGGCATCGTCGTCGCGCTGCCCGGGTGGCCGCTGGCCCTGGCGGTGTCGGCGCCCGGGGTGCCGCAGCCCCACGACCCCGAGCCGCAGGAGAGCGACCGGGCGCCGCTGGCGCCGCCGGACGCGACGGACTGGGGCCCCGCCCAGCGCCGGCTGGGCGCGGACGAGATAGCGCTCCAGTGGGCGACGTGGCGGAGCCAGGTCGAGGACGAGGAGATCACCTTCGCGGAGCCCGGCGAGGAGCGGCACCAGGGCGTGCGACGGGTGTTGGCGCAGGCCCGCGGCTACCTCGCCGACCCGCCGCCGCCCGGCCGGGTCCGGTCGTCGTTCGCCGCCGGCGAGGCCCGCACGCTGCGGGTGGACGGGCCCGGGTGGAGCATGGTGGCGCGCACCGACGACCTCGCGTTCGTCCTGCTGGACGACGAGCCCGGGCAGGTGCATCCGGTGGGGCGGGGGCCCGAACTTCCGGGGCTGCTGGCGTCGTTGGACGGCCTGGCGCCCCGCCCCACCTGACGGCCGGGCCGGCCGGGCCGCTCCACGGGGCGGCCGCCGGCCGGGGCCGCCGGCTTCAGCGGTCGAGCTGCTTGCGGCTGGCCCGGCGCAGTCGGCGCCGCTGGGAGGGCTCGAGCGTCAGGTACGCGACGGCCGGGATCCCGACCATCACCAAGACGGCCGCCCAGAAGGGCAGCAGCCACAGCAGGAGCACTCCCACCGCGACGCCGCCGATCGCGACCTTCGCCTGTGTGGACATCCTTCACGCCCTTTCCGCGGCGCGCGCCGCGCTCTGTCGTATCCCATTGAACGCCGGTTCGGCGTCGGAGGTTCCCTGAGCGGCCGGAGCGTGCTGTACCCTCGGGCGCTCCACACTCCAGTAGTCAAATTTGAGGAGTACGCGCCCCCGTGGCTTCCCACCCCCCGGTCACGCCCGTTCCGCTCACCGAGCTGTCCCGTTGCGCGGCGCTCTTCCTGCCGTCGGATCCGCCGCGGCACGGGCGGATCGCCTTCTGGCGCCCGGACGGCGACCCCGTCCCGGAGGCCGCCGTCCACGGCCCGGCCGTATGGGAGCAGCTGTCCGTTGCCCTCCCCACCGGGCCGGCGGACGACGGCCGGGCCGACGACGGCATCGTCGTGCGCACGGTGCCGGCCCTGGTCCTGCCGGTCGCCGCCGCGCTCCCTCTGCTCACCCGGATGCGCGACGGCCGGCCCGCCCATCCGGCCGCGGCCTTCTGGGGCGCCGCCGCCCTACTGGCCCTCCACGTCGCCGCCCGCGGGCGCCTGCTGCCGGGCCTCAGCCCCACCGACCACGACGCCTGGCGCGCCGGTCCGCTCGACCCGGACGACGTGGCGCGGCTGCGCGGGCTGGCCGCCGCGATGCCGCCGCACGCCCACGCCGCCCCGGTGCCCGGCACCGATCCGGTGCGGCTGCCGTCCCCCGAGCACCTGGTGCGGGCCTTCCTGGACGCGGTCGCCGACGGGCTGCCCCGCACCCCCGCGGCGGAACTGGCCGCCGGCGGGCCGGCCTTCGCCGCGGCCGCCCCGCAGCACGTCCCGGAGCAGCGCGCCTGGGCCGCGGAGATCGCCGCCGGACACGACGCGGGGGTGCGGATCTCGCTGCGGGTGGAGGTGCAGGGGTTGGCGCCCGGACCGGCCGCAGCGCCCGGCGCCACGTTCAGCGCCGTCGTCCAGGTACACGGCGCGGCCGACCCGACGGTCGTCGCGGACGCCGCCGAGGTGTGGGCGGGCACGGCCCCGGCGGGGCAGGCTTTCGGGCCGCGGGCCCGGACCGAGACCCTGCTGACGCTGCGCCGGGCGGCCGCCGCCTGGGCGCCGCTGACGCCGCTGCTGTCGGCGGCGGTGCCCGACGCCCTGGAGTTGGCGGACGAGGAGGTCGCCGAGCTGCTCGGCCCGGCGGCCGCCGCACTGGCCGCCGCCGGGGTGCGGGTCCACTGGCCGCAGGAGTTGACGCGCACGCTCACCACCCGCGCCGTGGTGGGGCCGCCGGACGGGCCGGAAGCGGCCGGGCACGCGGCCGGCCGCGCCTTTGGCGGGGCGCCGTCGCTGGTCTCGGCCGATGCGCTGCTCGCCTTCAGCTGGCGGTTCGCCATCGGCGACCAGGAGATCGACCGGGCGGAACTGGACCGGCTCGCCGAGGCCCGGCGCCCCCTGGTGCGGCTGCACGGCCGGTGGGTCCTGGTGGACCCGCAGGCGGTGCGCGCCGCCCGGGACCGCAAGGACCGCGCGCTCACCCCGCTCGACGCGCTGGGGGCCGCGCTCACCGGCAGCACCGAGGACGAGGACGGCAGCTACGTGGCGGTCCAGGCGTCCGGCTGGCTCGCCCGGCTCCGCGACCGGCTGGCCGACCCGGAGGGCACGGTGGACCCGGTCGTCGAGCAGCCCCCCGGGCTCACCGCCACCCTGCGCGACTACCAGGTGCGCGGTCTGGGATGGCTGCACCGGATGACGTCGCTCGGCCTCGGCGGTTGCCTGGCCGACGACATGGGCCTGGGCAAGACCCTCACCCTGATCGCCCTGCACCTGCACCGTCAGGCCACCGGGGAGTCGGCCGGGCCCACGCTCGTCGTCTGTCCCACCTCCCTGATGGGCAACTGGCAGCGGGAGATCGAGAAGTTCGCGCCGGGGACGCCGGTGCGCCGCTTCCACGCCGGGCGGCGCAGCCTGGCGGACCTCGCCGACGGGGAATTCGTCCTCACCACCTACGGGACGATGCGGTTGGACGCCGCCACCTTGGCGGGTGCCGGCTGGGGGTTGGTCGTCGCCGACGAGGCGCAGCACGTCAAGAACCCCTTCTCGGCGACCGCCAGGGCGCTGCGCACCGTGCCCGCCAAGGCCCGGGTGGCGCTGACCGGGACGCCGGTGGAGAACGACCTGTCCGAGCTGTGGGCGATCCTGGACTGGACGACGCCGGGGCTGTTGGGGTCGCTGGGCCGGTTCCGGCAGCGGCACGCGCGGGCCATCGAGGGCGACGCGGCGGGCACCCCGGAGGCGGCCGCGGCAGCGGAGCGACTGGCCCGGCTGGTGCGGCCGTTCCTGTTGCGCCGGCACAAGTCCGACCCGGGGATCGCCCCGGAGCTGCCGCCCAAGACGGAGACCGACCGGGCGGTGGCGCTCACCGCCGAACAGGCAGCGCTGTACGAAGCGGTGGTGCGCGAGGGACTCGGCGAGATCGCCGGGACGGACGGGCTCGCCCGACGCGGCCTGGTGGTCAAGCTGCTCACCGCGCTCAAACAGGTCTGCAACCACCCCGCGCACTACCTCAAGGAACCGCCCGCCGCGCCGGACGCCGGGGCCGCGCGGTTCGCCGGCCGGTCGGGGAAGACGGAACTCCTCGACGAACTGCTGGACACGATCCTCGCCGAGGGCGGCAGCGTCCTGGTGTTCACCCAGTACGTGGCGATGGCGCGGCTGTTGGCGGCGCACCTGGCGGCGCGCGGGGTGTCGGCGCAGCTCCTGCACGGCGGGACGCCGGTCACCCAGCGGGAGGAGATGGTGCGGCGGTTCCAGGACGGTGCGGTGCCGGTGTTCCTGCTGTCCCTGAAGGCGGCGGGCACCGGCCTGAACCTCACCCGGGCGGCGCACGTCGTGCACTTCGACCGCTGGTGGAACCCGGCGGTCGAGGCCCAGGCCACCGACCGGGCCTACCGCATCGGCCAGACCCAGCCGGTGCAGGTCCACCGGATGGTCACCGAGGGCACGGTCGAGGACCGGATCGCCGCACTGCTCGCCCGCAAACAGCGGTTGGCGGACGCGGTGCTCGGCTCCGGGGAGGCGGCACTGACCGAACTCACCGACGCCGAGCTGGCGGACCTGGTGGCGCTGCGCGGGAACCAGCGGTGAACGGGGCGGACGGGTGGCCGGACGCACCGGTGCACGGACACGGGCCGGCCGGTGGCCGGCCCGATCGGGACGGAACGGGCAGGGACGTGGCGGAGAGGGACGGGGACATGGCGGACGGCGACGCGGAATACGGGAGCGGCGGGGCCGGGCCGGAACGGACGTTCGCCGCGCTCCCGGTGGCGGGCGGCCGTGGCTTCGCGCAGACCTGGTGGGGGCAGGCGTGGCTGAAGGCGCTGGAGGACACCGCGCTGGACGGGGCGCAGCTGAAGCTGGGCCGCCGGCACGCCCGCGCCGGGGCGGTCGGCGCGGTCTCCGTGCGCCCCGGCCGGATCACCGCCGTCGTCCAGGACCGCGACCACACGCGGCACCGCTCCGACGTGCTGCTCCAGGAGTTGTCCGGAGCGGAGTGGGACCGGCTGCTGGACGTCATCGCGGACCGGGCCGGGCACCTCGCGGCCCTGCTGGACCGCGACATGCCGCCCGTCCTGGTGGAGGACGCGGCGGCGGCCGGGGTCGAACTCCTGCCGGGCATCGGGGACCTGGAGCCGGCGTGCGCCTGCGAGGCGTGGGACCACTGTGCGCACTCGGCGGCGCTGTGCTACCAGGTGGCCCGGCTGCTGGACCAGGACCCGTTCGTGCTGCTGCTGTTGCGCGGCCGGGGCGAGACGGAGCTGCTGGACGAGCTCCAGCGGCGCAGCGCCTCCCGGGCCGAGGCGGTGGCGGGCCCGGCGGATTCCGCCGGCGGGGAGGCGGCCGGCGTCCCCGCGGCCGAGGCGTACGCGGCACGGGACGTCCTGCCGCCGCTGCCCCCGCCACCGCCGCCGGTCACGGCCCCCGGCCCGGCGCCGGCGCTCGGCAGCGGCACCCCGCCGGCGCCCGGAGTGACGGCGGACGCACTGGAGTTCCTGATCGGGGACGCGGCGGCGCGCGCCCACCGGCTGCTGACGGCGGCGCTCTCCCCCGGGCCCGCCGACGGCCCGTGGGCGCCCGCGCTGACGCCCGACCAGGACGCGGTGCGGCTGGCGGCCGCCGGGCCCGGGAGCGCGGCGCAGGCGCGGTTGGCGGAGGCTTCGCAACGCGGCGCCCGGGGCCTGGCACTGGCCGTACGGGCCTGGCGGGCGGGCGGTGCGGCCGGGTTGGCCGCCCTGGAGGAGGAGTGGACGCCGGCGCCCGAGGTGGGCTCCCGGTTGTCCGAGCAGTTGGCGGCCGCCTGGGAGGACGCGGCGTCCCGGCCGCGCCTACGGGCCGCCGGCAACCGCTGGACGGTCGCCGGCGGGGACGTCCAACTGCGCTTCGGGCGCGACGGACGGTGGTGGCCGTTCCGCAAGGAGGGCGGGCGGTGGGCGCCGGCCGGTCCCGCGGCCGACGACCCGGCGGCGGCGTTGGTCTGCCTCGCGGCGGACGTACCGGAGGGGTGACGCCAGGGGATTCCCCCTACAGTGCGAGAAAGGTCACCTTTGATCTGACCTTGACACCTTGTGGTCATTTCGGGTCGCCACCAATGACAGGATGGAACCGAATCCGCACCCTTTTCGTGCGATTCATTCCGCGGCCGTATCCCCGTGCGTCCCCGTGCGTCCACGTGCGCCCGCCCGCGGCAGCGCGCGTCCCCGCTCGCACGCTGTCCGCAGCCCGAGCGATGCGACCGTCCCGACCGACCCGACCGATGGGGCCCCGTCCTGCCATGCCGCTCGCCTTCCTGCACCGCCTGCGCGACCGCTCGCCGCACACCGTCCAGCCGCCCCTGCCCCGCGGGGCGGGCGCGCTGGACCTGTGCGTCAACGATCCCGTCGGACTCCCCATGGCCGGGGTGGCGATCTCGGTCCGCGACGCCGGTGGCAAGGAGGCGACGGCCGGCCGGACCGACCCCAACGGCCGCCTGACGGTGACCCTCCCGCCCGGCGGGTACCGGCTGGTGGCGACCTCCGACGGCTTCCGCCCGGCCCGCTTCGAGGCCGAAGTGGTGGCCGGCGGGCGGACCGCGCCCCGCCCCGTCACGTTGGAGCTGGCACCGGCGCTGCCGCTGCCCGACCCCGGCCAGTGGCGGCTCGACCCCGACCACAGCGCCATCCGCTTCACCGCCCGGCACATCGGACTGGCCGAGATCCACGGCCGGTTCAACGCCTTCGAGGGCGGACTGTGGATCGGTGAACGGATGCAGGACTCCCGGGTCGAGGTCACCATCGACGCGGCGAGCATCGACACCGGCGTGCGGATGCGCGACGACCACCTGCGCTCGGCGGAGTTCCTGGACGTGGCCCGCTTCCCCCACCTCCAGTTCTCCGGCGAACGGTTCGTCCACAAGGGCGGCGGCCGGTGGGCGGTGCAGGGCGTGCTCCACCTGCACGGCGTCAGCCGCACCATCCAACTGGACACCCGCTACCTGGGCATCGGCACCGGCATCGCGGGCGAGACCCGCACCGCGTGCCAGGCCGTCACCGAACTGCACCGCGAGGACTTCACCCTGGACTGGCGCAAGATGCTGGCCAGGGGCATCGCCGCGATCGGCGCTACCATCCGGGTCGAGCTGGACATCCAGGCGGTCCGGCCCGAGTAGCCGCACCCGCCAACAAGGAGAAGTGGTCCCCATGACCGGCCCGTCGCCCCAACCGCCGGCACCGACGCTCGCCGCCGCGCTCGCCGCGGGACCGGTCGTCCTCGACGGCGGGCTCTCCAACCAACTGGAGGCCGACGGCCACGACCTGAGCGACGCCCTGTGGTCGGCCCGGCTGCTCGCCGAGGAACCCGAGGCCGTGCTGCGGGCCCACCTCGCCTACTACCGGGCGGGCGCCCAGGTCGCCCTCACCGCCAGCTACCAAGCCACCTTCGAGGGTTTCGCACGGCGCGGCACCGGCCCGCAGGAGACCGCCGGGCTGCTGCGCCGCAGCGTCGAACTCGCCCGCGAGGCGGCCGCCCGCGCGCACGCCGACGGGGTCAGCGGGCCACTCTACGTCGCCGCGTCGGCGGGACCGTACGGCGCGATGCTGGCGGACGGCTCCGAGTACCGCGGCCGGTACGGCCTGTCCGTGGACGCGTTGGAGCGCTTCCACCGGCCGCGCCTGGAGGTGCTGGCCGCCGCCGGTCCTGACGTGCTGGCCCTGGAGACGGTGCCGGACGCGGACGAGGCCCGGGCCCTGCTGCGGGCCGTCCGCGGCCTCGGCGTCCCGGCCTACCTGTCGTTCAGCGTCGCCGGCGACCGGACCCGTGCCGGGCAGCCGCTGGCCGAGGCGTTCGCCGCGGCGGCGGACGCGGACGAGGTGATCGCGGTCGGGGTCAACTGCTGTGCGCCGGACGACGCCGACCGGGCGGTGGAGATCGCGGCCCGGGTGACCGGCAAGCCGGTGGTCGTCTACCCCAACAGCGGCGAGCACTGGGACGCCGCGGCGCGGACCTGGCGCGGCAGCCCGACCTTCCGCGCGGACCGGGTGGCCGGCTGGGTCGCGGCCGGCGCCCGACTGATCGGCGGCTGCTGCCGGGTGGGGCCGCACGCCATCGCCGAACTCGCCGCCGCACTGGACCGCTGACCCGACCGCGGCACGACGGGCCCCGGACGGAGGGCCCCGGACGGCGGGCCGCGGAAAAACGGGCGGCGGCCGACCGGCACCGCCCGTTACCCTCCCGCCGTGACGTGGGACGACGCGACGCTGCTCGCCATGGAAGTGGACACCGTCTACGGGCTGGTGCCCGGAACCACCGACCGCCCGCCGACCGTGACGGACAAGCCGGTCAAGGCCGTCTGGGCCTGGTCCCCGCGGGCCCGCCTGCTCGCGCTGGGGCCGGCCGTGAGCGGCCTCGTGGGCCCCGGCTCCGCACTCGACGACCCCGAGCAGCCGTACGTCCCGGAAGAGGCGCCACGGGCCCTGACGCGGCTCGCCGAGGCGCTGGGCCCGGCCGGGCGGCGCACCACCCTCGACGGCGGTCCGACCTTCGTCTTCCCCCGCCCGCTCCCCGCGCCGCCGCCCGCGCCGCTGCCCGTCCTCGTGTCGGACGCCGCCGGGCGCCGGGCGGCGCGGCAACTGGACCGGCCCGGCAACTGGGAACCCGACGAGTGGGCGGAGCTGATCTCTGGCGCCGCCGGGACGTGGGCGATGGCCGTGGACGGCACCGCCCCGGTGTCCATCTGCCACACCCCGGAGGCGAACCCCACCGCGGCGGAGGCGGGCGCCTGGACCCGCGCGGACTTCCGCGGGAGCGGGCTGGCGCCGGCCGTCGTCGCCGCCTGGGCCCGGCGCGCCGCCCACCACAAGGAGGTGCTCTTCTACAGCACCACCGGCGCCAACCACGCCTCCCGTTCGGTGGCCCGGAAAATGGGCCTCACCCCGCTCGGCTGGCTCTGGACCCTGCGCTGAGCCGGCCGCCGCCCACACGGGCGTTACCCAGCCGCAACGGACGCACCGGCGACAACACCCCCGGCCGATGGCAGGATGCAGCCCAACTCGTTGATCCCCCGGCCCGGTTGATCGTCACGGCACTCCTGGAGGCCCTGTGACCGCTCGCTCCGCGTTGCCCCTTCTGGCCGCCGCCGCGGCCACCGCCCTCCTGGCGGGCTGCACCAGCACCGCACCCGCCGGCGAGGGCCAGGGCCCGGAACTGGTCCGCCCCGGAACGCTCCTGACCTGCACCCACCTCCCCTACGCCCCGTTCCAGGTGACGCGCGACGGCAAGGTCGTCGGCTTCGACGTCGACCTGGTGGACCTGGTGGCCAAGGACCTCGGCGCCACCCAGCAGATCATCAACACCCCCTTCGAAGGCATCGAGACCGGGCAGGACTTCGCCATCCGCAAGTGCGACCTGGCCGCCGCGGGCATGACCATCACCCCGGCCCGGAAGAAGGTCATGGACTTCTCCGCCCCGTACTTCGACGCCACCCAGGCACTGCTGGTGAAGCGCGGCAGCCCGCTGAAGAAGCTCACCGACCTCCGGGGCAAGAAGCTCGGCTACCAGAAGGCCACGACCGGCGCCGTCTACGCCAAGGCCCACGCACAGGGCGTCGAACTGGTCGAGTTCGAGGACGTCGGGCTCCTGCTGACCGCCGTGAAGTCCGGCCAGGTGGCCGCCGGGATCAACGACAACGGCGTGCTCCTCGACTACGTGAAGCACAACCAGGACACCCGGGTCGCCGCCGAGTTCGACACCGGCGAGCACTACGGCTTCGGCGTCCGCAAGGGCAACGACGCACTGCGACAACGCATCGACGCGGTCCTCGCCCGGGCGAAGAAGGACGGCAGCTACGACCGCATCCACCGCAAGTGGTTCGGCTGATGCCCCGCCCGGCGTCCAAGCGGCGCCGGGCCCGGCTCGTCCGCGGCGCGCAGTACGGCGTGCTTCTCGCCGCGGCGGCCGCGCTCGCGCTGGCCGCGGACTGGCGCCGGCTGGGCTCGGCGTTCTTCGACCTCTCCGTCGCCAAGGCACTGTTCCCGGACATCGTGACCACCGCACTGGTCAACACCGTGCGCTACACCCTGCTGGGCTTCGGGTTCGGGCTCATGCTCGGGCTGTTGCTCGCCCTGATGCGACTGTCGTCGGTGCCGCCGTACCGCTGGCTCGCGGTGACCTACATCGAGTTCTTCCGCGGGATCCCCGCGCTGCTGGTGTTCATCGCGCTCGGCTTCGGGGTGCCGCTGGCCTTCCAGGTCGCGCTCGACCAGGGCGTCACCGTGATGCTGTCGCTGGGTCTGGTGGGCGCGGCCTACATGGCGGAGACCCTGCGGGCCGGCATCCAGGCGGTGCCCAAGGGGCAGACGGAGGCCGCGCGTTCGCTGGGCATGTCGCAGGGCCGGGCGATGGTCTCGATCGTCATTCCGCAGGCGTTCCGGATCGTGCTGCCACCGCTGACCAACGAGCTGATCCTGCTGACGAAGGACTCCTCGCTGGTGTACCTGCTGGGCCTGTCGCTCTCCCAGTTCGAGCTGGCCAACTTCGGGCGGGACGCGCTGAACGAGCACAAGAGCCTCACCCCGGTGCTGGTCGCCGGGCTGCTCTACCTGGTGATCACCCTTCCGCTGGGCCAGGTGGTCCGCCGGTTGGAGGCCCGCACGGCGCGGGCCCGGTGACGGGACGGGGGCACGGAACAGATGGCGCGACGAGCGGTGGCGGGGCTGGCGGGGAGGGGCACGGCATGACCGACGTCGGGGGCGACAACGCCATCGAGGTGCGCGGACTGCACAAGGCGTTCGGCACGGTGGAGGTGCTGCGCGGGATCGACTTCTCGGTGGCGCGCGGCGAGGTGGTCTGCGTCATCGGGCCGTCGGGCTCCGGGAAGTCGACGCTGCTGCGGTGCGTGAACCTGCTGGAGGAGCCGAGCGCCGGCCGGATCACGGTCGCCGGCACCGAGGTCACCGACCCGGACGTCGACATCGACCGGGTGCGGCGCAGGATCGGCATGGTCTTCCAGTCCTTCAACCTCTTCCCGCACCTGACCGCACTGGAGAACCTCACCATCGCCCAGCGCCGGGTGCTGCGCCGCGACCGGGCGGCGGCCGAACGCCTCGCCCGCGACCAACTGGCCCGGGTCGGCCTGGGCGACAAGGCCGCCGCCTATCCGGCGCAGTTGTCCGGCGGTCAGCAACAACGGGTGGCCATCGCCCGTGCGCTGGCGATGGCCCCGGAGCTGATGCTCTTCGACGAGCCGACCTCCGCGCTCGACCCCGAACTGGTCGGCGACGTCCTGGCGGTGATGCGGTCGCTGGCCCGGGACGGGATGACGATGCTGGTCGTCACCCACGAGATGGGCTTCGCCCGGGAGGTCGCCGACCGGGTGGTCTTCATGGACGGCGGGCTGATCGTCGAGGAGGGCACCCCAAAACGGGTGGTGGGCGCTCCCCGGCACGAGCGGACCCGGACGTTCCTGTCCCGCGTGCTGGACCCGGCGGCGGCCCGGGTGGACGGGACGGGCGGTCCGGACGGGCCCGACGGGCCGGGGCCGGTCACTACACCACCGCTCCGCCCGGCGCCGTGACGCCCCGTCCCGCGGCCCGCTGTCCGGCGCCCGGTCCCGGCCCGGGTCAGGCCAGCGGCCGGGTGAGCTTCTTGGTGCCGCTGCGGTTGCCCGTCAGGCTGCACACCACGGTCTTGATGCCCAGCTTGTAGCCCTGGACGCTGGGGAACTGGACGTAGGTGCCCCCGGCGGCCCCGGCCGGCTGCTTGGACGCCTTGTCCTGGAGTTCCGAGGAACACAGCGTGGACGCCTTGTCCTTGATCTCGTTCTCGCTGGTCAGGCCGTGCGGCAGGGTGTAGAGGAAGACGACCTCGGCGTCGTGCGGGCCGGTGCAGGGGGCCGACTCGTTGTTGCCGTCGTTGCCGCCCGGCGGGATGTCGAAGCAGTCGCCGGTCTTCAGCGCGTAGAAGGCGACGGTGCGTCGCGGGGGCGCGGACGGGGTGGACTCGGGGGCGGTGGGCGTCGCGGAGGCCGAAGCGGACGGCGTCGGCAGCCCGGAGTCCGACGGGCCCGGGGTGGGACTGGCCGTGGTGCCGGTGCCGGGTCCGGCCTGGTTGCGCCCGCCGCCGCTGTTGGTGGCCCATATGACGCCGCCGACGACGAGCGCCACGACGAGCACGCCGGCCCCGATGATCAGCGCGATGGTGGTGCCGTTGCCGCCGGAGGAGGGCGGGGCGGGCGGCTGCTGCCAACCGCCCCCGCCGCCGGCCCCGGGCGGGCCGAAGCCGCCGGCGGGGGCGCCGTAGGGGCCGGCCGGCGGCGGCCCGGGCTGGGGCGCCGCCGGCCCGTAGCCGCCCGGTCCGTACCCGCCCGGGGCCGGCTGCTGCCCGCCGGGCCCATAGCCGCCCGGTGGCGGGCCGTAGCCGCCCGGACCGCCCGGGGGCGGCTGGTGCGGCGGTTGGTTGGACGGCGGAGGCGGGGGAAAGCTCATGGCGGAAATGTCGCTTCTTTGGTGGGAGTCAGGGACGCGGCGACCGATCCGGACCGCTGCGGGGCGAACCCTCCGCCCCGTGGGCACCGTTGGCGACCCGCGGCCCGGACGGACGGCTCGGCGATCCTGATCGCCCGGACAGACCCTAACGTGCCCGACGTGCAGGCCTCACGGCCCGGAGGTGCGCCATGTTCACCGACCTTCCCCTGGACGAACTCCGCCGCTACCGTCCTCCCCTGCCCGAGCCCCCGGGCTTCGACGCGTTCTGGCACCGGACCCTCGACGAGGCCCGGGCCCACGACCTCGCCCCCCGGCTCACCCCGCTCGACGGCGGACTGACCGAACTCCACGTCGACGACCTGGACTTCGCCGGCTTCGGCGGGCACCGCATCCGCGGCTGGTTCCTGCGCCCGCGCGCGGCGGCCGGCCCCCTGCCGTGCGTGGTGCAGTACCTCGGCTACGGCGGCGGCCGGATGTTCCCGCACGACTGGCTGCTGTGGCCGTCGGCCGGATACGCCACGCTGGTCATGGACACCCGCGGCCAGAGCGGCCCCAACCGCCCCGGCGAAACCCCCGACCCGGTGGGCATCGCCCACCCGGGCGTACCGGGCAAGCTCACCCAGGGCCTGCTCGACCCCGACACCTACTACTACCGGCGGCTGATCACCGACGCCGTGCGGGCCGTCGAGGTGGCCCACGGGCACCCCGCGGTGGACGCCGCCCGGATCGTGGTCGCCGGCGGCAGCCAGGGCGGCGGCCTCGCCCTGGCCGTGGCGGGCCTGGTCCCCGGCCTGGCGGCGGCCCTGATCGACGTGCCGTTCCTCACCGACGTCCGGCGGGCCCTGGACGTCACCGACCAGGGCCCGTACGGCGAACTCGCCCGCTACTTCGCGGGCCAGCGCGACCACGTCGACACCGCACTGCACACCCTCGACCACTTCGACGGCCTGAACTTCGCGGTCCGCGCCACCGCCCCGGCGCTCTTCGGCACCGCCCTGCGCGACGCGGTCGTCCCGCCCTCCACCGGGTTCGCCGCCTACCACCACTACGCGGGCGACAAGCAGTTGGAGGTGTGGCGGTTCAACGCCCACGAGAGCGGCGGCGGCGCGCAACGGACCGCGGAGCTCCGCTTCCTGCGCAAGCTGTTCGGCGGCTGACCGCGACCGGCCGGCGCGCACCGCGCGTGTCGTCCACAGGCCGCCCGGGACCGGCGCCGCGCGCATTACTATGCGGCAGCGCACCGGGGCCCCAAGCGGCCGGGAGCCCCGGGGTCAGGGCCCGTACCACCGGCCGCCGAGGGAGAGTGCTCGATGGGCGCACAGTCGGCCGGACCCCTGGTCGTCGGGGTGGACAGCTCGACGCAGTCGACCAAGACGCTGGTGGTGGACGCGGAGACCGGGGAGGTGCTGGCCCGCGGTCAGGCACCGCACGCGGTCAGCGGCGGGGCGGCCAAGGAGAGCGACCCCCGGCAGTGGTGGCGGGCGCTGGGCGAGGCACTGGA
Source organism: Streptomyces lunalinharesii (assembly GCF_039532155.1). Lineage (NCBI taxonomy): Bacteria > Bacillati > Actinomycetota > Actinomycetes > Kitasatosporales > Streptomycetaceae > Streptomyces > Streptomyces lunalinharesii. The sequence continues at coordinate 367,806 of NZ_BAAARK010000001.1, forward strand.
GCAGTGCGGGGCGGCCGCCCGGCAGGCGTCCGCGGTCTCGGTCGCCGGCCAGCAGCACGGCCTGGTGACCCTGGACGCGGCCGGCGAACCGGTCCGCCCCGCCCTGCTGTGGAACGACGTCCGCCCGGCCCGCGAGAGCGCCCGGCTGATCGCCCAGGGCGGCGGCCCGGCGGCCTGGGCGGAGCGGATCGGGAGCGTACCGGGCCCGGCGTTCACGGTCGCCAAGTGGGCCTGGCTGCGCGCCCACGAGCCGGCCGCCGCGGCCGCCACCGCCGCCGTCCGCCTCCCGCACGACTACCTCGTCGAGCGGCTCACGGGCCAGGCGGTCACCGACCGTGGCGACGCCTCGGGAACGGGCTGGTGGGCGACGGCCACCGGCACCTACGACGCGGAGGTCCTGGACCGGGTCGGACTGGCCGCCGCGATGCTGCCGCGGGTGGCGCTCCCCGGCGAGGCGGCGGGCACCGTGCGCACCGACGAGCTGCCGCTCCCGCACGGCGCGTTGGTGGCCGCCGGGACGGGCGACAACATGGCCGCGGCGCTCGGCCTCGGCCTGCGTCCCGGGCAGCCGGTGCTGAGCCTGGGCACCTCCGGGACGGCGTACGCGGTGACGACCCGCCGCCCCGCCGACCCCACCGGCACCGTCGCCGGCTTCGCCGACGCCCGCGGCGACTGGCTGCCACTGGCCTGCACGCTCAACTGCACGCTCGCGGTGGACCGGGTGGCGGCGCTGCTCGGCCGCGACCGGGAGGCGGTCGAGCCGGGCGGCAGCGCCGTGCTGCTGCCCTTCCTCGACGGCGAGCGCACCCCCAACCTCCCGCACGCCACGGGCCTGTTGCACGGGCTGCGCCACGACACCACCGCCGGCCACCTGCTCCAGGCCGCCTACGACGGCGCGGTGTTCACGCTGCTGCGGGCCCTGGACCGGCTTCCGGGAGTGGACGCCGCGCCCGACGCGCCCCTCCTGCTGATCGGCGGCGGGGCCCGGGGGCATGCCTGGCGGGAGACCGTGCGGCGGCTGTCGGGCCGCCCCGTGGTGGTGCCGGAGGCGGACGAACTCGTCGCGCTGGGGGCGGCGGCGCAGGCGGCCGGGTTGCTGCTGGGCGAGGATCCGGCGGCGGTGGCGCGGCGCTGGGGGACGGCCCGCGGCGCGGCGCATCCGGCACGGGAGCGGGACGGCGACGCCTGGGACCGGCTGGCGGCGACGCTGACCGACGGAGCGGCACTGCTGGGCGGCTGACGCACCGTCCGCGATCACCGCCCCGGCACACCTTGCCCTGCACCGAAAGATCTAAACCCTTTCCATGGAAACTCAATTCCATGCCACCCAATCGAGCGATTGTGTCGATAAAATCAACGCCGCTATCTTCGAGGCGGCGGCGAGCTGCCGGGGGTCTTCGTTGAGTTCTGCCCGGTGTTCCACGCCGCAGCCTCGACGAGATAGGTGACATGGTGACGATTCCCGGCGAAACGCTGACCGGAAGCGCCGAAGAGAGCCAAATTTCCAGCCTGAGTACGGCCGCTGCACGGAATTTGGCGACGACCACCAAGACCGCGCCGCAGATGCAGGGGATCACCTCCCGCTGGCTGCTGCGGCTGCTGCCCTGGGTCCAGGTCTCGGGCGGTACGTACCGTGTCAACCGGCGTCTGGCGTACACCGTCGGCGACGGGCGGATCGACTTCGACATCGACGGCAGCGCGGTCACGATCATCCCCGACGAGCTGCGCGAACTGCCCGCCCTGCGGGACTTCACCGACACCGAGGTGCTCTCGGCGCTCGGCGAGCGATTCGCCCAACACGAGTACGCCCCGGGTGAGTTGATCGCTCAGGCGGGTGCGCCGCACGACCGGGTCGTGCTGATCGCGCACGGTCGGGTCGACCGGATCGGCACCGGCAAGTACGGCGACGAGACCGTCCTCGAAGCCCTGGCCGGCGGCGACCACCTCGGCGACGCCGCGCTCGACGGCGCGGACGGGGAGTGGGAGTTCACCTACCGGGCGGTGACCCGGGTGACGGTGATGGCCCTGGCGCACCGGGACGCCCACGAGGTCATCGGCCGCTCACCGGCCCTGCGCGACCACCTCGCGTCCGACGGCCACCGGGCCGCGCAGCCGACCGGCACCGGCGGCGAACCCCCGCTCGCCCTCACCTCCGGCCACCACGGCGAACCAGCCCTGTCCAGCACGTTCGTCGACTACGAGCGCAAGCCCCGGGAGTACGAACTCAGCGTCGCGCAGACCGTCCTGCGCTCCCACACCCGGGTCGGCGACCTCTACAGCGACCCGATGAACCAGGTCGAGGAACAGCTCAAGCTCACCGTGCAGGCGCTGCGCGAGCGCCAGGAGCACGAGATGATCAACAACCGCGAGTTCGGGCTGCTGCACAACGCCGCCCTGACCCAGCGCATCCACACCCGCAGCGGCCCGCCCACCCCCGACGACCTCGACGACCTCCTCGCGACGGTCTGGAAGGACCCGGGCTTCCTGCTGGCCCACCCCAAGGCGATCGCCGCGATCGGCCGGGAGTGCAGCGCCCGCGGGCTCTACCCGGACGCGGTGGACTTCAACGGCCACTCGCTGCCGTCCTGGCGCGGAGTGCCGATCTTCCCCTGCAACAAGATCCCGGTGACGGAGCACGGCACCAGCTCGGTGCTGCTGATGCGCACCGGCGAGGACAAGCAGGGCGTCGTCGGACTGCACCGCAGCGGAATTCCCGATGAGTACGAGCCGAGCCTTTCGGTGCGGTTCATGGGCATCGACGACAAGGCCGTCATGAACTATCTCGTCAGCGCCTACTATTCCGCGGCCGTTCTCGTCCCCGACGCCCTGGGCGTCCTGGAAGACGTAGAAATCGGGCGTTGAGCGGGAAATCTCCGGATAGCGACTGCCGCACCGCGCGGACCGGCAGTACCGCACCCTCCACCCCGCTCTTGAGTAATTTCCCGCGCTTTTCACCACGTTTTGCCTACCACGCTTTACGCACCGATCGGAACAGGTGACTCCCCGCATGACCACATCCGTGGATCCCACGTCCGGCCCGCAGACCGACGGCTCCGCACAGCACCGGTCCAGCCTGGACACCGCGGCCGCCCGCAACCTGGCGACCACCACCAAGACCCCGCCGCAGATGCAGGGGATCTCTTCGCGGTGGCTGCTGCGGATCCTGCCGTGGACGCAGGTCTCCGGCGGCACCTACCGGGTCAACCGCCGCCTGACCCACACCCTGGGCGACGGCGAGGTCGAATTCGTCACCGAGGGCTCCGAGGTCCGGGTCATCCCGCAGGAGCTGCGCGAGCTGGCGCCGCTGCGCGGCTTCACCGACGACCCCACGCTCCAGGAACTCGCCGGCCGCTTCACCCAGCGGGACGTCGTCCCCGGCGACGTCCTCGCCACCAAGGGCACCACCACCGACCAGGTCATCCTGATCGCGCACGGCAAGGTCGAGCGGATCGGCACCGGCAAGTACGGCGACGACACGGTGACCGCGGTCCTCGCCGGCGGTGACGCGGCCGGCGACGCCGCGCTGCTGGCGCCGGACGCCGAGTGGGAGTTCACGCTGCGCGCGGCCACCCGCGGCACCGTCCTCACCCTCTCCCGCGGCGACTACGAAGAGGTCCTGGGCCGTTCGGCGGCGCTGCGCGAGCACGTCGAGAACGTCCGCACCGCGCTCGTCCCGGCACAGAACAAGCACGGCGAGGCGGCCATCGAACTCGCCGCGGGACACGTCGGCGAGCCGGCACTGCCGGGCACCTTCGTGGACTACGAGCGGGCGCCGCGGGAGTACGAACTGAGCGTCGCGCAGACCGTGTTGAAGATCCACTCGCGGGTGGCCGACCTCTACAACGACCCGATGAACCAGCTGGACCAGCAGCTGCGACTCACCGTGGAGGCGCTGCGCGAGCGCCAGGAACACGAGATGGTCAACAACCGCGAGTTCGGCCTGCTGCACAACGCCGACCTCAAGCAGCGCATCCACACCCGCAGCGGCCCGCCCACGCCCGACGACCTCGACGAGCTGATCTCCCGGCGCCGCAAGACGCAGTTCCTGCTGGCGCATCCGCGGACCATCGCGGCCATCGGACGGGAGTGGAACGCCCGCGGCATCTACCCGGCTACCGCGGAGTTCGAGGGGGCGCCGGTGCGCGCCTGGCGCGGCATCCCGCTGCTGCCCTGCAACAAGATCCCGATTAACCCCGACCAGACCAGCTCGATCCTCGCCCTGCGGGTCGGCGAGGAGAACCAGGGCGTGGTCGGCCTCCACCAGACCGGCATCCCGGACGAGTACCGACCGGGCCTGTCCGTGCGGTTCATGGGCATCAACGACCAGGCCGTCATCCAATACCTGGTCAGCGCCTACTACTCGGCGGCGGTGCTGGTGCCGGACGCGCTGGGCGTCCTGGAGGACGTCGAGATCGGACACTGAGCGACCGGCCGGACGCCCCGTCACCCGGGTGCCGCCCGCCGCACTGACCCGCCGTCAGGGTCGGGACGCGGCACGGCACCCGGGTGACGTCCGTTCCGGCCGCCCGGGGGGGGCGTTGGACGCAGGTCACCCGGCGTGGGCCTTCTTTGGTCAAGCCATTGACACGCCGGCCATTCCCTTGGCAGCGCGCGCACCGTTGCGCATGATGAACACACCGGCACGTGCGTGACATGTACGCGACCCCCCTCGGTCCTTGTCAGGAGTTCGCATGGAACCCGACCAGCACTTCCCGGCCCGCCGGCGGCTGCTCACCGGCGCCGCCGCACTCGCCGCGGCCGCCGCACTCACTCCCCTGACCGCGGCCGGCGCCGCCACCCCGCGCAGGCGGCGGGCCCGGTCCGCCGGCTACCCGCCCGTGCACTGGACCCCGGCCGACGCCGCCAACTACACCGCCGCCAACCGCCCCGCGCAGTACCGGATCGACACCGTCGTCATCCACGTGACGCAGGAGACCTTCGCGGACACCTTGCGGCTCTTCCAGGACCCCGCGCACAAGGCCGCCGCGCACTACGTCGTCCGGTCCTCGGACGGCTACACCGCCCAGTGCGTCCGCGAACGGGATGTCGCCTGGCACGCCGGCAACTGGAGCTACAACACCCGCAGCATCGGCATCGAGCACGAGGGCTGGATCGACGAACCGAAGTGGTTCACCGAGACGCTCTACGCCCGCTCGGCCCTGCTGACCGCCGCCGTCTGCGAGCGCTACGACATCCCCAAGGACCGCGAGCACATCATCGGGCACGTCGAGGTCCCGGGCACCGACCACACCGACCCCGGGCAGTACTGGGACTGGGCCCACTACATGGAACTGGTCAGGGGCGCGAACTTCTGGCAGGACCTGGCCGACTTCTGACGACGCCGGCTTGTGACGACGCCGGCTTGTGGCGATCGGGAGCGCCGCCCCGTCGGGCCGGAACCGGTCGCCCCGGCCCGGCGGGCGGGCGCCCGCCAGGCGACACGGCACCGTTCCGCGGATGTTCGAAATCCCGCCATCCGCGGTCCATAGTGAGCGCTGCCACCACCTGAAACAGTTGACGCGACGTCAGGGGGCTGTCATGAAGCAGCGGTTGGGCACCATCCGGACGGTCACGATGCGCGCGCTGACGGCGAGCGTGGTCGCCTGGGGCGTCCTGGTGGGTGGCACGGTGGCGGGCACGGCACAGGCGGCGGCCGTCGACCGCACCGCACCGGCCCCCTCCCCCCTCACGCGCAACACGCACCTCAGCCGCACCGCACCGGTGCGGCTCGCCCCCGGGGTGACGTACTCCGGGTTCCGACTGGCACTGCCCCGCGGCACCGTCCGCGGCCACCTGCTGACCGTGGACCTGTCCCACCCCGAGGTCTCCGTGGACCTGCTCCATCCGACCGCGGTGGCCGCCCGGGCCCCGGTGTCCGAACTGGCCGGGGACCGGGAGGCGGTCGCGGCGGTCAACGGCGACTTCTTCAACATCAGCGAGGCACAACACCCCGGGGTGGAGGTCACCGGCTCGTCGGTCGGCCCCGAGGTCTCCTCGGGACGGGCGCTGAAGGGCGCGGTGCCCGACGGCCAGCGCTTCGGCCCGCCGCTCCCCTCCGCTGCCAGCACCGAGGACGTGCTCGGCATCGGCTACGACCACCGGGCCCGGCTGGACCGCCTGGCCCTGCGCGGCACCGTCCACAGCGCCGCGGGCACCTGGCCGCTGCGCGGGCTGAACCAGTACGCCCTGCCACAGGGCGGCATCGGCGCGTTCACCGCCCGGTGGGGCGGGGTCTCCCGGGAGCGGGCGGTCTGCGGCACCGACGCCGACCGCGGGGCGGGCTGCGACACCACCACCGCCGAGGTCACCGTCCGCCACGGCCGGGTGGTGAAGACCGCCCCGCGCCCGGGTGCCGGCACGATCGCGCCGGGGTCCGTGGTGCTGGTCGGCCGGGAGGAGGGCGCACGACGGTTGCGGGCGCTGCACCTCGGCCAGCGGGTCCGGATCGGCCACCGGCTCGTCGGCCGCCGCCCGGGGCGGCTGCGCTGCGCGGTCGGCGGCTTCCCGGTGCTGCGCGGCGGACGCCCCGTGGCCGGCCTGGACACCACCGCCGTCACGATGCGCACCTCCGCCGGCATCGCGCACCACGGGCGCACCCTGCTGCTGATGGCCCTGGACGGCGAGAAGGGCCGGCACCAGACCGGGCTGACGGTCCGCGAACTGGCGGGGCTGATGGCACGGCTGGGCGCCCGCGACGCGACGGACCTGGACGGCGGCGGCTCCTCGACGTTCGTCACCGAGGACCGCTACGGCGAGGTCCGGGTGCGCAACCACCCCACGGACGGCAAGGAGCGCCCGGTGGCCAATGCGCTGGGGGTCTTCTCGCTCCGGTGAGCCCACGGTCCGACCCGCCCCGGTGGTCCCGCGGGGTTGCGCACTCCGCCCCCGGGTGAGCCGCAGCCCGGGACGGCGGGCCTCGGGGGCGCGCTCCTCCCGCAGCTTTCCGCCGGGGCGCTGGTGAGGGGCCAGTGTGACGCGGGGGGGTGTGACGCGGGGGGCGAGGCGGGGGCGAGGCGAGGGTGAGCGGCGGGTGAGTGCGAGCGGTGGGCGGTGAGCGCTCGTCGGGGCGGACGGCGTCGGGGCGGGCTGTGTCGGGGCGGGCGTGAGGGTGAGGGGTGGGGTGGGTCGGGGCCGGGGTGCCCGCTTGCTGCTTCCTTGTTCGGCAACGATTACGGAGAGTTAATTGTTCCGGGGTCGTCACTCAGTGTAGCGGTGGGTTGACGCGGTGCGGGCGGGGCGTGGAGTTGCGGTGGCGCAGGGTCACGGGCGGACGCTGCTGACGACTTCGGCGGCGTTGGCGAGGCCGTGGTGGATGTCCGGCGCGAGGCTGCTGCCGGCCAGGTAGAAGCCGAGCAGTCCGCAGACGATGGCGTGCGAGAGCTTCAGCTTGCCGCTGCGCAGGAAGATCACGATCAGGATCACCAGCAAGAGGATGACCGAGATGGAGACAGCCATGGACACCACACCTCCTCGACGACCGCCCGAACGGACGGCGAGCGGTGGCCAGTTTGGCGCATTTCGGGGTATGTCCGGTTCGCGACGTGGTGGCCCGAACGGGTGATCACTACGGGTCACCGATCGGTCACCCGAGTGGGCGGTTGAGGGATGCCGGGGCGTCGTTCCCGCTCCTCGTCGAGGGGGGAGCGGCGCGTGCGGCGGCGGTTCCACGGGTCGGTAAAGAAGTGGCATGGATCACCTCACTCCTCGCAACGGGGTGTTGCGATTGAGCGTCTTAGCGGCCGACATTGCCGCCGCCTCCCAGACACCGACGGAAAGTCCGCTCATGAGCCTGAGCCCCGCCCGGCCGTTCCGGCCCTCTCGGTCGTTGTGCGTCGCCCTCGCGCTGATGCCGGTGCTCGGTGTCGGCACGCTCGCGGCCTGCGACGCGGCCCGGGCCTCGGCGAGTCCGGGGCAGCCGGTGAAGGTGGGGCTCGGTTCGGCCGGTGGGCAACCGACGGTGCAGGCCGGTGACCGGCTGCGGGTGAGTGCGGACGGCGGGGTGCTGACCGAGGTGACGGTGACCGATCCTCGGGGTCGGCAGCTCGTCGGCGGGTTCAGTGCGGGCGCGACGGTGTGGACGTCGCGGGCCAAGGCCGCGCCGGACACCAAGTACTCGGTGCTGGCCCGGACCAAGGATCCGCAGGGCGCCACCGATGAGGCCAAGGAGTCGCTGACCACCGGGAAGGTGGCCAAGCGGAACCGGCTGACGTTCGACCCGCGGCCGCACGGCGAGGTGGTGGGCGTCCACGATCCGATCACCCTGACCTTCGCTTTTCCGGTGCGGGACCGGACGGCGGTGGAGCGGCGGCTGACCGTGACCACCGACAACCGGACGACGGGGGCGTGGACCTGGAAGTCGGTCCACGGCAAGGACCGGATCGTCTGGCGGCCGGAGCAGGAGTGGAAGCCGGGCACCAAGGTGACGCTGCGCGCCGAGTTGAACGGCGTGGACTCCGGTGGTGGGCGCTTCTTCACCAAGGACTACGGGCTGCGGTTCACCGTGGGTCGGGGCACGGCCGTCCGGGCGGACCTCGATTCTGACGCGTACCGCACGCCCGGACTCGGACTTACGCCGGCGTTATGGCAAGGTCCAGGTGGGTGACTCCGTGACGGGTCACCGAACCCTCGCTGCGAGGGACAGACAACAGAGGGGGCGGGCCGGAGCCTCGATGGTCGGCCGGTCGCAGCGGCAGTGGGCCGGAGGCGGAGCACGCGCCTCGTGTCGGACTGTCGACCCCTTTTCAGAGCCTAATGTGACGGAATGAGCACCGTGCAGGACCAGGATCAACTCACGGGGTGGCTGCGCTTCCGGCGCCGCGTCCCCAATGGCTTCGCCATCATCTTCAGCTTGCTGGGGCTCTTCTGTGCCCTGACGGCGCTGATCGGGCCCCTTCGGCGCACGCTCCACTCGGTGATCTACTGGCTGGACACGCTCACGATCCCGGTGGCGCCGAACTTCGCCTACGCCGCGTTCCTCTTCCTCCTGGCCGCGGCGATGACCGCGCGCAAACGGGTGGCGCTGTGGTTCGTGGCCGCGTACATGGTGCTGAACGTCCTCGCCGACGCGCTGTTCCTGGCGGCCGGGTTCTGGGAGTTCGGCTTCTCGCTGGCGCTGTGCACCGGGGCGCTGGTGCTGCTCCTCGTCTCGCACCGGGAGTTCTACGCGATCACCCGGCGCGGTGCGTTCCTGCGGGCGGCGCTGGTGCTGGCCGGTGGTCTCGTGGCCGCGGTGCTGGTCGGCTGGGGCGTGGTGTCGTTGGCGCCGGGTTCGTTGGAGGCCGGTGGCGGCAACCGGTTGCTGTGGGCGGCCAACCGCGTCTGCGGTGGGTTGGTCGGCGGCCGGATCGTGGAGGGTCACCCGCCGCACTGGATCGGTACGTTGCTCGGGCTGCTGGGCGCGCTCGCGTTGCTCAACGCCGCTGCCGCGCTGTTCCGTTCGCAGCGGATGGAGGCCGCGCTGCACGGTGACGAGGAGGACCGCATCCGGGCGCTGCTGTCGAAGTACGGCAGCCAGGACTCGCTGGGTTACTTCGCGACCCGTCGGGACAAGGCGGTGGTCTTCTCCCCCAGTGGCAAGGCCGCGGTGACGTACCGGGTGGAGGCCGGCGTCTGTCTGGCCAGTGGTGACCCGGTCGGTGACCGGGAGGCGTGGGCTCCGGCGATCGACGCGTGGTTGGAGGTCGCGGGTCGGTACGGCTGGCAGCCGGCCGTCATGGGGGCGAGCGAGGACGGCGCCAAGGCGTTCGCGCGGGCCGGGCTGGGTGCGTTGCAGCTCGGTGACGAGGCGATCTTGCACGTCTCGGAGTTCGATCTGGACGGCCGGGACATGCGGGGCACCCGTCAGGCGGTCAACCGGGTCGAGCGGACCGGGGCGACGTTCCGGGTGCGGCGGCACGCGGAGTTGACCGATGCGGAGATGCAGGAGGTCATCCACCGGGCGGACGCGTGGCGGGACACCGAGACCGAGCGTGGCTTCTCGATGGCGCTGGACCGGCTCGGGGACGGGCAGGACGGCGATTGCCTGTTGGCCGAGGCGTTCGACGGCGACGGGAAGATGATCGCGCTGCTGTCGTTCGTGCCGTGGGGTCGGGACGGCATCTCGCTGGACGTGATGCGGCGCGATCGCAGTGCGCCGAACGGCGTGATGGAGTTCATGGTCGCGCAGTTGTGCGTGCAGGCCGGGGCGCTGGGTGTGCGTCGGGTCTCGTTGAACTTCGCGGTGTTCCGGTCGGCCTTCGAGGAGGGCGCGCGGATCGGTGCGGGTCCGGTGTTGAAGGTGTGGCGGCGGTTGCTGCTGTTCTTCTCGCGTTGGTGGCAGTTGGAGGCGCTGTACCGGTCGAACTCGAAGTACCACCCGGAGTGGTACCCGCGGTTCCTGTGTTACGCGGATGCCGGTGCGCTGGCGCGGATCGGCATGGCGTCGGGCATCGCCGAGGGTTTCGTGGCGGTGCCGAGTCTGGGCAAGTTGTGGGGCAAGGGCCACAAGAAGCGGGTGTTGGCGCCGGCGAGCACCGCGGGGCTGCCGTCGTTGGACGAGTTGGGTCTGGTGCAGGCCGCGCCGGCGACGGAGGCGGAGCAGCGGGAGCGGGAGTTGGCCGCGCTGCCGGAGCAGGTGCGGGTGCGGCACCAGAAGCTGGAGCGGCTGCGTCAGGAGGGTACCGATCCGTATCCGGTCGGGGTGCAGCGGACGCACACGCTCGGTCAGGTGCGTGCGGAGTACGGGGCGCTGGCGGCCGGTGAGCGCACCGGTAAGACGGTGACGGTCGCCGGGCGGGTGCTGTTGGTCCGGGATCATGGTGGTGTGCTGTTCGCGGAGTTGCGGGACTGGTCGGGCGATCTGCAGATCGCGTTGACCCGGGACGCGGCGGGTGAGCTGTTGGACCGCTTCGGTGCGGACGTGGACCTCGGTGACCATGTGGAGGCCGAGGGTGAGGTCGGCGCCAGTGACCGCGGTGAGTTGACGGTGTTCGTGACGCGGTGGCGGTTGACCGCCAAGTGTCTGCGTCCGTTGCCGGACAAGCGGCGGGGGCTGTCGGACCCGGAGGCGCGGGTGCGGCAGCGGTACGTGGATCTGGTGGTGTCGCCGGATGCGCGGGAGACGGTGCGGGCGCGGAGCACGGCGGTGCAGGCGCTGCGGCAGGGGCTGATCGACCGGGGTTACCTGGAGGTCGAGACGCCGATGTTGCAGCAGATCCACGGTGGTGCGAACGCCCGTCCGTTCCACACCCACATCAACGCCTACGACCTGGACCTGTACCTGCGGATCGCGCCGGAGCTGTATCTGAAGCGGCTCTGTGTGGGTGGTATGGAGAAGGTCTTCGAGATGGGGCGGACGTTCCGCAACGAGGGCATCTCGTACAAGCACAATCCCGAGTTCACGATGTTGGAGGCGTACCAGGCGTTCGCCGACTACGACGTGATGCTGAACCTGACCCGGGAGTTGATCCAGGGTGCGGCCGTCGCCGCGTTCGGCAGTGCGACGGCGCGGAAGGCGGACAAGAACGGGCGCCTGGTCGAGCATGACATCTCGGGGATCTGGCCGGTGAAGACGGTGTACGGGGCGATCTCCGAGGCGTTGGGCGAGGAGGTCGACGCGGACACCGATCCGGTGGTGCTGCGGCGGCTGTGCCAGGCCGCGGCGGTGCCGGTGAAGCCGGAGATGGGCCGCGGCGACGTGGTGTTGGAGATGTACGAGCGGTTGGTGGAGGAGAAGACGACGCTGCCGACGTTCTACAAGGACTTCCCGACTGATGTGTCGCCGTTGACGCGTCAGCACCGGGTGGATCCGCGGCTGGCGGAGCGTTGGGACCTGGTGGCGTTCGGTACCGAATTGGGTACTGCGTACTCGGAGTTGACGGATCCGGTGGAGCAGCGGCGGCGGCTGACCGCGCAGTCGTTGCTGGCGGCCGGTGGTGATCCGGAGGCGATGGAGTTGGACGAGGACTTCCTCCAGGCGCTGGAGTACGCGATGCCGCCGACCGGTGGTCTGGGTATCGGTGTGGACCGGTTGGTGATGTTCCTGACGGGTCTGTCGATCCGGGAGACGTTGCCGTTCCCGTTGGTGCGGAGGCGCTGACCGGCGTACGGGGAAGTGCAGTGACGGGACGGCCCGCCTTTCGAGGCGGGCCGTCCTGTTGTGGGGTGGGTCAGGCGTTGGCTTGGTGGTGGAGGGGTTCGCCGCGCAGGTAGCGGCCGACGTCGCCGGCGACGATCTCGGCGGCCTTGTGGGCGACCTGCCTGCTGCCGCCGGCGATGTGCGGGGTGAGGACGACGCCGGGGGCGGTGAGCAGGCGGGAGTGGGCGGGGACGGGTTCTTCGGGGAAGACGTCGAAGCCGGCGCCGGCGAGTTGGCCGGATTCCAGGGCGTCGCAGACCGCGTCGTAGTCGAGGAGGGCGCCGCGGGCGCAGTTGATCAGGATCGAGCCGTGGGGCATGGCGGCGAGTTGGGCGGGTCCGATCATGCCGGTGGTCTCGGGGGTGACGCGGGCGTGCAGGGAGACGATGCGGGAGCGGGTGAGGAGTGCGTCGAGGGGGACCTGTTCGGCGAGGCCGGTGAGGGCGTCGGGGTGGACGTAGGGGTCGTGGACGAGGATGTGGGCGCCCATGGCGTGCAGGACCTTGGCGACGCGGCTGCCGATGGCGCCGAAGCCGATGAGGCCGATGGTGGTGCCGTCGATCTCGATGCCGCAGTTGTCGTAGTCGTAGTAGTCGCCGCGCCAGATGCCGCGGCGGAGGTCGGTGTGGGTGTCGCCGACGCCGCGGGCGGCGGCCAGGAGCAGGGTGAGGGTGTGTTCGGCGGTGGCGGTGGCGTTGCGGCCGGGGGCGTTGCAGACGGCGACGCCGTGGCGGGTGGCGGCGTCGAGGTTGGCGTTGACGGGGCCGCCGCGGCTGGTGCAGAAGAGCTTGAGGTCAGGGCAGTTGGCGAGGATGCGGGCGGTGAGGGGGCCGTGTTCGGTGACGCAGATCTCGACGCCTTGGAGGGCTTGGATCATCTCGTCTTCGGTGCCGGATGCCTCGGTGACTTCGGCGACGGGGCCGAGGGGGGTGTGGGGCCAGCCGAATTGGATTTCGCGTATGTCGAGTGGGGTGTCCCCGGCCGCGGTGCGTACGGCGGCGCTGAGGAGGTCGGGGTGGATGAAGTGGTTGCCGGCGGCGAGGACGGTGGTGGTCATGCGGGGGTCTTCTCCTGGGTGGGGGCGTTGAGGCGGAGGAGGGCGGTGTGGTTGCCGTTGAGGCGGATTTCGGTGAGTGCGCCGTTGTCGAGGTGGGGGAAGGTGCGGCGGTATGCGGCGAGGGGGATGCCGAGGAGGTGGCAGAGCAGGACGCGGATGAGGGTGGAGTGGGCGACGACGAGGATGCGGCCGTGGGGTTGGTCGCGGGCGATGTCGGTGAGGCAGGCGGCGGCGCGTTCGGCGGCGTTGCGGGGGTGTTCGCCGCCGGGGAGGTGGTGGTCGGCGGGGTCGGCGAGGAAGTCGGCGACGCCGCGCGGGAAGCGTTGGCGCATTTCGTCGCGGGTGAGGCCCTCGCCCTGGCCGAAGTCGAGTTCGTAGAGGCGTTCGTCGACGTGCGGGGTGAGTCCGCAGGCGTCGGCGGCGGGGGCGGCGGTGAGGCGGGCGCGGGAGAGGGGGGAGGTCCAGATGGCGGTGAGGTCGGCGGTGGTGGCCCAGTGGGCGAGGGTGCGGGCCTGTGCGCGGCCGCGGTCGGTGAGGGGGACGTCGGAGCGGCCGGCGTAGCGGTTCTCCGCGTGCCAGACGGTCTCGCCGTGGCGGACGAGGAGGAAGTCGGTCACTGGGTGGCCCTCCTGAGGGCGTGGTCGGCGACGGTGGGGGCGAGCCAGCCGCGGCGGGTGAGTTCGTCGACGAAGCGGTGGTAGACGGGGAGGTAGCGGGTGGTGCGGTCGGGGGCGGGGCGGATCGCGGTGCCGGGGTGGACCATGGCGGTGGCGGCTTCGGTGAGGGTGGCGCCGGTGGAGGTGGCGGCGAGGACGGCCATGCCGAGGCCGCCTTCGGCGTGTTCGGGGACGTGGACGGTGCGGCCGAGGACTTCGGCGCGCAGGCGGCACCAGTAGGTGTTGCGGGCGCCGCCGCCGGTGTAGGTGAGGGGGCCGTCGGTGGGGGCGTCGAGGAGGTCGAGGTAGTCGAAGCAGAGGCGTTCGAGGCAGGCGACGCCGAGGAGGTAGGAGTGGAAGGCGGTGGCGCGGGTGGGGGTGTCGCCGAGGATGAAGGGTTCGGCTTCGGGGGCGCGGAAGGGGAAGCGTTCGCCGCCGGTGGAGACGAGGGGGTAGGCGACGGCGTCGGGGTCGAGGGCGGCGGCCTGGTCGGTGAGGACGTCGAGGTTCTCGCCGTGGAAGTACTGGGAGATGACGCCGGCGCCGCTGCTGGAGGCGCCGCCGGGCAGCCAGGTGTCGCCGGGGCCGCGGTGGCAGTAGACGACGCCGGCGGGGTCGCGGACGAGGTGGTCGCTGCTGCCTTTGAGGACGAGGGTGGTGCCGAGGACGGCGTTCCAGGCGCCGGGGGTGAGGGCGCCGGCGCCGATCTGGGCGGCGCAGCCGTCGGTCATGCCGGCGACGATGGTGGTGCCGGCGGGGATGTGGGTGGCGTCGGCGGCGGCCGGGCAGACGGTGCCGAGGACGGTGCCGGGGCGGACGACGTCGGGTAGCAGGTCGGTGGGGATGCCGAGGTGGTCGGTGACGTCGTGCGGCCAGCGTTCGTCGATGAGGTGGTAGCCGGTTTTGAGGGCGTGGCTGGTGTCGGTGGGGAGTTGGTGGCCGGCGAGTTTCCAGGTGATCAGGTCGACTTGGTGCAGGAGGCGGGAGCCGGTGCGCAGGGTGGGGTCGTCGTCGAGGAGCCAGCGGAGTTTGGGCAGGGCCCAGGAGGGCGGCATGGTGCGGTAGCCGAGTTCCTGCCAGACGGGTGCGCCGGCGGCGTTGACGGCTTCGGCCTGGTCGGTGGCGCGGCCGTCGTCGTACATGAGGCCGGGGGTGCGGGGGGTGCCGTTGGGGTCGGTGAGGAGGAGGGTGCCGGAGGTGCCGTCGATCGCCAGTCCTCGGATGCGGCGGGTGTCGAGTCCGGTGAGGGCTTCGCGGCAGGCTTCGGCGAGCGCGGTCCACCACTGGTGGGGGTCTTGCTCGTGGCGGTTGCCGGTGCGTTTGCTGGTGAGGGGGCGGGTGGCGGTGGCGAGGAGGGTGCCGGTGCCGTCGACGGCGAGGCAGCGGGCGCTTTGGGTGCCGAGGTCGAGGCCGAGCCAGATGCCGTCGGGGCCGGGGTGGTGGCCGGTGGGTCCGGGGGCGTGCGGGTCAGACACGGATGCCTCCTGGGGCGGGTTGCTCGGCGGGGTGGGTGCGGCGGGTGGTGGAGTCCGGGCGCCAGGTGGCGGTGGTGCGCCAGCCGGCGGTGCGGGCGAGGCCGCGCCAGGTGAGGAAGTCCTCGTGGAGGGCGGCGTAGAACGCGGTGCGCTCCGGGTCGGGTTGCCAGCGGCGTTGCACGTGGACGTAGGTGTCGGCGGCGCGGTGCAGGCTGCTGACGGCGCCGGTGCGGACCAGACCGGTGAGGAAGGCGCCCTTGGCGCCGATCTCGGTGTCGCCGGAGCGGGCGGTGGGCACGCCGGTGGCGTCGGCGATCAGGGCGCACCAGGCGTCGCTGTTGGCGCCGCCGCCGCACAGGCGCAGTTCGGTGACGTCGGTGCGGGCGGCGGTCAGGCAGTCGCGCACGACGAGGGAGAGTCCGTCGAAGACGGCGCGGGCGAGGTCGGCGGGGGTGTGGTCGAGGGACAGGCCCCAGAAGGAGCCGCGGGCGCCGGGGTCGAGGAAGGGGGCGCGTTCGCCGGCGGGTGACAGGTAGGGCAGGAACGTCAGGCCGTGGGCGCCGGGTTCGGCTTGGAAGGCGAGGCGGGCGAGTTCGGGGGGTCCGGGCAGGTGGAGGAGGCGGGCGGCCCAGCCGAGGACTTCGGCGCCGTTGAGGGTGGGGAAGGCGCGTAGGACGCGGTCGCGGCCGCGGTAGGCGATGGTGACGCCGGAGGGTTCGCCGGTGGTGTCGATGTCGGTGCGGACGATTTCGGTGCACAGGGTGGTGCCGAGGATGCTGCACGCCTGGCCGGGGTTGACGACGCCGACGCCGCGGGCGGTGGCGGCGATGTCGTAGGGGGCCATGACGACGGGGAGGCCGGCGGGGAGGCCGAGTTGGTCGGCGGCGGTGGGGGTGAGTTCGGCGGTCCGTTGGTCCTCGGTGAGGACGGTGGGCAGGAGGCGGGCGTGGTCGGTGAGGCCGAAGAGGTCGAGGATGGCGGGGTCGTAGGCGCCGGTGGTGTGGTCGAGGAAGGGGGCGGAGGCGTCGGATTCGTCGGTGGCGCGGATGCCGGTGAGGCGGAGGAAGAGCCAGCCGGCGGCGGTGAGCGAGGTGGTGGAGCGGGCGAGGCGGTCGGGGTCGTGGGCGGCGAGCCAGGCGAAGAGGGCGTTGGGCATGCCGGCGCAGGTCAGGGAGCCGTTGCGGCGGAAGGCGGCGTCGAGGAGGCCGTCGTGCTGCCAGGTGGTGAGGAGGGCGCCGGCCCGGCCGTCGGACCAGAGGATGGCGGGGCCGGTGGGGCGGTCGTGGTCGTCGACGAGCCAGGCGCCGTCGCCCTGGGCGGTGAAGGCGATCAGCCGGACCGGGTCGGTGAGGTCGGTGAGCACGTCGCGGACGGTGTGGACGACGGCCCGCCAGACGGCGTCCATGTCCTGTTCGGCCCAGCCGGGGTGGGGGCGCAGGACGGGGGTGGCGCTGCGGGAGACGGCGGTCTCGTTGCCCTGGTCGTCGAAGACGACGGACTTGATGACGGTGGTGCCGGCGTCGATGGTGAGTACGGACATCAGCGCAGTCCCTTCGCGCCGGGGCCTTCGGTGGTGTGCGCGGCGACGGCGGTGCGGTGGGTGGCTGCCGGTTCGGGCGGGTCCGGCAGTTTCAGGAAGGGGGTGAGGGCGCAGCTCACCGCGTGCATCCCCGCGAAGATCCAGACCACTCCTTCGATGCCGAGCGGCCCGACGAAGGCGGCGACGACGGCGGGTCCGACGAAGGTGCTGGCGCCGGCGCCGAGGTTGAGCGCTGCCAGTGCCTGGCCCTTGTGTCGCGGTTCCAATGAGGGCATCAACGCTGATATCGGTACGTATCCCGCCAGAGTAGCGCCGTAGCACGCGGCAACCAGGAGGGCGAGCGGGAAGTTGGGGCCGGCGGCGGTGGGGACGTAGAACAGCAGCAGGGTGCTCAGGGTGCAGCCGGCGCCGCCGCACCAGGCGATGGTGCGGCGCCAGCCGATGCGGTCGCCGACCGCGCCGAACAGCAGGTTGGCGAAGATGTTGGTGGCGAACATGGCGCTGAGCAGGTGCAGCCATTGGGTGAGGGTGAAGCCCACGGTCTTGGTGAAGTGCACCGGCAGGACGACGAAGAAGCCGAACTGCGAGGCGGTGTTGATGACCCGGACGAGGGAGCCGGCGCCGACCCGGGGGTTGCGCCACAGGACGGTGATGCTGCCGACGAGGGTGGCCAGGGGCCGCTCCCCCGCGGTCCGGGGGCGGCGGGCGCCGTGTGCGTCGCGGACCAGCAGCAGTGCGGTCAGTCCGCCGGCGACGACCAGTACGAGGGCGGCCCAGAGCGTGGCGTAGGCGCCGAGGTGCGGGATCAGGCCGCCGGCCACGAGGGAGCCGAGGGTGGGGAGTCCGCCGGTGAAGGCGAACCAGAACCAGCCCATGGCGGTGCCGAGGCGGGCCCGGGGTGCCACGCCGGCGATCCAGACGAGGAAGCCGTAGGCGAAGAGCGGGTAGCCCAGGCCGCGCAGGCCGTAGCCGAGGAGCATCAGGGGGTAGCTGGTGAGCGGGAGCGCGGCGGTGAGGAAGAGGAGTTGGAAGGCGGCCCAGACGGTCAGGCCGGTCGCCATCACGCGGCGCGGGCCCCACAGGTCGCACAGGACTCCGGAGAGCCAGGCGGCGAGGCTCGCGGCGATGCCGTAGACGGTGAAGAGCAGGGCGACCCGGGATTCAGGGATGCCGCGGTCGACGAGGTACGGCGAGAGGTACCCGGATTCGACGCCGTCGCCGATCATGAAGAGGAGCAGTCCGAGGTATCCCCAGGCGAGGGTCGGTGGGATGCCGAGGCGGGCCAGGAGCGCGCGGGGCGCGGGCGGCGGAGGGTTCGTCATCGAAGCTCCCCTTGTGTGCGGCGGGACGGATGCGGGTGGTCCGGGCCGGCGGAGGGGTGGCGGGAGCCGTGGGGGCCGGTGGACGACGCGGTGATGCAACCGCTCGCGCGAAAGGGCCGTCAAGGGGCGCCGGAATCTTCCCGTCGCGGCGGGGAGCTGCCGTGATGCATCGGGGCGGCACCGCATCCGGTGGGCACCTGCACCCCGCACCCCGCGTTACCTTCGTGTGAACATCACGCGGCGCCTTCACGTGGGTGACCGCGGGTGCGAACCGGAGGGAACGGGGCGATGGACCGGGTCGAGGCCCAGGAGGAACGGCGGCGCCGGGTCCGGGAGGCGGTGCTCGCGCGGGGGTTCGTGCGGACCGCGGAGCTGACCGCGGAGTTCGGGATCAGCCTGATGACCGCTCATCGGGACCTGGACGCGCTCCAGGCGCAGGGCTGGTTGCGGAAGGTGCGGGGCGGGGCGACGGGGCTGCCGTCGGCGCACTTCCACGGCACGGTCGCGGAGCGGATGGCGACGATGGCGGCGACGAAGCAGGCGTTGGCGCGGGCCGCGGCGGCGTTGCTGGCGCCGGGGCAGACGGTGCTGTTGGACGACAGCACCACCTGTCTGATGTTGGCGCACCAGGCGCCCGAGCACGCGCCGCTGACGGTGCTCACCAATTCGCTGCCGGCGATCACGACGCTGGCCAAGGCGCCGGGGATCTCGCTGATCACGCTGGGCGGGGCGTACTTCCCGGCGTACGACGCGTTCATGGGGCTGCACACCGCGGACGCGGTGCGGGCCTACCGGGCGGACGTGTTGTTCCTGTCGACGACGGCCGTCGCCAAGGGCCGTTGCTACCACACGTCGCCGGAGACGGTGCAGGTCAAGCGGGCGATGATGGAGAGCGCGGCGCGCCGGGTGCTGCTCGTCGACCACACCAAGTTCGCCAAGGACGGGCTGTACGCGCTGGCGCCGCTGACCGACTTCGACCTGGTGATCACCGATGACGGGCTGCCGGCGGAGCAGGTGCGGGCGGTGCGGGCGGCCGGCACGGAGGTGACGGTGGTGCCGCAGCGGTCGTGAGGGGGCGGGCCGTGCGGTGGTGTGGGCGGGCGCGCCTACGGCTGGTCGAGGCCCAGGAGTGCGGGGTCGGTGGCGAGTTCGCCGAGGGCGGTGCGCGGGTCGCTCACGAGTCGGCGTGCGGTGAGGTCCAGGATTCCGCAGACCGCGCGGATCTCGGCGGCGAGGGTGCCGTCGTCGGTCCGGTGGACGGACTGCTCGATCACGAAGGTCTTCCGCTCGCCCCACACGAAGCGGCAGCTGACCTCGACCTCGTCGCCGGCGTGGAGTTCCCGTAGGTAGCGGATGGTGGTTTCGACGGTGACCGGGCCGATGCCGCGGGCCACCAGGGCGCGCTGCGGGATGCCGGCGGCCTGGAGGAGGGACCAGCGGGCGTGCTCGGCGTACTGGAGGTAGACGCTCTGGTTGAGGTGGCCCTGGGTGTCGGTCTCGTAGCCCCGGACGGTGATCGGCACGGTGAAGGGCGCGGCCGTGTCCGTCTCGGCTGTCGCCTGCGTCGCTTCGGTCACGATCGCTCCTGTCTCACCGTTGGTCACTTCCGGCACGGTAGTGCTCGTGCGTCACGCGCCGGACCATCGTAGGGGGAACGCTCAGCCCGCGCCGGGCATTCCGGTGGTGGTGCCCAGTGCCGCCCAGCTGACGGTGCGGTCGCACCAACGTTCCAGCAGCGTGCGGTCGTGGCCGACGGCGAGCAGTCCTGCGCCGGTCTCCCGCCGGTAGGACTCGACGACGGCGACGAGCGCGGCGGTGGTGGAGGCGTCCAGCATCGCGGTCATCTCGTCGCAGATCAGCCAGCGCGGGCGGAGCACCAGGGCGCGGGCCAGGCAGGCGCGTTGCAGCTGGCCGTCGCTGACCTCGTGCGGGCGTCGGGTGAGCAGCTCCGCGCCGAGGCCGACGAGTGGCCCCAACTCCCCCAGTCTGTTTGCCACTTCGGTTTTCCGGCCGGTGGCGCGCAGCGGCTCGGCGATCACGTCGGCGAGCCGCAGGCGGGGGTCGGCGGACAGCCGGGGCTGTTGGAAGAGGACGCCGAAGGCGGTGCGCTGCGCGCGCGGGGCGCGGTGGCGCCAGCCGTGGGCGGGCGTGCCGTCCAGGACCACGGTGCCGGCGTCCGGGCGGTGCAGCAGGGCGGCGACCCGGGCCAGGGTCGACTTGCCGCAGCCGCTGGGGCCGAGCAGGCCGACCGCTTCGCCCGGGGCGACGGCCAGCGACACGCCGCGCACGACGGGGGCGCGGCGGTCGTATCCGGCGGTGATGTCACGCAGTTCGAGCACGGTCGGTCTCCGTCTCCGGCGGGCCCGGATGGTGGCAGGCGACGCCGTCGCGCGGTGCGGGGAGCGTCGTGCAGCGGGCGGTGGCGTGGTCGCAGCGGGCGGCGAAGGCGCAGCCGTCCGGCAGGTCGCCGAGTTCGGGCGGCATTCCGGGGATGGGGGTGAAGGCCCGCTCGGGCAGGGCGTCCAGCAGGCCGCGGGCGTAGGGGTGGCGGGGGCCGGGGGCGCCGAAGAACCGTGGGGCGTCGGCGAGTTCGACGATCCGTCCGGCGTACATCACGGCGACCCGGTCGGCGATCCGCTCGGCCGCCGTCAGGTCGTGAGTGATCATCAGCAGGGCGCGGCCGGTGCCGTTCGTGGCGGGCGGGGACGGTAGGGAGGGTGTGGCGGGTGGGGACGGCGTGGTGGCGAGGTGCCGGCGGAGTTCGTCGACGGTGCGGTCGACCAGGTCGCGGTCGAGGCCGGTGGTCGGTTCGTCGGCGAGCAGGAGCGGGGCGTCGCCGGCCAGGGCGAGGGCGGTGGCGGCGCGCTGGGCCAGGCCGCCGGAGAGTTGGTGCGGGTGGCGGTCGAGGTGGCCGGTCGGGAAGGCGGCGCGGGCGGCGATCCGCTCGGCGGCCGACCGCAGTGCGGGTCCGCGCGGGGTGTCGGTCAACTCCCGGACGGTTTCTTCCAGTTGGGCGCGGACGGTGCGGACGGGGGTGAGGTGGGCGGCCGGGCTCTGCGGGATCAGTCCGATCCGGCGGCCGCGCACGGAGCGGGCCAGTTCGGTCTCGCTGGCGGCGAGCAGGTCGATGGTGCCGTGGGCGTCGGTGAGCAGCGCGGTGCCGGTGGCCTCGGCGTTGCCGGGCAGCAGGCCGAGCAGTGCCGAGGCGAGCACGGACTTGCCGCAGCCGCTCTCGCCGACGAGGACCAGGCATGATCCGGGCGCCAGGTCGAAGGCGGCGTCGGTGACCGCGGCGACGGACCGGCCGCCGGGCATCCGGAAGCGGACGGTCAGGTCGCGGACGGTGAGGAGGGGCCGGTCGGGGTTCCGGTCGGCGTTCCCCTCGGGTGTCGGGTGGGCGGCGTCCGCCGCGGTCCGGTGGGCGCTCACAGCATCAGCTCCGATCGGCGGCGCGGGTTGAGCCGCTCCCGCCAGGCGCCGGCCAGGCCGGCGACGGCGAGGGTGGGCACGACGAGGAACAGGCCGGGGAAGAGGGTGGGCCACCAGTCGCCGGCCAGCAGGGAGCTGCGGGCGGCGTTGGCCATGATGCCCAGGCTCGCCTCGTGGGCGGGCAGCCCCAGGCCGAGGAAGGAGAGCGCGGACTCGTGCCAGATGGCGTGCGGCACCATCAGCACGGCGGCGAGTGCGGCCTGCGGCAGTACGGCCGGCAGCAGGTGACGGGTCGTCACCCGCCAGCGGGAGGCGCCGCCGGTGAGGGCGGCGTCGAGGTGCGGTCGGGAGCGCAGCGAGAGCACCTCGGCGCGGACGATCCGGGCGGTGGACAGCCAGTGCGTCAGCGCCACCGAGACGATCACCGGCCAGACGCCGGGCCGGAACATCGCGACGATGAAGATGCCCAGCAGCAGGTGCGGCACGGAGGAGAAGAGGTCGACCAGGCGCATCACGGTGCGGTCGGCCCAGCCGCCGAGCGCGCCGGCCAGCGCTCCGACGGCGGTGCCGATGACCGTGGCGACCACGGCGGCGACCACCCCGACCAGCAGCGAGACGCGCAGTCCGTAGACGCAGCGCAGCAGCAGGTCGCGGCCGACCTCGTCGGTGCCGAACGGGTGCGTGAACGAGGGCGGTTGGAGTTTGGCGGCCAGGTCCACGGCCTGCCGGTCCAGGGGGACCAGCAGCGGGACGAGGACGACGGCGAGGACGACGACGGCGAGGATGCCGGCGCAGACCCGTAGGCGCAGGGCGCGCCGGGAGCCGGTGCCGCGCCGGCTCCGCGGTGGCGCGGCGGACGTGCTGGCGCTAGCCATCGAAGCCCACCCGCGGGTCGGCCAGCCCGTAGAGCAGGTCGGACAGCAGGTTGCCGGCGAGGACGGCGGCGGTGGCCAGTGCCGTCAGCGCGGCCAGCAGTGGGAAGTCCACGCTGGTGGCGGCCTGGACGGTGGCGGCGGCGATGCCGGGCCAGCTGAAGACGGTCTCCACCAGGAGGGCGCCGGTGATGAGTTCGGGCACGCGGGAGCCGATCAGGGTGAGCACGGGCAGCAGGCCGGAGCGCAGCGCGTGCTGGCGCAGCACGGTGCGTTCGCGCAGGCCGCGGGCGCGGGCGCCGCGCACGGGGTCCTCCGCGAGGGCGTCGGCGACGCCCTGGCGGACGTAGAGCACGAACCACGGCAGTTGGGAGACGGCGAGCACCAGCACCGGCAGCACGAGGTGGCGGGCGGCCTGGCCGGCGGTCACGAGGTCGCTGCCGGTGTCGGTGAGGCCGCCGGCGGGCAGCACGCCGAGTTTGAGGGCGCCGAGCCAGACGGCGAGCAGACCGAGCCAGTAGGGCGGGGCGGCCTCCAGCACGTAGGCGGTGGCGGTGACGGCGCGGTCGAGGAGGCCGCCGCGGCGCCGGGCGGCCAGGACGCCGAGGACGGTGCCGGCGGCCACGGCGAGGGCGAAGGCCAGGGCGCACAGCAGCACCGACCAGCCGAGGCGTTCGCCGATGACCTGGGAGACCGGGGCGCGCAGGCTCGCGGAGTCGCCGAGGTCGCCGGTGAGGGCGCCGGTCAGCCAGTCCCACCAGCGGGTGAGCAGCGGCTGGTCGACGCCGAGGTTGTGGCGGAGCTGGTCGAGGTTGTCCTGCGAGGCGGTGAGTCCGGCGGTGCCGGCGTAGGCGCGCACCGGGTCGAAGGGGGAGGCGGCGGCGATCGCGAACACCCCGAGGGTGACGGCGAGCAGGACCGGCACGGCGGTCAGTGCCCGCCGTGCCGTCATCCGCGCCATCGGCCCCCAGGGCAGCGGGGTCGGCGCGGTCACTTCGTGGGCTGCCAGTCCTCGACGTTCCACCAGGGGCCGGAGGCCAGGCCGTGGTCGTGCGGTTCGACCTGGGTGGTCAGGCCCTGCCAGCGGTCGTCGAGCACGTAGAGGTGGTCGACGTGGGTGAGGAAGACGTAGGCGGGGTCCTTGACCAGTTCGCGCTGGACGGTGTCGTAGGCGTTCTTGCGGGCCTGGTGGTCGTCGGTGCGGCGGGCGGCGACGAGTTGGTCGTCGACGGTCTTGTTGGCGTACCGGGACATGTTGTTGAAGCCGTCGCCGGCGAGCGAGGAGTGCAGCAGCAGGTACTGGTCGAAGTCGGGGTCGGCGGGGCTGCCGCCGCCGGCGAGGACGGCGTCCTGCTTCATGTTGGGCTCGATCGCCTCCCAGGTGCCGGACTCGACCTTGGCCTCGATGCCGGCCTTCTTGGCGTCGGAGGCGAAGGCCAGGGCGTGCTCCTGGCGGAGCTTGTCGCCGGAGAGGTACCAGAGGGTGAAGGAGGCGCGCTGGCCGTCCTTGGCGCGGACGCCGTCGGGGCCCTTCTTCCAGCCGGCCTCGTCGAGGATCTGCTGGGCCTTGCCGAGGTCGTGCGGGCGCTCGGTGCCCTTGGCGAACCAGGGGCTGTCGGTCGGCACCGGTCCGTAGGCGGGCTTGCCGGCGCCGCTGAGGATGCCCTTGACCATGGCCTGGCGGTCGACGGCGAGGTCGAGCGCCCGGCGTACGGCGCGGTCGCCGGTGACCGGGTTGGCGCTGGGCAGGGTGACGTTGCGGTAGTCGAAGGTCTTGGCGGCGACGGTCTTGCGGCCCTGGTCGGCCTTGAAGGTGGCGGCGAGTTCCGGCGGGAGGATGGCGCCGTCGAGGTCGCCGGAGCGCAGCCGGGTGGCGCGGATGTCGTCGTCCTTGATGATCGCCATGGTGAAGTGCTTGACCTTCGGCGCGCCGCCCCAGTAGTGCGGGTTGGCGGTGAAGGTGAGCTTCTCGCCCTTGGACCACTTGGTCAGGACGTAGGGGCCGGTGCCGACCGGGTGGGTGGTGAAGGTCCCGGTGTTGACGTCCTGCTTGCCCGCGAGGTGCTGGGGGGCGATGGGCAGGACGGTGCGCTCGGCGAACGGGGCATAGGGGTACTTCAGGTGGAAGACGACGGTCCGGTCGTCCTTCTTCTTCACCGTGTCGAGGGCGTCGAGCTCGGCCTTGGAGGCGTTGTTGGTCTTCTCGTCGAGGATGGTCGCGTAGGTGAAGACCACGTCGTCGGCGGTGAACGGCTTGCCGTCGCTGAACTTCACGCCCGGGCGGAGGGTGAAGGTGTAGGTCGTGCCGCCGTCGGTGACCTTGGGCAGGGCGGCGGCCAGTGCGGGCTTCAGGCGCATCTCGGCGTCGTGGGTGAGCAGCCCGTCGAAGATCTTGGAGTTGCCGTCCTTGCCGTAGCCCAGGAGCGGGCTGAGCGTTTCGGGCTCGTAGGCGATGCCGACGACCGCGGTGTCCGTGGGCTTGCCGCTGCCCCGGCCCTCGTTCGGCGCGGCGCAGGCCGCCGCGGTGAGCGCCATCGTGGCCGCCAGCGCGGTGGCGGCCACGCGCCGTATGGACCGGGACGTCATGCCCACACCCCTTTTGAAGATCGACTGTTGTTGCGAACCGCTCGCAATTATGCGGTTGCCATTAAACAGTACGTAAAGGTGTGGTCATGAACCGGTCCCGGACGCCTCCGATCTGCTCGACCGCGGCCACCCCCGGGACCGGACCGCGGCTCACGGGGTGCCGGTCACCAGCTTCAGGTCCCACTTGCGCAGCGGCTCGTCGATCGGCTGGAAGATGGTGACGGTGTCCCCGCCGACGTCGCAGGTGGCCGCGCCGCCGCCGGAGTGCACGCCGACGGCCTTCGGGGCGCCGGGCTGGGTGACGTACGAACCGCCCGAATCCCCGGCCGCCGAGCAGGCGTTGGTGAAGGACAGGCCGGAGATGACGGTGTTGCCGTAGTCCACGGTCTGGTCGGTGCGGGTCACCTCGCCGCAGCGCCAGCCGCTGGTCTGGCCCGAGTGGCAGATCGACATCCCGACGATCGCCTCCTGCGAGCCGGTGACGGTCACCGGGCTGCCGCCCTGGCCGGCCACCGACGGGCTCAGCTTCCAGCCCTGCTGGTCGACCGTCACCAGGCCGAAGTCGCCCTCGTAGCCGTTGACGCTGTGCGCGCCGCCCTGGTTGGAGGTGCCCAGCCGGCTGTTGTCCTTGCCGTACGCGGGCTGGTTGGCCTTCAAGGTGCAGTGACCGGCCGTCACGAAGCCGCGGAGCCCGCTGGGACCGGTCACCGAGAAGCCGATCGAGCAGATGCCGTCGGTGCCCGGCATCCAGCGCTCGCCGCCGACGACCGTGCCGCTCTGCTGGCGCGGCGCCTGGTCGCTGCGCTCGACGGAGACCGGCACCCGCGAACGGACCGCGAGCTGGCGGACCGTGCTCTCGAAACCGGCGGTGCGGTTGGTGCGCGCCGCGCGGTCGACCCGCACCACCACCCCGTTGGCGCGTTCGTCGATGCCCCAGCCGGTGACGCCGGGCACGCCGCGCCCGGCCCGCTCGGCGATCTGCTGCACCATGCCGCGCAGCGTCGCCCGGCTGTGCCGGACGGTCTTGGGCACCGCGCCGGCGGACCGCACCCGGCGGGCGTCGGCGGCGTCGGTCACCGCGACGACGAGCCGGCCGAGCGAGGCGTCGAACCACATCCCGGCGGGCGGCGCGGCCAGCGCCCGGCGCACCGCGAGCGCGGTGTGCTGGGCCTCGGCCTCCTGCGCGAGCCGGGTGCGGGCCTGCACCGGCGAGAGTCCGAGGTCCCGGCGCATCGCGTCGAGCATGCCCCGCTGGGAGGGCTGGGGGCTGGGGTCGGGCTGCGGCACGGCCCGCGCCGGACCGTTCGGGGCGACGGCCGCCAGCACGGCGGCCGCGGCCGCGCTCCACAGCGCGACTTTGGGAATGCGGCGTTCCATCGGGGTCTCCTCGCGGTGTCGAGTACACGTCGGGCCCGGCGGACCGGACTTGGGCGTGTGCATGGATCAGCCCTAGTCGAGACTCCTCGACACCGCGCCGGGCAGCACCGGGAGGAGCGGCCGCATCATGGTCCGGTGACCGCTCCCGATCGCCCCCAAGTCCCCACCCCCCACGGCCCGGTCGCGTTCGCGGGGCTGCCCGGGGCGCTGCGGAACGTCGCCTACTCGGCCGCCCGCCATCCGGGAGCCGGGGCACCTGAATGCCCGTCACACCCGGCCGGGCCGCCGGCGGCCGGCCCGGCGGCGCTCCCGGACCTCACCCGGGGCGCCAACTGCCAGCGCTACGCCTACGCCGTACTGGGCCACTTCGGGCTGCGGGTGCCGCCGCTGCGGTCGGCCGAACTCTGGGCGGACCGCGCCGCGACCCGGCCGGCCGCCCCGCCGGGCCCGCTGGACCTGGTGCTCTTCGACGCCGGCCCGGTCGCCGGACGGCCCGCCGGGTACGGCGCCCACGTCGGCGTCCACCTGGGCCCGGACCGGGTGCTGCACCTGTGCCGGGAGGTGGGCCGCCCGGTGGTGTGGAGCTACGCCGACTTCGCGGTGCGGCCGCGGTACGCCCGTCTCCTGGGCGCCAAGCGGGTGGTGCCGGGCGACGGCCGGGCCGGGTAGCCGGCGCCGGGCGGCCCGCCGCGGTCAGAAGTCGCCGCCGCCGAAGCCCCCGTCGCCGAAGCCGCCGTCGCCGCCGAAGCCGCCGCCGAAGTCCCCCGGGTCGAAGTCGGCACCCGTGACGTCGCCGCCCTCCGCTCCCTGGTAGCCGCCGAAGTCGGCGCCGTAGGCGGGGCCGGCCGCCATCAGGTGGCCGAGGGTGGTGCCGACCAGGAGGCCGGGGAGCAGCCCGCCGCCGAAGTAGCCGCCGGCCCAGGGGGCGTAGGCCGGCCCCGCGTCCCAGTAGGGGCGGTCGCCCTGCGCGGTGCGGACGGTGCGGGCCAGCGGCTCGCGGCCGTCCTGAAGCCGGCTCTGGTCGGCCGCGCAGACCGGGACGGTGCGCTCCGCGCCACCGGGCGGGGCCCAGGCGGCGTCCACCACCGACGGGCCGTGCCGGGGGTCGAAGAAGCAGGGCAGCCGCCGCTCCGGCAGCGGCTGACCGGTGCGGCGCGCGGCCAGTGTGGCGAGCGCGAAGCGGCCCTCCTCCAGCTCCTTGGTGACCGCCTGCACGTCGCCGGGGCGCTCGGCCGCGGCCATCGCCGACTTGGCGTCCTCGTAGGCGTCCAGGGCGTGGGCGTAGTCGGCGCGCATCGCGTCGTCGGCGCCGGACTCGCCCGGGTCGAAGTCCAGCCGGTCCAGTTCCTCGCCGAACGCGGTGATGTCCTCGTCGACCACGATCCGCAGGTCTTCGAGGGCGGCGCGCTCCTCCTCGGCCCGCTGGCGGCGGTTGCGGCGGGCGATGGCGTAGGCGCCGCCGCCCCCGACGACGATCAGCGCGCCCAGGCCGATGGCGGTGCCGGTGCCGAAGCCGCCGGCGGCGCCGCCCCAGGAGGCCGGGGCGTGCCCGTGGGCTTCGGTGACCGCGGTGTCGACGAAGCTGTTGACGCGCGCGGAGACGGTCGGGTACGAGGAGCGGTTGACGGCGCCGACGAGGTTCTGCACGGCGGTGCGCGGCATCACCCGGGGGTCGGCGCCGGCGTTGAAGCCGTCGCCGAGCTCGACCGCGTAGACGCCGGCGATGCCGACCTTGGTCCGCAGGTCCCGTAGCAGCGTGGCCGGCGGGTAGTCGGAGGTCCGGGGCAGGACGGCGACGAAGACCGGCTTGCCGGAGTCCTTGATCTTCTTGGTGAGGGCATCCGCCTGGCTGGCCGAAAACTGACCTGAGGCGCGGGGGTCGACGTAGACCGGGCCCTTCCGCAGCGCCGCGGCCGCCTCGTCCAGGCCACCCGCGGCGTGCGCGCCGGGCGCGGCCACCGTGACCATCGTGAGGAGGGCCGCCAGCAGCAGGAGCACCGGTCCGATCAGCACACGGCGGGTTGCGGTCTTCATGGCTCCGACGCTACCCGAACCGCACTTTCCAGACACCCTCGCCACTTTACGCATCTTTTACCTACGGGCCGCGTGCGGCGCGCAGTATGCCGCGTGCTCCGGAGCCTGTCGCGCCGGAGCTGCCCATGCAGGTGGTCGCCGGGCGTGGGTTTTTGATGATCAAGGTCGCGGGGGAGGTTCCGGCCGTCCCTCCCCCGAGCGAAGGAGGACACGATGGGCAGGGTTGCCGAGACGGCCAACACCCTCGCCGTCGCGGTCGCCGCCACCGCGGTCGGCTGCACGCTGGTCCTCGAACTGGCCCCCACGCACCGCGGCTCCGAACGGGCCGCGTCCCCCGCCGCGGCCCCGGCGGTCGCCGCCGGCACGGTCGCCGCCGGCCGCACCGCCTTCAGCCGCGACGGGCCGGCCGGCGCGGAACCGGCGGTCCGGGCCGCGACCGCCGCGCCGGGCCCGGCCGCGGCCCGCCCCGCCGGTCCCCGGCCGGCCGGGAAGATCCAGGTCACGGCGCCCGCCGGCCCGGTGAACCTGCGGGCCAACGGCAGCTTCCCGCTCGCCTGGACCAACTCCACCGGCGCCGAGGTGGACGTCTGGCTGAGCGCGACCGCCGGCCGCGGCCGGATACAGCGACTGGCGTTGGTCTCCCCGCGCGCCGGCGCGGCGCGTGCCGGCGAGGCCCTGGTGACGCTGCCCGCGGTGCCGCCCGGCCGGGCCTACGCGCTGGAGGTCGCCGCCGGCAACGGCACCGCCCGCGCCTTCAGCCGCCCGTTCGCCGTCACCGACTGAACCGCCGGGGCACGCCGGCCGCCGGGGCACCGGGCCGACGGGCTCAGGGCGCGGCCAGGTCGACCAGGCCGGCCAGCGCCTCCCGGTGGCGGCCCGGCGCGCCGAGGGCGAGTTCGTCGCCCTTGGCGCGCTTGAGGAACAGGTGCGCCGGGTGCTCCCAGGTCATCCCGATGCCGCCGTGCAGTTGGACGCACTCCTCGGCGGTGCGCACCGCGACCGGCGCGCAGTACGCCTGTGCCACCGCGACCGCCACCGGCGCGTCGGGGCGGTCGGCGGCCAGCGCGTCGGCGGCGTTGCGGGCCGCCGCCCGGGCCGAGACGACGTCCAGCCAGAGCGCGGCCATCCGGTGCTTGAGCGCTTGGAACGAGCCGACCGGGCGGCCGAACTGGGTGCGCTCGCCGGTGTACCGCACGGTCTCCTCCAGGCACCACTCGGCGAGCCCGAGCTGTTCCGAGGCGAGCAGCCCGGCGCCGGTGCGCAGCGCCCGGTCCACGGCGGTCCGGGCCCGCTCCCCGTGGGCCAGCGGGCGGCCCGGGGCCCGGTCCAGCACCACGTGGGCCAGCGGTCGGGTCAGGTCGAGCGGGGTGAGCGGCTCGGTGCGCACGCCGTCCGCCGCGGCGTCCACGGCGTACAGCGCCGGCCCGTCCGGGCCCTCGGCCGGGACGAGCAGCAACCCGGCGCCGGCGGCGTCGGCGACCGAGGTGATCCGCCCGGTGAGCGCGCCGGCGGCGTCCGCCCGCACGGTGGCCGTGCCCGGCCCGCCGGGGGCGGTCGGCAGCGGGACGGCGAGCACCCCGACGGTGCGGCCCGCGGCGAGTGCGGCCAGCGGGTCGGCGACCTCGGCCCGGTCGGTGTCGCAGCCGAGCAGCGCGGTGACCGCGAGCACCGCACTGCTCAGGTAGGGCACCGGGGCGACCGCCCGGCCCAGCTCCTCCAGGACGACGGCGGCCTCGCGGGCGCCGGCGCCCTGCCCGCCGAGCTTCTCGGGGACCAGCAGCCCGGCGGCGCCGATCTCAGCGGTCAGGGCGCGCCACAGCTCCGGGTCGTACGGGCGGCCGGTCTCCAGGTCGGCGAGGACGGCGGCCGGCGCGCAGCGGTCGGTGAGCAGTGCCCGGACGGCGGCGCGCAGGGCGTCCTCCTCGGCGGAGTACAGCAGGTCGGGTGCACTCGCGTCGGTGCCGGTCATCGGGGGAGGTCCTTCCACGCGACGTCCTTGTCGGTGCGCGGCTCGGGCGGCAGGCCCAGGACGCGCTCGGCCACGATGTTGAGCAGCACTTCGGAGGTGCCGCCCTCGATGGAGTTGCCCTTGGCGCGCAGGTAGCGGTAGCCGGCGACCCGGCCGGTGAAGTCGACGCCCTCGGGGCGGCGCAGCGTCCAGTCGTCGTAGGTGAGGCCGTCCTCGCCGCGGAACTCCACCTCCCAGCCGCTGATCTGTTGGGCGAGCCGGGCGAAGGCCAGTTTCATGCCGCTGCCTTCGGGGCCCGGCTGGCCCTGGGTCAGCTGCTGGCGCAGCCGTTCGCCGGTGAGGCGGGCGACCTCGGCGTCCACCCAGAGCTTCAGCAGTCGCTGGTGCAGGTCGTGGGTGCGCAGTTCGGGGTGGGTGCGCCAGGCGGCCGCGGCGACCCCGATCATGCCGCCCTCGCGCGGGGTGCGGGCGCCGCCGATGGCGACCCGCTCGTTCATCAGCGTGGTCTGGGCGACCCGCCAGCCGTCGCCGACCTCGCCGAGGCGGTGCGCGTCGGGGATCTTGACGCCGGTGAGGAAGACCTCGTTGAACTCCGCCTCGCCGGTGATCTGGCGCAGCGGCCGCACCTCGACACCGGGGTCGGTCATGTCGCACACGAAGTACGTCATGCCGCGGTGCTTGGGGACCGTCGGGTCGGTGCGGGCCACCAGGATCGCCCAACGCGCCAGGTGGGCGCTGGAGGTCCAGACCTTCTGGCCGTCGACGACCCACCCGCCACCGTCGTCGTCCCGGACCGCGCGGGTGGCCAGTCCGGCCAGGTCGGAGCCGGCGCCGGGCTCGCTGAAGAGCTGGCACCACACCTCCTCGCCGGTCCACAACGGCCGCAGGAAGCGCCGCCGTTGCTCGTCGGTGCCGTAGCGCAGGACGGTCGGCGCGGCCATCCCCAGGCCGATGCCGATCCGGCCGGGGTCGTTGTCCGGGGCGCCGGCGGCGGTCAGTTCGGCGTCGACGACGGCCTGGAGGGCGCGCGGGGCGCCGAGGCCGCCGAGCCCCTCGGGGAAGTGCACCCAGGCCAGTCCGGCGTCGAAGCGGGCGCGCAGGAAGTCCAGCCGGTCGGTCGTGGCCACGGGGTGCGCGGCGAGCAGGGCGGCGGTGCGCCGGCGCAGGTCGGCGGCGTCGGTCATCGGGCCTCCTCCGCGCCGGGGAGCACCACCAGGCGGCCGACGGAGTCCCCGTCGGCGACCCGTTGGACGGCGTCGGCGGCGCCCGACAACGGGACCCGTCCGCCGATCAGCGGCTCGATCGCGCCCCGGGCGGCGAGCTTGGTCAGCTCCTCGTGGCAGGCGTCGACGGCGGCCGGGTCCTTGGTGTTGTACAGGCCCCAATGGAGGCCGAGGACGGCGTAGTTCTTGACCAGGGCGTGGTTGAGGGCCGGCGTGGGGATCGTGCCGCCGGCGAAGCCGACGACGACGATCCGGCCCTCGAAGGCGATGCACTTGGTGGACTTGGCGTAGGCGTCGCCGCCCACCGGGTCGTAGACCACGTCCGCGCCCCGCCCGTCGGTGGCCTCCTTGACGGCGGCGACGAGGTCGTCTGCGTGCCGGTCGAGGACCAGGTCGCAGCCCAGCGCACGGGCGGTGCGGGCCTTTTCGGGGCCGCCGACGACGCCGATGACCCGGGCGCCGGCGGCCCGGCCCAGCTGGACGGCGGCGCTGCCGACGCCGCCGGCCGCGGCGTGCACCAGCAGCGTCTCGCCGGCTTGGAGGCGGGCCCGGCGGTGCAGTCCGAACCAGCCGGTCTGGTAGCCGATGTGCAGCGCGGCGGCGCCCGCGTCGTCGAGGGCGTCGGGGGCCGGTCGGAGCGTCGCGGCGTCGGCGACCGCGAGTTCGGCGAAGCCGCCGCCGGGCAGGGCCGGTTGGGCCAGCACCCGCGCGCCGACCTGCGCGCGCGCCCCGTCACCGGCGGCCAGCACCTCGCCGCAGATCTCCACGCCGGGGGTGAACGGGAGCGGCGGCCGGACCTGGTACTGGCCCCGGCACAGCAGCGCGTCGGGGAAGTTGACGTTGGCGGCCCGCACCCGCAGCAGCACCTGGCCGGGGCCGGGCTGCGGGTCGGCCACGTCCTCCAGCCGCATCACCGCTCGCGGCTCCCCGTTCGCGTGCACGCGCCATGCCTTCACCTGATGCCTCCACAGACCTCGGACGTACGGCTGGTGCGGGACCGGGAACCGGCCCCCGCCACGGGGCATACTAAGCGGTCGGTATCTCCGAAGGAACAGTTCCGGCCGGGCCCGCCGCGGCCCTCCCGGCCACCGGACGACCCCCCTCGCCCGGCCGCCAGCCTGGCCATGACAGGGACAGGCACCCGGGCCGTCCCATGGCGCAGACTGGCCGGCATGGACTCACCCGCCACCGGCCCCAGTGCACTCGGGGACTTCCTGCGCACCCGCCGCGCCCGGCTGAAGCCGGAGGACGTCGGCCTGGTCTCCTACGGGGCCCGGCGCCGGGTCCCCGGGCTGCGGCGCGAGGAGCTCGCCCAGCTCGCCGGCGTCAGCGTCGCCTACTACACCCGCCTCGAACAGGGCCAGAGCCACAACGCCTCGGAGGGCGTGCTGGACGCCCTGGCCCGGGCACTGCGGCTGACCCCCGACGAGCGCGCCCACCTGCGGCAGCTCGCCCGCCCGGCACCGGGCCGGCGCCGCCCGGCGGCCCGCCCCGCCACCGCCCGCCCCGGCGTGCGGCAGCTGCTCGCCGCCGTGTCGGGCGTGCCGGCCGTCGCCCTCGGGCCGCGCTTCGAGGTGCTGGCCTGGAACCGCCTCGGGCACGCGCTGCTCGCCGGCCACCTGGACTTCGACGCCCCGTCCCGCCCCCAGGACCGGCCCAACACCCAGCGGCTGCTCTTCCTCGACCCGCACACCCGCGAGCTGTACCCGGAGCGCGCGGAGGAGGCCCGGCGCGCCGTCGCCGCCCTGCGGGTGGTCGCGGGCCAGCGCCCCGACGACCCGCAACTGGCGGAGCTGATAGGCGAGTTGTCGATGAAGAGTCCCGAGTTCAGCGCCCTGTGGTCGCGCCACTCGGTGAGCAACTGCGCCTTCGGCACCAAGCACTTCCACCATCCGCTGGTGGGCGAGATGACCCTGGACTTCGAGATGATGCAGACCCCGGACGGCTCCGGGCAGGCCGTCTTGATGTTCACCGCCGCCGACGGCTCACCGTCCGAGGCCGCGCTCCGCCTGCTCGCCGCGGAACGCGGCCCAGACGCCCGGATCCTCGAACCCGAGCGCCCATAGCCCCCGCCCCCGCACCCCGTACGCCGCCAGCAGCGGCAGCTGCTCCCGGACGCCCCGCGCGTCCTGGTACCAGACCTCGTGCCGCTCACCGCCGCTGGCGTAGCGGAAGTGCGGGGTGCCGGAGTCCGCGTCGAAGCCGTACCGGGCGCCGACCCGCCGCCGCAGCGCCTCGGCCTCGTGCCAGGTCACGTGGGTGGCGCGCCGGCCGCTGCCGGGCACCCAGTCCCAGCCGTAGCCGGGGAAGGCCAGCTCGATCCGGTCCCGGGGCACCTCGGCGGTGGCGTCGCGCAGGATCCGCGCGTACCAGTCCCTCGACGACAGCGGGCCCGGCTCGCCCCGCGACCAGTGCAGGTCGTAGCCCATGTACCGCACGGTGTCCGCGAGCGCGCCCAGGCGCCGGTAGGCGAAGGCCGCGCCGGCGCCGCGGATCCGCGGCATCACCGTCACCACGCACGTCCTGCCCCGGCGGTGCAGTCGCGCGCAGAGTTCGTCGACGAGGGTGACGTAGCCGCTGCGCACCCGGGCCCGGGCCGCCGCGTCGCCGGTCACCGCCATCGTCTCGTAGTCCAGGTCGATCCCGTCGTAGTGCTGGCTCGCCACCACGCCCAGCAGCGCGTCGACGTGGGCCCGGCGGCGCGCCGGATCGTGCAGCAACTCCCCCATCGCCGCCGCGTCGAGCGTCTCGGTCACCGTCGGCACCACCGCGATCCCGGCCCGGTGCAGCCCCGCGACGACCTCCGGCCGGACCGCGCCGGGCCGGCCGGTGACCGCGCGCTCCCCCGTCGTCTCGTACCAGAAGGGGCTGACGGTGTGGAGTTGGTCGGCGTGCGCCAACGCGTCCCGGTAGGCGCCCTCGACGTCGCCCCAGAACGGCAGCCACGCCGATCCCCGGCCCGCCCGCTCCGCCGGCCGCGCGGCGCCGGCCGCCCCGGCGGGCAGCACCACCCCGGCGAGCAGCACCCACACCGCCAGCACCACCCCGCCGACCCGCCCGCGCCTCGGCGTCCACCGTGCTCGTTCCATGCCCTCAAGCCTCGCCCGCCGGGTCGCCTGACGCCCCATCAGTGCGGCCGAATGGCGGGGCGGCGGGCCGGCGGTCACGGGGCGTCGTCGAGTCGCCGCCACAGTCGCCGGGCCTGCCGTTCGGCGGTGCCGGGCGGGTTCCTGGGGCGCGCGGGATCGTCGGCCGCGAGCAGGCAGAGCCACACCAGGGCGTGCAGCGTGCGGCACTCCCGCAGGCGGGCGGACTCGGCCGGGGTCAGCGCGAAGCGGTCCAGGAACGCGGCGGTGTCGAACGGGCGCGGCAGCCAGGCGGCGACGTGCTCGACGATCTCGGCGAGTTCGTAGGCCCGGTCGCTGCGGCCGGACTCCTCGAAGTCGACGACCCGGACGCGGCGGCCGTCCCAGAGGTAGTTGGCCGCGTTGCCGTCGCCCGCGCCGAACACGGCCGGGACATCTGCCGGGACCTCTGCCGGGAGGGGACGGTCGGCGTCCGGGGCGTCGGGCCACACCCGGTCGAGCCAGTTGGTGCCGGCGCGCAGCGCCCGCCGCACGGCCGGGGCGAGCGGCCGGTCCGGCGGCGTCGCGCACCAGGCGCGCACCCGTGCGACGGCGTCCCGCTGGTGGCCGCGGCGAAGCGGGAGCCGGGCCAGCTCGGCGGGCGGCAGTGCGGAGTGGACGGCCTGGACGGCCCGCGCCCAGGCCGTCAACTGCCGCGGTCCGAGCGGTTTTCCGCGCAAGCAGTCGCCCGGGAGTCGGGACGTCACGAGGGTGGGTGGGGCCGCCGCACCCGTCGGGTCCCGGACGTCCAGGAGGACCGGGGCGAGGTCCGGGGCGTGCCTGGCGAGCAGCACCAGCGCGCGCCGTTCTCGCACGAAGGGGTCGCGCCCTTCGGATCGGCGGAAGCGCTTGACGACCCGGTCGGGGTGCAGGACGACGTCGTGGGTGTGCCAGGGGACCGCCCCGGAGGGTGGGCGGGATGGCGGCGGGTCCGCGTTCACCGGACGCACGGTGGCACGCCCGGTGAACGGCAGCAAGGGCGCGGCGACAGCCGGCGGGGACGGTCGCCGGCACACGGGCGGCCCCTCGCTCAGACCGCGGCCGGGTCCGTGGTGCGGTCCTCGGGGCGGGACTCCTCGATCCAGCCGGCCGCGAGGCCCTCGGTGAGGGAGAAGCGGTCGTGGGCGAGGGCGACGCAGGTGGCGGTGTCCATCCGCAGGACGGCGTCGGGGTGGGCGGCCGGGCCGTCGGCGTAGCGGGCGGCGCCGGGGTCGTGCGGGTCCAGCACCACGTGGAACGCGCCCTGGTCCAGGGCGACGTCGACGGTCCGCACCGGGCCGTCGGCGAAGTGCCGGGCGAGCCGGGCCATCAGCGGGATGGCGAACCAGTGGGCGCGGACCGCGTCGGTGGGGCGCTGTTCGTCGAGCGCCGGGGCGCCCCAGTCGGCGAGCGCGGCCAGCGCGGGGAGCAGGCCGTGACCGCGCGGGGTGAGTTCGTAGACGGAGGCGGCGGCGGGCGGGGGGAGGCGGCGGCGGGTGAGCAGGCCGTCGCGCTCCATGTCCTTCAGGCGGGAGGCGAGCATGTCCGTGCTGACGCCCGGCAGGTCAGCGTGGAGGTCGGTGTACCGCCGGGAGCCGCCGAGCAGTTCCCGGACGATCAGGAGCGTCCAGCGGTCGCCCACGGCGTCCAGGGCCCGGGCGACGGCGCAGTACTGGTCATAACTTCGGCGCGGCATGACACCAGCATAGACATGTGATTGGATTTTCCAAGTGACAAGTTGGGAAAACCAAGTACGGTGTCACGAGTGCTGCCGCACCCCGCGGCGGGCGTGGGAACGAGGAGGCCGCCGCGTGCAGTTCAAGCAGTCCAGCAAGATGGCCGACGTCTGCTACGAGATCCGCGGACCGGTGATCGAGCACGCGAACGCACTGGAGGAGGCCGGCCACAGCGTCCTGCGGCTGAACACCGGAAATCCGGCGCTGTTCGGCTTCGAGTGCCCGGAGGAGATCCTCCAGGACGTGATGCGCAACCTCTCCCGCGCACACGGCTACACCGAGTCCCGCGGCATCCTGGCGGCCCGCCGCGCGGTGGCCCAGCGCTACCAGGAGGCCGGACTGCCCGACGTCGACGTCGACGACGTCTACCTGGGCAACGGCGTCTCCGAGCTGGTCTCGATGGCGATCCAGGCACTGCTGGACGACGGCGACGAAGTCCTCATCCCGGCGCCCGACTTCCCGCTCTGGACGGCGGTCACCTCGCTCGCCGGCGGCACGCCGGTGCACTACGTCTGCGACGAGTCCGCCGACTGGCTGCCGGACCTCGACGACCTGGCCGCGAAGATCACCGACCGGACCCGCGCCCTGGTGATCATCAACCCCAACAACCCCACCGGTGCGGTCTATCCGCGCGAGGTGCTCCAGGGCATGCTCGACTTGGCCCGCCGCCACCAGCTGATGGTCTTCGCCGACGAGATCTACGACCGGATCCTCTACGACGACGCCGTGCACCACCACGCGGCGGTCCTCGCACCGGACCTGGTGTGCCTGACCTTCAGTGGGCTGTCCAAGTCGTACCGGGTGGCCGGCTTCCGGTCCGGGTGGCTGGTGGTGACCGGCCCCAAGGAGCACGCCGCGGACTACCTGGAGGGGCTGGACACCCTGGCGTCGATGCGCCTGTGTCCCAACGCCCCCGCGCAGTACGCCATCCAGGCGGCGCTCGGCGGCCGGCAGAGCATCGAGGACCTGGTCCTGCCCGGTGGCCGGCTGCGGGAGCAGCGCGACCGGGCCTGGGAGCGGCTCAACGAGATCCCGGGCGTCTCCTGCGTCAAGCCCAAGGGCGCGCTGTACGCCTTCCCCCGCCTCGACCCCGCGGTCCACAAGATCCACGACGACGAGAAGTTCGTGCTCGACCTGCTGCTGCGCGAGAAGATCCAGGTCGTGCAGGGCACCGGCTTCAACTGGCCGCGCCCGGACCACTTCCGGATCCTCACCCTCCCGCACGCCGACGACCTGGACGCGGCGATCAGCCGGATCGGGCGGTTCCTCGCCGGCTACCGGCAGTAGCGGGCCCGCCGCGCCGCCGCGAGCGGGGAGGCGCGTCCGCCACCTCCCCCCCGCTCCGCCGCCCGCCGCCCTACCCGGCACCCGGCACCCGGCACCCGGCACCCGAACGGACGTAGC
This sequence comes from Streptomyces lunalinharesii, assembly GCF_039532155.1. Lineage (NCBI taxonomy): Bacteria > Bacillati > Actinomycetota > Actinomycetes > Kitasatosporales > Streptomycetaceae > Streptomyces > Streptomyces lunalinharesii. The sequence continues at coordinate 405,705 of NZ_BAAARK010000001.1, forward strand.
GGATTTCCGGCCGTCCTCCCCCGTCCCACCTGCCCGGTCCCCGGCACCGGGCCGCCCGCCGCCGGCACGCGCTCTTGAGCGGACCGCCGGCACCGGCTTAGGTGGAGGGCGGCGATCCAGCCGCCGCCCCGGAGGGGAGAGAAGCGATGCCCGTACGGCCGACAGTGTCCGAAGCGGAGCTCGAAGCGCACCTGAGCGGGATCTGTTTCAAGACGGGTCCACCCCGACGCCTGGGCGTCGAGATCGAGTTGCTGGTCCACGACGCCCGCAACCCCCGATGTCCGGTCGCACCCGACCGGATGCACGCCGCGGCCGACGCCCTGCGCGCCCTGCCGCTCGACTCCTGCCTCACCTTCGAACCCGGCGGCCAACTGGAGCTCAGCTCGTTGCCCGCCACCTCCCTCACCGCCTGCGTCGAGGCGGTCAGCGCCGACCTCGCCCTGGTCCGCCCCACCCTGCAGGAGCGGGGCCTCGGGCTCGCCGGCCACGGCCACAACCCCTGGCACCCCCCGCGGCGGGTGCTCCTCGCCCCGCGCTACGACGCCATGGAGGCGTACTTCGACCGCCGCGGACCGGCCGGCCGGTCCATGATGTGCGGCACCGCCTCGGTCCAGGTCTGCGTGGACGCCGGGCACGAGGAGCCCGGGCCCCTGGGGCTGGGCCGACGGTGGGTGCTGGCGCACCTGCTGGGCGCCGTGCTGGCCGCCGCGTTCGCCAACTCCCCGCTCGCCGAGGGACGGCCGACCGGCTACCGCACCACCCGCCAGGCCATCTGGGCGCAGCTCGACCCGGGCCGCACCTTCGCCCCGTCCCCGGGCCCCGACCCGCGCGCCGCGTGGGTCCGCTACGCCCTGGACGCGCCGGTGATGTGCGTCCCCCGCCCGGACGGCCCCTGGCACGCGCCGGAGGGGCTGACGTTCCGGGAGTGGATCCGCACCGGCGCGCCGCGGCCGGTGACGCGGGAGGACCTCGACTACCACGTCACCACGCTCTTCCCGCCGGTCCGGCCGCGCGGCCACCTGGAGCTGCGGATGATCGACGCGCAGCCCGGCCCCAACGGGTGGATCGTGCCGCTGGCCGTCACGGCGGCCCTGTTCGACGACCCGGAGGCCGCCGAGTACGCCTACCGCGCGGTCAAGCCCCTCGCGGAGACGGCGGGGGCGCGGCCGGCGCCGGAGAACCCGCTGTGGCGGGCCGCCGCCCGGGACGCGCTGACCGACCCCGAACTGCACACCGCAGCGGTGGCGTGTTTCGCCGCCGCGCAGGAGGCGCTGCCCCGGTTGGGCGCCTCCGGCGAGATCCGCGCGGCGGTCGCGGAGTTCACCGAGCGCTACGTGGCGCGCGGCCGCTGCCCGGCCGACGACCAACTGGACGCGTTGCCCGCCGCGGCCGAGGGCCGCCTCGTCCGTGGGAAGGACAGCCCGTGACCCTCGACTGCGAACCCTTCCGGGAGCGGGCCGCCGCGGCGCTGCTCGCCGCCCGCGACCGCACCCGCACGCTGACCGGCTGCGTCGAGGACCCGGACCTGATCGCCCAGCACTCCCCGCTGATGTCCCCCCTGGTGTGGGACCTGGCGCACATCGGCAACCAAGAGGAGCAGTGGCTGCTGCGCACCGTCGGCGGTCTCGACGCGCTGCGCCCGGACATCGACTCCGTCTACGACGCCTTCGAGCACCCGCGGGCCGAGCGGCCCGCGCTGCCGCTGCTGGCGCCGGCCGAGGCCCGCGGCTATGTCGCCGAGGTGCGCGGCCGGGTGCTGGACGTGCTGGAGCGCGCCGAACTGCACGGCGCTCCGCTGCTGTCCGCCGGGTTCGCGTTCGGGATGATCGCGCAGCACGAGCAGCAGCACGACGAGACGATGCTGATCACCCACCAGCTGCGCGCCGGCCCGCCGGTGCTCGGCGCGCCCGATCCGCCGGCCGCGCCGGCCGGCCCCCTGCCGTCCGAAGTCCTCGTGCCCGGCGGGCCGTTTTTGATGGGGACGTCCACCGAACCGTGGGCCCTGGACAACGAACGGCCCGCGCACCGACGGTCGGTGCCGCCCTTCTTCCTCGACGCCACCCCGGTGAGCAACGGCGCCTACCAGCGGTTCATCGACGACGGCGGCTACGACGAGGCGCGCTGGTGGGACCCGCAGGGCTGGGCGCAGGTGCGCGCGCACCGGCTGCGGGCCCCGCTGTTCTGGCGGCGGGAGGGCCGGCAGTGGCTGCGCCGCCGGTTCGGAGTGACCGAGCCGGTGCCGCCCGACGAGCCGGTGCTGCACGTCAGTTGGTACGAGGCCGACGCCTACGCGCGGTGGGCCGGGCGGCGGCTGCCCACCGAAGCCGAGTGGGAGAAGGCGGCCCGCCACGACCCGGCGACCGGCCGGGACCGGCGCTACCCGTGGGGCGACGCGGACCCGACCCCGGAGCGCGCCAACCTCGGCCAGCGGCACCTGCGGCCGGCGCCGGTCGGCGCCTACCCCGAGGGTGCCTCGCCGCTCGGCGTGCACCAGCTGATCGGGGACGTCTGGGAGTGGACGGCCAGCGACTTCCTGCCCTACCCCGGCTTCGCCGCGTTCCCCTACCGGGAGTACTCCGAGGTGTTCTTCGGCAGTGCGCACAAGGTGCTGCGCGGCGGCTCGTTCGGGGTGGACCCGGTCGCCTGCCGCGGCACCTTCCGCAACTGGGACCTCCCGGTGCGGCGGCAGATCTTCGCCGGTTTCCGCACCGCCCGGGACGCCGGACCGGCCCGGGACGGCGCCTGATGTGCCGTCACCTGGCCTACGTGGGAGCGGAGGTCCCGCTCGGGAAGGTGGTCCTGGAGCCGCCGTACGGCCTCTACCGGCAGTCCTGGGCGCCGCGCCACCAGCGGCACGGGACGGTCAACGCGGACGGCTTCGGCGTCGGCTGGTACGCGCCCGACGACCCGGTGCCGGCCCGCTACCGGCGCGCCGGGCCGATCTGGGCCGACGAGCAACTGCCGGACCTGGCACGGGTGGTCCGCACCCGGGCGCTGCTGGCCGCCGTCCGGGACGCCACCGTCGCCGGCGCGGACGCCGAGGCGGCCGCCGCGCCGTTCGCCACCGGGCGGTACCTCTTCAGCCACAACGGCGCGGTGGCCGGCTGGCCCGACACCATGGCGCCGCTGGCCGCCGGGCTGCCCCCGGGGGAGCTGTTGCGCCTCCAGGCCCGCAGCGACTCCGCGTTCCTGTGGGCCCTGGTGCACCGCCGGCTGGTCGCCGGCGACGACCCGGGCCGGGCGCTGGCCGGCACGGTGGAGGAGGTCGCCGCGGCGGCGCCCGGCTCCCGGCTGACCCTGCTGCTGACCGACGGCGTCGGCATCGCCGGCACCACCTGGGGCGACACCCTGTTCCACCGGGCCGTCCCCGGTGGCGGCCGGGTGGTCGCCTCCGAGCCCTATGACGAGTCCCCCCACTGGACCGAGGTCCCCGACCGCACGCTGCTGTGCGCCACCCGCACCGAGGTCCGTCTCTCCCCGCTCAAGGAGCCCGCAACGTGAGCCCGCTCAGCCTCACCCGCACCCTGCCCGCCGACGCCACCGCGGCCGCGCTGCGCGCCGACGTCGTCGCGGGACTGTCCCGCACGCCCAAGCAGCTGCCGCCGAAGTGGTTCTACGACGCCCGCGGCTCGGAGCTGTTCGACGAGATCACCACCCTGCCGGAGTACTACCCCACCCGCGCCGAGCGCGAGATCCTGCGCGCCACCGCGGACCGGATAGCCGCCGCCACCGGCGCGCGCACCCTGATCGAGTTGGGTTCCGGCTCCTCCGACAAGACCCGACACCTGCTCCGCGCCCTCGCCGACCTGGACGCCTACCTGCCGGTCGACGTCAGCGAGTCCGCGCTGCGGGCCGCCGGCGAGGGGCTGTTGGCGGAGCATCCGGACCTGACCGTGCACGCCCTCGTCGCCGACTTCCAACAGGGCCTGGTGCTCCCGCCGACGCCCGGCCCCCGGCTGCTGGCGTTCCTCGGCGGCACCATCGGCAACCTCCTGCCCGAGGAGCGGGCCGCGTTCCTGACCGCGGTCCACGACCTGCTCGCCCCCGGCGACGCCCTGCTGCTCGGCACCGACCTGGTGAAGGACGAGGCCACCCTGGTCGCCGCGTACGACGACGCCCGCGGGGTGACCGCCGCGTTCAACAAGAACGTGCTGGCCGTCATCAACCGCGAGTTGGGCGGCGACTTCGACCCGGACGCCTTCGACCACGTCGCGCGGTGGAACGCCGCGCAGGAGTGGATGGAGATGCGGCTGCGGGCCCGCACCGAACTGACCGTGAAGATCCCCGGCGTCGACCTGGTCGTGCCGTTCGCGGCCGGCGAGGAGGTACGCACGGAGGTCTCGGCGAAGTTCCGCGAGGACGGGGTGCGCACCGAACTCTGTGCTGCCGGTTGGAAGTTGACCGAGTGGTGGACGGACCGCGCGGGCCGGTTCGCGCTGTCCCTGGCGCTGCGCCTCTGAGCGGTGCCGGTCCGGCCGGCGCGTGCGGGGCGGGTACCCGGCTCCCCGTCGATGTGGTTCGATGCCCCGATCGCACATCCGTACGCGCCGTCGGGTGCGCCCGCCGCGTACGGAGCCACACGGGCTCGACTAAGGGGCGGGGCATGGCCACGGCGCTGGATCGACGGGGTTTCCTCAGGGGCGCGGCGGGACTGTCCGCCGCCGGGCTGTTCGCGGGCCTCGGCGGCGGGGGGACCGCGGCGGCCGCGGCGCCCACCGCGGTCTCGGTACAGGACTGGATGTCCGCGCTCGGCGACGGCACGCCCGTGCAGCGGCTGAGCATCCCCGGCACCCACGACTCCGGTGCCCGGATCGGCGGCCCCTGGGTGGCCTGCCAGAACACCTCGATCGCCGCACAACTCGCCGCCGGCATCCGGTTCCTGGACGTGCGCTGCCGGGCCGTCGACGGCGTCTTCGCCATCCATCACGGCGCGTTCTACCAGGAGCTGATGTTCGGCGACGTGCTCAACGCCTGCCGGGACTTCCTGCGGGCGCACCCCACCGAGACCGTGCTGATGCGGGTCAAGCAGGAGTACTCGGAGGTCTCCGCCGAGGAGTTCCGGCAGGTCTTCGTCAGCTACCTGGACGGCAAGGGCTACCGTTCGCTGTTCCGGCTGGACGCGGGGCTGCCCACGCTGGGCGAGGCCCGGGGCCGGGTCGTGCTGCTGGCCGACGCGGACGGGCTGGGCGGCGTGCGGTACGCCGACCCGGCGCTGTTCGACGTCCAGGACGACTACATGGCCGAGCCGATCGGGAAGTACCCCAAGGTCGAGGCCCAGTTCCGCAAGGCGGTCGCCGAGCCCGGCAAGCTCTTCGTCAACTACGTCTCGACCGCGGCCCTGCTCCCGCCGCGGTCCAACGCCGACCGCCTCAACCCCCGGGTCAAGGCCCTGCTGGACGGCGCCGAGGGCAGTGCCTGGCGGGGGCTGGGCATCGTCCCGATGGACTTCCCCAACGAGTTCCAGCTGGCCGAGACGGTGATCCGGCACAACCTGTCCGGTCTCGGCGTCACCCGGCCGGCCCACGCGCACGCGTGATCGGACGTCGAACCGAACCACGACGCGCTTCCGTGCATCAGACTGGTTGAAATGTCTGGTTCCGGCGCTGCCCCGCCCCGCACGACGGTGCGCGGTGCGGCCGCGCCGACTGAAGCGGCAAGGCGGCACCTGGTGGAGACGAGCGAACGCGGGCCCGGGGCGGCGGCACGGGACGCACGGCCGGCGGACGACGGGCCCGCGCCGGCGCCCACCGGGCCGGGAGCGGGCGGCCCGGTCCGCACCGGCCGGGCCCGCGCCGGGGTGCCGCTGCGGGTGACCGTGGCGCTCGCGGTGCTCACCGTCGTCGTGGGCGGCACGGCGCTGGCGCTCAAGGCCGCGCACCAGGATCCGTACGTGGCGCCCGGGGACCCGGCCACCGGGACGTACGTCGCCTCGCGGGTGGCCGGCGACCGGGCGGCCGCCGCGGTGCTGGCCGGGCCGTACCGCGAGGCACCGGGGCCGCGGGTGGTCGCCGTGCGCCGGAGTGGTGACGCCCCGGCGCCGCTGCCCGCCTCCCGCCCGCTGGCGGCCAACGCGGCGGCCCCCTCGCCGCCGGTCGGGGCGCTCTTCTCGCCCGGCGGCGACGGCGACTCGGGGCACTACTGCACGGCCAGCGTGGTGCACTCCCCCGCCGGGAACCTCGTCGCCACCGCAGCGCACTGCGTCCACGACGGCGGCTTCCGCACCCGGCTGGTGTTCGCCCCCGGCCTGCACGACGGGATCGCGCCCTACGGCCTGTGGGTGCCCACCCGCGTCTACGTGGACCCGCGCTGGATCAGCGACCGGGACCCGGACCACGACGTGGCGTTCCTCCGGGTGCGCCGGCACGGCGACACGGACCAGCGGATCGAGGACGTCACCGGCGCCGAACGGATGCGGTTCGACGCACCGCCCGGGCGGCCCGCGCAGCTGACCGGCTACCCGTCCGACCGCGACGCCCCGGTCAGTTGCCGGCACACCGCCGACGCCGAGGGCCCGGGCCAACTACGCTTCCCCTGCGCCGGCTTCCCGGCCGGGACGAGCGGCGGCCCGATGCTCACCGACCTCGATCCGACGACCGGCACCGGCTCGCTGATCGGGCTGATCGGCGGTCAGGACGGGGGCGGTGACGACAACACGTCGTACAGCAGCCGCTTCGGGGCGGACGTGGCGGCGCTGTACCGGCGGGCCACCCGCGGCTAGCGGGCGGCCCGGCCCCGCCCCCGGCTCCGGGCCCGCTCAGGCGCCGCCGCGCGGGAGGACGGTGGCGAGGACCGACGGCAGCGGGTACCAGTCGGCGGTGGCGAAGCTGGCGTGCGCGGCGGCGAGTTTCCCGACCCGGGCCAGGGCGTCCGCCTCGGTGGGGTGGGTGGGGTCCAGGGCCGGCGGGACCTTGTGGGCGTCGGTCATGACGAGCAGGTAGTGGCGGGCGTCGTACCAGGAGGTGTCGATGGTGCCGTCGAGGTACGTGGCGGCGTCGCCGTCGAACACCACGAACCAGGGACGCAGCGCCGGGTCGGCGTAGCGGTCCCGGGGGTCGCCCGGGGCGGCGCCGTGCACGGCGGGGAAGGCGGCGGCCTGGGCGAGTTGGCCGCGGGCGGCGAGGTCCCGCAGGTGGCCGGCGTACTCGACGTCGGTCCACAGCTTGTCGAACGGGTTCTTCTCCTCGACGGTGCCCGGTATCAGCTCGAAGAGGAACTTCCCGGCGAGGTCCGCGCGCGGTGGCCAGCCGCCGGCCCGGACCGCCGCGTCGAGGGTGGCGTGACCGTGTGCCAGGTCGCCGGGCCCGTAGACCGCGTCGCCCAGCTTCTGGCGTACCAGGGCGTCGAATGCGGCGGGGCCGCGGCCGCCCTTGGCGTTGAAGCCGTCCTTCATCTCGACCTTGACCAGGATCGGGCGGTGGCCGGGATGGGCGTCGTGCCAGGCGCGCAGGTCGGCCAGGCAGCCGGCGAAGTCCTGGTTGCGGTCCTTGCTGCGCAGGTCGGCGGCGGTGGCCGCGCCGACGCAGTTGTTGTTGTTGCCGAGCGGGTTGCCGTGCGAGACCCGCCAGGTGCCGCCCAGGCCGTTGGTCCAGACGTCCACTTCGACGAGCGCGGCGCCGGAGTCCAACGCATCCGCGAAGTAGGGGTACTTGGCCTTCTCGTAGGCGTTGTGCACCCCCACCGCGGTGCTGGTGCCATAGGTCGTCGCGGTGGCCGTCGCGGCCCCCGCCGGGCCGGTCGCCGCGATCATCGCCGCGGCCGCGACGGCCACCGTCCCCGCACACCGCTTCCGCTTCATGGGCCCCGCTTCCCCTCGTGTCCTGCCAGGTCGGTGAGCAGAGTACGGGAGTTGCCGGTCGGCGAGCGCGACGACGACGGGCGCGGTACGGTCAGCGACGCAAACGATCAAGCGAAAGGGTGTGCGGATGCGGATGCGGGGGAACGACGGGGCCGGCTCGGGCGGGCTGTCGTGGACGGCGGCGGTGCTGACGGGGACGGTGGCGCTCTACATAGCGCTGGTCGCGTTCGGCAACATCACCGACTTCGGCACCAACCGGGAGTACGTCCGGCACGTGCTGGCGATGGACACCACCTTCCAGGACCCGGACCTGATGTGGCGGGCCGTCACCTCGCGGGGCGTGCAGGACGCCGCCTACGTCGGGGTGATCGCCTGGGAGTCGGTGGCGGCGCTGGTGCTGCTCGCGGCGACCGCGCTGTGGGCCGTGCGGGGGCGGTCCGGCGGCGCCGGACGGGCCCGACAACTGGCCACCGTGGGGCTGCTGATGATGATGGTGCTGTTCGGGGCCGGGTTCTGGGCGATCGGCGGCGAGTGGTTCGCGATGTGGCAGTCGAAGCAGTGGAACGGGGTCGAGGCCGCGGTGCGGAACTTCCTCATGACCGGGGTGGTGCTGCTGGTGGTGCAGTTCTCGGGGGCCGGCCGGCGGCCGGAGCCCACCGACGCGTGACGCACCGGCGGCGGGTGCGCTCCGCGCGCACCCGCCGCCGGCGCCCCGCGGTGCGTCAGCCCGCCGCGTAGACGTCCTCGACGTAGCGGCCCGACGCGGTCAGTTCGCGCAGCCACGCCTGGGACTCCTGCTCCGACGCGCCGGTGCGCTCGCGGTGTACCGCGCGGAAGGCGTCCCGGACGCCGGGCGCCATCCGGCTGCCGTCGCCACAGACGTAGACCCGGGCGCCGGCCTGCAACAGCTCCCACACCTCGGCGGCCTCGGCCGCGATCCGGTGCTGGACGAAGCGGTGGCCGTGCTCGGGGCGGGCGCTGAAGACGGGGCGGACGGCGACCGCGCCGGCCCGCTCGGCGGCGGCGAACTCCGCGGCGTGCAGGAAGTCGCCGTCGGGGTCGTCGCAGCCGAAGTAGAGCCGGGCCGGGGTCGTCCGGCCGGCCGCCACGCGGTCGGCGACGGCGCCGCGGAACGGCGCCAGCCCGGTGCCGGCGGCGACCAGGACGACCGGGGTGTCGTCGGCCGGGTCGAGGCGGAACGCCTCCCGGCACGGCTGCACCCGGGCCAGCACGGTGTCGCCGGGGCGCACGGCGTGCAGGTGCGTCGAACCGGTGCCGCCGGGCAGCAGCGAGACCATCAGGTCGGCGTGGCGCGGGTCGGCGGCGGGCGACGAGGACAGCGAGTAGTGGCGGGTGCGCAGCGGCGGCAGCAGTTCCAGGACCACCGGCCAGGACAGCGCGCCGCGCAGCGCGGGGTGCGCCTCGACCAGCTCGATCAGGCTGCGCGGATCGTCGTCGGGAAGGTTCTCCAGGGCGTGCCGCTCGGGCGGGCAGGGGTTGTGGGCGGCGAGCAGCGCCCGCTGTTCGGGCGTCGGGCGCAGGCCCAACTCCAGGTGGTGGGACAGGAGTTCGCGCACGGTCAGGGGTCGGTCGACGGGCAGCGTGTCGCGGGTCGGGCGGCCCGTGGGCGGGCGCAGTGCCAGCACGGAGTCCAGGTCGACGCCGAGGGCGGCGGCGGTGCGGGCCACCGCCTGGGGGGTGTTGACCGGCAGCACCGCGAGGTGGTCGGCGGTGCGGTAGGTGACGCCGTCCGGGAGGGCCAGGCGCAGGAAGCGCTTGGGCCGCGCCCAGCCGTCGGCGGTCAGGTCGTACGCCTCGGTGACGGTCATCGGGACGAGGTCGTGCCGGGCGGCCAGCGCGTCGAGCGGACCGCCGGTGAGCGCGGTGACGGCGTAGCCGGTGTCGGCGCCGTCCGGGCCGCGGTCGCCGATGCTCGCCGGGTCGCCGTGCCGGACGAGCAGCTCGGTGCGCAGTGCGGCGCCGAACTTCCTTACGGCGCCGGCGAGTTCACCGGAGGCGTCGGCCTCGGCGCGGGGCAGCAGCCGCTCGCCGCCGAGGGCGGCCAGCCGGTCGTCGAGGAAGGTGGGGACCTGCTGGTAGGTGGCGGCCCAGTTGCGGTCGCCGACGCCGAGCACGGCGTAGTGGACGCCGGCCGCGGCGCCCTCCGCGGCGGTGCCGAGCCAGGCGGTGAACGCGGTGGCGTCGTCGGTCGGTTGGCCGTTGTACGAGGCGGCGACGAGGACGACGGGGCGGTCGGTGGGCAGGCCGCCGGCGTGCGCGTCCAGCGGCGCGACCTCGGTGGCGAAGCCCAGCGCGGTGGCCTCGTCGGCGAGCCGCTCGGCGAACTCCCGGCAGGTGCCGTAGTTGGTGCCGTGCAGCAGGAGCAGTGGGGTGCCCTGCGGGACGCGGGTGGGCAGGCCCTCGTCGGACGCGACGCCGGTGGCGTCGTCCTGGGCCGCTCCGGCGGGTCCGCCGGGCAGCACGGCCAGCGCACTGCGCACCGCGGCCCGGTCGGCGGGGGTGCGCGGGGCCAGGGTGAGGGTGAAGCCGTCGGGCTTGAGGGTGAGGGTCTCCTTGACGCGGAGCCGGTAGTCGGCGTGGTCGACGAGCCGGTAGCGGTGCACCAGCAGGGCCAGCAGCATGGTGGCCTCGTGCAGCGCGAACTGCCGCCCGATGCAGGCGCGTTCGCCGGTGCCGAACGGCTTGTAGGCGTGCGGGGAGCGGGCCGCCTCGGCCTCCGGCGTGAAGCGGAACGGGTCGAACGCCTCGGGGTTGTCGCCCCAGACCGGGTCGCGGTGCAGCATCGGGGTCAGCACGGTGACCAGGTCCCCGGCGGCGACCGGGTAACGGCCGCCGAGGACCGTGTCGGTGCGGGCCTGGCGGGTGAAGGCCGCGGCGGTCGGCCACAGTCGCAGCGCCTCGTTGAGGACCTGCCGGGTGAACGCCAGCTTGCCGATGTCCTCGAACGTCGGGTCCGGGTCCGTCTCGTCGCCCCACAGCGCGTCGGCCTCGCGCTGCACCAGGCGCAGCGCGACCGGGTCCTTGAGCAGGTGGTAGAGGGCGAAGGAGAGCGCGCCGGAGGTGGTTTCGTGGCCGGCGATGAGGAAGGTGATGACCTGGTTGCGGATGTTGGCGAGGTCGAGGGCCGGCCCCTGGTGCGCCGCTTCGCCCTCCCCGGCGGCGAGCATCAGGCCCAGCAGGTCGTCGTCGCGGCGCTCCCCGCCGGCGGTGCGGGCGGCGATCACCTCGTCGACGACGGACGCGAGGTAGTCGGCGTCCGCCCGGAACGCCGCGTCGGCCGCGGTGTGGTCGTCGTCGGGCTGGCGGGCGAACTTGGTCATGCTCCATTCCAGGCAGCGCACCATCGCCTCGACGAAGGGGTGCGGGGTGTCCCGGGAGAACGACTCGAAGTCGAAGCCGAAGCCGGCCAGTCCGATGGTGTCCAGCGTCATCCGGGTCATGTCCTCCGCGACCGCGACCGGGCGGCCCTCGGCCATCCGCCGGTCCCAGGACGCGGTGACCCGGCGGGCGACCTTCAGCATCGCCGGGTGGTAGGTCCGCATCGAGCCCAGGGCGAAGGCCGGCATCAGGAGTTCGTGCGCCTTGGCCCAGTTGGGTTCGTCGTTGTAGGCGGTGAACAGACCGTCACCGGCGAACTCCCGCACGTTCTCCAGGACCACCGAGACGCCCTTGGCGAAACGGGTCTCGTCGGAGACCTCGGTGACCAGGTCGACGGAGGAGAGGAAGAGCGTCTCGCGCGCACCGAACTTGCGCACGTAGGCCGGGCCGTGGATCCGGGCGAGGTCCATGGCCTGCTGGAGGGGGGTGCTGCTGATCCCGGTCGCCGTGAGGTCGGCGACCGGGACGCCCACGGCGGTGGCGCGGTCGCCCGTCTGGGGCGCGATGGTGTCGGTCATGTCTCCAGCGTGACCGGCCCGGTGCCCGCCCCCGATCCGGGGAACTGCATGATTGTGCAGTGGTTCGTCGTCGCGCGCCCTTGCGCGTGCGGCGAGGATGGGGCAGCGGCGGCCGGCGCGACGGCAGAAAGGGCGGAATCCGGGCGATGAGCAGGACGACGCACGGTGGGGCGCCGGAGGACGACACCGGCACGGACTGTCCACGCCCCGGACCGCCGACCCCACCCGCCCCGCCCCCGGCCAGCGCCTACCGCGACTACTTCGTGATGCTGCTGGACCGCATCCCCACGCCGATCGCGGTGTGCCGGGCGGACGGCCAGGTGCTGATCGCCAATCCGGCGATGGCGGCGCAGTGGGGCGCGGTCCCCGGGCAGTTGCGCGGCCGCAACCTGCTCGACCTGTTCCGGCCCCGCGAGCCCGCACAGATCGCCCGGATCATGGAGGCGCTGCGGCTGGGCCGGCGGTCCCGCTACCCGGTCGAAGTGCGGTGGCGGACCGGGCCCGACGAGCCCGAGCGGCAGGGGCAGCTGACGATCGATCCGGTCGGCGACCCGTCCGCGGCACCGCCGTCGCTGCTGGCCCTGCTGCGCGAGGACACCGGGTCCGCCGCCGCCCCGCCGGCCGCGCCGCGCGCCGCCACCAGCCCCGTCGAGGCCCGGATCCTGGCGCTGGCGGCCGGTGGGGCGACCACCGCCGCGATCGGCAGCGCGCTGGGACTGACCGTCGACGGGGTGAACTACCACCTGACCCGGCTGGCCCGCCGCTGGCGCGTCCAGGGCCGCACCGCGCTGGTGGCCAAGGCGTACGTGCTGGGGGTGCTCGCCGCGGACCGCTGGCCGCCCGCGCCCGCGGTGCCCGACGACGACGGCGGGCCGCGACCACCCGGCCCCTGAGGTCGACTGCACGTGTGTGCGGATAACCTCCCTGGTGTGGAGGACAATGCAGCCGCGCCGTTCGAGCGCGGAACGGACGGCCCGAAGGTCATCGTCGTCGGCGTCGACGGCTCCGATTCGTCCTGGCGGGCCGCGGCGTACGCGGCCGGGCTGGCCAGGCGGCAGGGGTCGAAGCTGGTGCTGGTCTACGTCCAGCCGGTGCTGGCGACCGGGGCCGCGTTGGGCGCACCGGTCATGGACACCACCAACGAGGTCGCCGAGGAGCTGATGGCCGAGATCCGCAAGGCCACCGAGCGGCTCGACGGCATGTTCCACCTGCGGTGGGAGTTCCACACGCTGCGCGGGGACCCGTACAACGGCATGGTGCAGATGGCCGACGAGCTCAAGGCGGACGCGGTGGTGGTGGGCGCCTCGGAGTCCGCCGGGCACCGCATCATGGGCTCGGTCGCGGTGCGGCTGGTCAAGGCCGGGCGCTGGCCGGTCACGGTCGTGCCTTAAGGAACCGTACGCCCGCCGGTCCCGGCCCGCTGGTGGGGCGGGCCGGGCTGAGGCACGGTGGAAAGAGGACGGGGGGCGCACCACCCCGACGAGGGAGAGACCGTGACCGACCGCACGTACCGCGTGACCGAGATCGTGGGAACGTCCCAGCAGAGCGTGGACGCCGCCATCCAGAACGGCATCAGGCGCGCCTCAGGCACGCTGCGCAATCTCGACTGGTTCGAGATCACGCAGGTCCGCGGCCACATCATCGAGGGGCGGATCGATCACTACCAGGTCGGTCTGAAGGTCGGTTTCCGGTTGGAGGAGACGGGCTGAAGCCCCGGGGCCGAATGGCCGCCCGCCGCCGCGTCGCCTTCGCACCGCGCCGCCGGCGGTCCATGATGATCCGCCGTCGCACCACGACGGGCACGTACCGAGCGTACGGAAGGATCACGCATGGCACGCCTGCTGCGCGCGGGTCAGGGCGTCTGGCGCCGCAAACCCATCGAGCACGTCGACGAGCCGGAGGGCACGGCGGGCCAGCAGCTCACGCGTGAGCTGGGGCTGTGGCAGCTGACCGCGATCGGCGTCGGCGGCATCATCGGCGCCGGCATCTTCACGCTGGCCGGCACCATCGCCCACGAGAAGGCCGGCCCCGCGGTCCTGGTCTCCTTCCTCGTCGCGGGCGTGGCCAGCGCCGCGGCGGCGTTCTCCTACGCCGAGTTCGCCGGGCTGATCCCGAAGGCCGGCTCCGCCTACACCTACGGCTACGCGGTGCTGGGCGAACTCGCCGGCTGGTTCATCGGTTGGGACCTGCTGCTGGAGTACACCGCGATCGTGGCGGTGGTCGCGATCGGCATCTCCGGCTACTTCGCCTTCCTGCTCGGCGAGATGGGGCTGAAGCTGCCGCTGTGGATGCTGGGCGCGCCGGGCACCGGCCCCGGGCACCGCGTGGACCTCTTCGCGTCGGTGCTCTGCCTGTTGATCGCCTACCTGTTGACGCTGGGCATCAAGAACGCGGCCCGCTTCGAGACGATCGTGGTCGGGCTGAAGGTGCTGGTGGTGCTGGTCGTCATCGGGGTCGGCTTCTTCCACCTCGACACCGCCAACTACCGGCCGTTCTTCCCGTTCGGGGTGAGCGGCGCGTTCACCGGGGCGGCCACCGTGTTCTTCGCGGTCTTCGGCTACGACGCGATGAGCACCGCGGCCGAGGAGTCCAAGGACGCCCAACGCCACATGCCCCGGGCGATCATGTACTCGCTGGCCATCTCGATGGTGCTGTACGTACTCGCCTGCCTGGTGCTGACGGGCATGCAGAACTACCGGCACATCGACCCGGAGAGCGGCTTCTCCACGGCCTTCAAGTCGGTCGGGCTGAACGCGCTGGCGGACGTGATCGCGGTCGGCGCGATCATCGGCATCCTGACGGTGATGTTCACCTTCATGCTGGGGGTGACCCGGGTGTGGTTCGCCATGAGCCGGGACGGGCTGCTGCCCAAGTGGTTCGCCAAGACCAGCGCCACCCACCACGTGCCGGTGCGGGTCACCTGGATCGTCGGCGCGGCGTCCGCGCTCATCGCCGGCTTCCTGCCGATCGGGCAGGCCGCCGAACTCACCAACATCGGCATCCTGCTGGCCTTCGTGGTGGTGTGCGTCTCGGTGATCGTGCTCCGCTACAAGCGCCCCGACCTGCCGCGCACCTTCCGCACGCCGGGCATGCCGGTGGTGCCGGCGCTCGGGGTGTGCTTCTCGCTGTGGCTGATCACCTTCCTGGAGTGGCAGACCTGGGTGCGGTTCGCGGTGTGGTTCGTGATCGGCCTGGTCATCTACTTCTCGTACTCCTACCGCAAGTCGGAGTTGGCGACGGCGGGCCGGACGGCTCCGGAGCCGCGGTGACGGCCCCTACGACGGCCTCGCCGGCGTCCGTCCGGCGGTAGAGCACGCTGCGCCCGGCCCGGCGACGGGCGATCAGGCCGGCGTCGCGCAGCACTTGCAGGTGCCGGCCGACCGAACCCAGGCCCTGGCCGGTCAGGGCCACCAACTGGGTGGTGCTCTTCGGCGTGCCCAGCAGCACCAGCACCGCCGCCCGGCCGCCGCCCGACGATCCGGTGCCACCACCGCCGCCACCACCGCCACCACGGCAGGCGGCGGCGCGGGACGGGCGCGCAGCCGTCCGCGTCCGGCTCGGTGTCGCGCGCCGGTCGAAAGCGGTGTCGAAAGCGGTGCTGACGGCTGTACAGCGCAGGCGTGGGCGGGCGGGGTTGGCGCATCGGGTCCCCTTGACGCGCCGTGGCCGGGGTCCAAGAATAAGTCCGCCTTGACAACGTTGTCGGCCCTCCTGGAGGTCTGCCCATGCCCTGGACCAGACTCAACCGGCCACGCCTCGCGGGCGCCACGGTGGCGGCCGTGCTCCTCGGGAGCGTGCTCACCGCCCCGGCCGCGCACGCCACCCCCGCCGAGCCGTCCGGCGGCCGCCTCACCGACCTCGTCAACCCCTTCATCGGCAGCAAGAACGACGGCAACACCTACCCCGGGGCCGCGGTGCCGTTCGGCATGGTGCAGCTCTCCCCCGACACCGGGCACACCACCGGCTACGACTACGACGACGACCACGTCCGCGGCTTCAGCGCGGTGCACGTCTCCGGGGTCGGCTGCGGGCTCGGCGGGGACCTGCCGGTGCTGCCGACCACCGGCGACGTCACCGAGACCGACTACGCGAAGTACGCCGCCGGGTACACCCACGACGGCGAGGCGGCCCGGCCGGGCTCCTACCGCGTCCGGCTCACCTCGTACGGCGGGATCACCGCCGAGTTGACCGCGACCGCCCGCACCGGCAGGCAGCGCTACACCTTCCCCGCCACCGACAAGGCCAACGTGCTGCTCAACGCCGGTCAGTCGCTGCACCGGACGGTCTCCACGCACGTCGAGGTGGTGGACTCCCGCACCGTGCGCACCACGATCACCGGCCGCGGCTTCTGCCAGGACACCCGGCCGTACACCGTCCACACCCTCACCCGCTTCAACCGGCCGTTCACCGCGTACGGGACGTGGCGCGGCGACACCGTGACGCCCGGCTCCCGGGACTCCACCGCGCCGGGTCGGCACGGCGCCTACGTCCGGTTCGACACTCGCACCGACCGCGTCGTCGAGGCGACGACCGCGCTGAGCTACGTGGACGCGGCCGGCGCGGCCCGCAACCTCCGTGCGGAGGGCGGCAGTTCCTTCGACGCGGCGAAGGCGGCGGCGGACGCGGCCTGGGAGCGGCGGCTCGCCGCGGTGCGCGTCCGCGGCGGCGACCGCACGCTGCGCCGGACCTTCTACTCCGCCCTCTACCGCTCGTTCCTCGCCCCGAACGTCGGCAGCGACGTGGACGGCCGCTACACCGGCTGGGACCAACGCCCGCACCGGGAACGGGGGTTCACCTACTACCAGAACTGGTCACTGTGGGATACCTACCGCACCCAGACCCAGCTGCTGTCCCTGCTCGCACCGCAGGAGGCACGTGACATGGCCCTGTCGGTGCTGCGCATCGACGCGGAGGGCGGCTGGCTGCCGAAGTGGGGCTACGGGACGGTCGAGACCAACATCATGACCGGCGATCCGGTGACCCCGTTCCTGACCAACGCCCACCGTCAGGGGCTGCTCAAGGGCCACGAGGAGGAGGCGTACGCGGCGCTGAGGAAGAACGCCGACGGGGTGCCGCCGGCAGACTCCCCCGCCGTCGGCCGGGAGGCCAACGCCGCCTACCTCAAGAACGGTTACGTGCCGTACCTCAAGGGCCGCCCGCACACCAAGCCCGGTGACTCCGACTTCGACCACGGCGCCTCGGCGACCCTGGAGTACGCCCTGTCGGACGCGATGCTCGCGCAGATGGCCCACGACCTCGGCCATCACGCGGACGCCGACCGGTACGCCGCCCGGGCGCTCAACTACCGCACCCTGTACGACCGTTCGACCGGCTTCTTCCGGGCCCGGGACGGGCAGGGGGCGTTCACCGGCCCCGCCGACCCGGCCAAGAGCGAGGGCTTCCACGAGGGCACGGCCTGGCAGTACCAGTGGTTGGTGCCGCAGGACCTGCCGGGGATGACGGCGCTGATCGGCGGCAAGGCGGCGGCCACGGCCCGGCTGGACTCCTTCTTCGCCTACCGGCAGTTGCTCGCCGATCCGGCCGGGACCGCCCGCGAGGTGTGGGTGAACGGCCCCTACGACTACTACAACGCCGACAAGTACAACCCGCAGAACGAACCCGATCTGATCGCCCCGTACACCTACCTCTCCACCGGCCAGCCCTGGAAGACCACGGACGTGGTGCACGCCGCGCTGACCCTGTTCACCGACGCCCCCACGGGCCTGACCGGCAACGACGACCTGGGCACGATGTCGGCGTGGATGGTGCTCTCCGCGATCGGCATCTTTCCGGTCCAGCCGGGCACCGACACCTGGGGCCTGAGCACCCCGGTCTTCGACCGGGTCGACCTGGCCCTGGACCGGCGCTACTACCCCGCCGGCCACTTCACCGTCGCGGCCCCCGGCACGTCGGCCGACCACCGCTACGTGCAGTCCGTACGGCTCGACGGCACGCCCCGGGACCGCACCTACCTGACCACCGCCGAACTGCGCGCCGGCCGTGAACTCCGCTTCGCGGTGGGCCCCGAGCCGTCGCGGTGGGGCACCGGCGACCGGGCGGCCCCGCCGCCGGTGGGCACGCCGGGGGCGCTCGCCGCGGCACCGCACCAGCACTACCGGGGCGGGCGCTGAGCGCACGGCGGCCGGGGGCGCGGCGCTGGCGCGGGCGCCGTTGCGCGGGGCCCCGGCCCGGTCCCGCGGCTCAGCCCTGGACGGACGTCCAGAACTCGTCGAAGGACATCAGGCCGTCGCCGTCGGTGTCCTTGGCCTTGATGACCGCCTCGGCCACCGGGCCGGTGACCAGGTGGTCGCCCATCTCGGCCATCGCGTGCTGGAACTCGTCCGGCGTGACCCGGCCGTCGCCGTCCGCGTCGAACCGCGCGAACGTGGCCCCGGCCTGCTCTATGTCTACCGCGGGTGGTGCCCCTTCGTCGTGCCGCGGCCCGTCGTGTGCCGGAACCGCGGGGTGATCTGACCCGCGTACATCAGCGGACCGTCAAGAACGTTCCTGGTGGGCCCCGTAGCGGGCGAGGTAGCGGGCGGTGCGGCTGCCGGGCGCGGCGGCGACCTCGGCGGGGGTGCCGGCGGCGACGATCCGGCCGCCCTCCGCGCCGCCGCCGGGACCGAGGTCGATGACGTGGTCGGCGCCGGCCACGACGCCCATGTCGTGTTCGACGACCACCACGGTGTGGCCCGCGTCGACCAGGCCGTGCAGTTGCCGGAGCAGCACCTCGGTGTCGGCGGGGTGCAGGCCGGTGGTGGGCTCGTCGAGGAGGTAGAGGGTGTGGCCGCGGCGGGCCCGCTGGAGTTCGGCGGCGAGTTTGATGCGCTGCGCCTCGCCGCCGGAGAGTTCGGTGGCGGGCTGGCCGAGGCGCAGGTATCCGAGGCCGACGTCCTTCAGGGTGCGCAGGCTGCGGGCGGCGGCGGGCACGTCGGCGAGGAACTCCGCGGCGTCGTCGACGGTCAGGCCCAGGACGTCGGCGACGGTGCGGCCGCGGTAGGTGATCTGGAGGGTCTCGGGGTTGTAGCGGGCGCCGTGGCAGTCGGCGCACGGGGCGTAGGTGCCGGGCAGGAAGAGGAGTTCGACGGCGGTGAACCCCTCGCCCTGGCAGGTCCCGCAGCGGCCGGCCGGGACGTTGAAGGAGAACCGGCCGGCGGTGTAGCCGCGGGCGCGGGCCTCGTCGGTGGCGGCGAAGACCTTGCGGACGGCGTCGAACAGGCCGGTGTACGTGGCGAGGTTGGAGCGCGGGGTGCGGCCGATGGGCTTCTGGTCGACGCGGACCAGGCGGTCGACGGCGTCCAGGCCGATGGTGGCGGTGAGCCGGGCGCGCACCGCCGGCCCGGTGTCCTGGTCGTCGCCGGGTTCGTCGGTGTCCGGGCGGGTGGCCGCGGCGCCCAGGCGGTCCTGGACGGCCTCGGCGAGGACCCGGGTGACCAGGGTGGACTTGCCGGAGCCGGAGACGCCGGTGACGGCGGTGAAGACGCCGAGCGGGAAGGCCGCGTCCAGGTCGCGGAGGTTGTGCAGGGTGACGCCGTGCAGGGTCAGGGTGCCGGTGGGGGTGCGCGGGGTGCGGGCGGGCGGCGGTTCGGTGACGAAGAGGAAGCGGCGGGTGGCGGAGTGCTCGGCGTCCGCGAGGGCGGCGACCGGGCCGCTGTGCAGCACCCGGCCGCCGTGCTCCCCGGCGCGCGGGCCGATGTCCACGAGCCAGTCGGCGCGCCGGACCACGTCCATGTCGTGTTCGACGACGAAGAGGGTGTTGCCGGCTTCCTTGAGGCGGCCGAGGACGGTGAGCAGGGCTTCGGTGTCGGCGGGGTGCAGTCCGGCGGACGGTTCGTCGAGGACGTAGACCACGCCGAAGAGGCCGGAGCGCAGTTGGGTGGCCAGGCGCAGGCGTTGGAGTTCACCGGCGGAGAGGGTGGGGGCGGGCCGGTCCATGCTGAGGTAGCCCAGGCCGAGTTCGGTGAGGACCTCGATGCGGGCGACCAGGTCGCGGGCGAGGGTCGGGGCGGGGTCGTCGCCGGGGCGGGCGGCGGTCGGGCGCAGGACGTCGGCGAGGGCGGCCAGCGGGAGGCCGGCGAAGGCGGCGATGTCGCGGCCTTCGAAGGTGACCGCCAGCGCCTCCGGGCGCAGGCGCCGGCCGTCGCACGCGGGGCAGGGCTCGGCGGTCATGAACTGGCGGACGCGCTTGCGCAGCGTCTCGCTCTTGGAGTCGGCGAAGGTGTGCAGGACGTAGCGCCGGGCGCTCATGTACTGGCCCTGGTAGGGGCGCTGGATGCGGCCGGCCTCGCGGACCGGGTGGACGGTGACGACGGGCTGTTCGTCGGTGAACAGTATCCAGTGCCGGTCGGCCGCCGGCAGGTCGCGCCAGGGGCGGTCGACGTCGTGGCCGAGGGTGGCGAGGACGTCGCGGAGGTTCTTGCCCTGCCAGGCGCCGGGCCAGGCGGCGACGGCGCCGTCGCGGATCGAGCGCGACGGGTCGGGGACGAGGGAGTCCTCGGTGACGCGGTGGACAGTGCCCAGTCCGTGGCACTTCGGGCAGGCGCCGGCTGCGGTGTTGGGTGAGAAGGCGTCGGAGTCGAGCCGCCCGGTGCTGCCGGGCGGGTAGGCGCCGGCGCGGGAGAACAGCATCCGCAGGGTGTTGGAGAGGGTGGTGACGGTGCCGACGGAGGAGCGGGAGGT
Source organism: Streptomyces lunalinharesii (assembly GCF_039532155.1). NCBI lineage: Bacteria > Bacillati > Actinomycetota > Actinomycetes > Kitasatosporales > Streptomycetaceae > Streptomyces > Streptomyces lunalinharesii. The sequence continues at coordinate 426,096 of NZ_BAAARK010000001.1, forward strand.
GGGGGCGGAGCGCCGTTGCTCCAGCGCGACGGCCGGCGGCAGCCCGCTGATCTCCTCGACCTTGGGCGCGCCGACCTGGTGGATCAGTCGCCGGGCGTACGGGGCGACCGACTCGAAGTAGCGGCGCTGCGCCTCGGCGTAGAGGGTGCCGAAGGCGAGCGAGGACTTGCCCGATCCGGACACCCCGGTGAACGCGACCAGCGCGTCCCTCGGGATGTCCACGTCGATGCCGCGGAGGTTGTGCTCACGGGCGCCGCGCACCCGGACGTACGAGTCGGTCATCCCTCCATGATCGGACACCGTCCGCGGTGCGCACGGCATCCGTGCGCGGTGGGCGCAGGCGTCAGCCGGCGGTGGTGGCCTCCCGGACCCGGTCGCGTGCCTCCTCCCAGGGGAGGGGGGTGGCGACCAGTGCGCGCAGTGCCCGCAGTTGACGTGGCGGCAGGGCGCAGGCCAGGACGCCGACGGCCCGGCCGGCGCGGCCGAACAGTGCGACGGCGCGGCGGGCGTCCCGGTCCAGGACGGTGGTCTGGACCTGGTCGGCGCCGGTGGTCAGGCCGTACGCCTGGAGCTTGAGGCCGTACTGGTCGGACCAGAAGTACGGCACGGGGGCGAACGGTTGGCGCTCCGGCGGCCGCGCACCGTCCGCGCCGGCTTCCGCGGTGCCGTGGGCGGCGGCTTCGGCGGTGAGTTCGGCGACGAGGTTGCGGGCGGCCGCCATGGCCTGCTCGGTGGCGTTCATCCGGTGCTCGAAGCGGAGCGGGCGGCCGTGCACCGGGTGCTCCCAGCGGGCCACGTCGCCCGCGGCGTAGATCCCGGGGGCGGCGGCGCAGTACGCGTCGCAGCCCAGGCCGTCGGCGGTGTCCAGTGCCGGGTCGGCCAGCCAGCCGACGGCGGGCTCGGATCCGATGGCGAGCAGCACCAGGTCGGCGGCCAGGAGGCTGCCGTCGGCCAGGCGGACGCCGTCGACCTGCGCCGGGCGGTCCGCGGTGGCGTCGGCGGTCTCGGAGGCGGTCTCGAAAGCGGCCACGTCGCCGGTCACCAACCGGACGCCACGGGCCCGGTGCTCGTCGGCGAGGAGTTCCCCGATGCCCGGGCCGACGGCGGCGGCCATCGGCACCGGTTCCCGGCCGACCAGGGTGACCTCGTGTCCCAGCTCCCGGGCCACCGCGGCGGCCTCGCAGCCCAGGACGCCGTTGCCGACGACGACCAGCCGGCGGGCGGGGCCCGAGAGCCGGTCGCGCAGTGCCAGCGCGTCGTCCAGGGTGCGCAGGGTGAAGACGCCGGTGAGGCCGTCGGCGGCGGGCAGCGTGCGGGCCGCCACGCCGGTGGCGATGATCACGCCGGCGCAGGCCAGCCGCTGGCCGTCGTCGAGGGTGAGGGTGCGGGTGGCGACGTCGAGGCCGGTGGCCCGGGTGCCGAGCCGCAGGTCGAGGTCGAGCGGGGCGAGCTGCTCCGCGGTGCGCAGCAGCAGCCGCGCGGGCTCCCAGGCGCCGTGCAGCAGTTGCTTGGAGAGCGGCGGGCGGTCGTACGGGAGGTGGGGTTCGTCGCCGATCAGGGTCAGCGGGCCCGTCCAGCCGGCCCGGCGCAGGGCCTCGACGGCGGTGATCCCGGCCGCGGAGGCGCCGACGACGGCGATCGGGCGGGTCGTCATTCCTGCACCTCGATCACGGCGGCGGGGCAGATGGCGGCGGCTTCGCGGACCGCGGCGTGCTGCTCGGCGGGCGGTGCGGCGTCGAGCAGGACGACCACGCCGTCCTCGTCGCGCTGGTCGAAGACGTCGGGGGCGATCAGCACGCACTGGCCGGCGGCGCAGCACTTGTCGGCGTCAAGGGTGATCTTCATGGCGGTGGCTCCGTGGGGGTCGGTGGGGACGGTGGGTCGGCCGGTGCGGCCGGTCACCAGGTGACGGGCAGGGCGTGGCAGCCGTAGATGGCCATGTCCGTGCGGAACGGGATCTCCTCGACCGGCACGGCGGGCCGCATCGTGGGGAAGCGGCGGAGCAGGGTGCCTATCACGACCTGGAGTTCGACCCGGGCCAGGGCCTGGCCGAGGCACTGGTGGATGCCGTAACCGAAGGCGACGTGGTGCTGGGCGTTGGCCCGGGCGACGTCGAGGCGGTCGGGGTCGGCGAAGACGGTCGCGTCGCGGTTGGCGGACGGGACGGCCACGACGACGCCCTCGCCGGCGCGGATGAGCTGTCCGTCGATCTCCAGGTCGGTGGTGGCGACGCGGCGCGGGCCGTTGCGGATGATGCTGTGGAAGCGGAGCAGTTCTTCGACGGCGCCGCGGATCAGCGTCGGGTCCTGGCGGAGCCGCTCGGCGGAGTCGGGGTCCCGCATCAGGGTGAGGGCGCTGAGGCCGATCATGTTGGCGGTGGTCTCGTGCCCGGCGATCAGCAGCAGGGCGGCGAAGGCCGCGACGTCGTCGTGGCTGATCTCGCCGGTGCGCTGCTGCTCGACGATCAGTCGGCCGAGGATGTCGTCGCCCGGCGCCTTCTCCTTGGCGGTGACCAACGCGTCGAGGTAGTCGCGCAGTTCGCGCCGCGCGGCCTCGCGCTCCGGCTCCGCGATGGTGCGGGAGAGCAGCTTGCCGGTGAGCCGCTGGAAGACGTCGTGGTCGTCGTAGGGGACGCCGAGCAGCAGGCTGATGACGAGCGAGGGGACCGGCAGGGCGAGCGCCTCGACGAGGTCCACCGGCTCGCCGGCGCGGCGCTCCATGGCGTCGCACAGCTCGTCGGTGAGGCGCTGGATCTCGGGGCGCAGCGCCTCGACGCGCTTGACCATGAACTCGCGGGTGACCATCCGGCGGAGCCGGGTGTGCTCGGGCGGGTCCATGCGGATGAAGCCGCGGTTCTGTTGGTTGCCGCCGCCGGTCATGCCGCTGAGCGGGTAGCCGTGCAGGGTGGTGTCGGAGCTGAAGCGGGTGTCGCCGAGGATCGCGCGGATGTCGGCGTAGCGGGTGGCCAGCCAGGCCCAACTGCCGTCGGGGAGCGAGATCTTGGAGATCGGCTCCTCGGTGCGCAGGGCGCCGAACTCGGCCGGGGGGTCGAAGGGGCAGCCGCTCGGGGGTTCCACGGGCAGCGGTGCCGGGGCGGCGGGAACTGTCATGTCGATCATCTCGGTCATCTCGCTCCTCGTGCGCACACCGGTCGGGTGTGCGCCATGAGTCGATCCATCGCCTAACAACCGTAAACTTACATCCGTAATGATCGGGTAAACGCCTCGGGGGTTTCCGTGGAACGTGACGAACGGAACACTCCTCGACGCCCCTCGACGGCCGGCGGCGGGTACGCGTGAGGCCCCGGCCGACGGGCGGCCGGGGCCTCACGGGGCCTCGGGAAGAGGGGGCAGAACGGTCCGGGGAGGGGGTCAGCGCTCCAGCAGCAGTTGGAGGAGTTCCTCCACGAACCCGTCCAGTCGGCTGGTGTCCTTGCGGCTCGGCATGACCTGCCAGATCATCACCCGGCCGTGCACCGCCGACCACAGCAGGTACGGCGCCTCGGCCCGCGAACCGCGCACCCGCCAGCCGGCCTCCTCGCAGGCGGTCAGCGCGTGGTGCCAGCTGCGGACCAGCAGCCCGGCCGGGTGGCCGGCGAGCCGCTCGGGGCCGACCGGGGTCTGCCGGGTCTCGTAGAGCAGGCGGTAGTTCGCGGGGTGCTCGATGGCGTAGCGGCAGTAGGCGCGCAGCTGGGCGCGCAGCCGGGCCACCGGGTCGTCGTCTTCGGCCTGCGCGGCGTCGGTCATCGCGTGCGCCAGCCGCTCGTAGCTGACTTCCAGGGTCGCCCAGACCAGTTCGGTCTTGTCGGCGAAGTGCCGGTAGATGCTCGGCGCGGCGACGCCGGCTTCCCGGGCCACCGCGCGCAGCGACAGCGCGTCCTCGCTGCCGACCTCCTCCAGGAGGCGCTCGGTCGCCCGCAGCAGTTCCTCCCGCAGGCGCTCGCCCTGCCCCCGCGGGTTGCGGGGCCGGACGGCCGCACTCTCGCTCACTGCCCTCCGGTCCTTTCCTGGCCTGGCCGATCCGGTCGTCGGCGGGGTCGGCACTCTTTCACCAGGGTTTCACACCGCGCGGGCGGACCGTACCGGAGGAGCACGGTCCGGTCCGTCGGCCGGTCGGTGCCCGTGCCGCGGACCGCCGGTCAGCGGCGGCGCACCAGCCCGTCGTCCGCGGCGCCCCGGCTCAGCACGGCCCGGTCGATCTCCTTGCGGACGGCGTCGTGGCCGCGGGTGCGGGTGAGGTCGAGGGCCCGCACCGGTGGACCGATGTCGGTCAGCAGCGGGACGTACTCGGCCCGGGTGACCCGCCAGCGCCCACCGGGTCCGGCCGGCGGGGCGAACCGGAAGCGGGCGGCGGTGCCCCAGTCGCCGCGGGCCTGCGACATCACACCGGCGAGCTGGTCGCCGAGCCCGTAGGCGACCCAGGTCCCGCCGACCTTCTCGAACGGCTGCGGGGCGTGGGCGCGGCTGCCGACGATCAGGTCGATGTCGGGGCGGCCGTCGGTGCGGGCGGCGGCCAGGAGGCGGGCCAGGTGGAGCTGGCGGGCGTCGGGGGCGGTGCGGTACTCGGTGCCCCAGTAGGGGCTGACGACCACCACGTCGGCGCCGGCCCGGCGGGCGGCCCGGGCGTCGGCGACGATCCGCTCCGGGTCGAGCGGGTTCAGCATCCAGGGCGCGTCCTCGGGGGGCCGGCTGTCCTCGGCGTCGTCGGTGTAGGCCAGGTGGGCCACCAGGGCGCCGCCGGGGGCCCGCAACAGGGTGGGGCGGGCGGCCTCGGCGGGGTTCCGGGCGGTGCCGGCGTGCCGCAGGCCGACCGTGTCCAGCGCCTCCAGGGTCCGGCGTACGCCCTCCTCGCCCTGGTCGAGGGCGTGGTGGGAGGCGGTGGCGCAGGAGTCGAAGCCGGTGGCCTTGAGGGCGGTGGCGATCTGCGGCGGGGCCTGGAGTTCGGGGTAGCCGGTGAACGGGCCGTCCAACGGGCCGATCGGCGCTTCGAGGTCGCACAGCGCCAGGTCGGCGCCGGCGACGACGGGGGCGACGCCGCGGAGCATCGGCCGGAAGTCGTAGCCGCCGTCCACCGGTGCGTCGTCCCGCGCCGTGTCGAGCACGTCGGGGTGGGCGGGGATGACGTCACCGGTGGCGACCAGGGTGAACGGGCGGGCCGGGGCGGCGTCCGCGGGGCGGGCGCGGTGGTGCGGGGCGGAGGCCGTGGCGGGCGGGGCCGGGCGGCGCTCGGCGGGCGGCGGGGTGGATCGGGGGGCGCGCGGCGGGTCGTCCGGCCGGGCGCCGCAGCCGACGGCCAGCCCGACGAGCAGCACCGCCGTCGCATACCGGGTGAACGCGCTCATGTCCGACAGATATCAGTCACTTCCCGCCGGAATATGACCGTAGGGCGTGGTGTCCGGCGCTGTCCCTCGGACGGCCCCGGTACGTGCGGCGGGAACGAGAGGCCGGCACGGGTCGCACGCACGGCGGCCCCGGAGCGAAGGAGCCGGCGCCCGGCGCCCGCCCCGCAACACCAGGGGACCGAGGCCCGTCGACCACCGGGCCCCGCCCCGCCCCAGGGACGGACGCATACCGGCCGGCCCCGTCCCCGCAACTCCACTCCACCGTCGCCCCGTTGTCCGACTGTCGCCCGCAACACCTCACCACCTCCGGCCTGTTGTCGGGCCGAACCGCCCCGGCCGCCCCTAGGGTGGCCCGGTATGAATGAGGAACCACTTCACGTGACGGTGTGGGACGAGGCGCTGCCCGGCGCCCCGCGGGCGCTGCTGGTGCACGGCACGATGAGCTGGGGAACCGACTGCTTCGCGGCGCAGCGGCCACTGGCCGGGGCGTTCCGGCTGGAGCTGGTGGACCGGCGCGGCTTCGGCGACAGCCCCGACGTCGAGCGCAGCGACTACGCGGTGGACGCCGAGGACGTCGGCCGGCTGCTCGGCGACGGGGCCCATCTGGTGGGGCACTCGTACGGCGCGGCGGTCGCGATGCTGGCCGCCGCGGCCCGTCCGGAGGCCGTCCAGTCGCTCACCCTGATCGAGCCGTCGCCGCTGCGCACCGCCGCCGCGCACCCCGTCGTGCGGGCGGCGGTGGAGCGGATCCGGGCGGCGTACGCGAGCGCCGAGGGGGCCGGGGAGGTGAGCCCGCAGGAGTACCTGCGGCAGTCCACCGAGGCGTACGGGATGCGGCTGCCGGAGTTCACGCCCCGCGTCCTGCGGGCGGTCCGCACGGCGATGCGCGAGCGGCCCGTCTGGGACGCGCAGATCCCGCTGGCGCCGCTGGCCCGGGCCCGGATGCCGAAGACGGTCGTCAACGGGACGTGGGAGACCGCGCACGCCGCCTACCGGGAGTTCGTGGGGGACGCGCTGGCCGCCTGCGGGGAGTACCTCGCCGAGATGATCGGGGCCCGCCACGTGCGGGTGCCGGGCACCGACCACCTGCCGCACCAGGAACGGCCGGACGTGGTCAACGAGGTCCTGACCCGGCTGTGGCAGGGCTGAGGGGGCGACGGCCGGGCGGCGGGACCCCGGTCGGCCCGGGGCCCGGCGACCGTCCTCAGGCCGCCTCGATCCCGAAGTCGCCGATCAGCTCGGCCAGCCCGCCGGGGTAGCCCCTGCCCCCCAGGACGAAGTCCCAGTCGTCGCCGGTGCGCCGGCGGAACGAGCCGAGCACCAGCGCCCGCTCGCCGGGCCGCCCGTCGGAGACCGGCAGCCGGTCCCGTTCGGTCCCGGCGGCGTCCACCAGGCGGATCCGGGCGTCGGTGAAGCCGCCGAGATCGGCGTCCGGGTCGGTCTCCGGGTCCACCGCGGCGACCAGGACCAGCCGGTCCGCGTGCGGCGGCAGGTCCGCGAAGCGCACCCGCAGCGCCGCCCGGTCCTCCGTCACGCCGGCCAGCATCCGCACCGAACCGTCGGGCGTGGCGGGGTTGTTGAAGAAGACGAAGTGGTCGTCGTCGAGCACGGCGGTGCCCTTGCAGACCAGGGCGCAGACGTCGAGGGCGGCCTCGCCGGACCAGTTCACGGCGAGGGTGGTGTCCTCCGGCGCCGGCGCGGCGGGCTCCGGGGCGGCGGGGCGGCCGTCGCCGGGACCGAGGCGGCCACGCAGCCCGTACCGGCCGAGCAGGTCGACGAGTTCCGGCCCGGCGATGAGGGTGAGCGGCTTGCCCTGGGCGAAGCGGTGGGCGCCGGGGCCGAACTGCGACGTCGTCACCAGCACGCCCTTGTTGGCGCCTGCGGACTGGACGGTGCCGTACAGGTCGCGGACCGCGGTCGGCGGGACGGTGTTGCGGTAGCGCTTGACCTGCACGACGATCTTGCCGCCGCGGATCGGGTCCGGGTCCAGGGCGTCCACGTCGATGCCGCCGTCGCCGGACCGCTCGGTGGTGACGGCCCGCATCCCCATCGCGCGGAACAGCTCGGCGATCAGCTGCTCGAAGGCGAGCGGGTCCATCGCGTGCAGGTCCGGATCGCCGTCGGTGCCGTGCGAGACCACCGCGCCGCCGGCGATGTCGTCCGGCCGCCGCCCGGGACGGATCGGGGTGCGCTGGTCGGGGCGGGCGGAGAGCTGGCCGCGGAGCCCGTCGGTGAGGCAGTCCAGGGCACTGACCTGGGCCAGGTGGTAGGACTCGACGGCGTCGCGCGGTGCCAGGACGGTGGCGAGGAAGAGCGTGGCGGGGCGCCCGGTGACCGGGTCCACGTCGTCGACGAAGCCGTTGAGCACCACCGAGTCGAGGGCGCCGTAGGTGTCGGCGGCGAACAGGTCGCGCAGGACCAGCAGCACGCTCTGGGCCAGCACGTCGCGGTAGAGCGCCCGGCACTGGGCCGTCGGGCGGGCGGTCTCCCGCTCCTCGTCGGCGGTCGGCAGGTAGCGGACGGCCTTGACGGCGGGGACCACGTCGTAGCCGGGCAGCTCCCAGTCCAGGACGAGCTGGCGGGCGGCGGTGTCGTAGCCGGCGCTGAGTTGGCGGGGGAAGCCTTCGGGCCAGGAGGTGCCGGAGTACAGGGCGGCGGAGAAGTACTCGACGACGGCGTCCGCGTCGCCGGCGCGCAGGCCGGCGACGAGTTCCTGGACGCCGGCGTTGTGCCGGCGGATCCCGTCCAGGGCGCCGGCCGCCCACTGGTCGTACTGCTGCTGGTAGGCGGCCAGTTGGGCCTGGCGCCGGGACTCGGCGGACTGGGCCGCGTACCAGTCCTGTTCGTAGCGGGCGCGGGCCTCCTGCTGGTCACGGTCGCGGCGGGCGCCGGACCGCAGGCTGCCGGTGGGCACCTGGTAGCGGGCCGGGTCGGGCATGACCACCGGGGTGGCCAACGCGCCGGGGGCGAAGGGTTCTACGCGTTCGGGGCGGAGCAGGGCGGCGGCGGTGAAGGCCGGTGCCCGGCAGCCGGTGGCGAGCAGGTCGCCGAGGGCGGCGACCCGGGCGTCGAGCTCCTCGGTGCGGCGGCGGGCGTCGGCCTCGCGCTGCCGACGGTAGGCGGTCTGCCGCTCACGGTGCATCCGGGCCATGGCGCGTTCGGCGGCGCGGGCCTGCCGCTCCTGTTCCCGCTGCTGCTGCACTTGCGCGCGGTGGGCGACCTCCGCGCGGCGCTGCTGCTGGCGCTGCGCCTCGGCCCACATGCCGAGTAATCCCTGGGAACGGCGGCTCATCTCGCGGTTCGTCCTCCCCCCGGGGCGGCGCCCCCGGAACCCGTGGCGGCGGCTTCCCTGCCCCTCTGGCCTGGTCCGTCGTGGTGAGGCGACTTTAGCGGGGGCGGGCGGCGGCGATCAGGGGGTGACCGGTCCTGATCGGTGCCGGGCGGAGGTCGGCGCGTGCTCCCCGGCAGCGCGCAAAAATCACAGACATCTCGTGAAGTTCACGTCTTGAATTGAGAACTTCACATGTGATTCTGTTGGATGCATCATGAGCGACGTGATTCCTGAGAACTCGACGGGCACCGCGGTCCCCACGGCACCCCGCCCGCTGGTCGGCGTCTCGCTGAAGCTGTACTTCGGCCTGGCGCAGACCCGGGCCTGGCTCGCCGAGGTCGCCGCCCTCGGCGAGGTGCTGGCCGGCCTGCCGCGCCCCGTCGACCTCTTCGTACTGCCCTCCTTCCCGGCGCTGGCGGACGCCCGGGAACTCCTGGCCGGCACCGGCGTCGGCTACGGCGCCCAGGACGTGCACTGGGCCGAGCGGGGCGCGTGGACCGGCGAGGTCTCGGCCGGGATGCTGGCCGAGACCGGCGCCCGCTACGTCGAGGTCGGCCACGCCGAGCGCCGCCGCCACTTCGGGGAGACCGACCAGGTCGTGGCCGCCAAGACCCGGGCCGCCACCACGGCCGGCCTGATCCCGGTGATCTGCGCGGGCGAGCGGCACGCCGCGGACCCGGCGACGGCCGCCGAGGAGGCGCTGACCCAGGTCCGGGCCGCGTTGACCGGCGCCGCCCCGGGCAGCGAAGTGATCGTCGCCTACGAACCGGTCTGGGCGATCGGGGCCGACGCACCGGCGCCCGCCGGGCACGTCCGCGCGGTCGCCACGGCACTCCGCGACGCGCTGCGCGCACACGACGTGCGCGGTCGGCTGATCTACGGCGGGACCGCGGGCCCCGGCACCTACACCGAGCTGGCCGGTGCCGTCGACGGGCTGTTCCTGGGCCGGCTCGCCCACGACACCGCGGGACTGCGGACGGTCCTCGACGAGATCGCCCGCAGCTGACCCGCGTCCCACCCCGCCTCAGGAGCCCACAGTGGAGCCGGAATTGGAGCCCGACATGTCCCGTACGTTCCCGATCGCGATCGGTGCCGACGACGCCGGCACCGCCATGAAGGACGCCATGGCCGCGTACCTCGCCGAGCACGGCCACTCGGTCACCGACCTGAGCGCCGACGCCACCGAGGACTACCCCGACGTCGCCGAGCGCGTCGCGCGGAGCGTGGCCAGCGGCGAGCACGAGCGCGCGGTGCTGATCTGCGGCACCGGCATCGGCATGGCGATCGCCGCCAACAAGGTCCCGGGGATCCGCGCCGCGCAGATCCCCGACAGCTACAGCGCCGAACGGGCCCGCAAGTCCAACGACGCCCAGATCGCCTGCTTCGGCAGTCGCACCATGGGTGTGGAGGCGGCGCTGGTCTGCCTGCGGCACTGGCTGGACTCCGACTTCGCCGGTGGCCGCTCGGCCCCCAAGGTGGAGAAGATCAAGCAGGTCGAATCGCGTAACCTGCGCGCGGCCTGAGTCCGACGCCCGCACTCCCCCGCTCCCCCACACCCCCTCCCTCCCGAAAGGCGGTCACGGCCATGCGCGCAGTAGTCCTAGAGGAACCGCACCGGCTCGACGTCACCACCGTCCCGGACCCCACGCCCGGCCCCGGCGAGGTCGTCGTCAAGGTCGCGGCGGCGGGCCTGTGCGGGACCGACGTGCACATGCTGGCCGGCGAGTTCGGGCCGACCCGCTATCCGGTGATACCCGGGCACGAGTTCGCCGGTGAGGTGGTCGCGGTCGGCGCGGACGTCACGGAGTTCGCCGAGGGCGACGCCGTCGCGGCCGACCCGGCGATCTACTGCGGCGCCTGTCACTTCTGCGCCATCGGCCGCGGCAACCTCTGCGAACGCTGGGGCACCATCGGCATCACCCAGGACGGCGCCTGCGCGGAGTACGTCGCGGTGCCGGTCCGCAACTGCTACCGCCTGCCGGAGGGCGTGTCGTTGGCGCACGCGCCGCTGATCGAGCCGCTGTCGACGATCGTGCGCGGCTTCGACCTCGTGGCGCCCAAGCTCGGCGACAACTTCCTCATCTACGGCGCCGGCACCATGGGCCTGCTCTACCTCCAGGTCGCCCAACGCTCCGGCGCCGCCTCGGTCTCGGTCGTCGACGTCAACGAGGACCGGCTCGCGGTGGCCCGCAAGCTCGGCGCGGACGCCGTCGCCACCCACGCCGACGCACTGGCCGACGCGCACCCGCGCGGCTGGGAGGTGGTCACCGACTGCACCGGCAACATCCGCGCCATCGAGGACGGCCTGACCCGGCCGGCCCGGGGCGGCACCTTCCAGCAGTTCGGCTGCGCACCCGACCAGGAGACCGCGCGGTTCTCGCCGTTCCGGATCTACAACGACGAGATCCGGATCGTCGGCAGCATGGCGATCCTGCACAGCTACGGCCGCGCGGTGGAGCTGCTGGGCAAGGGCGTCATCGACGCCGAGACCATGATCACGCACCGGTTCGGGCTGGACGGGTACGCCACCGCGCTGGAGACCTTCCGGCAGGGCACCGGCCGCAAGCTCCAGATCGTCCCCAACGGCCCGGTCGCCTGACGACCCCGGCGTCCGAGCCGCGCCGCCGCGGGCGCGGTGCACCGGGCGGCCGGACGGACCGGCCGGCGCCGGTCAACCGCCCAGTGCGGCCAGTTCGGTGCCGGCCAGGAGGAACGCCCCCACCCCGAAGTCGGCGGTGGAGTCGCGGGTGACCGGCTGGCCCGACTCCGGCCGGTCCCCGACGCCCTGGACGTAGCCCAGGAAGCCGTCGGGGTGGACGGCGGTGTCCACCATCGCCGCCCAGGCGCGGGCGGCCACCGGCAGGTGCTCCGCGCGCGCGACGACTCCGGCGCGGACCGCGGCGGCGAGGGCGTAGGTGAACAGCGCGGTGCCGCTGGTCTCCGGGCCCGGCGGGTGCCCGGGGTCGGCGAGGTCGACGTTCCAGAAGCCGTCCGGTCGCTGCGCCGCGCGCAGGGCCGTCAACTGCGCGGCGAGGGTGCGGCGGTAGCCGGCGGTCGGCCCGAAGGCGTCCGGCAGCACCGCCAGCACCTTGGCGTGCGCGGCCGCGACCCAGCCGTTGCCGCGCGACCACCACACCGGTCCGCCGTCCGGCCCGGTGATCCCGCCGGGCAGGAAGCGCTGGTCGCGGTACCACAGCCCGCTGGCGGGGTCGCGCAGGCCCGGCCCGCCCTCGGCGTCCCGGGTGTGGGTGTAGAAGGCGTGCATCGCGTCCCAGTACGAGCGGTCGGCGCGCAGTGCGCCGAGCCGGGCGAACGCCGGCATCGCCATGTGCAGCGCGTCGTCCCACCACCAGTCGTCGTGCCGCTGCCCGGCGGTGTCGACCATCCGCCGCACGGATTCCTCGATGGCGGCGGACTTCGCCGGGTCGGGCGCCGGGTCCAGCGCGTACAGGTCGAGGTAGACCTGGCCCGCGCACTGGTCGTCGGCGTGCCGGGTGGTGGGGCCACCGTGCAGACCGTAGTGGTGGTGCTCCGCCCAGGCGCGGGCGTAGGCGAGGTAGCGGGGTTCGCGGGTGAGGCGGTGCAGGGCCGTCAGCCCGCAGAAGAAGGTGGCGCGGGCCCACTGGTTGTCACCGGGGTCGCGGTGCGCGCCGATCCAGTGGTCGGCGACCCGGCGCAGGACGGCGACGGTGCGGACGTGCCGGCGTTCCATGAACACCCCTCCGGGACGGAAGCACGGACGTGCAGGGGCACGAGCAAGGGTTCCTTCGCACAGTCGAGCGAGGACATCGTGGCAGCCAACTCCCGCCGGCGGAAGGGGCGGAGGACGGCGGGGCCGCGCGGTGCGGGCGGCGGAGGAATTGCCTTCGCACGTGCGTGCCCGTACGGTTGACGACGTGACTACCGGGTCGGCCATGGGCCACGAGCGAGTGAGGCACCCGGTCACTCAGTGACCGTGCGGCGGGTCCGAGACCCGCCCGCCCCAGATTGCCTCTCCCCCGCGCGCGCTGCGCGCCACTTCCTCCACCGCGCGAGAACGTTCCGCGCGCTCTTCTGTGTACCGCACCACGCCTGCCGCCGTGCCGCGCCCTGCCGCGCCGCGCCGTCGCCGCGTGGGCGCTTCCCCCTGCCCTGGCGCCCGCGCGCCGGGCACCTCATTCCTGGAGACGCACCCTTCATGCCCCATGACTTCAACCAGCACGTCATCGACGAGTTCCGGGCCAACGCCGGCCGGGTCGGCGGCCCCTTCGAGGGCGGCCGGCTGGTCCTGCTGACCACCACCGGCGCCCGCAGCGGCACCCGGCACACCACCCCGGTCGGCTACCTCCCCGACGGCGAACGGATCCTGGTGATCGCCTCGGCCGGCGGCGCACCGCACCACCCGGACTGGTTCCACAACCTCCGCACCCACCCCCGCGTCACCGTCGAGACCGGGGTCTTCACCTACGAGGCGGCGGCCGAGGTGCTGGCCGGTGAGGAACGCGACCGGGTCTTCGCCCGCGCCGTCGAGGCCAACCCGGGCTGGGCCGACTACCAGGCGAAGACCCGACGCACCATCCCGGTGGTGGCCCTGACGTCGGTCGAGGCCGGTCCGCCGCGCTTCGCCGGCGCGACGCCGGGGCAGACGGTCGCCCTCGTCCACGACGCCTTCCGCCGCGAGATCGCCACCCTGCGCAAGGAGTTCGCCGCCTCGGGCAGCGTGCTCGGCGCCCAACTGCGGATCAACTGCCTGACCCTGTGCCAGGGGTTGCACAACCACCACACCGGCGAGGACCGCGGGATGTTCCCCGCGCTCCGCCGCCACCGGCCGGACCTCGCCCCGGTGCTGGACCGGCTGGACGAGGAGCACCGGGCCCTCGCGGCGATCCTGGACGCACTGCAGCGGGCGCTGGCCGAACCGTCCGCCGCCCCGGGCGGCATCGGCGCCGAGGTCGAGCGGCTCACCGACCAGCTGGAGGCCCATCTCACCTACGAGGAGGAGCAGTTGATCCCGGTGCTCGACGCGCTGGCCGGCTGAGAACGGGGCGACGGCCGCCGGGTCATATCCGGCGGCCGTGCCCCTCCCAGTAGGGGTCCCGCAGCTGCCGCTTGAAGAGCTTGCCGGACTCGTCACGCGGCAGCAGCTCCTCGAACACCACGGCCCGGGGCACCTTGTACGCGGCGAGCCGCTCGGCGACGTGGGCCCGGACCTCGGCGGCACTGAGCCGCACCCCGGCCTCCGTCTCCAGGTGCGCGGCGAGCGCCTCGCCGAACTCCTCGTCGGGGATGCCGAACACCGCCGCGTCCCGCACCCCGTCGAGGGCGAGCAGGCACCCCTCGATCTCCGCCGGGTAGATGTTGACGCCGCCGGAGATGACCAGGTCGTTGCGGCGGTCGCTGAGGTAGAGGAAGCCGTCCTCGTCGAGGTGGCCGACGTCGCCGAGGGTGACGTGTCCGGGCCGGCCGGGCGCCTCCATGGCGGCGCGCCGGTCCGGGTCGCCGAGGTAGCTGAAGCGGGGCCAGTTCTCGGCGGGCCGGACGTAGATCTCGCCGGTGGCGCCGGGCGGCAGCGGCGCTCCGTCGGGTCCGAGGACGAGGACGTCGCAGGTGCCCTGGGCCCGGCCGACGGTCCCGGGGTGGGCGAGCCATTCCGCGCTGTCGCACCAGGTCACCGCGCCGGTCTCGCTGCCGCCGTAGTACTCGCGCAGCACCGGTCCCAGCCAGTCGATCATGGCGTGTTTGATGTGCGGCGGGCAGGGCGCGGCGGCGTGCACCACCGAGGTGAGGGAGGACAGGTCGTAGCGCTCCCGGACCTCCTTGGGCAGCCGCAGCAGCCGGACGAACATGGTGGGCACCACCTGCGCCTGCTCGATGCGGTGCCGCTCCACCAGCCGCAGGAACTCCTCCGCGTCGAACCGCGGCATCAGCGTGACGTCCAGGCCGGCGGCGAGCGCCAGGACGGCGTGCTGGCTGGGCGAGGCGTGGTAGAGCGGGGCCGGGATCAGGGTCCGGCCGCCGGGGGCGACCGCGAAGTACTCCAGGAAGCTCGCCACCGCTTCGGCGAGCCGCTCCGGGCCGACCGGTTCCCGCAGAACGCCCTTGGGGCGACCGGTCGTTCCGGAGCTGTAGAGGACCGTGGGCGGTCGGGCCGCGACCTGCCGGGCCAGCGGCGGCCGCCCGGCCAGCCAGTCGTCGAGGACGGGGTACCGGCCGGTGACGGGCGGGGCGGTGGTCCCGCAGGCGGCCGCCACGCCGGGCGGCACCGCGACCTCGACGACCTGCACGCCCTCGGGCAGGACCGCGCTCACCGCGTCGAGCAGGTCGGTGTGGACGAAGACCACTGCGCTGCCGCTGTCGGCCAGTACGTACCGCAGGTCGTCGGTGCGGAAGTGCCAGTTGACGGGGACGGCGGCGGCACCGAGCTGGGCGGCCGCGGTGGTGATCTCCAGGTGGGCGGGCTCGTTGCGGAGCACCACGGCGACCCGGTCGCCGGGCTCGACCCCCAGCTCCGCCAGGCCCGTTGCGATCCGTGCGGCGCGGTCGAAGAACTCCGGGTAGCCGCGTTCGTGGCCCGCGCAGCGGATGGCGGGGGCACGGGCGGCGGACGGTGCGACGGTTTCCATGGTGCCTCCAGGAGGGAGCGGCCAGGACCGGCGCACACCGGTCCGGCCCATTGAACAGCGCCCCGCCGGGTGCCCACCAGAGCGCGCCGCGCCA
Source organism: Streptomyces lunalinharesii (assembly GCF_039532155.1). NCBI lineage: Bacteria > Bacillati > Actinomycetota > Actinomycetes > Kitasatosporales > Streptomycetaceae > Streptomyces > Streptomyces lunalinharesii. Next base: position 441,464 of record NZ_BAAARK010000001.1, read on the forward strand.
TCCGCGCGCGCCCGGCGCGGTGCTCCGATCGCCCCGCACCGGGCGCCGTCACCGGCGGCCGCTCCTATCCTCAAGACCATGGCCGACAACGACATCCTGCGCACCCACACCGAGGCGTTGACGCTGTTCGGCGCCCGCGTCCACGCCGTCCGGGACGACCAGTGGGAGGCACCCACCCCGTGCACGCAGTGGTCGGTGTTCGACCTGGTCAACCACCTCACGGCGGAGCAGCTGTGGGTGCCGCGCCTGGTGCGGGACGGGGCGACCATCGCCGAGGTGGACGGGGACTTCGACGGGGACCAGCTCGGCGAGGACCCGGTCGGCGCGTGGGACGGGGCCGCGGCCGCGGCCCGGTCGGCGTTCGCCGCACCGGGCGTCCTGCACCGCTCGGTCCACCTGTCCTACGGCACCACGCCGGCGGACGCCTACTGCACGCAACTGACCGCCGACGCGGTGGTGCACGCCTGGGACCTGTCCCGCGCGATCGGCGCCGACGAGCGGGTGCCGGCGCACCTGGTGGCCGCGGCGCTGCGCGAGGTGGAGCCGTACGCGGAGGCGCTGGCGGGGACGGGGTTGTTCGCCGCGCCGGTGGAACCCCCGGCGGACGCGGACGACCTGACCCGGCTGCTGTGCCTGCTCGGCCGCCGCCCCTGAGCGACGGATCACCGGTGACGCCCGCCGGCCCCGACCCCTCGGTGGGGCCGGGGCCGGCGGGCGTTCCGCGGCGGGGTCAGTCGATGCCGCGGACGATGTGCGGTTCGACGGGATCCTCCTCGCAGCCGGCCAGGCGCACCGGGGCACAGCGGTCCCAGGCTTCGAGGCTGCGGACTTCCTTGATGCGCCCGGGGCGCTCGCCCTGCTTCAGACGGGGCTGCTTGTGCTGAGCCTTGTGCACTGCCACCACGCACTCCTTCATCGAGGTATGGGTTCCGACGCGGTGGCGCCTTGTTCACAGACCGGGAGGTCGGCCAGGGTGTGTGGCGTTCCCGCGACGGGCCAATGGTGTTGGCGTCTCCCAGGAGGGTCGTCCGTCGCCTTCCAGAATATCGACGCCCCGTGGCCGCCGCTCGACTTTTTGCGGCGATAAGCGCACGTCTCGGGAACACGGACCGGCCGCCCGGCGCCAGCGCCCGCGCCGGGGCGCACGAACACGCGGCGTCATTCACCCGAACGGCCGTCAACCCCTCGTCCGCGCGGCGTTCGCGGGACACCGGTTGCCGGGTGCCGCCCCTTCCGTAGCGTGGAAAGGTCGTCCCGATCCCCGCGGGGCGCCCGTCCGCGCGCCGCGTCCCGCCGGCGGCGGCCGCGGTGCTACCCATGGGCGGGTGGAATGGTTCTCGGATCCGGGCTCATGGCTCGGGCGGCTGGTCTTCCAGCGGCTGCTCGCGGTGCTCTACCTGGTCGCGTTCCTCGCCGCGGCCCACCAGTTCCGGGCGCTCCTGGGGGCCCGCGGCATGCTGCCGATCCCGACGTTCACCGCGCGGGTGCCGTTCCGGCTGGCCCCCTCGGTCTTCCAGCTGCACTACTCGGACCGGTTCTTCGCCCTCTGGTCCGGCAGCGGGGCGGTGCTGGCGGCGGCGGTCGCGGCGGGGGCGGCGGACGCGGTGCCGCTGTGGGCGGCGATGGTGCTGTGGGCCGTGCTGTGGGCGATGTACCTGTCGATCGTCAACGTCGGGCAGACCTGGTACGGGTTCGGTTGGGAGACGTTGCTGCTGGAGGCGGGGGCGCTGGCGGTCCTCCTCGGCAACGCCGACACCGCTCCCCCGGTGCTGATCATGTGGCTGCTGCGGTGGCTGCTGTTCCGGGTGGAGTTCGGCGCCGGGCTGATCAAGATGCGCGGGGACCGCTGCTGGCGCGATCTGACCTGCCTGTACTACCACCACGAGACGCAGCCGATGCCGGGCCCACTCAGCTGGTTCTTCCACCACCTGCCGGCACCGCTGCACCGGGTCGAGACGGCGGCCAACCACGTCGCCCAACTCGTGCTGCCGGTCCTGCTGTTCACCCCGCAGCCGGTGGCCGGGTGGGCGGCCCTGGGGATGGCCGCCACCCAGCTGTGGCTGGTGCTGTCCGGCAACTTCGCCTGGTTGAACTGGGTCACCATCGCGCTGGCCCTGTCCGCCGCCGCCCCGCTGTGGGCCGGCCCCCCGTCGGCACCGGGTCCGCCGCCGGTGTGGTTCGTGGTGGTGGTGACCGCGGCCGCCGTCGGCGTGCTCGCGCTCAGCTACCGTCCGGCCCGCAACCTGCTGTCCCGGGGCCAGCTGATGAACACCTCGTACGAGCCGCTGCACCTGGTCAACTCCTACGGCGCGTTCGGCAGCATCACCCGGGTGCGCCGGGAGATCGTCGTCGAGGGCACCGCGGACGCGGTGACCGGGCCGGAAACGACGTGGCACGCCTACGAGTTCCACGGCAAGCCCGGTGAACCGGGGCGTCTGCCACGCCAGTTCGCCCCCTTCCACCTTCGGCTCGACTGGTTGATGTGGTTCGCGGCGCTCTCGCCGGCCTACGCCCGTTCCTGGTTCGTGCCGTTCGTGGCGCGGCTGCTGGAGAACGACCGGGACACCCTGCGGCTGCTGCGCCGCAACCCCTTCCCCGACCTGCCGCCGGCCCGGGTGCGGGCCCGGGTCTTCCGCTACCGCTTCACGACCTGGCGGGAACTGCGGGAGACCGGCGCGTGGTGGCACCGGAGCGCGGAGCGGGAGTTCCTGCCGCCGGTGTCGCGGTCAACTCTGCCCGGAAGGCGATGACCATCTCGCGGGCGTGCCGCAGTCCGATCCGCTTGAAGTCGCTTTCCAGGACGTCGAGTTCGGTGAGGGTGCCGGCGCGTTCGCGGCCCAGTCGGGCGCGGGACTTGGCCAGGCCCAGCCGGGAGAGCGCCTCGCCACGCGGCTCCTGCATCGCGCGGAACTCGCCCAGTGCGAGGGTGTAGGTGTCGCGGGCCTCGGCGTAGCGGCCGGCGCGGTACAGGACGTTGCCGCGCATCTTGTGGTTGTAGGCCAGCGCGCCGGCCAGGTCCATGGTGCGGCAGATGTTCTCCGCCTCGGACAGCAGGGCCAGCGCCCGGTCCGGCTCGCCGCGGACGGAGAGCACGTCGGCCACCCCGCGCAGCGACCAGGCCCGGCCGCGGAAGTCGTCCGCGGCGGCGGCGATCCGGGCGGACTCCTCGAAGAGTTCCAACGCCTTGTGGTGGTCGCCGGTGTTGCGGTGCATCTGGGCTATGCCGGACATCGCCCAGACCATGTGCCGGGCCTCGCCGTGCGCCCGGGCCTGCTCCAGGAGCTCTTCGTGCAGTGCGGCGACGGCGGCGTAGTCGCCCTGGATGCGGCCGGTCTCGGCGAGGCCGGCCAGGGAGTAGCCGTGTGCGAGGCGGTCGCCGCCGGTATGTGCCAACGCCACCGCGTGGGTGAGCAGTCGCCGGGCCAGCGCCAGGGTGCCGCACTGGCGGGCGAGGGTGCCGCCGCTCCACAGGGCCCAGGCCATGGCGGCCGGGTCGCCGGCGGTCCGGCCGCTGCGGTAGGCGGCGCGCCAGGCGGTGCCCGCCGCGTCCACCCGTCCCAGTCTCCGGTTGGCCTCGGCGACGGCCAGCTGGGCTCTGGACCGGTCGAGCGCGGTGTCCGCTGCGGCGAGTGTCCGGTGCGCGGTGGCCAGTACCTCCTCGTAGGAGGAGTTCACGCTCAGCGCCGAGCCCAGTTCACCCTGGTACTCCGGGGCGAATGCCTTGCCGTACATCAATCCGTGGCCTCTCGATCATGCGTTTGCCTGTCCACGAACGTACGGAAGGCGAGGGGTGCGGCGAATCCGTCCGCGTATGGGTTGTCGTGTACGTCTGGAGTGCTACGGGTGGGGGTGGGGGTCATCACCGGGATGTATGTCGTTCTCGGGGTCCAAGGTGGGGATGGGTGCTGATGGTTCGTCACGTGCCGGGCTCTTGCGGGGCTCTTGCGGGGCGGTGCGGGGCGGGTCACCCTGGCGGGCACGACACCGGAGGTGTGGCATGCAGGAGGCGGTCGAAGGGCGCGACGGCGTCGGCCGGCGGCGTTTCGTCGGGGCGCTCGGGGCGGGCGCGTGGGGCGTGGTCGGGTCCGTGGCCGGGCCGGGCGGGGACCGCGCGTGGGCCCGGTCCGGTCCGCGGCGGCTGCACCCGTTGTTCCTGGGGACGTACACCTCGCAGCCGGGCGGCGGCAGCGGCATCGGGCTGGCCGGCTACGACCCCGGGACCGGTGCGCTCACCGCCACGGGCGTGATCCCGGGCGTCGCCGATCCGTCGTACCTGGCGCTGGCGCCGGACGGCCGCACGCTCTACGCGGTCGACGAGCAGGAGGCCGGCGCGGTGACCGCCCTCGCGCTGCCGGGGGACGGCGGCGCACCGGTGGTGCTGGGCAGTCGGCCCACCGGCGGGGCCGGGCCGTGCCACCTGTCGGTGCACCCCGGCGGGCGGTGGCTGCTGAGCGCCAACTACCTCTCGGGGAGCGTGGCCGTGCACCCGATCGACCCCGGCAGCGGTGCGTTGGGCCCGCGCACCGACCTGGTCGTGCACGACAGTCCGCCGCCCGGCCCCGGGCAGACGGGACCGCATGCGCACCAGGTCGTCACCGCGCCGGACGGCCGGTACGTGCTGGCCGTGGACCTCGGCAACGACACCGTCTACACCTACCGGCTCGATCCGCGGGCCGGGAAGCTGACGCGGGTGGCGTCCGCGACGCTGCGGCCCGGCGCCGGGCCCCGCCAGCTGACCTTCCACCCGTCGGGGCGGTACGCCTATCTGGCGAACGAGGTCGACAACACCGTGGTGGTGTGCGGGTACGACCCGGGCAGCGGGCGGTTGGTGCCCGGGGAGCCGCAGTCCACCGGGACCGGCCCGGGCGTCAGCTATCCGGCGCAGGTCCTGGTCACCCGGGACGGCCGGTTCGCCTTCCTCGCCAACCGCGGTCACAACAGCCTCACCCGGTACGCCGTGACGGCGGGCGGGGGCCGGCTGCGGCTGCTGGACACGGTGCCGGTGGGCGGCGACTTCCCCCGGCAGATCGCGTTCTCGCCGGACCAGCGGTGGTTGTTCGCCGCGAACCAGAAGTCGGGGTCGGTGACGGTGTTCGCGGTGGACGCCCGGGCCGGGACGCTGGTGCGGGTGGGCGAGCCGTTCGCGGCGCCGGTGGCGGTCTGCGTACTGCCGCGCTGACCGGCCGGGGGCACCGGCCGGGACCCGGGGCCCGCGGCGCCGACATGCCGAAACACTGCGGCAACAGGCCCGCAGGATTGGCGCGTTAGCGTCGCGCCCCATGAGTACGGGATCCACGACATCCGGCGCCGGCACCGCCTCCGACGCCCCCGCACGGCCTCCACGGTCGACCGCCCCGGGCTCGGACGCCGCCGGCGCCGGGCTCCGGCAGGGCCTCCAACGCCGGCACGTGCAGCTGATCGCGCTGGGCGGGGTCATCGGGGCCGGGTTGTTCGTCGGCAGCGGGGTGGTGGTCCGGTCCGCGGGGCCGGCCGCGGTGGTGTCCTTCCTGGCGGCCGGCGGCCTGACCGTGCTGATCATGCGGATGCTCGCCGAGATGACGGTGGCCCGCCCGGCGTTGGGCTCCTTCTACGCGCACGTCCGGGAGACCCTCGGCCACCGGGCCGGGTTCGCCGTGGGCTGGCTGTACTGGTACTTCTTCGTGATCGTGGTCGCGGTGGAGGCGGTGGCCGGCGGCCGGATCATCCGGCTGTGGCTGCCCGGTGCCCCGCTGTGGGCGGTCAGCCTGGTGCTGATGGCGCTGCTGACGGCGACGAACATGGTGTCGGCGCGCTCCTACGGCGAGTTCGAGTACTGGTTCTCGTCGATCAAGGTCGTGGCGATCGTGGTGTTCCTCTTCCTCGGCGCGCTCTACCTGTGCGGGCTGTGGCCCGGCTCGACCGGCGGGCTGGCGCTGCTCACCGCGCACGGCGGCTTCGCTCCGCAGGGCGTCGGCGCGGTGCTGGCCGCCGTGGTGCCCTGCGTGGGCTTCTTCACCGGTGCCGAGATCGTCACCATCGCCGCCGCCGAATCGGTCGAGCCGGAGCGGGCGGTGGCCGACGCGATCCGGTCGATCGTGCTGCGGGTCGTGGCGTTCTACGTGCTGTCGATCTTCCTGGTGGTCGCGGTGGTGCCGTGGACGTCGAAGGCGATCGAGGTCAGTCCGTACGCGGCGGTGCTGGACCGGTTGGCGGTGCCGGCGGCCGGGACGGTGATGAACGCGATCGTGTTGGTGGCGGTGCTCTCCTGCTTGAATTCCGCGCTCTACACCTCGTCCCGGATGCTCTTCGCGCTCACCCGGAACGGCGATGCACCGCGCGGCCTCACGAAGCTGAGTGCGAGCGGGGTGCCGCGGCGGGCGCTGCTGGCCGGCACCTCGGTCGGATATCTGTCGGTGATCGCGGCGTGGATCTCGCCCGATGTCGTCTTCACGTTCCTCATCAACTCCTATGGCGCCATTGCCCTGTTCGTCTATCTGGCGATCGCGGTGGCGCAGCTGCGGATGCGGCGCGTGCTGGAACGTGACGATCCGGGGCGGCTGACCCTGCGGATGTGGGGTTTCCCGTGGCTCAGCCGGTTGACCGTGGCGCTGATGGCGCTGGTGATCGGGGCGATGGCGGTGCTGCCGGACAGCCGGGCGCAGTTCTGGTTGAGCCTGCTCACGCTGGGTGTCGTCCTGGCGGCCTACGAAATCCGGCGGCGGGTCCGGCGCCCCTAGGGCGCTGCTGACGAAGCGCGCTGGATCCGCAGGTGGGCAGGCCGTCCGCGGCGCCACGGACGGCCTGCCTCCCGCTGGGACGTCGACTCCCGGAATTTCCCCCCGAAATCCCTCTGCGAAATCCGTTCACGGGACCGTCGGACGATCCGCGCTTTCCTTCGGATTTCGCTTGTCGCGTCCTTCGTACTTACCCTTTCGAGAAATTTCCGCGACGGCTCGTCAGCCGTCGCAAGTCACCTCGCGTTGGTCGCGTGAACCTGAAGTCGGGTGCCCGGGTAGATGAGGTTCGGATCGCCACCGATGACCTGTCGGTTCTGCCGGTAGATTTCCCGCCAGGGTTTTCCGTGGACGTCGGCGATACCGCTCAGGGTGTCCCCCGCATTGACCACCACGGTGCCCCCGGAAGGGCGATGCCGCTCCTTCTTGTAGGGCTTCTCCTGGTGGGTGGGGTACCGGCCGTGGGGGCGCTTGGGCCCGGCCTTCCCGGGGGCCGGCAGGGTGTGCGCGCCGCCACCGCGGGGAACGCCGCGCAGTCCCAGCGAGGCCGAGCAGGCGGGCCAGGCGCCCCAGCCCTGGCGGGCGAGTACGCGTTCGGCGACCTGGATCTGCTGGGTGCGCGAGGCCCGGGAGGCGCGCTGCGCGTAGCTCCCGCCGCCGTAGGAGTGCCAGGTCGAGTGGCCGAACTGGAGCCCTCCGGAGAAGCCGTTGCCGGTGTCGATCCGCCAGTTGCCGCCGCTTTCGCACTGGGCCAGGCGGTCCCAGGTGCCGCTGCTGACGGCTTCGGCCGGCTCTTCGGACACCGCGCCCAGCGCCCCGGCGGCCAGCAGGACGGCGGCCGCGGTGACGCCCCGGGCCCCCCGGCCGCGCAGCGCCTCGCCCCGGACGGCCCGGTCCGCCGGCTGGGGCGCTTCCGTCCCCCGGCAGTCCTGCGGTTCCGGCGATTCGTGCGTTTCCGGTACCTGCTGAGTTTCCATGTGCGTGCTCCCGTCGCTTGTTGCTGTGCGTACTGGTGTGTCGCTCACTTTCGAATGCCGGGGGTGCCGGCATTTCGGTGGGCGCGCAGAGATGTCAGCGTTTTCGGCGAGTTTTGGGAATCTGGATTCGTCGGTTGGTTTTCTCCGGGCCGGTCGAATTCGACGAGGAAGAGACAACCACGGCCCGCGTCTCCACCGGGAGAGCGCGCGGTAGCGCTTTCGGCAGCCGGTCTGCCCCCTCGCCGCCGGAAGGGGGACGAAATCCTCCGCATGGCGCAGGGGCCCGACGGGTAGGGGCGCACCCCTCGTGCCCCGGGTGCCCGGTCGGGCGGCGATCGCCCGCGCGTTCGACTCCGCGGGGTCACGCCCCGTACATCCGCCGCCCTCGGGGCATGCGCGCGGCGGGGGCCGCACGCACCGCGCACGGCCGGCCGGACGGTGCTGCGACCCGGGTTTCGCCGGAAGGCGGCAGGTGGCGCGGCCCTCGGCGACCGACCGCGCGCCCCGGGTCGGCCCGGCGCACCGGTCCGGCCCCGGGTGGCCCGCCCCGTGCGCCCCCGGCCGTGCCGGTGCGCTCCGCATCCCCGCGCGTCACCGCGCCGCCCGTGCGCCCCTCCGCCCCGCCGACCCGCCGTCCGCGGGGGGCGGGGAGCACCGCGCCCGCGGGGTGGCACGTGCGCGGGGCAAGCGCACTACCCCTCGCCGGGGGCGAGGAAGTGCCGGAGGTGGCCCCGGAATTCGGCCTCGAAGGCGTCGTAGCGGGAGCGGAGCGCGGCCCCCGGCCAGGTGTCCGGCAGCAGGGGTTGTGGGAGCAGCGGATCGGTGAGGAGGTGGCGCAGGACCGCCGCCGCGACGGTGAAGCGCTCGGCGGGCGTCCCGGCCCGGTCCAGTGCGGCCAGCAGGTCCCGGGCGTGCGCCGCCCAGCCGGCCAGGTCCCACAGCCCCCGGGCCAGTGCGGTGGGATCGCCGTCGGGGGCGCCGGTGAACCACGTGCACTGCGCGGTGGTCACGGCCGGGCGGGGCCGGTCGAGGTTGGCGGGGCGCAGCCAGCTGCCCTCGCGCAGCTCGGCGAGCCGGAGCCCGGCCATCGCCTGGCGCAGCGCGGTGCGTTCGGCGGGCGGGCGGCTGCCGTCGGCGGTGACCACGGCGATCTCCCACCCGCCGTGCCACGGGCGGGTCGGGGGCGTCCGGCTCTCGTCCTGCCGGGCCTGGCGGGCGAGCAGGCGCGCGGTCAGTGCGTAGCCGCCGGCCTGTTGGCGCAGGTCACCGGCGGCGACCATCCGGGAGAGCGCGACCCGGACGGTGCCCTCGGCGATGCCGAACAGCTCGCCGACCCGCACCAGCACGCGCACCGGCAGTCGGGGTGGATGGTGGCCGAGGAGGGTGCTCAGCACGACGGAGCGCGCGGTCAGCGGGCGGAGGGTGAGCGGGGCGTCGTTCATGGGTCCGGGAAGTCTAAGTCGTACGGGCGGGGCGGCTGGGGCGGAAGGCGACCGAGGGGCGGTGGTTGCCCCGCGCCACGCCCGTTCTTACGGCCTTCCGTCGGCCGTAGGAAATCTGTAACGTCAGACCATGACCGTCACCCATGAAGTAACCAACCAGGCACCGCCGCTGACGGGTTTCAGCGCCGCGGACGACCCGGCACTGTTGGCGGCGCTGCGGCGGGACGGCGGTGCGTGGGGCGAGCCCGAGGTGCTCGAACTCGGCGCGCTGGCCGGTTCCGCGGCGGTGCAGGACCAGGCCCGCTGGGTGGAGGAGCAGCCGCCCCGGCTGCACACCCACGACCGGTACGGCCATCGGGTCGACGAGGTCGAGTTCCACCCGGCCTGGCACCAGCTGATGGCCACCGCCGTGGAGCACGGCCTGCACGCCGCGCCGTGGACCGACGCCCGACCGGGGGCGCACCTGGTGCGCGCCGCCAAGTTCTACGTCTGGTCGCAGGCCGAGGCGGGCCACGGCTGCCCCGTCTCGATGACCTACGCCGCGGTGCCCGCCCTGCGTGCCACGCCCGAACTCGCCGCGCAGTACGAGCCGTTGCTCGCCGCCCGCACCTACGACTTCGGGCTGCGCGCCCCGCTCACCAAGCACGGTCTGATCGCCGGCATGTCGATGACGGAGAAACAGGGCGGCTCCGACGTCCGGGCGAACACCACCCGGGCGGTGCCGGCGGGGGACGGCAGCTACCGCCTCACCGGCCACAAGTGGTTCACCTCGGCTCCGATGAGCGACGTGTTCCTGGCCCTGGCGCAGACCGCCGAGGGACTGAGCTGCTTCCTGGTGCCGCGGGTGCTGCCGGACGGCACCCGTAACGGCATGCGGCTGATGCGGCTCAAGGACAAGCTCGGCAACCGCTCCAACGCCTCGTCCGAGATCGAGTACGCGGACGCCGTCGCCTGGCCGGTCGGCGAGCCGGGCCGCGGGGTGCGGACCATCGTCGAGATGGTGAACGTGACCCGGCTGGACTGCGTGCTGGGCTCGGCGGCCGGCATGCGGGCGGGGCTGCGGCAGGCGCTGCACCACACCGCCCACCGGCGGGCGTTCGGGCGGGAGTTGGACCGGCAGCCGCTGATGCGCTCGGTCCTGGCCGACCTGGCCGTCGAGTCGGAGGCGGCGACCGTGCTGGGGATGCGGTTGGCGGCCGCGGTGGACCGGTCGCAGGCCGGCGACGCCGGGGAGTCGGCGCTGCGCCGGCTGGCGCTGGCGGCCGGGAAGTACTGGGTGTGCAAACGGGGCAGCACGCACGCCGCGGAGGCCCTGGAGTGCCTGGGCGGCAACGGCTACGTCGAGGACTCGGGCCTGCCCCGGCTGTACCGGGAGGCGCCGCTGCTGTCGATCTGGGAGGGCTCGGGCAACGTCGCCGCGCTCGACGTGCTGCGCGCCCTGACCCGCGAACCGGCCGCGCTGGACGCCTACTTCACCGAGGTCGAGGCCGCCGCCGGCGCCGACCGTCGGCTGGACGCGGCGGTGGCCGGCCTGCGCACCATGCTCGCCGGCCTCGGCGACCCGGAGCGGGCCCAGCTGGTGGCCCGTTCGCTGGCCGAACGGCTGGCGCTGGTCCTCCAAGGATCGCTGCTGGTGCGGCACGGCACCCCGGCGGTGGCCGACGCGTTCTGCGCCTCCCGGCTGGACGGCGCGTGGGGCCACGCCTTCGGCACCCTGCCGCCCGGCGCCGACCTCACCGGCATCCTCGGGGGCGCCCGGACCGGCCGGGACGCCGGCTGATGCCGCAGGAGGGCGACGGCGCGGTGCGGGTCGAGCGGGCCGGGCCGGTGACCACGGTGGTGCTGTCCCGGCCCGCCGCCCGCAACGCCGTGGACGGCCCGACGGCCCGACGACTCGCCGACGCCTTCCGGGCGTTCGACGCCGACGACGACGCGCGGGCGGCGGTGCTGTGGGGCGCGGGCGGCACGTTCTGCGCCGGTGCCGACCTCAAGACGGTCGGCACCGCGCACGGCAACCGCGTCGCGCCGGACGGCGACGGGCCGATGGGCCCGACCCGGATGCGGCTCGGCAAGCCGGTGATCGCGGCGGTCGCCGGGCACGCGGTGGCCGGCGGCCTGGAGCTGGCGCTCTGGTGCGACCTGCGGGTGGCGGAGGAGGACGCGGTCTTCGGCGTGTTCTGCCGGCGGTGGGGCGTCCCGCTGATCGACGGCGGCACGGTCCGGCTGCCCCGGCTGATCGGCGCTGGCCGGGCGCGGGACCTGGTGCTGACCGGGCGCCCGGTCCCGGCCGCGGAGGCCCTCGACATCGGGCTGGTCAACCGGGTGGTGCCCACCGGCACCGCGCGCACCGCGGCGGAGCGACTGGCCGCGGAGCTGGCGCGGCTCCCGCAGGCGTGCCTGCGCAGCGACCGGGCGTCGCTGCTGGACCAGGAGGGCCTCGACGAGGAGGGCGCGCTGGCCGCCGAGTTCCGCCACGGGCAGGCCGTGGTGGCACAGGGGCTGGCGGGCGCGGCGCGGTTCGCGGCGGGCGCCGGTCGGCACGGGGCGGCGGACGACGGCCACTGATCGTCATACGTCCACGCGCGCTTCATCGTTCCGTCACCACCGGCCCGGCCCGCCGTGAGAGAAAACCAGCCATGTGCGATGACGAACTGATTCCGCCCCGGGCGGACTTGACGGAGCAGGAGTGGCTGCGCACCGGCCCTCAGGCGCCGACCGGCGGCCCGCCGCCGCGGACCACCGGGCGGGTCCCCGGCTCCCTGGGGCGTCGGGCGCTGCTGGGCACGGCGATGGCCGGCGCGGCGCTGGCGGCGCTGCCCGCGGGCGCCGGGACGGCCGCCGCCGCGCCCCGCTCGGGCGGTCCGGCCGACTCCTTCCCGTTCCCCGAACACCCCAACAGCCATGGCGAGTTCGCCGTCCTGATCACGGGGGACGCGGGCACCGGCGACGACGCCCAGTACGCGGTGGCGGCCGCCGCCCGGGACGTGTGCCGGACCGAGGGCGTCGGGCTGGCGGTCGGCCTGGGCGACAACCTCTACGAGAACGGCCCGGAGTCGGACCACGACGCGGAGTTCCAGGACAAGTTCGAAAGGCCCAACGCCGGCATCGACGTGCCGTGGCTGATGGTGCTGGGCAACCACGACTGCTCGGGGTTGATACCGGGCAGCGGCGGCGACCCGTCCCGGGGCGACCGGGAGGTGCTGTACGCCACCCGGTCACGGCGCTGGTACATGCCCGCCCGCTACTACAGCGTGCCGCTGCCGGCCGCCCACCCGCTGGTGGAGTTCTTCGTCCTCGACACCATCCCCTGGTCGTCCTACGTCGTGCAGCTCGACCCGTACTACCACTGGGACGGGCCGTACATGCGGCAGCAGCGGGCCTGGCTGGACGGCGCGCTGCGGGCGTCCCGGGCCCGCTGGAAGGTCGTCCTGAGCCACCACCCGTACCTCAACAACGGCAAGCACGGCAGCGCCGGCGCCTACGACGGGTTCACCGTCGGCAACTACACCAGCGGCGTCCACCTCAAGGACCTCTACGAGCAGGTGGTCTGCGGGCGGACCGACCTGATCCTGTCCGGCCACGACCACACGCTCCAGGTGCTGGAGCCCACCGCCCGGACCGGCGGCACCGGGCAGGTGGTGTGCGGGGCGTCGGCGAAGACCGGCGACGGCCGGGCGCACTTCGACCACCCGGCCGCCTGGCAGGACTTCGCCGCCCACGGCTTCCTGGTCCTCAAGGCGTCCGCCACCCGGCTGACCGTGGACGTCTACACCGTCGACGTGCCGACCCGGCGGGCCACGCTGGCGCACCGGACGCACAGCACCCGGCCGGTCGCCCCGGCGGCGCGGACCGCGGCGACCGCCTAGCGTCCGCCCCCGGCGGCCCGGCCGTGACGTGCGGCAACGCCCGCACCACGGGGCACGGCCGCCGGGAATGCGGGGCCCGTGCGCCCCGCCTAAGGTGTTCGCATGGCCGAGCGGCCCCCCGACCCCTCCGCGGAGGGCTACGACCCCCGTGCCGACCGGCCCACGCCCCGGGTCGAGGAGGAGGCACCCGGGGTGTCCCACCACGAGCCGATCGGCCTGCGCGAGCGGCTGTCGCTGAACCGCATGGGCACCTTCGACTGGGACCTGGACAGCGGGTTCATGGACCTGGACCCCGGTGCCATGGAGGTCTTCGACCTGCGCCCCGGCGAGTACGACGGCGCGCCGATGTCCCTGATCTCCCGGGTGCCGCCGGAGGAGGGCCTGCGCCTGGACGCGGCGGTCTCACAGGCCCTCCAGGACGGCACCTCCTCCTACGGCGCCTACTTCCGGGTCCAGTGCCGGGACGGGACGCGGCGCTGGACGCACTCCCAGGGCCGGATCCTGCACGACGCCCGGGGCGTGGCGTACCGGATCATCGGCATCGTCCGGGAGGCGACCAGCGAACTCGCCGACTCCGCGCTGCTGCGCTCGCTCCAGCAGGAGCGGCAGCGGCAGACGGTGATGGTGCAGCAGACCACCGCGGCGTTGGCCCGTGCCCTGTCGGTGAAGGACGTGACGCGGGTGCTGACCGGCGCCGGCGGCGCCCGCCGGTTCGGAGCGGACGCGCTGGTCCTCGGCCTGGTCACCAACGACCGGTTCGAGGTGATCGCCACCGCCGGGCTGGACGGCGAGGTGCCCGCCGACATGATGAACTCATGGCTGGACGACACCCTGCCGCTGTCCGAGGCGGTGCGCACCCGACGGCCCAGCTTCCTGAGTACCCGCGGCGAGCTGATCGCCCGCTACCCGCGGCTGCGCCCCTACGGGGACGTGCTGCCGACCGGCAGCGCCGCCTTCCTGCCGCTGATCGCGCAGGACACCGTCCTCGGGGCGCTGGGGCTGTTCAACCACGAGCCGGCGGTGCAGTCGGCGGAGGCCAGGAACCTGGCGCTGGCGCTGGCCGGCGTGGTGGCGCAGTCCCTGCAACGGGCCACCCTCTTCGACCAGGAGCGGGAGTTCGCGACCGGCCTCCAGGCGGCGATGCTGCCGCGCCGACTGCCGCCGATCGCCGGCGGCGAGGTCACCGTCCGCTACCACCCGGCGAGCGTCGGCCGGGACGTCGGCGGCGACTGGTACGACGTGATCGCGCTGCCGCAGGGCCGCACCGGTCTGGTGGTCGGCGACGTCCAGGGGCACGACACGCACGCCGCCGCGGTCATGGGCCAGCTGCGGATCGCGCTGCGCGCCTACGCCAGCGAGGGCCACCCGCCGGAGACGGTGCTGGTGCGGGCCTCCCGCTTCCTGGCGGAGTTGGAGACCGAGCGGTTCGCGACCTGCACCTACGTCCAGGCCGACCTGGAGTCCGGGGCGCTGCACCTGGCCCGGGCCGGCCATCTGGGCCCGCTGATCTGCAACAGCTCCCGGCACATCGACTGGCCGGAGATCCGCGGCGGGCTGCCGTTGGGACTGGCCACCGCCTTCGGGCAGGACCACTTCCCGGAGACCCAGCTCTTCCTGGAGCCGGGGTCGACGCTGCTGCTGTGCACCGACGGCCTGGTCGAGCAGCCCGGCCAGGACATCTCGGCCGGGATCGACGCGCTCTCCGCGGCGGTCCGCGCCGGGCCCGTCGAGCTCGACGCGCTCGCCGACCGGCTCTCCAACCACCTGTGGGCCGAACCCGGCTCGGACGACGACATGGCCCTCCTGCTGCTGCACCGGAGCGCGATCCCCGGGGAGGCCGCCACGCCACGGCTGCGCCTGCACGTCCACCAGGCCGACCCGGCGGGCACCGCGGAGGTCCGCTCGGCGCTGCGCCGCACGCTCGACCAGTGGCGGGCCGGCGCCGTCACCCACGACGTGGAGGTGGCCGCCTCGGAGCTGATCGCCAACGCGCTCACGCACACCGAGAGCGGCGCGCTGGTCGCGGTGGAGCTGCTGCCCGGTGCGCCGCGCCGGATCCGGCTGGAGGTCGAGGACCGGTCCAGCCAGTGGCCGCGGCGCCGGCGCCCCGGCGAGACGGCGACCTCCGGGCGGGGGCTGCTCCTGGTGGAGGCGCTGGCGGACCGATGGGGCGCCGAGCCGCGGGGGTCCGGCAAGGCCCTGTGGTGCGAGTTCGTGGTGCCGGACGACCCGCCGGCAAGCGGAACCTGAACTCCGCTGTTCCGCACGGGAGATGCCCCCTGGCACACGGTGCACGTCCGACCCGTCGAACCGGGCCCGCACCCGGGGTGATCGTGCCAGGATGACGGGAACCGTTCGTCATGCAGGGGGAGGGCATCGATGAGTGGGAGAGCCGCCGGCCGGTGGTTCCCGTACGGGCCCGGCAGTCGCGCCGTACTGATCGGGACCGGTCGCTTCACCAGTCCGGACCTGCCGGGCATCCCGTCGGTCCCGGGCAATCTCCAGGGGCTGTGGGCGGCCCTGACCCACCCGGTGCAGGGGCTGCTCGCCCCGGAGCACTGCCGGGTGGTGGCCGACCCCACCGACCAGTCCGCCGTCGGTGCGGCGCTGGCCTGGGCGGTGCGGGAGGCCGAGGAACTGCTGCTGGTCTACTACGCGGGGCACGGGATCCTCGACGACACCGGGTTGCTGCACCTGGGGCTGGTCCACTCCGACCTCGACCAGGTGGGCTTCACCGCCGTCCCGATCGAGTTGGTGAAGCGGCACGTCGGCGAGGCCCGGGCGCGGGCCCGGGTGCTGGTCGTGGACTGCTGCTTCTCGGGCCGGGCGGTCTCCGCGATGGCCGAGCCGGCCGGCCTGGCCGTCGGCCAGCTCGATCTGGCCGGCACCTACACCCTGACGTCCACCACGCGCACCGCACCGGCCCACGCGCCCGCCGGGGAGACCTGCACCGCCTTCACCGGCGCGCTGCTGGACGCGCTGGCCGCCCCGGTCCCGCTCACCCTCGACGAGGTACACGCGCAGGTCGACCGGGCGCTGCACGCCCGGGGACTGCCCCGACCGCAGCGCCGGTCGGCCGGTGCGGCGGGGTCCCTGGTGCTGCTGCGCGGGCCGTCGGGGGTGCCGGGTACGGCGGGTGCCGCCCGCGCCGCGGGCCCGCTGCCGCCTCCGCCGCCGCGCACCCCGCCCCCCGGCGGCCCTGCGTTCGACCTCGGCGCGCCCGTCCCGCGGCCGCGTTCCGCCCGCCGCCACCGCCCGGTGCTGGTGGCGGCGGCGGTCGGCGCGGTGGTGGCCCTGCTGCTGACGTCGCCGCTGGTCAGGGGGGTGTTCTCGGGTGACGAGGGGAGTGGCGGGGGCACCGCGGACGGGTCCGCTGCGGGTGGCCGAACGTCTTCCGGCGGCGCGTCCGGGGGCACTTCCGGCGGCACTCCCCCGGCGGCCGCCCGCACGTCCTCGCCGGAGGCCGGCGAGGGCGCGGCGCCGGCCAAGGTGGTCTTCCGCGACCGGAAGGTGGTCTGGCGCGCGGCGAGTTGCCTGGGCAGCGTCTCCCAGGCACTGGACCTCGACGCGGCCACGGTCACCCCCGGCCTGATGGACACGTCCTCCAGCACCGACCTCACCTACATCGGCTGCCAGAACGGCCGGAACGGCGCCCAGGCGGTCATCACGGTCAGCAGCCGCTACGGCAGTCCGGTGCGGGCCGGGGTCGCCGACGCCGGGACCGACACCGCCACGGCCTGCCGCACGGCCGCCGAGAGCAGCCCGCTGGGCACGTACACCAACGCCGGGAAGATCCCGGTCGGGACGGTGTGGTGCGTGGTGACCGGGCGGAACCAGGTGGCGAAGGTGACCTTCACCGCGGTGGACCCGGCGGACGGCAGCAGCGGCGCCAGCGCGGACAACCCGACCTTCCGGCTGTCCGTGACCCTGTGGGCGGCGCCCTGACCCGCCGGACGGTCCCGCCGGGTCGGGGCCCGCGGGCTCACTCCTGCGGTCCGAACCACACCGTCGTCATGTTGCAGAACTCGCGCATGCCGTGGCCGGAGAGCTCCCGGCCGTAGCCGGAGCGCTTGGCGCCGCCGAAGGGCAGCCCGGGGTGGGAGGCGGTCATGCCGTTGAAGTACACCCCGCCGGCCTGGAGGTCCCGGGCCAGGCGGTCCTGTTCGGCGGCGTCCCGGGTCCAGGCGTTGGAACTCAGGCCGAACGGCGTGGCGTTGGCGAGCGCGATCGCCTCGTCCAGGTCGGCGACGCGGTAGAGCGTGGCGACCGGGCCGAACGCCTCCTCCTGGTGGATCCGCATGCTGGGGGTGATGCCGGTGAGCACGGTCGGCTCGTAGAACCAGCCGGCGTGCCGGTCGGGCGGGCGACGGCCGCCGCACTGCGCCCGGGCGCCCTGGTGGACCGCGTCGTCGACCAGCTCCTCCAGGTCGGAGCGGCCCTGTTCGCTGGCGAGCGGGCCGACGTCGGTGGCCTCGTCCATCGGGTCGCCGACGGTCAGCGCGGCCATCCGGGCGGTGAACCGTTCGGCGAAGGCGTCGTGCACGTCGGCGTGGACGATGAAGCGCTTGGCGGCGATGCAGGACTGGCCGTTGTTCTGGACGCGGGCGGTGACCGCGATCCGGGCGGCCTTGTCGAGGTCGGCCGACGGCAGGACGACGTAGGGGTCGCTGCCGCCGAGTTCCAGGACGGTCTTCTTGATCTCGTCACCGGCGACGGCGGCGACTGCGCGGCCGGCCGGTTCGCTGCCGGTGAGGGTGGCGGCGGCGACCCGGGGGTCGCGCAGGACCTCCTCGACCGCGGCGGAGCCGATCAGCAGGGTCTGGAAGCAGCCGTCGGGGTAGCCGGCACGGCGGAACAGCTCCTCCAAGTAGAGCGCGGTCTGCGGGACGTTGGAGGCGTGCTTGAGCAGACCGGTGTTGCCGGCCATCAGGGCGGGGGCGGCGAACCGGACGACCTGCCAGAGCGGGAAGTTCCACGGCATCACCGCGAGGACGGTGCCGATCGGGCGGTAGCGCACCACCGCGCGGGCCGCGCCGGAGTCCCGGACGTCGGCGGGGTCGGGGTGCTCGTCGGCGAGGAGGGCCTCGGCGCGGTCGGCGTACCAGCGCATCGCCTTGACGCACTTGGCGGCCTCGGCGCGGGCCTGGGCCAGCGGTTTGCCCATTTCGGTGGTGACGGTGCGGGCGATGCCGTCCTGGTCGGCTTCGAGCAGGTCGGCGGCGCGGTGCAGGAGTTCGGCGCGGTGGGCGAAGGACGTGCGGCGGTGGTCCTGGAAGGCCTGCTCCGCGCGGACCAGGCGGTCCTCGATCTCGCCCGCGTTGAGCGCGTCGAAGGTCTTGAGGGTCTCGCCGGTGGCCGGGTTGACCGTGGCGATGGCCATGTTCGACACCTCCTTGCGGTGTGCTGCGATGGCTGGGCGGGGACGCCGGGGCCGGGCGCTAGGAGTGTCCGGGCGACGCCTGGGAGAGCGGTCCGGGGGCCGGGGACGGCTCCGGGACCGGGTCGGGACCGGGCGGGCGCGGCACCGGCGAGGGGTCCGGGGGCATCGGGTCCGGTGGCGCCGGCGGTTGGGGCGGCCCGGGCAGCGGCTCGGGCGGCACGGGGCCGGGCGGCGGCTCCGGGACCGGGCCGGGCGGCGGACCTGCGGGGTCCGGCGGGATCGGTGGGGGCTGCCGGTCGCAGTCGGGGGTGGGCTGACGGCGGACGGGCGGTTGCCGCTGCACGACGGGCCTCCGGGGTGGGACGACGGGTGGCTTACAAGCCCCCGTACCCGAGTCTCGCCCGTCCATGGCCGGCCCGCACGGCGGATCACGACGCCGGGCCGTGCCGGGCCCCGGCAGGGGCCGGCCCGGCCCCGGAGGTCACGGCTGCGGGTCGCGGGCGTCGTACCGGGCGAAGGCGCGGCGGCCCAGCGCGAGTGCGGTGACGACCAGGACGCAGGCCAGGCCGCCGCCGATCACCGTGGCGGCGGGCGAGGTCAGGTCGGCCGCGGAACCGGCCAGGAAGTCTCCGAGCCGGGGCCCGCCGGCGACCACGACGATGAAGACGCCCTGGAGGCGGCCGCGCATCTCGTCCGGGGTGGCGGCCTGGAGCATGGTGCTGCGGAAGACCATGGAGACGGTGTCCGCGCAGCCGGCGACGGCCAGGAAGAACAGGCCGAGCCACAGGTGCCGGGAGAGGCCGAAGGCGGCGACGGCGGCGCCCCAGGCCGCCACCGCGACGAGGATGGCCAGGCCGTGCCGTCGGATGCCGCCGAGCCAGCCGGAGAACAGGCCGCCCAGGACGGCGCCGATCGCGGGCGCGGCGACCAGCAGGCCGACGGTCTTGGCGTCGCCGCCGAACCAGAGCGCGGCGACCGCGGGGAACAGGGCCCGCGGCTGGGCCAGCACCATCGCCGCGAGGTCGGCGAAGAACGTCATCCGCAGGTTGGGGCGGGTGGCGAGGAACCGCAGGCCGGCCAGGACGGAGGCGCGGCGGGTCGGGCCGTCGCCCTGGTCGGGTCGCATGGCGGGCAGCCGCCACATCGCGTAGAGCGAGGCGGTGAAGGCCACCACGTCGATGAGGTAGGCCGCCTGGTAGCCCCACATGCCGACGATCACGCCGCCGAGCATCGGTCCGCCCATCAGGCCCAGGTTGGTGGTGAGGGACTGCAGTGCGTTGGCGGCCGGCAGCTGTGCGGTGGGCAGCAGGCGGGGGATCATCGACGAACGGGCCGGGGAGTTCATCGCGAAGCAGACGGCCTGGAGGGCGACGACGGTGTAGAGCAGCCAGACCCGGTGGTAGTCGAGCAGTGCCGCGGTGGCCAGCGCCACGGACATCGTGGTGGCGCCGGCGGCGCTGAACAGGCCCAGCTTGCGGCGGTCGACGGTGTCGGCGATGGCGCCGCCGTAGAGCCCGAAGACGACCAGCGGGACCAGCGAGCACAGGCCCACCAGGCCGACGGCGAAGGTGGAGCGGGTGAGGGCGTAGACCTGGAGGGAGACCGCCAGCGCGGTCATCTGCTGGCCCATCCAGGAGACGGTGTTGCCGCACCACAGGCGGCGGTAGTCGGGCGAGGTGCGCAGCGGGGTCAGGTCGGCGAATATCCGGCCGCGGGCCGGTATCCGGGGCTCGTCGGACGTTCCGGCCTGGTCATCGGCGGGCTCGTCGGAGGTAGTTGTACGTGGCACGCGGCAGTTAACCACGTCGCCCGGCCGCGGGGGAATAGGCGCAGGAGGCGAGTGCCCCTTACCCGACGGGCTCCGTCGGGCCGTCGTCCGCCAGCCCGTACACCCGCCGCGCGTTCCCGGCGGCGATCATCGCCGCGACCCGCCGGGCGTCCGCCGTCGACCAGGCACCGGACGCCGTCCAACCGCCCAGCACCTCCCCCAGCGCGGTCCGGAACAGCGCGCTGCCCACCGTGTACAGCTCCGGCAGGCCGTAGGCGTCGGTGGAGAACAGCAGCTTCCCGAACGGGGCCAGTTCGAGGAACTCGGCGAGCACCGCGGTGGCCCGCGGCCCGACGTGGGTGAGGGTCAGTCCGACGTCGGCGTAGACGTGCGGGAAGACCGCGGCCAGGTAGGCGGCCTGCCGGTGGTACGGGTAGCAGTGCAGCAGCACCAGGTCGGTGCCGGTGTCCGCGGTGGCCCGTACGAGGTCGGTGAGCAGCGCCGGATCGGCGTGGTCCAGCCGCAGGTCGGGATCGCCGAAGCCGGTGTGGAGTTGCAGCGGGCGGCCGGTGGCGACCGCGAGCCAGACCAGGTGGCGCAGCAGGACCGGGTCGGTGAGCCGGGGTGCGCCGGCGGCGAACCAGGCGCGGGCGGCCGGCCGCACCGCGTCGGGTCCGGGCGGCGCGGGGTCCAGGGCGAGGCCGTGCCGGTAGGCGGCCACGGACTTGAAGGCGACGGCGGTGTCCGCGGCCGCCCGCACGGCGCGGGCCAGGGTGTCGAGGAACGCCTCGGCGGCGTCCGTGCCCGGCCCGCGGTGGTCGGTCGCACTCCGCTCGGCCAGCGCCTCCAGCCGCACCACCTCGTGCCCGGTGGCGCCGCCCGCGGCGGCCGTCTCGGCCGGTCCGGTCAGGTCGCCGGGGAGTCCGGTGTCGACGAGGTAGGCGCCGATCCCGGTGGCGGACAGCAGCCGCCGCCGGGTCTCGTCCGGGCCCAGGGCGCGGCGGCGGGCCAGATAGCGCTCGGGCGGGCAGTGCGCGGGCAGGTCGAGCAGCGGGGGGCACCAGCGGCGGACCGCGAAGCCGGCCTGGGTGTCGAAGAAGGTGGTGCCGGCCGCGGGCGGCCGGTCCGCTTCGGTGAGGAACGCGGCGAACGTGCCGGGGTCCGGTTCGCGGTGGACCACCCCGTGGCAGTGGTGGTCCACCAGCGGCGGCAGTCCGGCCAGCACCGCGGCGGCACTGTCGGGCGCCGACGGCCCGGCGGGGGCGCCGGGCCGTCCGGCGTCGGCGGCCCTCACCAGCGCCAGCGGGTGGCGGCGGCGATCTCCGCCGGCTCCTGCCCCGCGAAGTGCGCCTCCTCGGCCCGTCGGACCGCGAGCACCGCACCGTGCAGCACGTCGCCCAGCGCCTCGCGCAGGGGCGTCGCCTTCTCGAACCGGTCGGCGGCCTCGGTGAGCGTGGCGGGCAGCCGGACGATGCCGCGCCGGGCCCGCTCGCGGACGCCCAGGATGCCCGGGTCGCCGGCCTGCGGGGCGGGCAGTTGGGCCGCCGTGTCGATGCCGTGCAGCCCGGCGGCGATCACCGCGCCGACCACGAGGTAGGGGTTGGCGGCGGCGTCGAAGGTCTTGACCTCGGTGTGCCCGCCGTCGGGGTCGTCGGGGGCGCCGGTGACCAGTCGCAGCGCCGCCTCGCGGTTCTCCACGCCCCAGCACTGGTAGACCCCGGCCCAGTGGGAGGGTTGCAGGCGCAGGTAGCTGGCGGGCGAGGGGCAGCCGACGGCGAGCAGGGCGGGCAGCGCGTCCAGGACGCCGGCGAGGAACGCCACCGCCTCGGGCGCCAGGCCCCAGTCGGCGCCGGCGGTCCGGTGCAGGCTCGTCCCCGCGCGGTGCAGGCTGAGGTGGAGGTGGCAGCCGTTGCCGACCTCGCCGGCGACGACGGACGGGGCGAAGCCGGCGCGCAGGCCGTGCCGGGCGGAGACCGCGCGGATCGTCTCGCGGACCAGGACGACGTCGTCGGCGGCGCGCAGCGGGTCGCCGGCGGCGGTGCTGACCTCGAACTGGCCCGGCGCGTACTCGGGGTGGAGCTGGAGCACCTCGACGCCCTGGACGGTGAGGGCCTCGGTGACGTCGCGGAGGTAGTCGGAGAGCGCGACGACCCGGGCCATGCCGTAGGCGGGGCCGGTGCACGGGTAGTCGAGCGCGGCGGCGTCGGCCAGGTCCTGCGGGGCGCGGGTGACCACCCATTCCGTTTCGAAGCCCATCCGCAGCTCCAGGCCGGCGGCGGCCGCCCGGTCCACCATCCGGCGGGCGAAGAGCCGCTGGCAGGCGGGGTGCGGCTGCCCCAGCTGGTCGTAGCGGTCGACCGGCGCCCAGGCCCAGCCGGGCTGCGCGGCGAGCGTGGTGAGCCGGTCCAGGTCGGGGAAGAGCCGCAGGTCGCCGTCGGGGCCGCCGAGGTGCTCGGAGGTCGCGATGGCGTCGTCGGAGGTGAAGACGTCGAAGACGGGGGACATGCCGACGCCGCGGGTCACGACGTCGCTCAGTCGGGGCGCCGGAACCGACTTGACGCGGGTGATGCCCGCATTGTCCACCCAGGTCAGCGCCACGTTTCCGACGCCTTCCGCGTCGAGGCGCGCCGCCAACTGGCGGGCGCTCTCGCGCTGTTCCGCCCGCGATCCCATAGTGCAGTCCTCACGTGGCCGTGCCGATCCCTCGGCGCTCGTTCCCGCTGAGTGCCGGGGTCGGCCAGGGCCTTCCCGGTCAGGGGCAGTGGAACTCGCACCATACGCACTTTCCGCCGCCGCGCGGTTCCACTCCCCAGACATCGGCCAGCCGATCGACGAGCAGCAGACCGCGGCCGGAGACCCCGGCCTCGCCCGGTTCCCGGCGGCGCGGCAGGCTGCTGGACCCGTCCTCGACCTCCAGCCGGAGTCGGCGTTCGGCGCCGTGCGGCATCCGGATGTTGACCACGGCCTCGCCGTCGGTGTGCAACAGGGCGTTGGTGATCAGCTCGTCGGCGACCAGTTCGATCTCGTCGGCGCGTTCGCGGGCGCCCCAGGCGCGCACCGCGGCACGGATCATGTGGCGGGCGGCGGAGAGTCCCGCGGGGTCGGAGGGGGCGATGTGCTGCCGGAAGCGGCCGGCCGTGTCGTGCTCGGGCGCGCCGAGGCGACGCAGCAGGAGCAGCGCCATGTCGTCCTCGCCCCGCCGGTCGTCCGCCGACTCGCAGAGCCGGTCGGCGAGTTGCTGGACGTCCTGCGGGCCGTCCCGGACCTCCCGCGCCAACTGCCGCAGGCCGGCGTCCAGATCGGCGCCGGGCTCCTCGACCAGCCCGTCCGTGCAGAGCACCAGGGTGTCGCCGGGGGCGAGGTGGACGGTGGTGACCGGGTAGTCCAGCAGTCGGAACTCGGAGGAGAGGCCCAGCGGCAGGCCACCGGCCACCGGGAGCCGCCGGCAGATGCCCTCGGCGTGCCGCACCATCGGGTCGAGGTGGCCGGCCCGCACGAACCGGGCGGCACCGGTGGCCAGGTCGGCGTCGACGTAGGTGCAGGTGGCGAAGCGGTCGGTGTCCAGTTCGTTGAGGAACGCGGAGGCCCGGGCCATCACGGTGGCCGGCGCGTGCCCCTCGGCGGCGTAGGCGCGCAGCACGATCCGCAGCTGGCCCATGAGGGCGGCGGCCTGGGTGTCGTGGCCCTGGACATCGCCGATGACCGCGGCGACCCGGCCGTCCGGCAGCGGGATCACGTCGTACCAGTCGCCGCCGATGTCCCGGCCCATCCGGGCGGAGCGGTAGCGGACGGCGATCTGCGCCTCGGGGAAGCCGGGGATCCGGCGCGGCAGCATGGCCTGCTGGAGGCCGGCGGCGATCTCGTGCTCCTGGTCGTAGAGCATCGCCCGGGCCAGGCTCTGGGCGATGCTGCTGCCCAGCGCGATCAGCACGTTGCGCTCCTGGTCGCGGAAGTCGCTCTCGCGCTCGAAGAACAGCCCGATCACCCCGATCGGGCGGCCCTGCGCGATCAGCGGCAGGTACGCGGCGGAGCTGACGTCGAGCGGCTCGATGGCCGGCCACAGCCGCGGGTAGTGGGTGCGGAACTGTTCCCGGCTGTGCACGAACCGCGGGGCGAGGGTGCGCACCACCTCGCTCATCGGGAACTCGTCGCCGATCCGGGTGTACTCCAGGTCCGGGACGAAGCTGCCCGCCTTGCCCTCGGAGACCAGCCGGATCCGCCCGGCCTCGACCAGGCCGAGGATGACGTTCTCGGCGCCCAGCCGGCTCAGTCCCTGTTCGTCGGCGAGCACGCCGATCACCTCGCCGACCGTGCGGGCGTGGGCGAGGGCGGCGGTGGTGCGCTCGACGATGCTGGTGTGCCGGCGGCGCTCCTCGGTGACCGCGATCCGCTCGGTGGCCTGCGCGTACTCGTCGCTGGCGTCGCGGACCACGCCGATGATGCGGCGGGGCCGGCCGGTGGGGTCGCGGCGGATGCTGCCCTGGGCGTGCGTCCAGCGCAGTTCGCCGTCCCGCCGCCGGATCCGGAAGTAGGCGCCGTAGGAGTGGCTGCCGTCCTTGAGCGCGCGGGCCAGCAGGGCGTCGAGGCGGGCCGCCTCGTGGCCCGGCACGCGGGGGCCGAGGCTCGCCGGGCGGTCGTCGTACTCCGCCGGCCGGAGGTCGAAAACCTCCAGTGCGGGCGGATCGAGGTGCATCAGCCCGCTGTCGAGGTCCCAGTCGAAGCCGCCCATCCCGTTGAGCGCCAGGGTCAGGTCCGGGTGGGCGGGCCAGTCGTCCGGCACCGACACGGTGGGCCGCTTCGCTCCCCGGTCAGCCATGCCGTCACTTTGCCACATTCACCCGTATTGCGGCTTGTCCAGCACCACCGCCCGCGCTCGCCCCCCGCCTCCGGAACGACCCGCCCCGACCGGTCCCGCCCCTTCGGACGGATGCGCTCCGCCCCCTCCGCAACACCACTGACTCAAGGCTCAGTATCCCCACAACACTCCTCGACAGATGCCCATGGATCAGGACTTTTATCCCCAATCACCCTCCGAGGGCGTTGCGATGTTCTCAACGCCCTGTTAGCGTCCCCGGCCATGAACGCAGACCCCGGGGACCGGATCGCCGACGACGCCGGACACGTCACCGACCGCGTCCGGCAGGTGATCGCACGGCTCGGGTGCAGCCATCGGGAGTTCGCCCGCCGGATCGTGATGGACCCCTCCAAGCTCTCCCGGTCCCTGGGCGGCACCCGACGGTTCGCCCTCGCCGAGATCGTCCGCATCGCCGACCTGGGCGGCGTGGACACCGGCTGGCTGCTGGGCGCCCCGGAACGCCCCGCGGCCCCGCCCGAGCGCGAGCCGGCCGCGGTCCCCGAGGGCGGCCGGCCGCTCCAGATCGTCCGGGAGACCGTCCGGCTGATCGCCGAGCACGGCTTCCACGCCGTGCGGGTCGCCGACATCGCCGCCGCCTGCGGCACCAGCCCGGCCGCCGTCCACTACCACTTCCCCGGCCGCGACGAGCTGCTGGAAGCCGCCGTCCGCTGGTGCATGGACGAGGACACCGACCGCCGCGCGGCCGGGCTGGCCGCCGCCCCCGACGCCCGCGCCGAACTCCTGCACCTGATCGCCCTGCAGACGCCGCGCACCGCGCAGCAGCGCCGGCAGTGGCTGGTCTGGCTCGACCTGTGGGCGCAGGCCGCCCGCGACACCGCCGTGGGACGGCTCCACGAGCACTACTACCGACAGTGGCGCACCACCGTCGCCGACGTCCTCACGCGCGGCACCGAGCAGGGCGTCTTCCGCCCCGTCGACCCGGACGTGACCGCCCTCCGGCTCACCGCGCTCATCGACGGCCTGGCCACCCAGGTGCTGGCCACCGCCCCGGACAGCACCAGCCCCGACACCATGCACGCCGCCCTGCTGACGTTCGTCGAGAACGAACTCGACGCGCACCGCCCGTGACGAGCGCGCGGCCGGGCGGCCACCGCCGCTCCTGACACCCCCGCGCGCCCCGTCCCCCTCCGCTCGTCACCCCCTGCCCGCCCGCTCCTCCGCCTCGAAGGGAACCCATGACCACCCCCACCAGCGACGTCATCATCACCTGCGCGCTCACCGGCGCCGGTGACACCGTCCGCCGCTCCCCGCACGTCCCCGTCACGCCCGAGCAGATCGCGCGGTCCGCCGTCGAGGCGGCCGCCGCGGGCGCCGCGGTGGTGCACATCCACGTCCGCGACCCCGAGACCGGCGACCCGTCCCGCGACCCCCGCCTGTACGCCGAGGTCGTCGACCGCATCAGGCAGACCGGCACCGACGTCGTCATCAACCTCACCGCCGGCATGGGCGGCGACCTGGTCATCGACCCGGAGCGCCCGCTCACGCAGCTGCCCGGCACCGACCTGGTCAGCGGCCTGGAACGGCTCCCGCACGTCGAGGACCTGCTCCCCGACATCTGCACCCTGGACTGCGGCTCCCTCAACTTCGGCGACGGCTCCACGCTCTACGTCTCCACGCCCGACATGCTGCGCGCCGGCGCCCGGCGGATCCAGGAGCTCGGCGTCCGGCCGGAGTTGGAGATCTTCGACACCGGCCAGCTGTGGTTCGCCAAGCAGCTGCTCGCCGAGGGCCTGCTGGACGACCCCACCGTCTTCCAGCTCTGCATGGGCGTGCCGTGGGGCGCCCCGGCCGACCCCGGGGTCCTGCAGTCGATGGTGAACATGCTGCCCGAGGGCGCCCAGTGGGCGAGCTTCGCGCTGGGCCGGATGCAGATGCCCTGGGTCGCCCAGTCGATCCTGCTCGGCGGCAACGTCCGCGTCGGCCTGGAGGACAACCTCTACCTGAGCCGCGGCGTCAAGGCCACCAACGCCCAACTCGTCGAGCGCGCCGTCCAGATCACCGAACTCCTCGGTGCCACGGTGGCCACCCCGGACCAGGCCCGCGCCCGCCTCGGCCTGAAGCCGCGCGGCTGAGCCCCTGGGGTCCGAGGTCATCGGGCAGGGGCCGCGGGGGCACAGCCCACCGGCTCCCGCCCGCCCCCGCCCCGCCTCGTCGCCCCTGGCCGTCGCCCCCGCAACACCCACCTCCCCCACCCCCGACGCCCCGCAACCGCCCCGAGCCGTTGCGCGGGCTCCCGCCCAGGAGGCAGCACCCCATGCCCTTCACCCCCTCCACCACCCCCGAGGCCGTCCGCCGGGTGGCCTGCATCGGCGCCGGCGTCATAGGCGGCGGCTGGGTCGCCCACTTCCTCGCCCGCGGCTACGACGTGACCGCCTGGGACCCCGCCGCCGACGCCGAGGACAAGCTCCGCCGCCTGGTGTCCGCCGCCTGGCCCGCCCTGGAACAACTGGGGCTCGCCGACGGCGCCTCCCCGGACCGGCTGACGGTCGCCCCGACCCTCGCCGAGGCCGTCGCCGACGCCGACTTCGTCCAGGAGAGCGCCCCGGAGAAGCTGGAGTTGAAGCGCGCGCTCCTCGCCGAGCTGGCCGCCGCCGCGCGCCCCGGCGTGGTCATCGCCTCCTCGACGTCCGGCTACCCGATGACCGACATGCAGACCACCGCGGCCGACCCGTCCCGCCTGATCGTCGGCCACCCGTTCAACCCGCCGTACCTCATCCCGCTCGTCGAGGTCGTCGGCGGCACCCACACCGACGCCGCGGCGGTGGCGTGGGCCTCCCGCTTCTACGACGTCGCCGGCAAGTCGGTCATCACCATGGACCGCGAACTGCCCGGCTTCATCGCCAACCGCCTCCAGGAGGCGCTGTGGCGCGAGGCGCTGCACATGGTCGCCAACGGCGAGGCCACGGTCGAGGACATCGACGCCTCCATCACCGAGGGGCCGGGCCTGCGGTGGGCGTTCATGGGCCCCTGCCTGACCTTCGCCCTGGCCGGCGGCGAAGGCGGCATGGCCCACATGCTCGACCACTTCGGCCCCTCCCTGAAGTCCCCCTGGACCCGCCTGGAGGCACCCGAGCTGGACAGCGCGCTCCGGGACGCCATGGTCGACGGTTGCGCGAGCGCCGCCGGGGACCGCACCTACGCCGACCTGGTGGCCGAACGCGACCAGGGCGTCATCGACGTCCTCCGCGCCACCGGCCGCCTCCCCCGGGCCGACCGGGCCGGCGCCCCGGACCCGGCCGTCCCCGGCCAGCGCCCCCACACGCCCGGGAGCGCCGCCCGATGACCCCCGATCCGGTCACGTCGCCGGCCGGGGACCCCGCCCCCCTCCAGCCCCGCCCCCTCCCCCTCTTCCGTCAGGTCGTCCGGGAAGACTGGATCGACTACAACGGCCACCTCAGCGAGGCCTACTACGTCCTGGTCTTCGGCTTCGCCACCGACGCCCTGATGGACGCGTGCGGTCTCGACGCCACGTACCGGGAGCGCACCGGCTGCTCCCTCTACACCGTCGAGGCCCACGTCCGCTATCTCGACGAGGTCCCCCGCGGCAGCCAACTGGCCGTCCGCACCACGGTGCTCGGCGCGGCCGCCAAGAAGCTCCGGGTGGTCCACGAGATGTACCGCTGCGATCCCGCCGGCGCTCCCAGCGGCGCCCCGGTGGCCACCGAGGAGCTCTTCCTGCTCCACGTCGACCAGCAGCGGGGCTCCGCCGTCCCGTTCCCCGACGCCACCCGCGACCAACTGGCCACCCTCACCACACCGGCGCCGGACTGGGCCGGCCACGGGATCCGCCCGGTCGGCGCCTGACCGGCGGCCCGCGGCACGCCCGGCCCCGCTGGCCGTGCCGCGGGTCGGTGCCCGGCCCGCACGGCCGGGCACCGACCCGAAAGGCGCTTGCCCGCCGGCCGCGACGGTGTTCTGATCACCGATCATGCGCCCTGTGCACCCCCCTCTCCCCCACCCGCACGAGCTGCCGGCCAAGATGGCACGGAACCTCGCCGAGCACGCCTGCCACCTGCACCGGAACCTCCCGGACGCGGCCGTCACCGAGACCGCCGACCTCCTCGTCGCGGACAGCGGCCTCGCCGACGACACCTTCAACGTCGTCGCCGGGGCCCGCTTCACGTCCGCCACCGCCGCGGCCCGGATCGCCGACACCGTCCGCACGGTGGCCGCGACCGGCCGCCCCTTCTCCTGGTGGGTGGGTCCCGCCTCGACCCCACCGGACCTGGCCGCCCGGCTCACGGCCGCCGGCCTCCCCCCTTCCGCACACGAGACGGCCCTGTGGGCCGAACTCGACGGCACCCTCCCCGCCCCCGCCCCGGGCCTCCTGGACGTCCAGCGGGTGCGGACCCCCGAACAGCTCGCGCACTACGCCGCGGTCCTCGCCGCGAACTGGGACCCGCCCGCCGACACCGTCCGCCGCTTCTACGACCGCGCCGCCCGGCACGCGCTTGACGCCGACTGCCCGGCCCGCTACCTGGTCGGCTACGCGGACGGCCACCCGGTCGCGTCGGCCGAGGTGTTCCACCACGCCGGCGTCGCCGGGATCTACAACGTCTGCACCCTGGCCGCCCACCGCCGCCGCGGGCACGGCACCGCCCTCACCCTGGCCGCGCTCCACACGGCCCGCGCCGAGGGCGCCACCGTCGCCGTGCTCCAGGCGTCAGCGGACGGTGAACCCGTCTACCGGCGGCTGGGTTTCCGCCCCTGCGGCCGCTTCACCGAGCACCCCCTCGGCCCCTGACTCCCCGGGCGGACGGCTCCGGCTCAGCGCTTCGTCAGCGCCTGAGCCACCCGGAGGGTCATCTGGAGCTGGGTGGCGTCCCGGTGGGTCGGGCTGAAGGCGATCACCGCGCGGCGCTGCTGGTCGCGGGTGGCGACCAGCGCGTTGGCGTAGCCGTACCGTTCACCGGTCTTGCCCCAGAAGGCGGTGCCGTTCACGGTGACGGTCTGGAGACCGGCGCCGTAACGGGCCGGGCTGCCGTCGACCATGCGCACCCCGTCGGGCAGCGTGAACATGCGCTCCAGGAAGGGGCGCGGCACCAGCGTGCCGGAGAACAGGGCGGTCAGGAAGCGGTCCAGGTCACCGGTGGTCGATATCATCTCGCCCTCGCCCCAGGCGGCCGTCTGGTCGTAGGCGGTGATGTCGAGCAGGCTGCCGTCGGTCATCCTCAGGTAGCCGTGCACGTGCGGGCCGTGCAGGCGGGGGTCCTTGCCGGGCAGTGAGGTCCGCCGCATGCCGAGCGGGTGCAGGATGCGGCGGGTGACCGCTGCGCCGTAGGGCCGGCCGGTCAGGCGCTCGATCAGCAGGGCGAGGAGCACGTAGTTGATCCCGCGGTACTCCTGCTTGCTGCCGGGGGCGAACTTCATCGGGCCGTGCGAGACCAGGGACACCAGTTGCTGCGGGCTCCACCTGTCGTAACGGTGACGGACGATGCCCTCGGGGGTGGAGAGGTCCGGAACCCCGTCGCGCGACTCGTCGGGCAGACCGCTGGTGTGGTTGAGCAGATGGGTGACGCTGAGGCGCGGGAACGCGGACGGGAGGAGGCCGGGCAGGTAGCGCTGGAGGGGCGCGTCGAGCACGAGCCGCTGTTCGGCGGCCAGTTGCAGCACCACCGTGGCGACGAACACCTTGGTGATGCTGCCGATGCGGAACGTGTCGTGCGCGCCGATGGGCCGGCCGCTCGCCCGGTCGGCGACGCCGGCGGTGCCGTACCAGCGGCCCGCGGAACCGGTGATCCGCAGCTGGGCGCCGGTGACCTCGGGGTGCGCCAGGTCGGACAGCGCGGCGCGCAGGGCCGCGACGTCCAGCGGCGGGAGCGGTGCGGGCGGGACGGGCGGTGCCGGCCGGGGCGCCGCGGCGGCGGGGCGCCCCGGCCCGAAGGCGGCGAGGGCCGCCGCGCCGGCCACCGCCGCGCCGACGACCGCCCTGCGGGACAGCGGGTTCGTCGCGTCCGCGACCGTGCTCGAACCGGCGCCGAAGGGCGGTCGGGAGGGCTGCTGTGGAGTCATGTCCGACACTGTGCCGATCTCCGGGCTCGCCGGCCTCAGGGATCTCCCTGAACCCGTCCCGGATGCGACCCTGAGCGGGTAGCCGTCCGACACGCGAACGGAGATCAGGGTCATGTCCATGCAAGGCCACCACATCGAGATCAAGCAGGGCACCGCACACGTCCGGGTCGTGGTCAACGGGCAGTTGCTCGCCGAGAGCCGGCGACCGCTGTTGCTCCTGGAGACCGGCTGTCCGGTGCGCTACTACCTGCCTCCACAGGACGTCCGCACCGATCTGCTGACGCCCTCCGCGACCCACACCGTCTGCCCGTTCAAGGGCACCGCCTCCTACTGGTCGCTCGCCCAGGGCCCCGAGGACCTCGTGTGGGCCTACCCCGAGCCGCACGCCGGGGTGGCGGAGATCAAGGATCACCTCTGCTTCTACGAGGTGCAGTTGGCGGAGTGAGGGCCGCCGCCCGGGCCGCCCGGGGCCGGACCGTCGCCGGCCGCTCCGTGGCCCCGCGGCGACGGCACGGCGACCCACGACGCACAATCGAAGGGTGAACGCCCCAGAGGACCATCCGGACCCCACCCGGCACGAGGAGGGCGGCGCCCCCGCGCCGCGCGCCCGTGACCGCGACGAGCAGGGCCGGGCCCGCAACGCCCGGCCCCGGGACGGCCTGGGTCGTCCGCTGCCCTACGGGGCACCGGGCGTCGCCCGGCAGCCCGAGGGGGTGGACCGCACCCCCGACGAAGCGCTGAGCGAGGCGCAGCGGCTGTTGGACGCCGGGATGCCGTTCCACGCCCACGAGGTCCTGGAGGACGCCTGGAAGGCCGCGCCGGAGTCCGAGCGGGAGCTGTGGCGCGGGCTGGCGCAGCTGGCCGTGGGGCTCACGCACGCGGCGCGCGGCAACGCCGGCGGAGGTGCGGCCCTGTTGGGACGGGGCGCGGCGGCGCTGACCCGGTACGCCGGTGCCGCCCCGTACGGCATCGACGTCGACGGGCTGACGGCCTGGGCACGGGAGCTGATCGGCCGTCTGGACGGAACTCCGCAGGACGGGGCGGCCGGTCCGGTCTCGGCCACCGGCGAGGCTCCCCGGCTGCGCGCCCGTTAGGCGCGCGGCCGGGGAGCCCGTCCATGCGGCGGGACGGCGTCGGGGCGCCGCGTCACTCGTCGTCGTCGGACTCGCTGCGGCTGACCGGTTCGGCGCGCGTCACGGTGTTGAAGCCCCAGTCCAGCAGGGCGCTCGCCTCCTTGTAGACGCCGTTGGCCTCACCCGACTGCGGGTTGAGCACGGTGACGATCAGGGTGTGGCCGTTGCGGCGGGCGGCGGCGATCAGGGTGTTGCCGGCCTTGCTGGTGTAGCCGTTCTTCACGCCGATGATGCCGGGGTACCGGGGCAGGCCGTGCGAGCCGACCAGCATCCGGTTGGTGTTCTCGATCTGCAGGGTGCCCCCGCCGGCCGCCGGGAACCCGGCGCGGGTGGTGGAGCAGTAGCGGGCGAAGTCCGCGTTGGCGAGGCCGGCGCGGGCGAAGACCGTCAGGTCGAACGCGGAGGACTCCTGGCCGGGGGTGTCGTAGCCGTCCGGCGACTTGACCGTGGTGTCGCGGGCGCCGAGCCGGCGGGCGGTCCGCTGCATCTCCTGGGCGGTGGCCGACCAGCCGCCGTTCATGGCGGCGAGGACGTGCACCGCGTCGTTGCCGGAGCGCAGGAAGACGCCGCGCCATAGGTCGGCGACGGTGTAGCGCTGGCCCTGGCGGACGCCGACGACGCTGCTGCCGGACCCGAGGCCGGCGAGGTCGCCGGCGCTGACCTGGCGCACCTTGCCGGACGAGAACTTGGGCAGCACCGTGACGGCGAAGAGGGTCTTCAGGGTGCTGGCGGGGGCGAGTCTGCGGTGCTGGTTCCGGCCGGCCAGCACCTTGCCGGTGTCGGCGTCGGCGACCATCCAGGCCAGGGCGCTGAGGCCGCCGGGCAGTTTCCGGGCGGGGGCGGCGGCCTGACGTCCCGTCGGTGCTGCGGGACGGGCATCGGCCGGTATCGGGCTCAGGGACACTCCGGCGGCGGCGAGGAGTACCAGCGCACCGACCTTCTTGGAGACAAGCGCGTCACATGCCATGGGGTCACGCTAAGGAGGGGTGGCGGCGGGCGCAGCGCGGATGCGCCAGACGGGCCACCGAGGGGTGCCGCGCCCGGCGTGTCGCGGAGGTGCGCACCCGCAAAGAAAGACCCGCCCGGTGCGACGGGGGATGCACACCGGGCGGGTCACAGCACTTTTCTACCGCATGTCTGAACGGTTACGCATCAAAAACTTGTGCGTTCCCGGATTACCAGGCCACGGGCAGCGAAATCAGGCCACGCGCCCGGATGGTCCGACGGTGCCGCACTTCGTCCCGCGCCACATCGAGGCGCAGCTCGGGAAAGCGGCTGATGAGGGCGCCGATGGCGATCTCCGCCTCCATGCGGGCCAGCGGCGCGCCCAGGCAGTAGTGGATGCCGTGTCCCAGGGCGAGGTGACCGGAGGGCTCGCGGGTCGGGTCCAGCCGTTCCGGGTCGGCGAACCGCTTCGGGTCGTGGTTCGCGGAAGCGATCGAGAGCAGCACGCTCTCGCCGGCCGGGATGCGAACGCCGCCGATCTCCAGGTCCTCTACGGGGAAGCGGCGGATGGCCAGGGCGGCCGGGGCGTCGTACCGCAGGAACTCCTCGACGGCGGCAGCCAGTTCGGCCGGATTTCGGCGCAACGCAGCGAGTCGCTCGGGATGGTCGAGGAGGGCGAGGACGGAGTTGCCGATGAGCTGGACGGTGTTCTCGTAGCCGGCGAAGAGGATCAGGAAGGCGAGCGAGGTGAGTTCGTCCTCGCTGAGCCGGTCGCCGGCCGGGTCGTCCGCGCTGTCGTCGCGGACCGCGATCAGGTCCGAGAGCAGGTCGTCACCGGGCTCGGCGCGCTTCGCGGCGATCAGCCCGGTGTAGAACTCCAGCATCGCGCCGATCGCCTCCTTCATCGCCTGGGGACGGCTGGGGTCGGGCGTGATGAGCGCGTCCGACCAGGCCAGGAAGTCGCGCCGGCGCTCGGCGGGGATGCCGAGCAGATCGCAGATGACGGTGATCGGCAGCGGTCCGGCGTAGTCGGCGACGAGTTCCGCGCGGCCTCGCGCGGCCATGGCGTCCAGCAGGTCGTCGGCGATGCGCTGCACGGGCGCCCGGAGCGCCTCGATGCGGCCCGGGGTGAAGGCCTTGACGACCAGGCGGCGGATCCGGGTGTGGTCCGGCGGATCCATGTTGAGCAGGTTCGCGTCGAGGGCGGGCGGCAGCGAGAAACCGCGGTAGTTGCCCGGCGTGGCGTGCCGCCTGTCGAGCGAGAGCCGGGGGTCGGCCAGCGCGCTGCGGACGTCGTCGTAGCGGGTGACCAGCCAGGCGGGCTGCCCGTCGGTGCCGGTGATCCGGTGCACCGGGCCCGCAGCGCGCAGTGCCGCGTAGGCGGCGTACGGGTCGTCCAGGAGGGGGGCGGTGTCGAGGGGGGCGTCGGGGCCGGTCTCGGCGGTGTTCTGCATGGCGCCCGAGCCTAGATCACCGGGGACCGGGCGCCGGGCGGCACCGGCCGCGTGGGCCGGTGCCGCCGTGCGCGGTGGGGAGGCCCGGACCCCCGTACCGGGCCCCCCGTCTGCGGCGTTGCGGTCAGCTGTGCGCGGTGGCGCTGCGCTGTCGCAACTCGGTGAG
Organism: Streptomyces lunalinharesii; assembly: GCF_039532155.1. NCBI lineage: Bacteria > Bacillati > Actinomycetota > Actinomycetes > Kitasatosporales > Streptomycetaceae > Streptomyces > Streptomyces lunalinharesii. The sequence continues at coordinate 476,196 of NZ_BAAARK010000001.1, forward strand.
CACGGTCTCGATCAGCGGCGAGTGGTAGACGTCCGCGACCAGCGCCAAGTGCTCGTATTCGGAGGAGAGTCGGTCGGCCTGTCGGCCTTCGGCGACCACCACGCTGTCGGCGCCGTGGTCCGGGACGTGACCGACCGCGCGGTTCTCCAGGCCGCGCCGGAGGGCCGCCGCCTCGGCGACCGCGGCCAGTTGCCGGTCGTCCAGCGAGACCGCACGGGCGCGTTCGAGGACGATGTCGATGGCGTCGGACTCGACGTGCCGGCGCAGGCCGCGCTGCACGTCGCGGATCTCGGCCATCTGGCGGTTGGCGCGCCACTCCAGGTCGGCGAAGGGCCAGCGGCCGGTCCACCGGGAACCGTCCATGGTGACTTCCGGGGCCTGTGCGGTGACGGTCCGCCAGAGCGGCGTCAGGCGGCGCAGCCGGCGCCAGGCCGCCGCGCGCGGGCCGGCCGCGGGGAGGCTGAAGCCGATGAGCACGAGGATGGCGGCGACCGAGGCGCTGAGCGGGGCGACGCCGTTGGAGAGCCAGAGCGCGGGGTGCCCGGTCCACGACAGCAGGAAGCCGATGACCTTGCAGGCGCAGTAGAGCAGGCCGAGCCAACAGCCCGCCGCCAGCACCCGCAGTCCGCGGGCCAGCCACGAGCCGCCGAGCCGGGCGGCGTAGCGCGGACAGAGCGTCCCCAGCCCCGCCAGGCTCGCCCCGAAGATGGCCAGATACAGCACCAGGAAGAGCATCACGCCGGGGGCGCCGGTGTAGGCGGTGCTGAAGTCGCGGGGGTGCTCGACGGCGTCCGGGCGGCCGACGGCGAAGCCGGTGACGGCCACTGCCCACAGGAGCGCCACCGCGGCGACCACCAGCCGCGCCCTGCCCCGGGCCCGGGCCGCCCCGCCCTCACCGGCCGTCCACCGGAGCAGCAGCACCAGCGCCCCGGCGGCGAAGACCACGACGGAGGAGTAGAGGAAGACCATGGCGAGGTTGGCGACGCCGACCAGCCGGTCGAATCCCCGGTAGAGGCTGGGCGCGGAGAAGAGGAAGACGGTGGCCACGCCGCCGGTCATCACGCAGGCCAGGCCCAGGTCGGTGTTGCGACGGTCCCGGAACCACGCGACCGCCTTGTAGGCCACCAACGCCCAGGCGGCGGCCGCGAAGCAGAGGTAGACGACGTCAAACACCGGGGCCTCCCGCGGGTCCGGCCGCCTCCTGTTGGCGGCGGATGTGCTGGAGCGCGGGGCCCAGCGCGGCCGCGACCTCGGCGGCGGGTCCCGTCGGCGGGAGTTCCCGTTCCGCTGTGGCGGGCACCACGTGTTCCATCAGGAGCGTCCCGAGCACCTCGGTCTCCCGCTCGGCGAGGTTGTCGTAGCCGTGGTGGCGGGCGAAGCCCATGGTCAGGCCCATCCGCTGCATGGCGGTGGCGACGTCGACGGAGGGGGTCCACATCCGCAGCGCGTCCTCGGTGACGGCCGGGTCCTGGGCGTGCCCGAGGAGGAGGTGGCTGAGTTCGTGCAGCACGATGTGGGTCTGGTGCCAGGGTGAGGTCTTGAGTTCGTAGAAGACCCAGTAGCCGTCGTCGGTGGTGGCGGTCATCCCGGAGACCACGCCGCCCAGGCTCATCGGCACGAGGTGGACGGGCCGTTCCACCCGCGCCGCGACGACGTCGCAGATCCCCCGCAGATCGGTCGAGGCGGGCACCTGCAACTCCTTGATGAGCTGCTTGCACCGCCTGCGCATCTGCCCCACTCGCATGCTCGTCCCGTCCTCGTGTCCGGCCCGCCGCCAGGTAGTGAAGATCTGGTCGCGCTCAGCGGTCCGTATCGGGCCGTGCGCCACGCCGATCACCACCCTGCTCCGGCGGGCCGTCCGGCAGGTTCATCTGCCGGCGGAACTGGGAGATGATCGTCGTCAGGCTGTCCTGCACTTCCGGGGGCAGCCCGACCGAGCGCAGTGCGATGGCGCGCACCCGCTGGTCGCGCATGGCGGCGAGGAACCGGACCTCCTCCTCCACCCGCGCCGCCTGCGGCTGGGAGAGGTCCCCCAGCAAGTACCCGACCGGTACGGCGAAGAACTTCGCCAGCGCGCGCAGGAGTTCGGGACCCGGGTTGGTCCGCCGCCCGTTGCGCAACATCGACAGGTACTGCTCGGTGACCTTGACACCGCCGTACTCCGCCACGCCGCGGCTGATCTCGTCCGCGACGTGGGCGTTGGTGTACGGAGCGCCCGGTGGGTGCATGTGCGCGAAAAGGTGGTTGAGCCGTTCCGCGAGCACGCTGCCCTCCCCCTTGGGCCGGCTGTCGCCCCCCACTGCCATTCCCCCGTTCGTCGGGCCGGCCCAACGCGCAGTTAAGGCCGTCGAAGCTATGTCCCCATCCTGACACGCCGGGAACAGGCCGCACCAGTCCACATACGGACAGTGAGGAAGGCCGGACTTAACCGCGAGTTGAGTGATCCGACAACAACTGTGCGCGCAACGGTCGGGGCGTCTGGGGCGGGAGGGGCAGGCGGCGGTCGGGAGCGGACGCGCGGAGGACGGGCTCCCAAGGCGACCCGGAACGCGGGGAACGACCCACGTGGGCGCCGCCGCGCTGGCCGAGCCGCTGTCCGCCGCCCGAGGCCCCGGCACCGACGCCTGGTTCGGACCGGCTGCCGACGGCGGCTTCTGGGCGCTGGGCCTGGCCCGGCCGAACGCCCGACTGGCCGAACTCCGGCTGCACGACCTGCCGATGTCCACCCCGGACACGGGCGACGCGCTCCTGGGCCGGCTGGCAGCGGCTGGCCTGACCGCCCATCAGTTGCCGGTGCTGACCGACGTGGACGCCCTCGACGACGCCCGGCAGGTTGCCGCCGAGGCACCGGGAAGCCGCTTCGCCGCCCGGCTGGGCTCCCTCACGCCGGCACCGGAGGTGGCGACTTGACGGTCACCACGGCCTGGGTGGACGACCCCTTCACCGAGGCCGTCCGCACCGGTCGCGGCCCACTGTGGCTGCGCCGCGACGACGGCCTGCGACTGCGCCCGGACATCGAGCGCTGGTACGCGCCGGCGGCCGGCGCCGACCACAGCCTGCTGCGGCGCTGCACCGGTCTCCCCGCGCCCGTGCTCGACCTCGACCTCGGCCCCTGCCCCTGCCCCTGCCCCTGCCCCTGCCCCACCCGAACGGGCCAGTCAGCCACCTGCCGGGGTCAGTCCGCGAGCCGGTGGAACAGGTCGTCGTCGACCCGCCCCTTGAGCAGCCGCCCCAGCTCGGCGGAGAAGGCGAGCAGGCCCGAAAGGGGCCGGTGCTGGACGACCGCCTTGACGATCCGCCCCTCCTGGTCGCGCACGAGGACGGTCGAGCCCGCCAGCGCGGTCCCGCCCAGGGCGGTCGCCTCCCACTCGACGTAGCTGCGGTCGCCGCGGTGCGCCTCGTGCGTGAAGACCAGCGACTCGTAGACCCGGCTCGCCGTCCCCATGATCAGCGCGACCTCCTCCCGCCCCTGGACCGGGCGGTTCAGCGCGGCCCCCTCCAGGACCACGTCCGGGGCGAAGGCGCCGGCGAAGGCGTCCTCCGTCCCGGCGGCGAACGCCCGGGTCCACGCGCCGCCCTCCACTCCGGGCGCCGTGCTCCCGCCCGGCTTCTCGCTCGATCCACCCATCGCACAGCCTCCTGACCGCCCACCCCTGCTTCCACAGCGGCAAGTACCAATCAAACCGCATTCATATCTTACGCATGCGACGAATTTCAGCACCAGTGGTAGCGAAAGACAGACCCGTCAGCTGTATGGTTGTTTCTGTTCGCAACTCTCCCGCTACCCGGACGGAGGACAGCCCCCATGGCTTCCCACCTCGGTTACGACGTGCTGGTCACACCCGGCGCGGAGCGCGCCGGAAAGACCCTGCCGAACGGCGATCCACTCGTCTCCTCGCCCGTCTCCACCGTCCTGGTGCACGGGCGAAAGGACGCGGTGCTGGTCGACCCGCCGTTCCTGGACTCCCAGATCGCGCAGGTGCGCGACTGGGTGGCCGCCTCCGGCAAGAAGGTCCGGTACGTCTTCGCCACCCACGGCCACGGCGACCACTGGTTCGGCACCGCCGCGCTGCTCCCCGACTTCCCGGACGCCCGGGTCTACGCGACGCCGGGCACGATCGAGGTCATGCACCAGCAGGCCACCGAGGGGCGGGCGGCCATGTGGGACGTCGACTTCCCCGGCCGGGTCCCGCCGTCACCCGTGCTCGCCGAGCCGGTTCCCGACGGAGGCTTCCTGCTGGAGGGCGAGCTGCTGCGCGCCGTCGACGTCGGCCACACCGACACCGACCGCACCTCCGTGCTGCACGTGCCGTCGATCGGCCTGGTGGTCGCCGGCGACGCCGTCTACAACGGCGTGCACCAGTACCTCCTGGAAGGCGGGGAGGGCGGGCTGGAGTCCTGGCTGGCGGCGCTCGACGTGATCGAGGCGCTCGATCCCCGCCACGTGGTCGCCGGCCACAAGAACGCGGCGCTGCCGGACGACCCCGCGGCGATCGCCGGCACCCGGCAGTACCTGCGGGACGTGATCCGCCTGCTGGAGCAGAAACCGACCGCCCGCGACTTCTACCGGGAGCTGCTGCGGCTCCACCCCGACCGCCTCAACCCGGGGCCGGTCTGGTACGGCGCCGTCGGCCTGCTCGGCGCCTGAGACGGAGAGGGAGAGCACCCATGGACATCGACTCGCGCACGCTCGACGCGAAAGCGGCGTACAAGCTGCTGATCGGCAGCATCATCCCGCGTCCCGTCGCGTGGATCAGCACCCAGTCCGCGGCCGGCGTCGGCAACCTCGCGCCCATCTCGTTCTTCACCTGCGTGGGGCGCAAGCCCCCGAAAGTCTCGCTGTCCATCCAGCCCAAGTCGGACGGGCTGTCGCTCAAGGACAGCTTCCTGAACATCCGTGACACCGGGGAGTTCGTCACGAACCTGGCGACGCTCCCGCAGATCGTGCCGCTGCATCGCAGCGCCGTCGAATTCGAGCCGGACGTCGACGAGTTCGACGCGGTGGGAGTCGAGAAGGAGCCGTCCGCACTGGTCGTCCCGCCCCGGGTCAAGGGCGCGCCGATCGCCCTGGAGTGCAAGGTCGACACGATCTTCTCCGCCCCGGACGGACTGCACCACGTGGTGTGGGGGGAGGTCGTGAGCTTCCACGTCCGCGACGACATCTACGTCAACGGGCGGATCGACTTCGGCGCGCTCGCCCCCGTCGGCCGTCTCGCGGCGGAGTACACCGTGGTCGACAACGCCTTCGTTCCGCCGCTCACCGACGAGGTCATGGCCGAGCGGGCGGCACGGCGGATGCGGCGGATCGACCGCCACGGGGAGGACTACTCGGCGGTCGACGGCTCGGGCTGGTCCGCCTCCGGAGCGGTCCGGGAGTGAACCCGGCGCAGCACGGACGGCCCGCCCGGGCAGGGGCAGCACACCTGCCCGGGCGGGAGCCGGAAGGCCCTCGGGAAGGACCGTCTAGGATCGGTCGTTCGACGTGCACGGGGCGATCGTCACCGCCCCGGGACAGGAAGGCGATGGGTTCCATGGACGCCACGTGGCAGGCGACCGGCCGGTACGAGCTGGCGTCGGCGCCCGGCGCGCTGGGCCTGGTCCAGGATCTTCTCAACACTCTCCCGGCCGGCCGGCCCCGCCAGCCCGACCTGCTGGCGGACCCCGAGTCCGCGCAGGCCTGGGCGGACTCGGCGCTGGCCGCCTGGGCGGCCACGACACGGCAGCCCGTCCCGAGGCCGCGCCTCCACGAGGAGGACCTGACCCGGCTCCGCGACCTGCGCACGGCACTGCGCGACGCCCTGGCCGAGCCGGCCGACGGAGCGCCGGAGTCGAGCGGGTACGCCGGGTCCCCCGTCGTGGAGACCGCACAGGCCGCGTTGGAACTCGACGCCACCGGCGCAGTGCGTCTGGAGCCGCGCGGCGGCGGCGCGGGTTTCCTGGTCGCCACGCTGCTCCTGACGCTGTGGCAGGCCCAGAACAGCGGTGACGACCGGCGCCTGAAAGTGTGCCGCAACCCCCGGTGCGCGGTCGCCTTCTACGACCGCTCGCGCAACAACAGCGGCGTCTGGCACGACGTGCGCACCTGCGGCAACGCGGCGAACCTGCGCGCGCACCGCGCGCGCAGGCGGGAGACCGCGGCGGCGCCCGGGGGCTGACGCCCCGGGTGCCGTGCCCCGGTCACGGCGTTCCGGGCTCCCCGGTCCGTCCGAGGTGTTCCCGGAACCAGGCCAGTGCGGCACCGCTCGACTGCTCGAACCGATCGACGTAGGGCGCGAAGTGGCCGCCGGGGATCAGTTCCAGCCGCTTGGGCTCCAGTGCGCGTTCGTGGGCCGCGAGGGCGAGGTCGGTCACGGTGACGGTGTCGGCGAGGGCGACCACCATCAGCAGCGGCGTCGGGGAGACCCGGGCGATCCAGCTGCCGGGCTCGTACATCCGGGCCGCGCGGGTGGAGCGGACGGTGACCCGGTTCTCCCACGCGCCGTCGGGCACGGGCCGGAGGTAGAAGTCGACGGCCTCCTGCGTCCGGTAGGACGCCGCCACCGCGGGGTCCTTGCCGACCACGGCCTGGGTGCGCGGAGCCTCGCCGCGCAACTGGGCCCGCTCGTCCTCGTCGAAGGCCCCCTCCAGGGCTGCGACGGCCTCCGGGGCGATGCGGCGCAGGCCCTGCTCGTAGCCGCTGATGGTCGGCACCTGGGCGACCACGGCGCGCAGCCGGCGGTCGGTCGCGCCCAGCACGAGGGCGTGGCCGCCGGCGTAGCTGGTGCCCCACAGCCCGATGCGGCCGGGGTCGACCTCGGGCCGGCTCTCCAGGTAGGAGATGGCCCGCCGCCAGTCGGCGATCTGCCGCCAGGGGTCGACGTCCTGACGCGGCACGCCGTCGCTGGCCCCGAAGCCGCGATGGTCGTGGAGCAGCACGACGAATCCGTTCTCGGCGAAGGCGCGCGCGAACGGCTCCAGGCCGTGCTCCTTGACCCCGGCGTAGCCGTGGGCCATCGTGATCGCCGGGTGGGGGCCCGGCCCGTCCGGCAGATACAGCCAGCCCCGCAGCGTCACTGCCGCGTCGGCCTCAAACTCGATGTCCGTGCGTTCGACCATGGAGATCGTCCTCCTGGGGAGTGTCGGGCTTCGGTCCCTGCGGAAGGGGCCGGGTCGGCGGCGGGCGCCGGGTTCAGCCGAAGTGGATGTCGGCGAGGTCGATGGCGACCATGACCTGGCCGGGGACGGGCCGCAGGTCGGCGGCGCGGTTCCAGGCGCGGCGCCGGGTGGGCAGCAGGATGCCGTCGGCCTCGACGATGTCGTGGACGTACTGGGCGGCGGCGAGGCCGCCGGCGATGTCGACCTGGTAGTCGTGGCGGCGCAGCAGCCGGTCCGGGCCGAAGTAGAAGTCCTGGACGGTGCTGTGGGTGGCGAGGGCTGCGGGGAAGGTCGCGCGCAGGACGCGCCACTGTTCGCCGTTCTCGTGCCAGGGCCGGATCTCCTCGACGCGCACGCCGGGCATCGCGAGCAGGAACGGGGTGGTCAGGTAGGTCCACAGGGCGTAGCCGTTGAAGTACGCCCGGTCCAGCGCGTCCCACGGGGTCTGCAGGGCGTGTCCGTCGAAGGCCTTGCGCGGCTGTGCGCGCTCGGCGACCACGGTGCCGTCGGTCCGCTCGATCGCGATGCGGTCGGGGGTGAAGTCGGTCCGTTGGTCGGGGGCTCCGAACGGGGCGACCGAGGCGTGCTGTTCGTGCAGCCGCACCGCCATCTCCCGGGGCGTCGGGTCCTGCGGAACGCCCTTGATCGCGAACAGGTCGCCGCCGCTGACGATCGTCGCGCGGACGGAGCTGAACCGGCGCCAGCGGTCCGTCCCGCCGTGGGCTTCCAGCACCTCGTCGAGCAGTGTGTTCATCCGTACTCCTCCTGACTCCGCCGATGGCACGTGCAAACCGTGCAGCGGACTTAAATATGACCGGTCGTCTTGATAGTGTCAAGGAGTCGCCCGCGGCGGGTTCCGGGCCTCAACCACCCTTCATCCACGACCCTTTGGGAGTCCTCGTGAGCTTCGACCACCCCTCGATCCGCACCCGGACGGAGGGCGGCGTCCTGTTCGCCACCCTCGACGCCGGCCCGCTCAACCTGATCGGCGTCGACCTGGTCCGCGACCTGGTCGGACTCGTCGACACGCTGTACGCGGACCCCGGCGACGTGCGGGTCGTCGTCTTCGACAGCGCCTCCCCCGAGTACTTCTCGGCGCATGTGGACCTCGCGGCCGTTGCGCAGTACACCGCCGAGGCCGCGAAGGCCGGCGGCCCGGGCGACGCCTCGCTCGGCATGTTCCTGCACCGGCTGGCGCGGGTCCCGGTGATCACCATCGCCAAGGTCCGCGGCCGGGCCCGCGGCGGCGGCAACGAGCTCGTCCTGGCCTGCGACATGGCCTTCGCCTCGCGGCAGAACGCGGTCTTCGGGCAGTTCGAGGTCGGCACCGGCGCCCTGCCCGGCGCCGGCGGCATCCAGCACCTGACCCGACGGCTGGGCCGGGCGCGGGCCGTCGAAGCCGTCGTGGGCGCCGACGACTTCGACGCGGACCTCGCCGAGCGCTACGGCTGGATCAACCGCGCCCTGCCCGACGACGAGCTGGACGGCTTCGTCGAACGGCTGGCCAGGCGCATCGCGGGCTTCCCGCCCGAGGGAGTCAGGGTCGCCAAGCGCGCCATCGGCGACCTCACGCTGGCGGACCCCGCGCAGGTCCGCTCCGACGCCTCCGTCTTCCAGAGCCTCGTCGCCCTGCCGCAGACGCGTGAACGCCTGGACCGTCTCGCACGCCGGGGCCTCCAGACGCCCGGCGACGTCGAGGCCCGCCTGGGCGAGGCCGTGGGGCAGCTCCCGCACCGGCCCGAGGCCGGTCGCACTGCTTGACAAATCGAAAGACGACCGGACATATTGGATGTGACAGAAGGAGTGTGCACCATGCCGCGGCCCAGCATGCGCGAACATCTGATCGAAGCCGCGCACGATCGCTTCCACGAGCACGGCTTCAACGGCATCGGCATCAAGGACATCACCGACACCGCCGGCACGCCGAAGGGCTCGTTCTACAACCACTTCGACAGCAAGGAAGCCATGGCCGTCGAGGTCATGCGCCGCTACGCCGAGTCGCGCGGGATGGACATGCTCGCCGACACGTCGGTTCCCCCCGTCGAGCGCATCCGTGGCCACTTCGCCTACCTGATGGCGGACCTGGAGCGGTACGACTACGCCCGGGGCTGCATGTTCGGCAACTTCGGGGCGGAGCTGTCCACGCAGAGCCCCACGGTCCGGGACGAGGTGGGCAGCCGGCTCGGGCGGTGGGCTTCCGCGCTCGCCTCGGCGCTGGACGAGGCCCGCGCGGCCGGGGCTCTGGCGAGCGGGGTGGACACCGCGGTCCTGGCCCGATTCCTGGTGAGCGCCTGGGAGGGCGCGGCCATGCAGGCGAAGGTCGTCCGCGGCAGCGCGCCGCTGGACGACTTCTTCACCGTGTTCGATTCACTGACCGCCTGACCCGGCGGCCGACGCCAAAGACGGAGGTGGGCGGAACCGACCCGGGTCGGTTCCGCCCACCTCCGTCTCCGGGTCAGGTCAGCGGGGCGTCGAAGACCGTCTTCCGGTGGCTGAAGGCCTCCAGGGAATAGCGGCCGTGGTAGTTGCCCATGCCGCTCTCCCCGACGCCGCCGAACGGCAGGGCCGGCACCGTCAGGTGGTAGATCGGCAGGCCGAAGTTGACGGCGCCGGAGGAGGTTTCGGCGATCAGCCGGGACTTCGTGGCCTCGTTCCCGGTGAACGCGTAGAGGGCCAGCGGCTTGTCGCGGTCGTTGATGAACTCGATGGCCTCGGTGAGGTCGGCGACCGTGAGGATCGGCAGGATCGGCCCGAAGATCTCCTCCTGCATCACCGGTTCGTCGGCCCGGACGTCGAGCAGCACGGTCGGCGCGATGTACTTCTCCGCGCGGTCGCTCTCTCCGCCGATCACCGTGCGGCCGGAGTCGAGCAGCTTCCGCAGCCGGTCGAAGTGCCGCTCGTTGACAATGCGCCCGTAGCCGTCGGAGGCCCGGGGGTCGTCGCCGTACAGGTCCCGGACCGCGCGGGCGAGGGCGGTCGTCAGCGCCCCGGCGGTGTCGGGGTCGGTGAGGACGTAGTCGGGGGCGACGCAGGTCTGCCCGGCGTTGGTGAACTTGGTGGCCGCGATGCGGGCGGCGACCGCGGCGATGTCGGCGTCGCGGTCGACGAACACCGGTGACTTTCCGCCCAGTTCGAGGGTGACGGGCGTCAGGTGCTCGGCGGCCGCGCGCATCACGATCCGGCCCACGGTGCCGTTGCCGGTGTAGAAGACGTGGTCGAAGTCCTGGGCGAGCAGCGACGTGGTCTGCGCGACGCCGCCCTCGACCAGGGCGACGGCGCCGGGGTCGAGGTAGGCGGGGACGAGTCGGGCCAGCAGCGCGGACGTCTGTTCGGCCAGCTCGGACGGCTTGACGACCACCGCGTTGCCGGCCGCGAGCGCTCCCGCGACGGGGGTCAGCAGCAGGTAGATCGGATAGTTCCAGGCCGACAGGACCAGGGCGACGCCCAGCGGGTCGAACTCGGTGTGGGCGGTCGTCCCCGCGGGCAGGTGGGGGGCCGCGATCTCGGCGGGCTGCGGCGCGAGCCACCCCTCCAGGTTCTCCAGGTAGTCGTCGATCTCCAGGACCGTCAGGTCGATCTCCGCGCGGTCGACCTCGTCCGCGTTCTTGCGCAGGTCGGCCCAGAGGGCTTCGGCGATCGCCTTCCGGTTGTCGGTCAGCAGCGCGCGCAGCCGGGTCAGCTGCTCGCGGCGCCAGGCAAGGGGCTTGGTGCGGCCGCTGCGGTGGGTCGTGCGCAGTCGTGCGACCAGGGCGGCCGCCTCGGTCTCGGTCAACGGGGGGTACGTCGTGGTCACGTGGGTCTCTCGTTTCGTCAAGCGGGCCCGGCCGCCGGGCCGGGCACCGGAATCACACAGGGCAGGAAGGGACAGACGGACGACCGGAGGGACCGGCCCCGCGGATCCCGGTCCGAGCCGGACCGCGGGCCGGCCTCGGGCGAGGCGCGTGCGGCCTCTCGCAGGGCAGTCCCTAGTGCGCCTGCCACCACCGGGTGATGACGTCGGCGTAGTCGTCGGCGTTCTCCTCCCAGGCGAAGTGGCCGGCGTCGATGATGTCGAGCTTGCTGTTGGGCAGGTGCGCGTGGAGGTACTCGGCGTTCTCCGGCGGCACGACCGCGTCGTCGCGGCCGGCGAGGATCTGGACCGGCGTCTCCAGGGTGGGCAGCAGGTCGCGCAGGACCGGCAGTTCGGCCGGGTAGGCGCGGACGTAGGGCAGTTGGTCGACGAAGCGCTGACCGACGTAGGAGGCGAGGTAGTCCTCCCGTACCACGTCCGGCAGTCGGTAGCCGTTGATGGTCTGCATCGCGACGGTGACGGCCGCCTTGGGGCCCAGGGCCCGGTACGGGGCCAGGTCCTCGGTCAGCACCCAGTCCTTCAGGGGGTTCCCCAGCGCCAGCGGGACGGCCGTCCCGCCGGTGCCCACGACCAGGGTCCGGAACCGACCCGGGTGCCGGGCGGCGGCGAACAGGGACGCGGCCGTGCCGATGTCCGGGCCCACGACGTGCGGGGCCACAAGTCCGAACTCGTCGGCGATCCGGACGATGAACTCGCCCATCGCCGTGGGCGAGAGCAGGTCGGCGCGGAGCTCGGAGTGCCCGAACCCGGGCAGGTCCACGGCGACCAGGCGTGCGTGCCGGGCCAGCTTCGACCAGGTCGCGTCGTAGGAGTAGAGGCTCTCCGGCCAGGGGCTCAGCAGCAGCGCCTCGCGCTCGTGCGGTTCGTCGCTCTCGGCGTACCTGATCGACAACCCGTCGATCGTGCGGAACCTGGGCTTGATCTCGGTCATCGCGTTGTCCCTCTCGGTGGTGTGTTCCGTGCGGTCGATAGGATTAAGATGACCGGTCATATTCACCTTGTCAACTCGGACACCGATGCGGCCGTGGCCGGATCCGCGCGAAGGGTCCGGACAGGCCAGGCGAAAGATCCTATTACCTAATGCATACGTCGCTTGAGGCGAAGCCTCGGGCGCCCACCGAGGCGGATCACCCCGCCGCCACCCCGGAGACCGAGGCCCCCATGAACACCACGCCCACCACCCCCTCGGCCGAGCTGCACGGCAGCACGGCCGACCGCCGAGCCCGGCCGACCCCGCCGGAGAAGCCGCCGGTCCGGGCCTGGCTCCAGCCGTCACTGATCGCACTGGTCGTCGTCGCCGCCTTCATCGGCTGCTACGTGGGCATCGCCCGCGCCGCGAAACCCCACCGACTCCCGATCGCCGTCGTCGACAGCCGACTGTCCGCACAGATCCAGCAGGCACTGGGCGACAGCGTCGCCGTGCACACCGAGCCCGACGCCGCCGCGGCCGACCACGCCCTCAGGCATCGGGACGTCGTCGCGGTCCTGACCCCGCTCGGGGCGGACGCCCTGCACCTGGAGGTGGCCGGGGCGAACGGCCTGTCGACGACCACCGCCGCGCAGAACCTGGTCTCCGCCTACGCCCACGGCGCGGACAAGACGGTGACCATGCACGACGGCGTGCCGCTCACCCGCTACGACAGCCGGGGCCTGGCGGGCTTCTACGTCGCCTTCGGGGTGACGCTGTCCGGATTCGTGCTGGCGCAGAACATCCTGGGCCTGGCCAGGACCCTGCACCTGCGACACCGGTTCACGGTGATGGCGGCGTTCGCCGCGACCGCGGGCGTCGTCGGCGCCGTCCTCGCGGGCCCGGTCCTGGGGGCGGTGCCCGCGCCGTTCGCCCCCCTGGCCGTGACCCTCGCCCTGCTGGCCGGCGCCGCCGCGTTCACCACCAAGCTCCTCGGCACCTTCTTCGGCTCGGTGGGTATCCCGATCTCCATCCTGCTGCTGCTCACCGTCGGCAACTCGACCAGCGGCGCCTCGATAGGGGCGGACCTGCTCCCCGGCGCCGCCCGCGTCCTGTCGGACCTGCTGCCGCCCGGAGCGGCCGTCCGCGCGATCACCGACCTGAGCTACTTCCACGGCGCCCACGCCACCGTCCCGCTGCTCACCCTCGCCGCATGGGCCGTCGGCCCCGCCCTGCTGACCTGGGCCCGCTCCGCACGCCAGAGGTAAGAAGCAACACGACTTTGGATGCGTCTTGCGTCGGCTCGCTCCGGCGCCTCGGGCATCCGATTGACAAAACGACCGGTCATATTCAATCCTGAATCGGCCGCACTCCGAAGGACGAAGGGACACGCTCATGACCATCTCCCCCAACCCCCCGACCGGCGTGTTCCGCGCGGTCCAGGTCGCCGCTCCGGGCGCGGCCCCGGCGCTGGTCGAGGTCGCCCGGCCGGAGCCGGGGCCCGGCGCGGTGCGGATCACGGTGGAGGCGTGCGGTGTGTGCCACTCCGACCTGCTCATCGCGGGCGGCAAGCTGCCCGGCAGCGCCTTCCCCATCACGCCGGGCCACGAGATGGCCGGCCGCATCGACGCGCTCGGCGACGGTGTGGAGGGCTGGCAGGTCGGCGACCGGGTCGCGGTGGGCTGGTACGGCGGCAGCTGCGGGCACTGCGACGCGTGCCGGTCGGGCGACGCCGTGCACTGCCCCCGGCTCGCGATTCCCGGTGTCGCCTACCCCGGTGGGTACGCCGACTCAGTCGTTGTCCCGGCGATCGCCCTGGCGGCCGTCCCGGACGAGCTCACCGCCGCCGAGGCCGCGCCGCTGGCCTGCGCGGGCGTGACCGTCTTCAACGCCCTGCGCCGCTCCGCCGCCCGCCCGGGCGACACCGTCGCCGTCCTCGGACTCGGCGGCCTGGGCCACCTGGGCGTGCAGTTCGCCCAGAAGATGGGCTTCCGGACCGTCGCGATCGCCCGCGGCCCGGAGAAAGCGGCGCTCGCGCTCGAACTCGGCGCCGCCCGCTACATCGACAGCACCGCGGAAGACGTCGCCGAGGCGCTGCGACACCTCGGCGGCGCGAAGGTCGTCCTGGCCACCGCCGCCGACGCGGCCGCCATGTCCGCGGCCGTCGACGGACTCGGCCGCCGCGGCGAGCTCGTCGTCATCGGCATCGGGTCCGAGCCGTTGCAGCTGACGGCCCTGCAATTGCTGAGGGGCGACCGGAGGGTCTACGGCCACTCCTCGGGCACCGCGGTCGACACCCAGGACACGCTGCGCTTCGCGGCCCGCACGGGAGTGCGCGCCTGGATCGAGGAAGTGCCACTGGAGGAGACCGCTCGGGCCGTGGAGAAGATGGCCTCGGGCCGGGCACGGTTCCGTATGGTCGTCACCACCGGCCGCTGAACGGCTTTCGTCATCCGCCGCCCCGCGCAGAGGAGTTGTGATGCAGGTAGCAGTCGTCACGTTCGACGGGTTCAACGAACTCGACAGCTTCATCGCCTCGGCCCTGATCAACCGGTGCCGCAAGGACGGCCTGGAGGCCTTCATCACGACGCCGACGCCGGTGATCACGTCCATGAACGGCGTGCAGGTGACCGGACAGCGGCCGCTCGGCTTCGCGGCCGAGGCCGACGTCGTACTGATCGGCAGCGGGGTGAAGACCCGCGACGTGGTCGCGGACGATCGGCTGATCTCGATGCTGCCGCTGGACCCCGCCCGGCAGTTGATCGGTTCGCAGTGCTCGGGCGCCCTGGTCCTGGCCCGCCTCGGCCTCCTCGCCGGTCGGCCGGCCTGCACCGACCGCACCAGCCGCCCCTACGTCGAGGCCTCCGGCCTCACCGTCCTGGACGCGCCCTTCCACGCCGAGGGCAACATCGCCACCGCCGGCGGCTGCCTGGCGTCCCAGTACCTCGCCACCTGGGTCATCACCCGCACCCTCGGCGAGGATGCCGCCCGCTCGGTCCTCGACTACGTCGCCCCCGTCGGCGAGAACCAGGAGACCGTCGACCGCGCCCTGCACGCCGTCCGCACCGGCCGGCCCGCCCTCCACTGACCATCAGATCATCAGCAACCTTTGGTCCTCGACATCATGACGGCCCGTCGGTTCACCGACGGGCCTTTCCCTCGTCCGGTCGGGCCGATGCCCCGTAGGTCCGGCACGACAGCCGGACCTACGGGGCATCGGGTCGACCGCTCTGCTACCGCAGCGAGCGGAACGCGGTCCGCAGCTCCCGGGCCAGGATCTGCGGCTGCTCCCACGCCGCGAAGTGCCCACCGCGGTCGACTTCGTTCCAGTGGATGATGTTGCCGAAGGTCCGCTCGCCCCAGCTGCGCGGCGCGGGGTAGATCTCGCCGGGGAAAACGGTGACCGCGACCGGGAGGTCCGGGATCGGGACGGCGTTGAACGGGCCGCCGCCGGCCTGGTGGCCCTCCCAGTACAGCCGCGAGGACGAAGCCCCGGTGCCGGTCAGCCAGTACAGCGAGATGGCGTCGAGCATCTCGTCGTAGCTGAGGACCTTCTCCGGCTCACCCCCGGAGTCGGTCCACTCCGCGAACTTGTCGTAGTAGTAGGCGGCCATGCCGACCGGCGAGTCGTGCAGGGCGTAGGCGAGCGTCTGCGGGCTCTCGTTCATCATCGCCGCGTAGCCGAACCCGTCGCGGTAGAAGTGCAGCAGGCGGTCGTACGCCTTGACCTCGCCCGCCGACAGGCCCGCCGGGGCGGGGTCGGAGTTCAGCAGGTGGCGGAGGATGTCCGGCGGGACGGTGCCGGGCATGTTGACGTGGATGCCCAGCAGTCCGGCGGGCCGCTGGGTGGCGAGGATCTCGGAGACGATCGCACCCCAGTCGCCGCCCTGGGAGACGTAGCGCCGGTAGCCCAGGCGCTGCATCAGGGTGTGGAAGGCCTGCGCCGTCCGGACCGGGTTCCAGCCGGCCTTCGTCGGCCTGCCGGAGAAGCCGTAGCCGGGCAGCGTCGGCAGGACGAGGTGGAAGGCGTCCTCGGCCCGCCCACCGTGCGCGGTGGGGTTGACCAGCGGGTCGATGACCTTGAGCAGCTCGACGACGGAGCCGGGCCAGCCGTGCGTCATGAGCATCGGCAGGGCGTCGGCGTGCGGCGAGCGGATGTGGGCGAACTGGATGTCCAGGCCGTCGAGTTCGGTGACGAACTGCGGCAGGGCGTTGAGGCGCCGCTCGACCTTGCGCCAGTCGTACCCGTCGCCCCAGTACTCGATCAGCGGCCGCAGCTTCGCCAACTGCGCGCCCTGGGAGCGGTCGGACACGGTCTCCCCGTCCGGCCAGCGGGTCATCCGGACGCGCCGCCGCAGCTGCTGCAACTCCTGCTCCGCGACCTTGACCCGGAACGGCCGCACCCCGGCGATCTCCGGCACGGCGGCGTAACCACCCGCCCCGGCCCATTCGTCCGCCCCACCGGTCGCGGCCGACGCCATGCCGGGCACCGCAAGCCCGGAGGCGGCCACCAGTCCTGCCGCACCTGCCGCCAGCCCCAGGAAGCGGCGGCGGCCCGTGCCGCCGTCGCCGGAATGCTCCGTCGTCACCATCGTGAACCCCTCTCGTGGCAACCCGCCCATGGCCGGTGCCCATGCAATGGATTCTCAATATGACCGGTCGTCTTAGACGATGTCAAGGTTACCGAAGACACCCCCGCGCGACCCGCCCGGGGTGTCAGGCCGGCCCGCCCCCGGAGGTCGCGACGCGTCGGAGCGCGGCGGTGAGGCGGGCGAGGTCCTGGCCGTCGAAGTGGTCGACGAGGTGGCGTCGCACGCTGACCAGAAATGTCGGCCAGCCCTGTTCGAGGCGCGCGAGGCCGGCGTCGGTCAGTGCGGCATTCCAGCCGCGCCCGTCCTCGGCGCTCTTGGCGCGCTCGACCCAGCCCTGCTTCTCCGGCCGGGCGACGACCCGGGTCATCCGCTGGTCGACCTGGTGATCCTCTCCAAGACCGCACGCCATTCCGCTCTCTCCACCACCGCCAACCTCTACGCCCACCTCACCCCGCGCACCGCCCACCAAGCCGTCGACGCCATCGCCACCGCCCTCAACCGCGAAGAGAAACCCCACGACCACCCAACGACCACCAGCGCGCCCACCAGGCAGCACTCGGCCCACAGCGCCCCATACGGGAAGGCGGCATGAAGCGACATCAGAACCCCGGAGACGCCGATGGCTGGGATTGCGACCACCCAACGACCACCAACACAAAAAGGCCGCCCCCACCATCCGGTGGAAACGGCCTACGACCTGCAATTATGCAAGTCGGGACGACAGGATTTGAACCTGCGACCCCTTGACCCCCAGTCAAGTGCGCTACCAAGCTGCGCCACGTCCCGTTGCCCGATCCTCCGGGGATCTCCCCGAGCGGTCGTGCACGAGAACAATACCCCAAGTCAGAGGGTGCGCGTCGCCATTTCCGGCCGGGGTGGACGGCGGGACGGGCGGCGGGCGTGGCCGGGATGAGTACCCGTACTCATGCGGCGGCGTCACCGTGCCGCCACGCTACGCGCATGAGTACTCCAACGATTCAGCGGCCGACGACCACGGCTTTCTTCGTGCAGGCCGCGCTCTCGTTCGGCCTGTCGCTGGCGGCGCTGGTGATCGGGATCATCAAGCTCCCGGTGGGCGCCTGGGAGCGCGGGTTCCTCGCGCTGGGGCTGGTCTTCGTGGTCTCGTCGGCGTTCACCCTGGCCAAGTGCGTCCGCGACAGGCAGGAGGCCACGGAGGTGACCAACCGGGTGGACAAGGCCCGGATCGACAAGCTCCTCATCGAGCAGGACGTCTTCAAGCCGGGCCAGGTCTGAGGTCCGGCCGCCGCGGGTCCGGGGCGCCGGTCCGGGCCCGCGGGGCCTGCCGGACCGGACCGACGCCGTCCCGGGCAGGTGGGGCGCGCCGGGGGCGGCGCCCGGCGGGTCAGAGGTGCGCGTCGAGCCAGGCCAGCAGGTCGCCCTGGACCTCGTCGCGGTGGGTCTCGTTGAGGATCTCGTGGCGGGCGCCCGGGTAGCCGCGCCAGGTCAGGTCGCGGATGCCGAGGTAGCGGAAGTCCTCCAGGAGTTCGTGGACCAGGGTCATGCGTTGGTGGCAGGGGTCCTGGTCGCCGACCGCGACGTGGATCGGCAGCCCGCGAGGGATGCGGGCCAGGTGGGCCGGGTCGTTGACCTTGCGGACGGCGCGGACCCAGTCCAGGGCCAGGCCGGCGCAGAACGGGAAGCCGCAGTCGGCGTCGGCGACGTAGCGGTCGACCTCGGCGGTGTCGCGGGAAAGCCATTCGTAGCCGGTGCGGTGCGGATACGCGTCGCTGAAGGAGCCGAAGACCTGCGGCAGGAACGGGGACGGGTGGGCCCGGCCGTGCGTGGCGATCTCCGCCTCCAGTGCCGCCGCGGCGGTGTCGACGTCGAGGCCGGGCAGGGTGCGGAAGACGCCCGTCAGGAGGAGTCCGGCCAGGTCGGCGCCGTACTCCTGGGCGTAGTCGCGGGCCAGCATCGCCCCCATGCTGTGGCCGAGGAGGACCAGGGGCAGGCCCGGGTGGGCGGCGGCCGCGTGGTCGCCGATGCCCTTGAGGTCGCCGACGATGGCCCGCCAGGCGTCCTCGCCGGTGACCCCGCGGCCGCCGGTGGAGGCGGCGGTGGCGCCGTGCCCACGGTGGTCGGAGGCGACGACGGCGTAGCCGTGCCCGGCCAGGAAACGGGCGAAGCGGTCGTAGCGGCGGGCGTGTTCGGCGGCGCCGTGGGCGATCTGGACCAGGGCGCGCGGGGCGCCCGTCTCCGGTAGCCAGGTGTAGGTGGCGATGCGGGCGCCGTCGGGGGCCTGGTGGACGTCCTGCTGCATGGTGCTCTCCCGGGGCTGACGGATCGTCGGTCGGGCCCACTCTGACCCGTGGGGCGGTGGTTGGCCACGGGGGCGCGCGTGGCGGAGATGGTCCGCGGCCGGCCCGGCGTGACACGATCGGTCGGTTCTGTGCCGGCACTGTGCCGCAACCCCCTTTCACAGGAGGATCGTTGGACACCGCAGACCGCCCCGAGCACGTTCCGTCCCCCCGTTCGCCACTCTCCCGCCGCAGGTTCCTCCAGGGCACCGCGTCGGCCGCCGCCGCGGCCGGCCTGGCGGGCGTGGCCGCACCGCCCGCCACGGCCGCGCCCCTGCCGGGCGCCGCGGCCGGTACGCCCGCGGCGCTGTCCTTCACCGCCGCCACCAACGGCGCGGCCTCCCTCGCACCGTCCGGCGACCGACTGGTCGCCGAGGTGCAGAACGTCCTGTGGTCGCTGCCCCGGGCCGGTGGCGAGGCCCGGGCCCTGACCCCGCCCGACCTGGAACCCACCCGTCCGGTGCACTCCCCCGACGGCCGCCGGATCGCGGTCTGCGCCTACCGGGGCGGGAACTTCCACCTGTGGACGCTGGCCCCGGACGGCTCGGGCCTGACGCAGGTGACCGACGGCCCGTGGGACGACCGGGGGCCGGCCTGGTCGCCCGACGGGACCCGGCTCGCGTTCGCCTCGGAGCGCGGCGGCGACCCGGTGGGCGGCAGCCCGTACCGGTTATGGGTGCTGGAGGTGGCGTCCGGACGGCTGACCCGGGTGACCGGACTCCCCGGTCAGGACGGCCCCCACCAGACCGGCGCCTGGGAGGACTTCGACCCCTGCTGGTCGCCGGACGGTGCCCGGATCGTCTTCGTGCGGGGCCGGCTGGACGGCACCGCGCTGGTCTCCCGGACGGTGGCGTCGGTGCCGGCCGACGGGCGGGGCGCGGTGCGCACCGAGCACACCGAGACGGCCGTGGCGCAGGTGATGGTGCCCGCGCTGTCCCCCGCCGGGCGGTTGGCGTACCTGCGGACCACCGACGCGCCGGGGCCGACCTGCACGCTGGTGGTGGACGGCGCGGCGGTGGCGGTGGACGGGGACGTGGAGCCGGTGCCGCCGCGCTGGGTGTCGCGGGACGCGCTGCTGGTGACGGTCGGGGGCCAGTTCCGGATCGTCCGGCCGGACGCGCCGCAGCGGGCCGAGACCATTCCGTTCGCCGCGCGGCTGCCCCTGGACCGTCCGCGGTACCGCGTCAAGGACTACGGCTTCGAGCGGACCGCAGGCGGTCCGGTCCGCGGCATCCACCTGCCGGCGCTCTCCCCGGACGGCCGTCGAGTCGCCTTCGCGGCGCTCAACTCCCTGTGGCTGGTGCCCACTTCCGGTGGCGGCGCGCCGCGCCGGATCACCGCGGCCGCCCCCACCCGCTACGTGCTCGCACCGAGTTGGTCCCGGGACGGCCGGGCGCTGGTGTACGCGGACGACCGGGACGGGCTGTTCGCGGTGCGGCGCCGGGAGCTGGACTCGGGTGCGGAGACGGTGCTGGCCTCCGGTGGGCGGGTGCAGCCGGCGCTGTCGCCGGACGGTTCGCGGCTGGCGGCGCTGGACATGATGGGCAACCTCGTCGTGCGGACCCTGGCGGACGGTTCGGAGCGGGCGCTGGCCGCACCGATGGGGGCGGGCGGCCTGCCGGGGCGGCCCAGTTGGTCGCCGGACGGCAGGTACCTGGCGCTGTGCGACCGCAACCGGCTCAACCGCCGGTTCCGCGAGGGCTACAACGTCATCCGGATCGTCGACGCGGAGACCGGCAGGGACCGGCTCCACCAGGTGGCCGAGCACGTCTCGATCGCGGACCGCTACGACTCGGGGCCGGTGTGGTCGCCGGACGGGAAGTGGCTGGCGCTGATCGCCGAGTCGGCGCTGTGGGTGCTGCCGGTGCGGCCGGACGGGACGCCGGACGGCGCGGCGCGGCAGTTGACCGAGGAGGCCGCGGACCATCCGTCGTGGTCCGGGGACGCCACGACGCTGCTGTACCTCTCGGCGGGCACGCTGCGGCTGGTCCCGGTGTCCGGCGGTCCGGCCCGGACCGTGCCGGTCGCCCTGGACCGGCGGCCGGCGCGCGCCCGGGACACCGTGGTGCACGCCGGCCGGTTCTGGGACGGCACCAGCGACACCGTGCGGGAGGACGTCGACGTGGTGGTCCGCGACGGGCGGATCACGGCGGTGGAGCCGCACCGGGCGTCCCGCGCCGGCACCGCCCGCCGGGTGGACGCCGCAGAACGGACCGTGCTGCCGGGCCTGTGGGACGCGCACACCCACCCCTGGCAGACGACGTACGGCGGGCGGCAGACCGCGTTGCAGCTGGCGTACGGCATCACCACCACGGTGTCCTGCGGTGGCTTCTCGTACGAGCAGGCGCGGCTGCGGGAGGCGCTGGCCGCCGGGGTGCTGGCCGGTCCGCGGCTGCTGACCTGCGGCGAGCTGCTGGACGGCGGGCGGGTGGCGTACAGCATGGGCCGGGCGCACCGCACCGCGGCGGGGCTGCGCCGGTCGCTGGCCCGGGGCGCGGCGCTGGACTGGGACTTCGTCAAGACCTACGTGCGGGCGCCGGGTTGGGTGATGGCGGAGGCGGCCCGCTTCGCGCACGGCGAGCTGGGCGTGCGCTCGGGAAGCCATCTGCTCACCCCCGGCATCCAGGTGGGCCAGGACCTGACCACCCACCTCCAGGCCACCCAGCGGTTGGAGTTCGGGCACGCGGTGTCGGCCTCGGGGCACGCGTACCAGGACGTCGAGGACGTCTACACGACCGGCGGGCTGCACATGCTGGCCACGCCGTTCTCGTCGGCGCCGCTGATCGGCGAGGACCCGGCGCTGGCCGAGGACGTGCGGGTGAGTCGGTTGATGCCGCCGTGGGACGGTGCAGTGGTGCGGGAGGGTGCCGCGCGCCGGCCGACGCCCGCGCAGTTGGCGGACATCGCGACCGAGGTGGGGGTGTACCGCCGGATCCTGGACGGCGGCGGCTGGGTCGCGCTGGGCACCGACCAGCCGTTGGTGCCGGTCGGCCTCTCGCTCCACCTGTCGCTGCGGGCGCTGCACCGGGGCGGGTTGAGCGTCGTCGAGGCGCTGCGCACCGCGACCGTGCTGCCGGCCCGGGTGTTCGGTGCCGACCGGGACCTCGGGACGCTGGAGGTGGGCAAGCTGGCGGACATGGTGCTGGTGGACGGCGATCCGTTCCACGACCTCGGGGCGCTGGTGCGGACGTCGGCCGTGGTCAAGGGCGGGCGGCTGTTCGAACAGCGGGCACTGGTCGAGTCGTTCCCGGCGCCCGGCGGGCCGGCGCTGCGCGCGGCGGCGGGCACCGACTGGTTGGCGGTGGGGCGGCAGCAGCGCCGCGAGTCCTGCTGCGACGCCGGGCACTGAGGGTCGGGGAGGCGTGGGGTGGCGCGGTTCCGGGACGCCCCGGAACCGCGCATTCCGGCATTCCGCGCTCAGGGGTTGTGCGGCGCGTTCACGCACTCCAAGTGCGCGTATGGATGCGCCTGGTCGACGTTTTGCGCGACCCGCGCCTGGTATGCCAACGGGTGTTGCACACGGTAGGTTCAAGATCATTTCCGATACGATCTCGGCGGCACCGCCCGTGTCGCCCGAGGCAAGGAGCGGCCGACACGCGGGGGTTCGCGGAGGAGGGCCCGTCTTGCATCGCTACTTCATCGACCAGCGACAGGAAGAACTCCGGCGTCGGGTGCGGGACTTCGCCGAGCACGAGGTCCGCCCCCGGATCGCCGAGATGGAGGCGAGCCGCACCGTCCGCCCCGACCTCTCGCGACTGATCGCCCGGCAGGGGTGGATCGGCGCGACGGTGGAGCGCGCGTACGGCGGGATGGGCGCCGGCCACGTCGCCAAGACGGTCATCATCGAGGAGCTGTCCCGGGTCAGTGCCGCGATGGGCGCCATGGTGCAGGCGTCCCAGCTCGGCGTGGCGAAGATCGTCCACTTCGGCAGCGAGGAGCAGAAGAAGACCTGGCTGCCGGCGATCGCCGCGGGCGACTGCCTCCCGACCATCGCGGTCACCGAGCCGCAGTCCGGCAGCCACGTGCTGGGCATGGCCTCCACCGCCGTGCGCGACGGCGACGCCTACGTCCTCAACGGCCGCAAGACCTACGTCGGCAACAGCCACATCGGCGACCTGCACGGGGTGGTGGTCCGCACCGGCGAGGGCGCGAAGGGCCTGTCGACCTTCCTCGTCGAGTCCGGCACGCCCGGCCTCCGGGTCGGCCCGCAGCGGCCCGCGATGGGCCTGCACGGCTTCGGCTTCGGCGAGCTGTTCTTCGACGACTGCCGGGTGCCCGCGACGCACCTGCTGGGCCGCGAGGGCGACGGGCTGTCCGTGGCGTACTCCTCCAGCGTGCTGTACGGCCGGCCCAACCTGACCGCGGTCTCCCTCGGCATCCACCAGGCGGTCCTCGACGAGACCACCGCGTTCTGCACCGAGCGGCGGCGCTACGGCGAGCCGCTCGCGGAACTCCCCACCGTCAAGCTCAAGTTGGGCCGGATCCAGTCCCGGCTGCTGCTCGCCCGACTGTCCGCGTACCACGCGGTGCAGCTGCTGGACCAGGGGCTGCCGTGCGACGCGGAGCTGATGAACGCCAAGTTGGTGAACGTGGAGTCGGCGCTGGAGTCGGCGCAGGACGCGATGGACGTCCACGCCGCCTGCGGGTTGTTCACCGACCGCCCGGTGGAGCGCTTCCTGCGCGACGCGCACCACGTCTTCGCGCCGGCCGGCACCTCCGACGTGCAACTGCTGCGCCTCGGCGAACTCGCGCTGGGGCAGGGCAAGGGCGAGTGGTCGGAGCGGTTGGCTGCGCTGTTGCGCCCCGCCCCGGTGGAACGACCCGAGGAGGCGGCGGCGCCACCGGCCGGCCGCGAGGCGCTGGCCCGGGTCTCCTGAGCGCTCCCCGCACGCAGTTGGGCCCCGCTCGGCCGTACGGGCCGCACGGGCCGCACGGGGCCGCGGGTGCGCCCGTCAGGAGGCGTCGGCCTCCTGCTGCCGCCGCTCCATCTCGTGCACCTGCTCGACGAGTTCGGCGGCGAACGCCTTGATGGTGTGCAGCCCCTCGCGCCCCCAGGGCCGGGGTTCGCGGTCGACGACGCAGACGGTGCCCAGGGTCGTGCCGGTGCGGTCGATCAGCGGAGCGCCGAGGTAGGTGCGGATGCCCAGTTCGTCGACGACGGGGTTCCCGGCGAACCGCGGGTAGTCGCAGACGTCCTCCAGCACCAGGGCCTTGCGCCGCACCACGACGTACGGGCAGTAGCCGTGGTCCCGGGCCATGAGGCGCTCCGGGCGGCCGCTGGGCGGCGCCGGGCCCAGTTCGACGGCGGTGTCGAGGTCGGGGGCGTAGAGCCCGGCGAAGTACTGCTCGTGCTCGTCGATGAAGTTGACCATCGCGAAGGGGGTGTTGGTGGTCCGGGCCAGCCTGCGGGCGAAGGCGTCGAACGCGGGCAGCGGGTTCTTGCCGATGCCCAGTGCGCGCAGCCGGGCCACCCGCGCCGGCGCCTCGTGGTCCTCCGGAGTGATCACCAGACGACGCGTCAGGTCAGCGAGCAGGTGCGGGAGTTCGGAGTGGGGGGAGCGCCGGGACGGATGGCGCGAGGGGAACGGGAAGCGTGCGGAGGGGACGTTCATGACGGCTCCGGGGTGGCGGTGCGGACGGGGCTGAGCAGGTGTTCGACGAGGGACACCAGGACGTGGGTGCCGGAGGCGCACTGGCGGGCGTCGCAGAGCACGACCGGGACCCGTGGGGCGAGGTCCAGGGCGGCGCGGACCTCGGCGACCGCGTAGTGGTGTCCGCCGTCGAACTCGTTCACCGCGACGACGAACCGGATGCCCCGCCCCTCGAAGAAGTCGACCGCGGCGAAGCACTGGTCCAGCCGCCGGGTGTCGGCGAGCACCACCGCACCCAGCGCGCCGTGGGACAACTCGTCCCACAGGAACCAGAAGCGGTGCTGCCCGGGCGTCCCGAAGAGGTAGAGGACGTGCTCCGGATCGAGCGTGATCCGGCCGAAGTCCAGCGCGACGGTCGTGGTGGTCTTGTCCTCCACGCCGGACAGGTCGTCGGTGCCGGCACTTATCTGGGTGATGAGCTCCTCCGTGCTGAGCGGTTCGATCTCGCTGACCGCACCGACGAAGGTGGTCTTGCCGACGCCGAAGCCGCCCGCCACCAGGACCTTCAGCGCGATCGGGAAGGCGTCGGGCGCGGGGTGCTCCGGGAGCCGGGCGTCAGAGTCGTTGACGAAGTCCATGCAGCACGGCCTCCAGCAGGGCGCGGTCGGAACGGGGGACGGGCTCGGCCGAGAGGGCCGGCGGGGTCCGCGTGGTGAGCGCCCCGCAGTCGACGAGGTCCGCGAGGAGCACCTTGGTCACCGCGACGGGCTGCCCGAGGTGCGCGGCGACCTCGGCGACCGGGACGGGCCCGTCGCACAGCTCCAGGACCCGGTCGTAGTCGGGGCCTTGGAGGCCGGCGGGTCGCCGCCCGGTCGCCCGCACCATGGTCATCAGGTCGAGGTCGGCCGTGGGTCGGGTGCGGCCCTTGCTGACGGTGAAGGGGCGGACCAGCCGGCCCGCCACCTCGTCGATCCACGGCGCGTCCGGCCCGTACGACCGCTGCCGGCACGGGAGGACCACGGTCAACGGCCACCCGCCGGGGCGTGGTGGCGCGGGGGCGTCGACACGTACGGCCGGACGCTCTTGACCAGCATCCCCATCTCGTAGCCGAGCACTCCCGCGTCGGCCTCGCGGCCGGCCAGCACGGCCAGGCAGGCGCCGGAGCCGGCGGCGGCGACGAAGAGGAAGGTCTGCTCCATCTCGACGACGACCTGGAGGATGTCGCTGCCCTCCCCGAAGCGGGAACCGGCGCTGCGGGCCAGGGAGTACAGGCCGGAGGAGAGCGCCGCCATGTGGTCGGCGACGTCCGGTTCGAAGCCGTGGGCGGCCTTGACGAGGCCGTCGGCGGACAGCAGGACGGCGCTGCGGGTGTGCGGCACCCGCTGGACGAGTCCGGTCAGCAGCCAGGAAAGGTCGGTGTGCTGGGTGCCGCTGAACTCCGTGGTCGTCTGCGCGCGCACATCACTCACCATGGTCGGGGTCGTCTCCTCGGGGGCGGGCCGTCGGGCCGTCGTGATCGGGGGCAAGGAGCAGTTCGGGGTCTTGCCGGCTGCCGGGTGCGCGGTCCTGGCCCGGGGTGGTGGCAGGCGCGGGGGCGGGGTGGCCGGCGGCGGTGAGGCCGGCCGCGTAGCTGGGGTCGCCGCGGCTGAAGCCACGCTGGTAGGCGGCCATCAGATTCGGGTCGTGGAGGCGCTCGGGGCCGGTGCGCTGGGGCGGGCGGACCGGCACGTCGCGCAGTTGGGGGGCGAGGTGCGCCTGCTTGACGCGGCGCGGCAGCCGGGGGCGGCGGCCGTCGTCGAGGGGCAGCGGCGGGGGCGGCAGGACCACCGGACCGGGATCGGCGGGGTGCCCGCCGACCGGCCCGCCGGCGGACAGGCCGTCGGGCGCACCGCAGCCGTGCTGCGGGGTCAGCGCCGCGGCCTCGACGCTGGCGATGGTGGTCGCGGCGGGGGTGCGCACGATGCGCCGGCGGGCCGGCGGGTCGTCGGGCCCTGCGGTGTGCGCGGGGGCGGCCGGCAGGGCACGGGTCGCACGGTCGCCGGCGGCGCGGAGGGCGGGGGCGGCGGCCGGTCCGCTGCGCCCCGCGGGGCCGTCGAGGCGGTGGTCGGGGCCGCGTTGGCCGCGCGCCGGGAGCGGTTCGCCCTCCTCGTCCGCCATGCCGTCCGAGAACTCCTCCCGGGTCTCGGCGGAGTCGTCCCCGAGCAGTTCCGGCGGCACGATCACGACGGCCTGTACGCCGCCGTAGATGCTGCTCTGGAGCCGGACCACGAGGCCGTGCCGCTGGGCGAGCGAGGAGACCACGTAGAGGCCGATCCGGCCGTCGTCGAGCAGTTCGGTGAGGTCGATCCGTGCGGGGTCGGTGAGCAGCCGGTTCATCTGCTCCTGCTCGTCCGCCGGCATGCCCGGACCACGGTCCTCGATCTCCACCGCGAGCCCGGCGGTGACGTGCCGGGCCCGCACCGTGACCGGGGTCTCCGGGTCGGAGAACTCGGTGGCGTTCTCGACGAGTTCGGCGAGCAGGTGCACGACGTCGGCGACCGCGTGCCCGCGCAGGGTGCCCTCGAAGGGCGACACCAGCTTGATCCGGGTGTACTGCTCGACCTCGGCGGTCGAGGAACGCACCACCTCGGTCAGGGTGATCGGACGGGTCCACTGACGGCGGGTGATGGCGCCGCCGAGCACCGCGAGGTTCTCGGCGTGCCGGCGGATCCCGGTGGCCAGGTGGTCGATCACGAACAGGCCCTTGAGCAGGTCCGGGTCCTCGACCTGGTGCTCCATCGCGTCGAGGGTCAGGATCTGGCGGTGCACGAGGGATTGCAGGCGCCGCGCGAGGTTGACGAAGACCTCCAGCTTCTGCTCGTTGCCGGTGGCGTCGCTGCGGACGATCCCCACCGCCTCGATGAGCGCGGCCTCGGCGGCCCGGCCGGTGGCGGCGACCTCGTGCGCGAGCTGCCCGAGCGGGTCACCACCGGGTTCGGAGGGCGGCTCCCGGTCCTCCCGGGCGTGCAGCCACGCGTCGTGGCGCACCCGGTCGAGCAGGTCGGCGATGTCGGCCTGCGCGCGGGCGCACACCTGGCGCAGCCGCGCGCAACGGTGCGCCAGGGCGCGGGCCTCGGCGTTCCCGACCAGACCGCCGACCAGGACGACGGCGCAGACCGCGACGAGGCCACCGACCAGCACCGGCCACTCGCGGCCGGTGAGCCGCGCGCCGCCGCTGCGGACCACGAACGCGGTGACGCCCGCGCAGACCACCGCCGTCAGCAGGGCGGGGACGGCGGCGAGTCGGACCAGGCGGGACCGTATGGCGGCGTCGGTGACCGGCTCCGCGGGAACCGCCCGGCCGCGCCGGCCGCCAGGGGACCTGGGAGCCTCCAGGGACGTCTCGGTCCTCGGCGGGGTTGCGGTAGGCATCGGTGCCCTCCGGATCGGCCGTTGGCAGTTCGCGGAGCACGCACGCTAGTTGTTGCGGGGGTGGGGTTCGGACCCCCTTCGGGGTTTCGCTACCCCGCGCCACCTCCGTGGGTAGGCACACCCCGCACGGAGGTGCGAAAAGATCCGAACCTCCGTACAGGAATGCGTCGTTGGGGCGGCCTCGGCCGCCTCAACCGCACCACGGGTCCCGCCTCACTCCGGGAGTTCGACCGGGACCGCGCCCACCGCCCCCTCCGCGACCGCACCGGCCCGCGCCACCACCGGGCCCGCCGGCGGCCAGCTCGGCCACCCCTGCACCGGCGGCACCGCCACCGCCCGCCACCACGGCTCCACGACCTGCGCGTCGGCGGGCTCGAAGGGCCGACCCGGCGCCGGCACCGCCACCTCCGCGCCGACCCGGTGCGCCGCCGCGACGGTGCGCTCCGCGGGCTCGGCCCACGGGTGCGGCGCGAGGTTGAAGGTGCCCCAGTGGATCGGCATCAACACCCCGCGCGGCTCCCCGCCCTGGAGGTCCAGATGGGCCCGCAGCCCCTCCTCCGGGGTCATGTGAATGTCGGGCCAGAAGTCGGAGTAGGCCCCCACCTGGACCATCGTCGCGTCGAACGGGCCGTGGGCCGCGCCGATCCCGGCGAATCCGGCGAAGTAGCCGGTGTCACCGCTGTGGTAGACGCGGTGCTCGGGGCCGGCGACGACCCAGGAGGCCCAGAGCGTGTGCTGGGCGCCGCGCAGCCCCCGGCCGCAGAAGTGCTGGGCCGGTGTGGCGGTGAGGGTGAGCCCGCCGACCCGGGTCGACTCGTGCCAGTCCAGCTCGGTGATCCGGGCCGCGGGCACGCCCCAGAACTCCAGGTCGGCGCCGATGCCGAGCGGCACGACGAAGAGCGCGTCGGAACTCACCAGGCCCTTGACGGTGGACATGTCGAGGTGGTCGTAGTGGTCGTGCGAGATGACCACGACGTCGACCGGGGCCAGCTCCGCGAGCTCCACCGGCACCGGGTGCATCCGCTTCGGTCCGGCCCAGCTGAACGGTGAGCAGCGCTCGCCCCAGACCGGGTCGAACAGCACCCGCTGCCCGTCGATCTCGGCGAGCACGCTGGAATGTCCCATCCAGGTGATCCGCAGCCCGGAAGCCGGGGGGCGCCCCCAGTCCTCGTCGGTCGGGTGGTGCACCGGGATCCGTCCCACCGGCGCGCGCCGCAGTCGGCCCTCGCGGCTGAGCTGCGTGCGGGCCATCGGCAGGGCGGCGCCCCGCAGCAGCTGGCGGGTGGGGGCCGGGTTGCGGAACTGCCCGTCGACGAACTGCGGTGATCTGCGCATCCGTGCCAGTCGCTCCCCGGTCGGCTCGGCGCCGAACGTCGCGGGGCGCAGCGCGGACAGGGGCGTGGGGCGGGGTCGGGATGCGGTCACGGCACCTCCATGGTCGGGGCAGTCGCGAAGTGAACGGACCGCGCGAACGCTGGGTTCCGGCACCGCCGAGCCGCCGGGCGGCGACCGCGGACCAGCACCGGGCACTCCTCGGGGCAACGGCGCAGCCCGTCGGTGCATTCCCGGTGCGGGTGACGGGCCGGTGCACCGGCTGGTGACGGCCGGAGGCGGGCGCCTACGCCCGGATGAACGGCCGCGCCAGCCGAAAGCATCCGTTCGAGTGAATCGGAGGCGAGCGGGCCCGTGCAGCGCGTGACGTCCGTCAGACGGGGTGCCCCGCCCCTGCGCCCCGGCCCCACGCCCGTCCCGCCCCTCCTTCGCCTTCCACCCCACCCGTCACGGAGCCCCTCCCCGCGCCGAGCCCGACGACCGGGTGGCCCCGACCGGCCGGCAACCGATCCGCCGGTGGAGCGGCATTCCCGGCCGGATTCCCGCTCGGATTCGCAGGTGCGTCGCGCGGGGTCCGTGACGAGCGGTCCTGCGACGGGAGCGGAAGCCCCGGTGGTTCGAGCGCACGGGGCGGGCTCTGAAGGTCAGGGACCGACGGAGCGTCAGGCCGGCTCCACGGCGGTGGGCGGCCGGGGCAGGCCCGGCCGGCGGGGCAGGAGGACGGTGCGCAGGACGACCCGCGGGGCCATCAGGCGGGAGGGCGGGGCGGTGAGGCAGAAGACGTCCCGGAAGGCGGCGCCGACGACGCGGTCGACGGCGGCCCGGGCGGTGAGGCGGTCGAGGTACCACGTCGTCAGCCGTTCGCCGAGTCCCGCCTTGGCGCCGCCCCCGCGGACGTAGGGGCGGTCCGCGCCGACCGCCGCGATCCAGGCCGGTTCCGCGGCCCGGCCGACCGCCCGCTGTGCCCGGGCGAGGACCCCGGGCCCCGGCCCACCGGCCGCGTCCAGGGTGTCCCGCAGGGCCACCGCGCCGAGCGCGGCCACCGACATGCCCTGCCCGTAGACCGGGTTGAAGGTGCAGTTCGCGTCGCCCAGGACCAGGAAGCCGTCCGGGACGCCACCGGGGCGCTCGTAGTGCCGGCGCCGGTTGCAGGTGTCGCGGAAGCCGTGCACCGGCGAGACCGGTTCGGCGCGGGCGAGCAGTTCGTGGACGTACGGGTCGCCGATGGTGGCACTGAACGCGGTGAACTCCGCCTCGTCGGTCGGCGGGTGGTGGCCGCGCACCCCCGACAACGTCAGCAGCCAGTTGCCGTCCTCCACGGGGACGTAGGCGGCGCCCCGCGGGCACTCCGGCCAACCGGGCACGTTGACGCCGGCGTCCGGCGCCTCGCCCCGGGCAGTCGGGCGGTACATCCGGGTGGCGTAGGCGAGGCCGGAGTCCACGGTCACCTCCTGCGGCGCCTCCCGGCCGAGTTCGGCGTACCACTGGGGCGTGCGGGAACCCCGGCCGGAGGCGTCGACGACCAGGTCGGCGGGGAGCACCCGGCTGGCGGCGCCGCGGTCGCCGTTGCGGGCCCGGACCGTGACGCCGGTGACCCGCCGGGCGTCACCGGTGAGGCCGACGGCCTCGGTCGCCTCCAGGACCTCGACCCGGGTGGCCGGGCCGGCCGCGGCGCCCAACGCCCGCTCGCGGACGACGGCGTCCAGGACCGGTCGGGTGACGCTCAGTGTGGGATGCCGGCGCTCGTCGAACCGGCGCTGCCAGCCGGTGGGCGTACGGGTGAGCAGATCGCGCGGGAGGTAGAGGCGGCGGGCCCCGGCCTCGGTGAGCGCGGCGACCGTGCCGGGCAGCAGCCGCTCCAGTGCTCGCTGCCCGCCGCTGAGGAGGATGTGCAGGTGGCGGGCTTGCGGGACGCCCTTGCGGAACGTCCGGTCGGCGGGGTAGCGGTCCCGTTCGACGACCGTGACCACGTCGAAGTGCCCGCGCAGCGCGGTGACCGCGAGCATCCCGGCGAGTCCGCCGCCGATCACGACGGCGCTGCGCCCGGGCCCGGTGTGCTCCGCCATGCGCGTTCCCCTTCTCCCCGCCTGCGGGACCCGCTCGCGGGGCCCGATCACCCGTGCGCCTCAGCCTCAGCGCCCGGCGCGCCCGTGTCAACGACCCGACGCCCGCTCCCCCACTGCTCTCACGTGCTCCCCGTCCCCCACTGCCGGCTGGTTCCCGCTGCGCTCCCGCCACCTCCTCGACTCCCGTGGGCGTCTCCGTCGCCCCCGGATCGGGCTTCCGACTACGCTCGCGGCCCTCCGTCCTGACGTGCGGTCGGAGCCGCCCGGCCGTCGCGCGGACGCCACGAGGGCACCGCCTGCTACCCCTCTTCCGGGCCCGGGAAGCGGCCTCCCGGGCGCCCGTCCTCCCTCGCGTCACATCAGTCCCGAACATCCCGATATGAGGCGACTGTGCGTCTAGACTCCCGACGGCGGGCGCACCGCGGCCGCGGCCGCTCCCACCAGCACGGGACTCGTCTCACCAGCAAGGGATTCAGGGACGCTTGTGACCTTCCAGCAGGTATCTGAGCCATATGACGTACTCGTCGTCGGCGGATCGGGCGTGGACACCATCGTGCGGGTCGGCGCACTGCCCGTCCCGTCCGCCGACAGCCATGCGGTGCCGCCCGTCCGCGAATGGGCCGGGCACACCGGGACCGGAGTCGCGCTCGGCTGCGCGGCGCTGGGCCTCACCACCGGCTTCGTGGACTTCCTCGGCGACGATCCGCCGGGCGCGCTGGTCCGTGAGCGGCTGGCCGGCAGCGGGGTCGACTTCCGTCCGCTGATCTCCCCGCACGGCACCCGCCGGGCGGTCAACCTGGTCTCGCCCGACGGCCGCCGGATGTCCTTCTACGACGCGCGCGACCCGCTCGATCTGCGGATGCCGCCCGAGCACTACCTCCCCCTCCTGCGCCGCACCCGGCACGTCCACCTGTCGATCAGTCACTTCGCCCGTTACCTCTTCGACGACATCGAGGCGCTGGGCGTCCCCGTCTCCACGGACCTGCACGACTGGGACGGCCTGACCGAGCACCACCGCGCGTTCGCGTTCCGCTCCGACCTGGTCTTCCTCAGTACGGCGGGGGCCGGGGAGCGGATCGGCCAGATCATGCGGGAGATCATCCGCGAGGGCCGGGCCAAGGCCGTGATCGCCACCGCCGGCGCGGGCGGCGCCTACCTCCTCACGCCCGAGGACCGCACCCCGCGGCTGGTGCCGGCCGCCGTGCCGCCCACCCCGGTCGTGGACAGCAACGGCGCCGGCGACGCCTTCACCTGCGGCTTCCTCTACGGCCGGCTGTCGGGCCACGAGCTGGAGGAGTGCGCGCGGCTCGGCGCCGTCGCCGGTGCCCACGCCTGCACGGCGGCGGGCACCCACACCGCGCTGGCCCGTCCCGACGACCTCCTGGCCTCCGCCAGCCCGCCGCCGCCCCCACCCCCGGTACCCGCCGTCGAGGCTCAGGTCTCCAGCACCGGGGCGTAGCCCTCCTCCGCGATGCCGAAGGTCCAGGCGACGCCTTGCCGCGCGGTCCGCGTCCGCGGCGGCACCCGCAGCCAGTACGTGCGGTGGGTGCCGTCCGGTTCGGGCGTGGAGTTGACCACCTCGACCATGACCACCGGCTCGTCGTCGGGCAGGTCGACGCGCCACAGCACGCCGGTCGCGTCGCGATTGACCGGCCGGGCACCGGACTCCGCCAGATAGTGGTCGACGGCCAGACCGAGCGCAGTTGGCGGCGTTCGCTGGACGCCGCGCTGCGCTGGCGCCCCGAGGAGCTCTGCCTCTACCCGCTGTACGTGCGGCCGTTGACGGGCCTGGGCCGCACGGAGGGCGCCGGGCCGGACCCGGAGTGGGACGCCCAGCGGCTGCGGTTGTACCGCCACGGCCGGGACCACCTGCTCACCGCGAACGACTTCCCGACGGAGCTGGCGGCGTTCGCCGAGCGCGGCTGGCTGGACGAGACCGCCGGCCCGGACCTGCTGCGGCTGTCCCCCGAGGGGCTGGCGCACTCCGACGCGCTGGGCCCGATGCTGTTCTCCCCCGGCGTCCGGTCCCGGATGGCCGCCTACGACCTCAAGTGACGGGCCGCGCAATGGACTTGACGCTGCTGTACCGCGGGCCGCTGGCGTCCCGCGACTACGCCTGCCCTACTGCCCGTTCGCCAAGCGGCGGGACGGCCGGGGGCAGCTGCGCGCCGACCGGGCGGCGCTGGACCGCTTCGTGGCCTGGGCCGCGCAGCAGACGGACGACCGACTGTCCGTGCTGTTCACCCCGTGGGGCGAGGGCCTGGTGCGCTCCTGGTACCGGCGCGCCCTGGTCGAGTTGAGCCGGCTGCCGCACGTGCGGCGGGTGGCCATCCAGACCAACCTCGGCTGCCGCACGGAGTGACTGGCCGACGCCGACCTCGACGCGCTGGCCCTGTGGTGCACCTTCCACCCGGGGCAGACGCCGTACGACCGCTTCCTGGCGAGGACACGGGAGTTGGCCGGTCGGGGCGTGCGCTTCAGCGTGGGCGTGGTGGGCTTTCCCGAGCACCTCGACGTGGCCCGCAGGCTCCGCGCCGACCTGCCCACGGGGGTCGACCTCCTGTGCTGGAACGGATCCCGTCCCCGGTCGGACCCCCACTCCGGTTCGTCCCCGCACGGCGGGGGCGCCGGTGTCCGACCGTGCCGGAGCGCTGCCGGTTCAGTCCTTGCGGCCCACCGCTCCGTAGAAGATGGTGTCGTTGAGCTGCTTCGGTCCGGGCACGGCGCCGTCGGGCCGCCACAGCGGTACGCGGACGACGCCCGGTTCCAGTGGGGCGAACGGTCCGAGGAGGGCCGCGATCTCGTCCTTGGTGCGCAGCGCGAGCGGGGTGGTGGCGCTCTTGTAGACCTCTTCCACATGGGCCCGGGCCGCCTCGTCGATGCGGCCCTGTGCGTAGCCCTCGTACGGTTCGTACGTGCCGTGCGAGAGGATCAGGTGGCTGCCGGCCGGCAGTGCGGCGCCGAACGCGGCGAGCAGCGCGGCGGGTTGGTCCTCGTCCCCGAGGAAGTCGATCACTCCGCCGATGAGCAGGCCCACGGGCCGCTCGAAGTCGATCAGTTCGCGGACCACCGGGTCGTCCAGGACGGCCTTGGGGTCGCGGAGGTCACCGAGGGCGAAGGCGGTCCCGGGCGCGTTGGCGAGGCGGGCCCGGGCGTGGGTGGCGACGATCGGGTCGCTGTCCACGTACACCACCCGGGTCTCGGGTGCGGTCCGCCGGGCCACCTCGTGGGCATTGGGCGAGGTGGGGATGCCGATGCCGAGGACGAGGAACTGCCGCACCCCGGCCGCCACCACGGCGCGGACCGCGCGCTGGCGGAAGGCCCCGTTGGCGCGGACGCTGTCGCGCACCTGCGGGTGCAGTTCGATGACCCGGTCGGCGGCGACCCGGTCGACCTCGTAGTTGTCCCATCCGCCGAGGAAGTAGTCGTACATCCGGGCCGGATGCGGCCGACTGGTGTCGATCTCCTCGGCGGCGAAGCCCAGATGGTCCGGGCCGGGCGGGTACGGGCCGATCTCCGGAACGCCGGCGGCCGTCTCGGGAAGGCCGTGCTGGTCGGTCATGGCTCCTCCCTCAGTGCGCCGAGCACGGCGCGGCGGAGAGCAGGAAGTCGGCGTGGCCGGCCTTCGCGCCCTCGATGAAACTGACCATCTCGCGGTGGGTGTAGATCAGCGCGGGACCGTCCGGGTCGGTGGACTGGCGCAGCGCGACCCGGCCGTCCCGCAGGCGCATGGCCTCGACGCACTCGCCGCCGTTTCCGCCGCTCCACGGCTTGTGCCAGCCGTCGCTGCCCAGTTCGTTGGCGGGCATGCCGTTGTAGATACGTATGCGATCCATGGGGGGTTCAGATCTCCTTGCGAAAGCCACCCAGAATGGCCTGGGTGGCGTGTGCCGGCGCGGCCTGCGCACACATCCGGTCCAGGGCCTCCAGGTACTGCGAGACGTCGTTGCGCTGGTCGAAGTACACGGCTCCGACGAGGCTTTCCGCGTACGCGATGTCCGGGAGCTCCGGGATCGGGAAGCGGAAGATGTGGAACGGCCCGTACATGGCGGGGTGCGGGCCCGCGGCGAAGGGCATCACCTGGAGCCGGACGTTCGGCATCGAGGTGGCTTCCATCAGCCGCGCGATCTGGTCCCGCATCACCTTGGGTCCGCCGATGAGCCGTCTCAGCACGGTCTCGTCCATGACCGACCACAGCATCGGGGCGTTCTCGCGGGTCAACAGCGCCTGCCGCTCCATGCGCAGGGCCACGATGCGGTCGACGTCGGCCGGCGTGGCGTGCGGCATCCCGGCGCGCAGCACGGCGGCGGCGTAGTCCTCGGTCTGCAAGAGGCCGGGGACGTAGTGCGGTTGGTAGGAGCGGATGAGGTTGGCTTCGCTCTCCAGGCTGACGAAGGCGCTGAACCACTCGGGGAGGACGTCGCGGAAGCGGTGCCACCAGCCGGGGCGGTTGGCCTCGCGGGCCAGCGAGACGAAGCCGTCGATCTCCTTCTGGTCGGTGACCCCGTAGGTCGCCAACAGCTTCTCGACGTAGGGGATCTTGAGGCCGACTTCGGCCTTCTCCATGCGTCGTATCGTGGCGTGCGTCACGTCCAGCGCGGCCGCGGCCCGTTCGAAGGAGAGCCCCGCCCTCTCCCGCAGGTCCTGCAGTCGTTTGCCGAGCACCACCCGTAGGACGGTCGGTGCACCTGCAGACCGTGGGTCCGCCACGTCCGATCCCCTCCAACCAGCTTCAGTGCTCAGCAGTGTGTCATGCCGTCATCAGCTCGAACAGACTGCACTTTCAATTCTGCAAATTACAGACTGATCCTTGCCAACGGTGAGCAACATCGCACATAGTTATGTCGTGGCTTCCTACAAAAACGCTCCGTCGTTAGGGCGATGCGGCGGATTCCTCGCCCAGACCCCTCAGGACGCGTTCCACTTGCCGGCACGGCGCACCTCCGTGCCCGAGGCGCGCAAGCGCGTCAGCTCGCTGCTGCGCGAGTGGGGCGCCGCCCAACAGGTGCGCGACGACGTGGAGTTGGTGGTCACCGAGCTCTTCACCAACGCGGTGCGGCACACCGACAGCGAGAAGGTCGGCTGCGAGATCGCGGTCGTCGGCGCGCACATACGGATAGAGATCACCGACGAGGGCGGGCCGGGCCGCTCCGCGCCGCACGCCCAACCCGGCACCCTCGATCAGGAGGGCGGGCGCGGACTGTTCCTGGTCGGCGCGCTCTCCGAGAGCTGGGGGACCCGGCCCGACGACGGCGGCGGGGGCCAGGTGGTCTGGGCGGACCTCCCGTACCGCACCGCGACGCACTGAGGCCCCGCGCCGCCACGGGGGCGACACGGGGCCTGGCAGAGGTGCAGGGTTACAGCGGCAGCAGGTCCGGCCGCTTGGGCTCCACGTCGTCGCCGGACGAGACGCCGCGCAGGCGGCGACCGATCCACGGCACCAGGTGCTCGCGCGCCCAGTGGATGTTGTCGCGCCGCGCCTCGGCGGGGGTCCGCTCGGTCTCCGGCGGCCACGCCTGGTCCGGATCGGCCGGCACCGCGAGGCCCAGCACCTGCCCGGCCCGCAGCGCCACCCGGGTGTGCCCGTCGGCCGACAGGTGCAGCCGGTCCTCACTCCAGGCCCGCCGGTCCTGGACGGACTTCAGCGACCACAGGTCGAGCACGGGGCAGTCGTGCCGGTCGGCGATGGCCCGCACGTGGGCGGTGTACGTGGCGATCTTGCCCCGCAGGTGCTTGAGGACCGGCATCCCCCGAGTGTCGAAGCCGGTGCACAGCAGCACCGTCGACACCGTCTCGCGCAGCGCGACCACGGCCGCCTCGTAGCGCTCGGCCACCGCGTCCGGGTCCGAGCCCGGCCGCAGGATGTCGTTCCCGCCGGCACAGAACGTCACCAGCTCGGGGGCGAGCTCCCGCGCCCGTGGCACCTGCTCCTCGATGATCCGGTCCAGGAGCCGCCCGCGCACGGCGAGGTTCGCGTAGCGGAAGTCCCCCTCGTCACGCTGGTCGGCGAGGAGGACCGCGAGCCGGTCCGCCCAACCGATGTACGCCCCGTCCGGACCGGGATCCCCGACCCCCTCGGTAAAGCTGTCCCCGACGGCTGCGTACGACCCGATGGCGCGTATCGCGCCCTTGCTGATGTTCTTCGAATCGTCTGCCACGTCAGGACATACTTCACCTTCCTAAGTGACCTACGCCACCGTAACCAGGGGTTGACGGGAGGTGATTAACGCCACCAGGTCAAATTCTGTCCAAGTCGGAATAACGATCGGTCCCGGAATGCTGCTCAGGCGCCACACATGGGGGATGATGCGCGCCGTTTCGACGTCCTCGCGCGCCCTCGGCACCTGATTGCCTGCGGCATCCATGTCGTATCGTCGAAGGAGCCCCGCCTCGTCGACGAGCAGCGTCGGCGACCGATCCCGAGGAGCGCCCGTGACGCAGCAGACGCCGCAGGTCCCCCAGTCCCAGCCCGACCTCGCCGAGGTGCGCAACTTCCGCGACGTGGGCGGGCTGCCGACGGTCGACGGGCGTCGCGTCCAGCAGGGCCGGCTCTTCCGCAGCGGCCATCTGGCACACGCCACCGAGGCGGACGCCGCGTTCCTCGCCGGCCTCGGGCTGCACACCATCTTCGACTTCCGCAACGCCTCCGACATCAAGCTCGAAGGCCCCGACGTCGCGCTGCCCGGGGTGCGGAACGTCAACATTCCGCTCACCGATCCCGCGGACGGGGCGGAATTCTGGACGATGGTACGGGACGGCGAGTTGGACCAGCTCCGGGTCGTCCTCGGTGACGGCAAGGCCGCGGACCGCATGGCCCGCACCTACCGCGAGATCATCACCACCCGCGCCGAGGACCACAGCCGGGTGCTGCACGCCCTCGCCGAGGACAGCGTGCCGGCGCTCATGCACTGCGCCGCCGGAAAGGACCGCGCGGGGCTGTCCGTCGCGGTCACCCTGCTCGCCGTCGGCGTGGAGCGGGACGCCATCGAGGCCGACTACCTCAAGTCCAACGACCCCAGCCGGCGCTACAAGGTCCGCCGTTCCGACCACTCCGCGGCCGGCATGTCGCCGGAGGTCATGGAGCTGCTCTCGCCGCTGTTCGGCGCGGACATCGACTACCTCACGGCCGCCTTCGACGCGATCGCGGAGACCTGGGGCTCGACCGAGAGCTACCTCACCGACGGCCTGAAGCTCTCGCCGGCCACCCGCGAGCAGCTCCGCGACCGGCTGCTGGCGGACTGACCTCCGACCGGCCGCGCAGCGGGCCGGCGGGCCGTCCACGCGGGACGGCCCGCTCCCACGCCGCGCGGTCCGCGGCGCGCCCCCGCGGTCAGCGGTTGGCGACCGCCTGTTTGACCAGGGTCCGCCCGAAGTCCCAGAGCAGCCCGCCGTTGTGGGCGTCGTCCATGACGGCGGTGAACGCCTCGACGAAGCGGTCCACCTCCCGTTCGCCGATGATCAGCGGCGGAATCAGCTTGATGACCTCCAGGTGGTCGCCGGAGACCTGGGTCAGGATCCGGTGGTGCTGGAGCAACGGCACCACGACCATCTGCGCGAACAACCCCTTGCGCGCGGCCTGCAACATCGTCCAACGGCTGCGCAGCCCCAGGGACTTGGGCTTCCCGAACTCGATGCCGATCATCAGGCCGCGGCCGCGCACCTCGTGCAACAGCTCGTACCGGTCGACCAGCGCGGCCAGCCGGGAGCGCAGCAGCTCCCCCGTGTGCCGGGCGTGGGCGACGGTCTCCTCGTCCTCCATCACCGCGAGCACCGCCAGCCCGGCCGCCATCGCCTGGGCGTTGGCCCCGAAACTGGCGGAGTGCACCAGCACCCGGTCCATGGACGAGTAGACCTTCTTGAAGATCCAGTCCTTGCCCAGGGTGGCGCCCACCGGGACGTAGCCGCCGGAGAGCGCCTTGGCGACGCACACCAGGTCCGGTTCCACCCCCTCCTCGTGCTGGTAGGCGAAGAAGTCGCCGGTCCGGCCCAGGCCGGTCTGCACCTCGTCGGCGATCAGCAGGGCCTTGTGGCGGTGCAGCAACTCCTGGGCCGCACGCAGGAATCCGGGCGGGGTGGCGAGGACGCCCTTGCCCTGGATCGGCTCGACGACGAAACCCGCCACGTCGCCGCGCCGGAGTTCCCGTTCCAACGCCGCCAGGTCGCCCATCTCGACGGCGGTGTCCGGCAGCAGGGGCGCGAACCCGTCGCGGAAGCCGTCCTCGCCGTTGACCGAGAGCGAGCCGGTGGTCAGGCCGTGGAAGGCGTGGGTGCAGTACAGGACGCGCGGCCGGCCGGTGGCGTAGCGGGCGAACTTCAGGGCGGTCTCGACGGCCTCGGTGCCGCTGTTCCCGAAGAAGACCCGGTCCAGGTGGGGCGCGTGGGCGAGCAGCTTCTCGGCGAGCAACCCCGGCAGCGGCGGGCAGTCGAAGCGGGTGAGGTCGGCGAGTTGGGCGTCGAGCACGTCGTGCAGGGCCCGGCGGACGACGGGGTGGTGCCGGCCCAGGCCCATCACGCCGAACCCGGCGAGCATGTCGAGGTAGTCCTGCCCGTCGGCGTCGTAGAAGTAGGCGCCCTCGGCCCGTTCGTAGACCTTGTCGAAGCCGATGGTGTGCAGCATCCGCGGCAGCTGGTGGTTGAGGTGGCGGCTGTGCAGTGCGTAGCGCTCGGCGCCGCGTGCGGCGAGCAGCTCGGTCAGGTCGAATCCGGTCACGGGGTCCTCTCCTCACGGGCGGCGTTGCGGTGCCGCCCCCAGCCGGACCGGCGGCACCGGAAGGCCCCGGTGCCGCCGGTTCTCCGCACGTCGCGTCAGCCGCGGTTCCCGGCGACGGTCTCCCTGGCCGCCCGGAGGGACTCCTTCAGCGAGCCCATGGTGGCCAGGACGGCGGTGGGCTCGTAGCCGCAGTGCGCCATGCAGTTGGCGCACCGGGGGTCCTTGCCGCGGCCGTACTTCTCCCAGTCGGTCTCCTCGATCAGCTCCCGGTACGTGGGGACGTACCCGTCGCTCATCAGGTAGCAGGGGCGCTGCCAGCCGAAGAGCGAGTAGTTGGGGATCGCCCAGGCGGTGCACGGGAAGTCCGCCTTGCCCTCCAGGAAGTCCAGGAACAGCGGACTGTGGTTGAGCCGCCAACGCTGCCGGTTCCCGCCGGCGAACGTCTTCCGGAACAGCTCCCGGGTCTGCTCCACGCCCAGGAAGTGCTCCTGGTCGGGGGCCTTCTCGTAGGCGTAGGCGGGCGACAGCATCATCTCGTCGACCTGGAGGTCGTCGTTGAGGAAGTTGAGGACCTCGATGATGGTCTGCGGGGTGTCGGTGTTGAAGAAGGTGGAGTTGGTGGTGACCCGGAAGCCGCGGCGCTTGGCCTCCTTGATGGCCGCCACCGCCTCGTCGAACACGCCTTCCTTCGCCACGGATTCGTCGTGCCGCTCCCGCATCCCGTCGATGTGCACCGCGAAGGCGAAATAGGGCGAGGGCTTGAACTTCTCCATCTTCTTCCGCAGCAACATCGCGTTGGTGCACAGGAAGACGTACTTCCGGCGGGCCACCAACTGCCGCACGATCTCGTCGATCTGAGGGTGCATCAAGGGCTCGCCGCCGGCGATGGAGACCATCGGGGCACCGGACTCCAGCACCGCTCCCACCGCCTGGGCCACCGGCATGCGCTGCTTGAGGACCCCGGCCGGGTGCTGGATCTTCCCGCACCCCTCGCACTTGAGGTTGCAGGCGAAGAGCGGTTCCAGCTCGACGATCAGCGGAAACTTCTCCCGCTTGCGCAGCACTTTCTGTTCAAACAGATAGGTCCCGACCCGGATGGATTGGCGGAGCGGCATGGCCATCTGGCTCACCTCCTGGGGAGCAACAAAGAACGGTGCCATTCAAAGAAAACAGGAAATACCGAACGCAGCACGCGGAAGGCGGATATCCCACCGCGCACCGTTTGGATCCGCACGAGTTCGTGTTCCGGGGCGTCCACGACCACCCGCACGGCCGCGACCGCGCGGCTGCCGCAGTGCACCGCGGTCCGGAGCGTCGCGGCGGACTCCATGTCCACCGCGATCGCGCCCTCGGAGTGCAGCGCGGCCCGCTCGGCGCCCCGCACGACGTGGTCGCAGCCGCGCAGCAGTCCGGTGTGCACCCGCAGGCCGCGCGCCCGCAGGGAGTGCACCAGCGGGCCGTTGTCACGGCACGGCACGTCGGGGAAGCCGGGCCGGTGGTCCCGGGTGGCCTCGGCGACGATCACGTCTCCGGGGCGCATCCCCGGTGCCAGTCCGGCACAGAACCCGCTGGCCACCACGGCTGAACCCGCGGTGACCGACCCCGCACCCAGGGCGGCGGCCAGGGCCCGCTCCGCCGCCTGGGGTCCCATGCCGGTACGGAGGGTGACCGCGGGCGAAGCCGCTGCCCCGCGCCCACCCCCGCGCAGCGCGAACCGTTCGATGCCGAGCGCGCAGGCGACCAGCAGCGGCGGATCCGCATCCGGCACGGGCCGTCTCGGCATCAGTCCCCCACCAGTGCCCCGGCCGCCGCGCCGGTGCCCGGTCCGCCGTGGACGTAGCGGCCGAGGGCGGTCACGGGGAAGACCTGGCGGTACAGGTGGTAGTTGATGGAGAAGTCCCACGGGAAGCCGGTACCGGTGAAGTACGGCTCGTCCCAGGAACCGTCCGGCAGTTGGTTCTCCACCAGCCAGCGCACCCCGCGGCGGACCGCCTCGCCATCCCGCTCGCCGGCCGCGAGCAGCGCCATCAACGCCCAGGCGGTCTGCGAGGCGGTGGAGGCGCCGCGGCCGGCCCACCGTTCCTTGTCCTGGTAGGAGCGCTGGTCCTCGCCCCAGCCGCCGTCGTCGTTCTGCACCCGCTCCAACCAGCCGACGGCGCGGCGGACGGCGGGGTGGGAGGTCGGGATGCCGGCGGCGGTGAGCGCGGGCAGCACCGAGCCGGTGCCGTAGACGTAGTTGGTGCCCCAGCGCCCGAACCAGGCGCCGCTGGGCTCCTGTTCGGCCAGCAACCAGGCCAGGCCGCGGCGGGTGCGCGGGTCGTGGACCCGCCCGACCTCGGCGAGCATCTCGACGACGTGCGCGGTGACGTCGGCCGACGGCGGGTCGATGACCTCGCCGAAGTCGCAGAACGGCAACCGGTTGGGGAACGGGCTGGTGTTGTCGGCGTCGAACGCGGCCCAGGCCCCGTTCTTCGACTGCATCCCGAGGCTCCAGCGCACCGCCCGCTCGACGGCGGCCTCGACCCGCTGCGGGTCGGGGTGGCGCACCCGACGGAGCGCCAGGACCACCTCGGCGGTGTCGTCGATGTCTGGGTAGTTTTCGTTGTGGAACTCGAACGCCCAGCCCCCGGGGGGCAGTTGCGGGCGGCGCACGGACCAGTCGCCGGGCCGGTCGATCTGCTCGCCGAGCATCCACTCGACGGCCTGGACCAACTGCGGATGGTCGGCGGGCACCCCGGCGTCGGCCAGGGCGATGGTGGCCAGGCAGGTGTCCCACACCGGCGACTGGCACGCCTCGATCATGCGGGCCCCGTCCGCGCGCCGGACCGCGAACCGCTCCAGGGAGTCCAGGCCGGCCCGCAGTACGGGGTGGTCGAGGTCGTAGCCGAGCAGGTGCAGGGCGATGACGGAGTAGACGGCGGGGGGCTGGATGCCGCCCCAACACCCGTCGTTCTCCTGCCGCTCGATGATCCAGCGGCCGGCCGAGCGCAGCGCGGCGGCCCGCGGCCGGCGCAGCGCGACCTTCTGGTAGAGGTGCAGCGCCCGGTCCAGGCGCTGGAAGAGCCCGTCCCAGCTGGCGGCGGGGGCCATCGGCCGCGGCGGGTTGGGGTTGCGGGGGTCGGCGTGCAGCTCGTCCAGGCCGAACGGCGCCGGGCGGACCGGGCGCTTGGCCGAGACGACGGTCAGCGGGACGATCGTCTGGCGGGCCCAGCAGCCGAACGCGTAGATGCTGAGCGGGAACCACTTGGGGAAGTAGAGGAGCTCCGGCGGGAGCTCGGGCAGGTCGTCCCACTTCCACCAGCCGAAGAGGGCGAGCCAGATGCGGGTGAAGACGCGGGAGGCGGCGATCCCGCCCTGTGCGCGGATCCAGGCCGACGCGGTGGCCATGTGCGGGGCGTCCGGCGCGTCACCGGCCAGCCGGAGCGCCACGTACGCCTCGATGGTGGTGGAGAGTTCGCCGGGCCC
Source organism: Streptomyces lunalinharesii (assembly GCF_039532155.1). Classification (NCBI taxonomy): domain Bacteria; kingdom Bacillati; phylum Actinomycetota; class Actinomycetes; order Kitasatosporales; family Streptomycetaceae; genus Streptomyces; species Streptomyces lunalinharesii. Next base: position 519,569 of record NZ_BAAARK010000001.1, read on the forward strand.
GCCGTAGAACGTGGTCCAGGTGCCGTCCGGGAGTTGCTCGCCGCGGACGTAGCGGGCGGTGGCCGCGGTGAGTTCCGGGTCCTGGATGCCCAGGAACTGACGGAGCATCAGATCCTCGGCGTCCATCGTGACGTTGGTTTCGAGGTCGCCCTTCCACCAGCCGGCAGGGTCCTGGAGGGAGAGCAGGTAGTCGGTGGCGCGGGCGGTCGCTTCCCGCGCGGCGTCCGCCGTGACCGTGAGCACGGCGGGGGTCGGTCTGCCGGCCGGGCCGGCGGATGCGGTCTCGTCGGCGGCATCGGTGGCCGAGGAGCCCCCGGGCGGCAGCGCCCCGGTGCTGCCGTCGGTCGTCGCTGTCATGGCTTCCCCTTCTGCAGTGAACTGTCAATGCGTGTTCAGGGATTCCGTCGGCCGACGCCCGGACGGCGTCGGCCGGCGACTGCGAGCTATGGCGTGTTGATGGTCATCATCTCTCTCGTACGACGACGAAGTCCGCGAGCGCGACGAGCTGCCCGCGGAGGTGTTCGGGCATGTCGATCTCGTCGAGTGCGGCGATGGCGGTGGCGTGCTGGCGGCGGGCCTCCTCGGAGGTCCACTCGCGGCCGCCGGCCTCCTCGATCAACGCCGCGCGGGAGGCGAACTCCTCCTCGGTGAAGTCGGCGATCTCGGTCTCGCTCTTCTTGGCGTCGGCGGCCAGGATCCGGGCGAGCCGCTCGGAGGCGGGCCCGCCGGCCGCGAGCGCGGCGACGACCGGCAGCGACTTCTTGCGCTGGCGCAGGTCGCTCCAGGTCTGCTTGCCGGTGGCCTCCGGGTCCCCCCAGATGCCCAGCAGGTCGTCGACGGCCTGGAAGGCGAGGCCGAGGTGGTAGCCGTACCGCTCCAGGATGTCCGCGGTGCGGTCGTCGACGCCGCCGAGGACCGCACCGATGGAGACCGCGCAGGCGAGCAGGGCGCCGGTCTTGTTGCCCTCCATCTCCAGGCACTCCTCGACGGTGACCCGCTCGCGGTGCTCGTAGGAGATGTCCTGCGCCTGACCGTCGATCAGCTTGCGGGTGGCCAGCGTCAGACGGCGGGTGGCCCGGCCGGCGTCCACCGTGCCGAGCTCCAGCAGTATTTCGTTGGCGAGCGCGAACAGCGCGTCGCCGACCAGGATGGCCTGCGCGGGACCGTGCACCTTCCAGACCGTGTCGCGGTGCCGGCGCTGCTCGTCACCGTCCATCAGGTCGTCGTGCAGCAGGGAGAAGTTGTGCACGAGCTCGACGGCGACCGCACCGGGCACCCCGACCTCCGGGTCGGCCCCCGCGACCTCGGCGGACAGCAAGGCGAGCGCCGGGCGCACCGCCTTGCCGCTGTCACCGGCGCTGGGGTTGCCCGCCGCGTCGATCCAGCCGAAGTGGTAGGCGGCGACGGTGTCCATGGGCGGGGCGAGCCTGGCCACGGCGGCACGCAGCACGGGAGTGGCGAGTGTCCGCCCGCGCTCCAGCAGCGCGGTGACGCTCGCGGTGTCGATAGCCGGGGAAGCCACGGTTTCTCCTCTGTTTCCGATGCTGGTGCTCGTGCGAGCGCCCGTACGCCTGGTCATGCCGCCTCCTGAGGCAACTGGCCCTGGGGGACGCCGAGTTCGGTGAGTGCCTCACGGGCGGCTGCGGTGCCGCTGCGGACGGCGCTCTCCATGGTCGCGGGCCACCCGGTGGCGGTCCACGCGCCGGCCAGGTACAGGCCGGGGACTTGGGTGCGGGCAGCCGGACGGAGCCGGCCGACGCCCGGTGCGGGCGCGAAGGTCGCGGTGCGCTCGCGGGTGACGAAGAAGTCGTGGATCCGGGCGCCCCGGGCGGCCGGCAGCAGCCGTTCCAACTCGGGGAGGTAGCGGGCGCGGAGCGCGGCGACCGGCTGGTCGATCTCCGCCTGTGCGGCCGACTGCGACAGGGCGAGGTACTGGCTGCGTTCGTGGCCGGGGGTGCGGGCCAGCCCGGAGGCTTCGGTGCGGTCGAAGACCCACTGGACCGGGGACCCGATCGCGGCGAAGAACGGGCGGCGCACCACCTTGCGGTCGTAGAGGACGTGGACGTTGAGGATCGGTGCGGTGCCGATCTCCAACAGCCGTTCCTTGGCGGGCAGTGCGCCGTCGGGCAGCAGGGCGTGCGCCTCGCGCTGCGGCACGGCGAGGACGACGGTGTCCGCGGTGAGCGTCTCCCGGCCGTGCGGGCCGTTCTCCACCGTGACCCGCCAGCCGGCGTCGTCGCGGGTGACCGCGGCCGCCCGGGTGCGCAGCGCGACCCGGACGCCGGCCTGGTCCAACGCCTTGGCCGCGTGGGTGTCGTGGAGCTCGCCGAGCGGCGCCCGGGCCCAGCCGATGTCGGCGGCACCGGGCGCGGAGAGCAGGCCGGTCTTGAAGACCTTGGCGGCCAGGCCCAGCGAGGCGTCGCCGGCGGTGGCGTTGAGGGTCGCGACGCCGACCAGGTCCCACAGCGCTTCGACGGCGCGCGGGCTCTGCCCGTAGCGGCGCAGCCAGCTGCCGAAGTCGGTGGCATCCAGCGCGGGGTCGGCCGGGTCCAGCCGCCCGAGGGCGAGGGTGGCGCGGACCACGCCGGCGCGTTCGGCCGGCGAGAGGTGCGGGTAGAGCGCGAGGCTCTTGGCCAGGTGGAGCGGGACCGGCAGGCCGGTGCGGCGCAGCCGGCCGAGCCGCAGCCGGCCGCCGGCGTGCCCGACGTCCAGCACCGGGACGTCCATCCGGTCCTGGAGGGGCGCCAGGTGGCCCGCGCCGAGCCGCTCCAGGTGACTGCCGTAGGCGGTGCAGCAGCGCAGGTAGACGTGTTGGCCGTTGTCGACGGTCAGCGGGCCGACGGCGGAGTCGCGGCGGAACGAGAAGACCAGCCCGCCCAGGCGCGGCCGGCCCTCCACCAGCGTGACCCGCAGGCCGGCGTCGGCCAGGGCCAGCGCCGCGGTGGTACCCGCGAGTCCGCCCCCGATGACCACCGCGGCCGCCCCTTCGGGACGGCCGGCGGGGCGCGACGAGGCACGCCCGGGCAGCGTGGCTCCCACTGTCATGTGTGCTCCCCCCTCACGCCTGTGATGGACGCCGTTGTCCGGCGAAGGGTTGCCCGCCGCACCGACGCCGGACCGTGGTCGGTGTACGCGGTCCGGCACCTCATCCACGCCTCCTGCTCTCGGCCTGCCGGCGGCCGATCGCCCGCGCGTCGAGCCCGGAGAGCCCGCGCACCGCGACGAACGCCTTCTCCCGACCGGGCAGCGAGACCCGGCCGCGCAGCACGGCCGCCGGGTCGTCGGCGATCCGCGACAACAGCCGGTGGTAGATACCGGCCATGGCCGCCACACAGGCGCCGCTGCGTCGGTCGAGCATCGGCAGCAGCCGGAAGCCCTCGGCGAAGAGTGCACGGGCCCGCCGGACCTCGAACTGCACCAAGCCGGTGAAGTCGGCGCCGGGCGGCGGCACCGGGCCCTGGAACCCCGCCGAACAGCCGAACTTGGCGAGGTCCTCGGCCGGAAGGTACGTCCGTCCGTTGCCCGCGTCCTCGCGAACATCCCTGAGGATATTGGTCAGTTGGAGCGCGAGCCCGAGCGTATCGGCGTACTCGGGGGCGCGTTCGGCGTCGAGTGCGCCCGGTACCGTGCCGAAGACGCCGAGCGAGATCCGGCCGATCGCCCCGGCCACGCAACGGCAGTAGACCGTCAGCTCGTCCCACGTCTCGTAGGTCTCGCCGCGGACGTCCGCCAGCACCCCGTCGATCAGTTCGTCCAGCGCGCCGAGCGGGATGGGGAAGCGCCGGGCGGCGTCGGCGAGCGCGACGGCCACCGGGTCGGTGTCGTCCTCGGCGATCCGGCCGTCCTTGATGCGGGCGAGCAGGGCGCGGGTGTCCTCCAGCCGGCGCCCCTTGGCCTCGGGGGCCAGGGCACCGTCGCCGATGTCGTCGACCCGGCGGGAGAAGGCGTAGAGCGCCGACATCGCCTGCCGCTTCTCGGCCGGCAGCAGCCGGATCCCGTACGCGAAGTTGCGCGCCTGCTGCCCGGTGACCGTCTCGCAGTAGCGGTACGCAGCGAGCACCGGCGCGGACATCTGTGTGGTGGCCTCCACGGTCCGACTCACCCCTCTCGTCGCAGTGTCGCCCCGACCTCGCGCAGCAGGCTGAGCTTGGTGGGCTTGGGCGGTCCGGGGAGTACATCGTGATCGGCGGCGGCGACCGCCTGGAGCGCGGCGCGGCCGCCGGCGACGAAGCCGGCCAACAGCAGCTTGAGCCGGCCGGACACGCTCCCCACCAGCGGGGCGCCCTCGTCGAGCAGCTCACCGGCGCGCTCCGCCTGGAAGGCGATCAGCGCGCGCACCGAGGGGCCACCGGTCGGTGCGGCCAGGTCCTCCTCGGTGACGCCGAAGCGCTTCAGGTCCTCGTCGGGAAGGTAGATCCGGTCCCGGCCGAGGTCCTCGCTCACGTCCTGGATGTGCTCGACGAGCTGGAGTGCGGTGCAGATGGCGTCGGAGAGCCGGACGCGCTCCGGACTGGAGGTGCCGGTGACGCCGAGGACGAGCCGGCCGACGGGGTTGGCGGACAGCTCGCAGTAGGCGGCGAGGTCGCCGTAGGTGGCGTAGCGGCTGATCCGCTGGTCCTGGCGGTTGGCCTCGATGAGGCCGAGGAAGGGATCGGGGGTCAGCCCGCAGCGCCGCACGGTCGGGCCGAGCCGGCGCATCAGCGGGTGCTTGGGCCCGGGCGCGCGGTCGCTGAAGACCCGGTGCAGGTCCGCTTCGAGGGCGTCGAGCAGCGCCGGGCGGTCGTCGTACTGGACGCGGTCCAGGCCGAGGAGGACGGCGTCGCCACCACCGGGGGCCAGGTCGCCGTCGCCGATGTCGTCGACGAGGCGGGCGAAGCCGTAGAGGGCCATCAGGTCGGCGCGCCAGGCGCGGGGCAGGAAGAACGGCGCGACCGGGAAGTTCTCGTGCGCGGCCTGATCGAGCACGGTGCGCGTGTGGTCCCTCCCGCCACTCACCGCCACCCTCCGGAGGAAGGCGCGACGCGCCTGCTCGTCTCCTCGGCTCACCGGGGGCTACCCGGCGTGTTGTGGAGCCGGAGCGAACCAGTAGCCATTGCCGTCACGTCTCCCGTTCTACACCGCCAAGCCAAAACATCCCATTTCGGACACGCCGCAGCTAGCGACGCGCTCCGATCGAGCTCCTGTCGCTCGCCCGGGTGAACATTGCCCGACTTGCACCACTTGTGCCGTTTATGCCGATCAGTACCCGTACAGCTTACGCCGTACATCCAGACCGCGTCCGAGTGGGTACTGAAGCCTCGGGCAACGATCCGATCAACGTGGTCCGGGAAGCAACTGTTCCCGGATCGCACAGAGTTGACCATTCCTTCACGATCGGAGGCCCCCGCCATGACCGTGCGCGGGGGCCTCCTGCGAAGGTTGGGCTATTTGCCCGTCTCCTTCTCGTACGCCTTGATGACCTCGTCGGTCGGGCCGTCCATCAGCAGTTCGCCCCGTTCCAACCACAGCACCCGGTCACAGGTGTCCCGGATGGACTTGTTGTTGTGGCTGACCAGGAAGACCGTGCCCGCGTCCTTGCGCAGCTCGCGGATCCGGGCCTCGGAGCGCTTCTGGAACGCACGGTCGCCGGTGGCCAGCGCCTCGTCGATCAGCAGCACGTCGTGGTCCTTGGCCGCCGCGATGGAGAACCGCAGCCGGGCCGCCATGCCGGACGAATAGGTGCGCATCGGCAGCGAGATGAAGTCGCCCTTCTCGTTGATCCCGGAGAAGTCGACGATCTCGTCGTAGCGCTCGCGGATCTGCTCGCGCGACATGCCCATCGCCAGACCGCCCAGGACGACGTTCTTCTCGCCGGTCAGGTCGTTCATCAGGGCCGCGTTCACGCCCAGCAGCGAGGGCTGACCGTGGGTGTAGACCTTGCCGCGCTCGGCGGGCAGCAGACCCGCCACGGCCTTGAGGAGGGTCGACTTGCCGGAACCGTTCGAACCGATCAGGCCGATCGACTCGCCCTTGTAGGCGGTGAAGGAGACGCCCTTCACCGCGTGCACCTCGCGCACGCCCACCGACGGCCGGCGCCGGATGATGCGGTTGAGCGCCGCGATCGCGCTGCCCTTGCCCGTACCGGTGCCGTAGACCCGGTAGACGATGTGCAGCTCGTCCGCGATCACGGTCGGGACCCGCTCCTGCGCCGCCTCCGTCGGCTGGACGCCGTTCATCTGCTCAGCCACGTCCGTACCGCTCCTCAGCCTTCCAGAAGTACACGAAGCCCGCGACGCCCGCCAGCACCGCCCAGCCGGCCGCGAACGCCCACACGTGCGGCGGGAGCTGGCTGGCCTTGAAGCTGTCGATCAGCGCGAACCGGATCAGGTCGATGTAGACCGCGGCGGGGTTGGCGTACAGCAGCACCTCGACCCAGTGCGGGACGTGCTTGCCCTGGAGGATCACGCTGATGCTGAACATGACACCGGACGCGTACATCCACGTCCGCATGATGAAGGGCATCAGCTGCGCCAGGTCCGGCGTCTTGCTGCCGAGCCGGGCCATGACCATCGCCAGGCCGGTGTTGAACACGAACTGGAGCACCAGCGCGGGGAGCACCAGCAGCCACGACCACGTGGGCAGCTGCCCGAAGGCGAGCAGGATGACCACCAGCACGCCCATGGAGAACAGCAGTTGCTGGAGCTGCATGAGGCAGAACGAGATCGGCAGGCAGGCCCGCGGGAAGTGCAGCGCACGCACCAGACCCAGGTTGCCCGAGATCGCCCGCGTACCGGCCATCACGGAGCTCTGGGTGAAGGTGAAGATGAAGACACCGGTCACCAGGAACGGGACGTAGTCCGGGACGCCCTTCCGGGTGCCGATCAGCAGACCGAAGATGAGGTAGTAGACGAGCGCGTTCAGCAGTGGGGTCGCCACCTGCCAGACCTGGCCCAGCTTCGCCTGGCTGAACTGCGCCGTCAGCTTGGCGCTGGCGAAGGCGGAAATGAAATGCCGGCGGGCCCACAGCTCGCCGACGTACTCCGTCAGGCTGGGCCGGGCACCGCTCTGCGCCAGTCCGTACTTCTCCGCCCGCTGGACGGGGGTGAGTCCTTCGTCGGCGGATGGCGGGGCACTCATGGCGACCGCACTGTCGTGCGTAGTCTCGCTCACAGTTGACACTTTCGTCCTCAAGGTGCGCTCCCGGGGACGCCCCGGTTCGCGCCTGATGCTCTCAGATACGAGCTTGTCAGATGATGGGAGGGCGGCCCAACCGGGTCAGTCGCCAAACGGTAGCCCACTTCATGGGACGCCTGGGACCGCACGGGGTGGCCCAGCCCTCCTTGAAGCCGCCCAGCCAAGCCCGGAGCCCCGGCAACGACGGCCGGCGGGCGAGGGTGAGCAGGAGCCAGACACCGAGGTAGACCGGAACCAGCGGAGCGGGAAGGTTGCGACGGGCCAGCCAGACCCGGTTGCGGGCCACCATCCGGTGGTAGACCGCGTGCCGGGCCGGGGCCGTGGTGGGGTGGTGCAGAACCAGGTCCGCCCGGTAGTCGACCAGCCAGCCGGCGTCCAGCGCGCGCCAGGCCAGGTCGGTCTCCTCATGGGCGTAGAAGAACTCGTCGGGCAGGCCCCCGACCTGCGTGAACACCGCCGTACGGACCGCATTGGCACCACCGAGGAAGGTGGTCGCCCGCGAGGACCGCATCGGGTCGGAGGCGCGCAGCCGCGGGACGTGCCGGCGCTGCGTCAGCCCGGTGTCCGGGTCGGCGATCCGGAAGCTGATGATGCCCAGCGCCGGGTCCGCGGCGAACGCCTCGCGGCACAGCCGGGCGGTGTCCGTTTGGGGCAGCAGCCCGTCGTCGTCGAGGAAGAGGAGGGCGTCGACGCGGTAGTCGTCGGTGCCGTCGATCGCGAACGCCTCGATGCCGACGTTGCGGCCGGCCGGGATGCCGACGTTCTCCGGCAGCTCGACGGTCCGCACGTCCAGCCCGGGCACGGCCAGTTCGGGCAGCGGTGCGCCGTTGCCGACCACCACCACCTCGATCGGGTCGCCGTCCTGCCGGGCGACGGAGTCCAGCAGAGCCCGCAGCTCCTCGGGGCGGTTGCCCATGGTCAGGACGACCGCACCGAGTCGCATGCCGGACGCCGTGGTCACTTGAGCCTGCTGGAGGCGAGGATGGACACGAGGTGCAGCAGTGTCTGCAGGAGCGCGATGCCGGCCAGCACCGCGACGCCGAGCCGCGAGAAGAACAGGTCGCCGCGGACCGCGTCCACGATCGCCAGGGCCAGGATCAGCAGGGACGCCTCGATGCCGAGGACCAGCCGGTGGAACTTCAGCGCCGCCGCCGCCTTGCGGGCCAGCGCCAGCCCGGACGAACGCGGCTCGGCCGCGGCCTCCTTGACCGGCGGCAGTCCGCCCTGGTGGCGGGCGACGCCGACGAGGTCGGTCTCCGCCTTGATCAGGATCGCGCCGAGGGCGGCCAGGGTGCCGAGGAACGCCCAGAGCCAGTCGATCCGGCCGGGGCCCCACAGGTCCGCGGCGCGCAGGCCGAAGCCGACGAGCACCGCGGCGTCGCACAGGTAGGCACCGACCCGGTCCAGGTAGACGCCGCCGAGCGAGAACTGCTTCTTCCAGCGCGCCACCTCGCCGTCGATGCAGTCGAGCAGCAGGTAGAGCTGGACCATCACCACGCCCAGCACGGCGCCCCAGACCCCCGGCACCAGCAGCGCCGGGGCCGCGAGCACACCGAAGACGGTCATCAGGTAGGTCAGCTGGTTGGGCGTGACCTTGGTGTTGACCAGGTACCGGTCGCAGCGCAGCGAGATTTCCCGCATGTAGAGGCGGCCGGCCCAGTGCTCTCCGCTGCGCCGGTCCTTCACGCCCTCGGGGTGAACGACCGGGCGGAGCTCAGCTACTGATGGTTTCGGCATAGTCGGCGTATGCGTCCCTGATCTGATCGGTGGACAGGTCCAGGTGCTCCAGGATCGTGTAGCGGCCCGGACGGGTCTTCGGGGCGAACTCGACGGCCTGCACGAACTCCGCGTCGGTGAAGCCCATTTCGCCGGGGGTGACCGGCAGGCCGTGGCGCTGGAGCACCTCGACCATCAACCCCGCCGTCTCCCGGTCGCCGCGCAGGTGGGTGGCGAAGGCGGCGCCCAGGCCGCACTGCTCGCCGTGGCTCGCCGCCCGCTTGGGGAAGAGGATGTCGAAGGCGTGGTTGATCTCGTGACAGGCACCGGAGGCGGGTCGGCTGTCGCCGGCCACCGACATCGAGATGCCGGTCAGGACCAGCCCCTCCGCCAGCACCTGGAGGAAGGCGTCGTCGCTGACGCTCCCGGGGTGGCGCAGCACGGCCTCGCCGGCCTGCCGGGCCATGGCCGCGGCCAGCCCGTCGATGGCCTCGCTGGTCTCCCGGTGCGCCAGTTCCCAGTCCGCCACCGCGGAGATGTTGGAGATCGCGTCTCCGATGCCGGAGCGGACGAAGCGGACCGGGGCCTCACGGATGATGTCGAGGTCGATCACCACGGCGATCGGGTTGGGCACGCCGTACGAGCCGCGGCCCGCGTCGTTGTCGAGGGTGGCGACCGGCGAGCACAGCCCGTCGTGCGACAGGTTGGTCGCGACCGCCACCAGCGGCAGGCCGATGCGCGCCGCGGCGAACTTCGCACAGTCGATGATCTTGCCGCCGCCCAGGCCCACGACCGCGTCGTAGTGCCCCTTCTTCATGGCGTCCGCGAGCTTGATCGCTTCGTCCAGGGTTCCGCCGCCGACCTCGTACCACTCGGCGCCCGGCAGGGCGGGGGCCAGCCGCCGGCGCAGCCGGGCCCCCGAGCCGCCGCTGATCGCGATGGCGAGCTTGCCGGAGGCCGAGATGCGCTGGTCGGCCAGCAGACCCGCCAGGTCGTCCAGGGCGCCGGCGCTGATGTCGACGACGACCGGGGACGGAATGAGGCGGGTCAGTACTGGCATGCGATGTCACGGCCCTTCGTGAGGTCGTCGTGGTTGTCGATCTCGACCCACTTGACGTCGCCGATCGGCGCCACGTCGACCTTGAAGCCGCGGTTGACCAGCTCCTGGTAGCCGTCCTCGTAGTAGAGGTCCGGGTCCCGCTCGAAGGTGGTCTTCAGGGCGTCGGCCAGCTCGGCGGCGGCCTCGCCCTCGATGAGCGTGACGCCGATGTACTCGCCGGTCGCGGTGGCCGGGTCCATCAGCTTGGTGATCTTCCGGACGCCCTTGGCGGGGTCCGCGACGACCTTCATCTCCTCGTCGGCGAGCTGCTTGACGGCGTCCAGCGCGAGGATGATCTTCTGGCCGTCGCCGCGGGCGGCGAGCAGCGTCTGCTCGACGGAGACCGGGTGCACGGTGTCGCCGTTGGCGAGGATCACCGAGTCGTGGGCCGCGATCACGTCACGGGCGCACCACAGGGAGTAGGCGTTGTTCCACTCCTCGGCCTTGTCGTTGTCGATCAGGGTGATCTTCAGGCCGTACTTCTGCTCCAGCGCCTCCCGGCGCTCGTACACGGCCTCCTTGCGGTAGCCGACGATGATCGCGACCTCGGTCAGACCGATCTCGGCGAAGTTGCCGAGGGTCAGGTCGAGGATGGTGGTGGCTTCCCCGTCCCCTTCAGGGCCCACCGGCACCAGCGCCTTGGGCAGGGTGTCGGTGTAGGGGCGCAGACGCCGTCCGGCGCCGGCGGCCAGCACGAGGCCGATCATGCGGGTTCTCCTTCATCGTGTACGGCGGGTGCACCGTGATTGTGCGCGGCCACCCAGAAGCGGATGCTCTCGGCGAGCACCAGCAGCGCCAGGACCCCAGCGAGTGCCGTGAGCGCGATCGTGAAACCTGTGGCGGGCAGCAGGGCGGCGAGGACGGTGACCACGAGGATCCGCCCTTCGTACCCGCCGGTCGCCCGGACCAGCCACCGCGGTGGGGCCCCGGCGCCACCGCGGATGCGGTAGACCGTGTCGTAGTGATGGTAGGCGACCGCCGCGACCAGCCCGAACGCCGCGGGCAGCGCCCCGTGGGCGTCCGCGCGGGCGGCCAGCACCAGGACGAGGAGGTATTCGCCGGCCCGGAAGAAGGGCGGGACGAGCCAGTCCAGGGCGCCCTTGAGCGGGCGGGCCAGCGCCGCGGCGGCGAGCAGCGCGGAGCAGACCGCGACGCCGACGGTGAGCCAGGAGGCGGGGTCCGGCTGGGAGATCACCCACACCAGCAGCACCGCGGAGGAGAGAAACGCCATAACGGGTGCGAGGAGGGAACCGGTGCTGGCCCGGCCCCGGCCGCCGCCGGTCAGCAGCTCGACCAGCGGACCGTAGTCGGCGAGGTCGGCGAGCGCCCGGGCGGCCCGGTCGGTGCGGCGGGCCCGGCGGCTGCGCGAGCGCAGCACCCGGCCGGCCGTGGTGTAGCAGGCGGCCAGCGCGCAGCCGACGAGCAGGACGGAGAAGACGATGCGCGGGGTGGTGAGCGCGGTCAGGACGGCGATCATGGCCCAGCGCTCGCCGATCGGCAGCACGATCATCCGGCGCGCCCAGACCGTCCAGCCGACCCGGTCGAGCCGGTCGGACAGTCCCACGGCCGGGCCGGCGCCACCGTCCCCGCCCTCGAAGTCGCTGCCCTCGTTGAAGGCGAAGTCGACGACGTGGCGGCAGGTCTGGAGGATCATCGCGCCGAGCGCCAGCGCCCATACGTCGTCGCCGCCCCGGGCCGCGCCGAGGGCGAGTCCGGCGTAGTACGCGTACTCCTTGGCGCGGTCGAAGGTGGCGTCCAGCCAGGCGCCCAGCGTCGAGTACTGGAGCGAGTAACGGGCGAGCTGCCCGTCGGTGCAGTCCAGGACGAAGGAGAGCAGGAGCAGCACGCCGGCCGCGACGAAGCCGCCGCGGGTTCCGGTGGCCGCGCAGCCGGCCGCGATCAGCGCGGTGATCAGGGAGGCCGTGGTGACCTGGTTCGGGGTCAGGCCGCGGCGGGCGCACCAGCGGGCGAGGTACCGGGAGTACGGGCTGATGAAGAAGGTGGTGAAGAAGCCGTCGCGGGACTTCACGGCGGTGCGCAGCCGGACCGCCTCCTCGTCGACGGCGGCGACGGCCTCCCGGGCCTCCTCCCGCTGGGCGGGGGTCAGTGCGAGGGTCGCCACCAGGCTGCCGGGCTCGACGCGGTGCAGTCCGACGTCGGCGCGGTCGAGCGCCTCGGTCAGGGTGTCGGTGAGCACGTCCGTCAGGTGCGCGGTGCCGGCCCCGACGGGGATGCGGCCGGCGGCCCGGTCCAGCGCGGCGCGGGCCGCGGGCTGCACGGTGAGTGCGCCGGGCACCGCGGCGGCCGGGAAGCGGGGGTCGGTCAGGGCGAGCCGCAGGGCGTGCAGGTGGCCGACGAAGCGGGGGTCCACCACGGCCACCCGCTCCTGGGGCGGTGCCTGGGCGAGCAGCTCGGTGGCGCCGGCGGGGTCACTGGCCGTGCGGACGTCAAAACCCAGGGTGCGCAGGTCGGTTTCGAGCGACGACCCGGCGACCGGGGGACCGGTGAGGATGGCGGTCGACAGACGAACTCACTCCTTGGATGCTGACGAGCAGCGCCGGTCGGTCCGCATTCGACACGAACTACCCGGGCGGCGGGTGCGGCACACCTGGCCCTGGGAGGCCGGGAGGCACGTCGGCAGAGGCTATCCGATCGCGGGATGCGGCCGTTCACCACGCATTCACCACCCGATCGGGTGAGCGACGGCTGCGCCTGCCGCGATCATCATGGTGGATCGGGCCTCACCGGAACAACTGGCCGCCGACCCGGGTGCCGGTTATGCGGGGGCTGGTCATGGTTGCCGCTGAGCAGCTGTGGCGAGGGCCATGCCGGAAGGGTCGGCGTGGTCCGGCGCCGGTGTGGCGGGCCGTCCGAGGGGACGGCCCGGCCCCCACCGGGCGCCCGACGCCGGGCGGCACCCGGCAGTGCTCTGCCGATCCCGGTGGTCTTGGTGGGGCAGACTTGACAGCGACGACCGACGACAAGGATGGGCATGCCGATCACACCTGCCAACGGACAGACCGCCGGAACCTCGGCGGTGGGTGCGCCGGACGGCGCCGCCGAGCCGATCATGCTGGAACTGGTCGACGAGGACGGCACGACGATCGGCACCGCGGAGAAGCTCGCCGCCCACCAGCCGCCCGGTCAGTTGCACCGGGCGTTCTCGGTCTTCCTCTTCGACGAGAAGGGGCGGCTGCTGCTCCAGCGCCGGGCGCTGTCGAAGTACCACTCCCCCGGCGTGTGGTCCAACACCTGCTGCGGCCACCCGTACCCCGGCGAGACGCCGTTCGCGGCGGCGGCCCGGCGGACCGCGGAGGAGCTGGGCGCGGCGCCCGCGCTGCTGGCCGAGGCCGGCACGGTGCGCTACAACCACCCCGACCCGGCCTCCGGCCTGGTGGAGCAGGAGTACAACCACCTGTTCGTGGGGCTGCTGCGGGCCGAGCCGACGCCGGACCCGGAGGAGATCTCCGAGGTCGCGTTCGTGACGCCGGACGAGCTCGCCGAGCGGCACGCGCAGGTTCCGTTCTCCGCGTGGTTCATGACCGTGCTGGACGCGGCGCGGCCGGCGGTCCGCGAACTCACCGGGCAGTCGGCGGGCTGGTAGCGAGCGGCATCAGCGGCAGCTCGGCCCAGATGGCCTTGCCGCCGCCCACGGTGTGCGTCACGTCGCACTTCCCTCCCACCTCCGCGGTCAGCACCTTGACCAGCCACAGGCCGCGGCCGCCGACGTCACCCTCGTCCGCCTCCAGTGCCTTGGGGCGGTAGGGGTGGTCGTCCTCGACCGCGATCCGGAGCCAGTTGGCTCCGATGGTGAGCTGGACGGCGATCTGCGGGGAGAGCAGCGCGGCGTGCCGCACGGCGTTGGTGACCAGCTCGGAGACGATCAGCAGGAGCCCGTCGAGGATGTCGTCGACGACGGGCACGCGCTGTTCGACGAGGAGGTCCCGCACCGCGTGGCGTGCCTGGGGCACCGACGACTCCAGTGCCGGGGCGGTGAACCGCCAGACACCTTCGTACGCGAGCGGGGAGGTCAGCTCCTCAGGGGGTTCTGCAGGGGGTCCGGAAGGCATCCTCACATGACGAGTGTTGAGAATGCGCTGGTCCGGGCCGGCCTCCTGAACACAAGTCAGCGCCTATCGACGCCTTTTGGTCGATTCTGTCGGAATTGATCGCTCTCGTGATGCATCCCGTCGTTTTGAATGCGCATTGTGACGGTGACCTCCGGGCCGGTCGCCGGCCCGGCACGGGAACCGGCGCCGTCGGGGCAAAGATCAAGCCACCCGGCTGTCCTCGACCATGCCGACCACGCGCCGGCCGCCGATCCCCATGGCGAGCAGGCCCAGCCCGTCGAAGAGCAGTTCCAGCGAGAAGAAGCAGCCGATGACGTAGAGACTGCTCTGCGGCCAGTTGCCGAGCACCAGGACGCCCAGCAGGATGCCGATCACGCCTTGGAGCAGGGTCCAGCCGAACTGCGGCCCGCGCACCACCACCGCACCCGCCAGGCGGAACAGTCCGCCGGTCAGGAAGAGCAGGGCGGCGAACATGGTCAGCGCGGCGGCGGTCGCGTCCGGCAGCCGGAGGACCACCACCCCGGCCGCGATGTTCAGCGCCGCGACGATCACCGCGAGCCAGAAGTAGCTCGACCCCCGGGACTGGACGGCGTGCACCAGCCCCACCAGGCCGCCGATCAGCAGCAACCAGCCGAAGAGCAGCATCGTGGTGAGCGTGGCCACGCCCACGTAGATCAACCCGACGATGCCGGCCAGCACGAGGACGACGCCGAGGATCGCGAGCAGCCCGAAGCTGCGCCCCAGCCGGGCCGTCGGGCTGCGCCGGGAAGACCTGGACCTGCCGCTCATCGCCGCCTCCTCGCTCAGGGACCGTTTTTCCCGGTATACCCCGTATTGCGGGAGGTGGCAGAGGCAGCCGGGCGCGCCCGCGGGCACACACGACAGCAGGCCCGGTGCGTGTGCACCGGGCCTGCTGTCCATCTGAGTAGCGGGGACAGGATTTGAACCTGCGACCTCTGGGTTATGAGCCCAGCGAGCTACCGAGCTGCTCCACCCCGCGTCGACTTGGAAGACCTTACGGGGTCCCGGCCGCGGAGACAAATCGAAAACCGGAGCGGGTGCCCGGCCGCCTCGGGCCCGGTCACACCGTCCGGTCGGTGATCCGGCCGCCGTCGACCTCGATCCGGCGCGTGGTGTGCACGGCCGTCAGCATCCGGCGGTCGTGGGTGACCAGCAGGAGGGTGCCCGGGTACGAGGCGAGCGCGGACTCCAGCTGCTCGATGGCGGGCAGGTCGAGGTGGTTGGTCGGCTCGTCCAGGACCAGGAGGTTGACCCCGCGGCCCTGGAGGAGGGCGAGAGCCGCCCGGGTGCGCTCCCCGGGCGAGAGGGTGCCGGACGGGCGCAGCACGTGGCCGGCCTTGAGGCCGAACTTGGCGAGCAGGGTGCGCACGTCGGCGGGTGCCAGGTCCGGGACGGCGGCCCGGAAGGCGTCCATCAGGGAGGTGTCGCCGCTGCCCCGGAACAGCTGGCCGCGGGCCTGGTCGATCTCGCCGACCACCACGCCGGGGCCGAGCGAGGCCGCGCCGGAGTCCAGCGGCAGCCGGCCCAGGAGGGCGGCGAGCAGGGTGGACTTGCCGGCGCCGTTGGGGCCCGTGATGGCGACCCGGTCCGCCCAGTCGATCTGGAGGTCCACCGGGCCTAGGGAGAAGTCGCCGCGGCGCACCGCGGCCTGCCGGAGGGTGGCCACCACGGCGCCGGCCCGGGGCGCCACGGCGATCTCCATCCGCAGTTCCCACTCCTTGCGGGGCTCCTCGACGACCTCCAGCCGCTCGATCATGCGTTGGGTCTGCTTGGCCTTGGCGGCCTGCTTCTCGGTGGCCTCGACCCGGCCCTTGCGGCCGATCTTGTCGTTGTCGGTGGCCTTGCGGCGGGCGTTGCGGACGCCCTTCTCCATCCAGTTGCGCTGGGTGTGTCCGCGGGTCTCCAGGGCCGCCTTGGTGTCCGCGTACTCGTCGTAGCGCTCGCGGGCGTGCCGCCGGGCCCGGTCGCGCTCCTCCAGGTAGGCGGTGTAGCCGCCGCCGTAGGTGTTGACCTGTTGCTGGACGAGGTCGAGTTCGACGACCTGGGTGACGGTGCGGGCCAGGAACTCGCGGTCGTGGCTGACCAGGACGGTGCCGGCGCGCAGGCCGGTGACGAAGGACTCCAGGCGGTCCAGGCCGTCCAGGTCGAGGTCGTTGGTGGGCTCGTCGAGGAGGAAGACGTCGTAGCGGGAGAGCAGCAGCGAGGCGAGCGAGGCGCGGGCTGCCTGGCCGCCGGAGAGGGTGGTCATCGGCTGGTCGAGGCTGATCGCCAGGCCCAGCTGTGCGGCGGTCTCCTCGGCGCGCTCGTCGAGGTCGGCGGCGCCCAGGGCGAGCCAGCGCTCCAGGGCGGTGGCGTAGGCGTCGTCGGCGCCGGGGCGCCCCTCGGCGAGGGCCTCGGTGGTGGTGTCCAGGGTGCGCTGGGCCTCGGCCACGCCGGTGCGGCGGGCGAGGAAGGCGCGCACCGACTCCCCGGGGCGCCGTTCCGGCTCCTGCGGGAGGTGGCCGACGGTGGCGGTCGGCGGGCTGAGGGCGAGGCCGCCCTGCTCGGGGGTGGCCAGTCCGGCCAGCAGGCGCAGCAGGGTGGCCTTGCCGGCGCCGTTGGCGCCGACAAGGCCGATCACGTCGCCGGGGGCGACGACCAGATCGAGACCGGAGAACAGGACGCGCTCGCCGTGGCCGGCGGCGAGGTCTTTGGCGACGAGGGTTGCTGACATCAGGCCGCCGATCGTATCCGGCCGGGTGCCCGGCGGTCGCTCTACTATCCGGGCATGGAACCGGGTCTGAAGACGCATGTCAGCGGCGGTACGGCGACCGTCACGATCAGCAACACGGGCAAGCGCAACGCGATGACCGTCGCGATGTGGCGGGAGCTGCCGCCGCTGCTGGCGCGGCTCGCGGCGGACCGCGCGGTGCGGGCGCTGGTGCTGACCGGGGACGGCGGGACGTTCTGCGCGGGGGCGGACATCGGCTCGCTGCGGGACCCGTCGGGGGCGTCGCAGGGGCTGGCGGTGGCGGCGGAGGAGGCGTTGGCGGCCTTTCCGCGGCCGACGGTGGCGGCGATACGGGGCTACTGCGTGGGCGGCGGCGCCCAGTTGGCGGCCGCCTGCGACCTGCGGTTCGCGGAGGAGGGGGCGCTGTTCGGGGTGACGCCGGCGAAGCTGGGGGTGGCCTATCCGGCGTCGGCGACCCGGCGGCTGGTCCGGCTGGTGGGGCTCTCGGCCGCCAAGTACCTGCTGTTCTCGGGCGAGTTGGTCGACTGTGCGCGGGCGCTGCGGACCGGGCTGGTGGACGAGGTGGTGGCGGCGGGCGAGCTGGCCGAGCGGATCGCGGAGTTCACCGCCGTCCTGGCGAGCCGGTCGCTGTTGACCCAGACCGCGGCGAAGGAGCTGGCCAACGGGACCTGGGACGTGCCGCCCGAGGAGGCGGAGGCGCGCGGGGCGTCCTGGGCGGCGCAGGCGCGGGAGAGCGGCGACACCACGGAGGGTGCCGCCGCCTTCCTGGAGCGCCGGGCGCCGCGGTTCAGGTGGCCCGAGGGCTGAGCGGTGTGCGCCGGCCGCGCTCTTGACGCTCCGTCAGTTCCCTTCGGTACCGGCGTCCCGCCACCGCTTCCCGGCCAGGATGGCGTTGCCGTGCTCCCGCAGGGCGGCGACGACGTCGGCCGGCGCCTTGTCCGGGGAGCCCGCGTCGTAGGGCGGCTGCGGGTCGTACTCGATGCCGAGCTGGATCGTCTGCGCGACGAGGTCGCCGGCGATCCGGCCGGCCAGGGTGAGCCCCATGTCGATGCCGGAGGAGACGCCCGCGGCGGTGACGTACTTGCCGTCGAAGACCACGCGCTCCCCCGTGGGTTCGGCGCCGTAGGTGGGGAGCAGGTCCAGCGCGAGCCAGTGGGAGGTGGCCCGGCGGCCCCGCAGGAGGCCGGCGGCGGCGAGGATCAGTGAGCCGGTGCAGACCGAGGTGGTCCAGGTGGTGCCGGCGTCCACGGCCCGGATCCAGTCGTGCAGCGGACCGTCCGTCATGAGCGCGGCCTGCCCGGGGCCGCCGGGGACGACGAGGACGTCCGGCGCGGTGACGTCGCCGAGGCCGGCCTCCGCGACCAGGTTGAGGGAGCCCTTGTCGCTGCGGTGGACGCCGGGGCGCTCGGCGACGAACACCACTTCGGCGTCCGGGATGAGCCCGAGGGTCTCGTAGGGGCCGATGGCGTCGAGGGCGGTGAAGCGGTCGTAGAGGAGGATCGCGATCTGCATGGGGGCCTCGTTCCTGATTCGGTGGTGCGGTGTGCCGGGGTGGTCGGTGGTGGCGGGCGGTGCGGGAGCCGGTCAGGGCAGCCGGGCGGGCCGGAAGCGGCGGCGGTATTCGGCCGGGGAGGTGTCGAGGACCCGGACGAAGGCGCGGCGCATCGCCTCGGTGGTGCCGTAGCCGCACTGGCGGGAGATCTGTTCGACGCCGTCGGCGGTGTCCTCCAGGCGCCGGCGGGCCGCCTCCAGGCGGACCCGGTCGACGTAGCGGCCGGGCGTCATCCCGGTCTCGTCGCGGAAGGCGCGGGCGAAGTGCCGCGGGGAGAGCCCGGCGCGGTCGGCCAGCGCCTCGACGGAGAGGTCCGCCGCCGGGTGCTCGGTGATCCACTGTTGGACGTCGCGCAGCGGGCGGCGCTCCGCGGTCTGCGCGGCGAGTTGGGCGCTGAACTGCGTCTGGTTGCCCGGTCGGCGCAGGAAGACGACCAGGTGGCGGGCGATGGACAGGGCGAGGTCGCGGCCGAGGTCCTCCTCGACCAGGGCGAGCGCCAGGTCGATGCCGGCGGTGACGCCGGCGGAGGTCGCCACGTCGCCGTCGCGCACGTAGATCGGTTCGGGGTCGACGCGGACCGCGGGATGGCGGGCGGCGAGGTCGGCGCACAGGCTCCAGTGGGTGGTGGCCCGGCGGCCGTCCAACAGTCCGGCCGCGGCGAGCAGGAAGGCGCCGCTGCAGACCGAGACCTTCCGCCGGGCGCGGGGGGCGTGCGCGCGCAGCCAGTCGACCAGGCGCGGGTCGGGGAGGCCGGTGCCCTCGCCGCCCGGCAGCAGGAGGGTGTGCCCGGGCTCGGCGGCGTCGAGGGCGAGGTCCGGGACGAGGGTCAGGCCGCTGGTGGTGCGGACCGGGGCGCCGGTCAGGCCGGCGGTGCGGATGCGGTAGGCGCCGGGGACGGCGCGGCAGGCCCCGCTGAAGACCTCGACCGGGCCGCTGACGTCGAGGCTCTGCACGCCGTCGAAGAGGACGACCAGCACGTCGCGCTGTTCCATGCCTCCATCCTGATGGCGCGGCACGATGGCGGCAATGACGGAATTCCCACCTTTCCTGCCATGTGGGAGCGGGGCACCCACGGGGGTGGCGCCATACCGACGGGTCGGTAACCTGCTCGCATGACGTCTTCCAGCGCACTGCCCGAACGGGCCGGCCGGCACTGCCACAACGCCCTCAACCCCTTCCACTCGGCGCACTACTTCGCCCCCGAGCTCACCGCGGAACTGTCCGGGTTGAACGTGGAGGGTCGCGCCGGGTACTTCGCCGTCCGGAGCGCGCCGCTCGGCGCGGTGGGGGCCGGGGCGGTCGCCGCGACCTTCTTCTCCTTCAAGCACGAACTGATCGCCCAGCACGTGCCCCAGGTCTGGACGGTCGCCACGCCGCAGGCCGTGCTGGACGCCCGACTGCGGGCGGTGGACGCCTGCCTGCGCCGGCTCCTCGGCGACGCGGTGCAGTCCCCGGAGATGGCGGAGGCGGCGAAGCTCGCGCTGACCGCCGCCGAGGGCTGCGCCCGGCACGCCCGGCCGTTGTACTCCGCCCACGCCGATCTCCCGGTCCCCGAGGCCCCGCACCTCGCCTACTGGCACGCCGCGACGTTGCTGCGCGAACACCGCGGCGACGGCCACCTGATGGCGCTGCTCGACGCCGAGCTGGACCCGGTGGAAGCGCTGGTCTCGCACGCCGCCAGCGGGCACGGGATGAGCTACCGCGGCATCCTGGCGACCCGCGGCTGGACGCCGGAGGAGCTGACGGCGGCACAGGAGCGGCTGCGCGGACGCGGACTGCTGGTCGGCGCCGAGGAACTCACCGAGGCCGGCACGGCGCTGCGCAAGGAGCTGGAGCGGACCACGGACCGGCTGGACCGGGCACCGTACGAGCACCTGGGGGCGGCCGGCGTGGCCCGGTTGACCGAACTCGCGGCCGGCTTCACCGCGCGCCTGATGGAGGCCGGGGCGTTCCCCCAGGCGCTGTTCGCCAGGGATTAGCCGCTCGCCCGGAACCGGGGCGCCGGCGGCGGGTGCGTCTTCTCACACCCCGGCGTTCCCGGCCGGGCGGTGCGACAGTCCGGGGCGCCAAGCGGCACAATGCAGGCTCAAGAAAGTCGCTGGAAGGCGGGCAGGATCAACGTGACGGCAGCCACTGGGCCCATCGGGACCCACGGGTCCATCGAAGCGCGCATCGCCGACGAGCTCGGCGTCAAGGAGCGGCAGGTGAAGGCCGCGGTCGAACTGCTCGACGGCGGCTCGACCGTCCCGTTCATCGCGCGCTACCGCAAGGAAGCGACCGAGACGCTGGACGACGCCCAGCTGCGCTCCTTGGAGGAGCGGCTGCGCTACCTGCGGGAGCTGGAGGAGCGGCGGACCGCCGTCCTGGAGTCCGTGCGGTCGCAGGGCAAGTTGGACGCCGCGTTGGAGGCGCAGATCCGCGGGGCCGAGTCCAAGGCCCGGCTGGAGGACATCTACCTGCCGTTCAAGCCGAAGCGGCGCACCAAGGCGCAGATCGCCCGGGAGGCGGGGCTGGAACCGCTGGCCGACGGGCTGCTGACGGACCCGTCCGTCGAACCAACCGCGGCCGCCGCGGCCTTCGTGTCCGCGGACAGGGGCGTGGCCGATCCGGCGGCGGCCCTGGAGGGCGCGCGGGCGATCCTCACCGAGCGGTTCAGCGAGGACGCGGACCTGATCGGCGAGCTGCGCGAGCGGATGTGGTCGCGCGGCCGGGTCGCGGCGAAGGTGCGTGCGGGCAAGGAAGAGGAAGGCGCCAAGTTCGCCGACTACTTCGCGTTCGCCGAGCCGTTCACCGAGCTGCCCTCCCACCGGGTGCTGGCGATGCTGCGCGGCGAGAAGGAGGACGTCCTCGACCTCACCCTGGAGCCGGAGGACCCGGCCGAGGTCGACGAGGGCCCCAGCGCCTACGAGCGGTCCATCGCGCACCGCTTCGGGATCGTCGACCGCGGCCGGCCGGGCGACACGTGGCTCAAGGACACGGTCCGCTGGGCCTGGCGCACCCGCGTGCAGGTGCACCTCGGGATCGACCTGCGGCTGCGACTGCGGCAGGCCGCCGAGGAAGAGGCGGTCCGGGTCTTCGCCGCGAACCTGCGGGACCTGCTGCTGGCGGCGCCCGCCGGGACGCGCGCCACGATGGGCCTGGACCCCGGTTTCCGCACCGGCGTGAAGGTCGCCGTGATCGAGGCGACCGGCAAGGTGGCGGCGACCGAGACGATCTACCCGCACGTGCCGCAGCAGAAGTGGGACGCGGCGCTGGCCACCCTGGCGCGGCTGGCCCGGGAGCACCACGTCGAGCTGATCGCGATCGGCAACGGCACCGCCTCCCGCGAGACCGACAAGCTGGCCACCGAACTCATCGCCGCGCAGCCGGAGTTGAAGCTGACGAAGGTGATGGTGTCCGAGGCGGGCGCCTCGGTGTACTCCGCCTCCGCGTTCGCCTCGCAGGAGCTGCCCGAGCTGGACGTGTCGCTGCGCGGCGCGGTCTCCATCGCGCGGCGCCTGCAGGACCCGCTGGCCGAACTCGTCAAGATCGACCCCAAGTCGATCGGGGTCGGCCAGTACCAGCACGACCTGTCCGAGGCCAAGCTGTCGCGCTCGCTCGACGCGGTGGTCGAGGACTGCGTGAACGGCGTCGGCGTGGACGTCAACACCGCCTCCGCACCGCTGCTGGCCCGGGTCTCCGGCATCAGCTCGGGCCTGGCCGAGAACATCGTGAACCACCGCGACGGCAACGGCCCGTTCCGCTCCCGCAAGGGCCTCAAGGACGTGCCGCGGCTGGGACCCAAGGCGTACGAGCAGTGCGCGGGCTTCCTGCGGATCCGCAGCGGCGACGACCCGCTGGACGCCTCCAGCGTGCACCCGGAGGCGTACCCGGTCGTGCGCCGGATCGTGCAGGCGGCGCAGAGCGAGGTCGGGTCCCTGATCGGCAACACCGCCGTGCTGCGCGCCCTGCGCCCGGCGGACTTCGTCGACGACTCCTTCGGCCTGCCGACGGTCTCCGACATCCTCCTGGAGCTGGAGAAGCCGGGCCGTGACCCGCGGCCGGAGTTCAAGACCGCCACCTTCAAGGACGGCGTGGAGAAGATCGGCGACCTGGCGCCGGGGATGCTCCTGGAGGGCGTGGTGACCAACGTCGCCGCCTTCGGGGCGTTCGTGGACGTCGGCGTCCACCAGGACGGCCTGGTGCACGTCTCGGCGATGTCGAAGACCTTCGTCAAGGACCCGCGGGACGTGGTGAAGCCGGGCGACATCGTCCGGGTCAAGGTCCTCGACGTCGACATCCCGCGCAAGCGGATCTCGTTGACGCTGCGGCTGGACGACGAGCCGGGCAAGGGCGCGGCGGCCGGCGGCGAGCGGCGCGGCGGCGGTGGCGGTGGCGGTCGGGCCCCGCGCGAGGGCGGCCGGGGCGGTGCGCCGCGACCGCGGCAGGGCGGCGGCCAGCAGGGCGGCGGCCAGCAGGGTAGTGCCCAGCGGGGCGGTGGCCAGCGGGGCGGCGAGCGCCGCGGCGGTGGCCACCAGGCCGGGCCGGTCAACGACGCGATGGCGGACGCGCTGCGGCGGGCCGGGCTGTTGGGCGGCAAGGACGGCCGTTGAGCGGAACGGACTGACAGGGGCGGGGCCGCCGGCCGGCGGGCGTCGGAGCGTGGGCGCCCGGCGGATCCGGCGGGCGGCCGCGCTGCGCGGCGCGCTTAATCCGTGGACGGGGCCGGCCCGCGCGGTTAGCCTGCGGATCGTGAACAGCCCCGAGTCCTCAAGACGCTAGCCACCGGGCGTCGTCCGGTGGCTCCTCGCACTGCCGTTTTCCGGCCACGACGCCGCCCTCGGGCCGCCGTCGCGCCGGTGCGCGTTCCCGCGCCGTCACGTCGAGGTCTCCTTCCACCACCGGACCGCCCGTTGAGGCAGGTCTTGTCCATGCGGTAGCCGGGGCTGCCGCCTCCTCGACCGGTCCCGCCGAGCGCCGTCGGTCCCGCCGACGGCGCTCCTCGGCCGTGCCGGTCCACGGTGTGGTTGCGGAGATCTCTGATGCCCTTCGTCCTCTACGTGCTTGCGCTCGCGGTGTTCGCGCAAGGCACGTCCGAGTTCATGCTGTCCGGGCTGATCCCGGACATCGCCGCCGATCTACAGGTGTCCGTCCCGGCCGCGGGCGCGCTGACCTCGGCGTTCGCGGCCGGAATGATCGTCGGGGCGCCCCTGATGGCGCTGCTGAGCCGGCGTTGGCCGCGGCGGCGCGCCCTGCTGGTCTTCCTGGTCGCCTTCCTGCTGGTCCACGTCGTGGGGGCGCTGACCACGAGCTTCGCGGTGCTGCTGGCCACCCGGGTGGTGGCGGCGCTGGCCAATGCCGGCTTCCTGGCCGTGGCACTGGCGACCGCCGCCGCGCTGGTCGCGCCCGACGCCACCGGCCGGGCCACCTCCGTGTTGTTGGGCGGCACGACGCTGGCCTGCATCGCGGGCGTGCCGGCCGGTGCCGTGCTGGGGCAGGAGTGGGGCTGGCGCGCGGCGTTCTGGGCGGTGGCGGCGGTGTCGGTGCCGGCCGTCCTCGTCCTCGTGCGGTCGGTGCCGGCCGGGTCGACGGGCGACGTTGCGGCCGGTGGGACGCCCGGGGGCCCTGGGGTGCGGGCCGAAGTGCGGGCGCTGCGCCGGCCGCGGCTGTGGGTGGCGTTGCTGCTGGGCGCGCTGGTCAACGGCGCCACGTTCTGCACCTTCACCTACCTCGCACCGCTGGTCACGGACGTCACCGGGTTCGGGGCTGCCGGGGTGCCGGTGGTGTTGGCGCTGTTCGGGCTGGGGTCGTTCGCCGGTGTCACGGCGGGCGGGCGGCTGGCCGACCGGCGGCCCCGGGCGGTGCTGGCCGTCGGGGGCGCGGCGCTGTGCGTCGGCTGGGTGGCGTTCGCGCTGACGGCCGGGAACGCGGTGGCCACCGTCGGGTGGGTGCTCGTGCAGGGGACCCTGTCGTTCGCGGTCGGCTCCACGCTGATCGCGCAGGCGCTCCACGCGGCGGTCGAAGCGCCCACGCTGGGCGGCGGGTTCGCGACCGCCGCGCTGAACGCGGGCGCCGCACTCGGCCCCTGGTGGGGCGGTCTCGCGCTCGCCGCGGGCTTCGGCTACCGCGCGCCGCTGTGGGTGAGCGCCCTGTTGGTGGCCGCGGCGCTGTTGGTCGGCGGTGCGGCGGAAGGGGTGCGCCGGCGGGCGGCCGGCGGTGCCGGGGAGGTGCCGGCGCCGGCCGCGTGACGGGCGTCGGTGGCCCGCGTCACCGGACGGCCGCGTACTCCCGCAGGCGCTCCAGTTCGGCGGCGACGTCGGTGAGGGTCGCGCAGTCCGGGACGGGTCGGAGGGCCGGCGGCGGGGTGCCCGGCGGGCGGTGGCCGGGGGCCGCCACCGCGTCGGCCGTGGCGGCGAGCGCCCGGCAGAGGCGCTCGGCCTCCTCCGGGCCCGGGCGCCGGGCGCCGTGGTCGAGGCGGACGGCGCAGGCGGTGGCGGCGTCGACGATGCGTTCCACGGCGGTGACCACGGTCAGCCAGTCGGGGCCGGGCTCCCTGGACGGGCGGAACTCCGCGGCGGCGGTCTCCGCGGCGGCCCGGGCCTGCGCCAGCGTCCGGTAGGCGGCCCGGCGCAGCGCCAGCCGTCGGACGGCCACGGCGGTGGGGTCGGCGGGGGCCGCCGGCCGGGGTTCGAGGACGTGGCGCAGGAAGCGTTCGGTGCTCCGCAGCGCCTCGGTGACCCGCGGGCCGACCCGGCGGCGCGGATCGGCGAGGCGCGGCAGGTGTCCGACGACGAGCACGAGCGCGCACGCGAGGGAGGTGTCCACGATGCGCTCGGGGGCGGCCTGCGGGGCGCCGCCGACGTGCACGAACGAGAGCACCATCACGGTGATCGCCCCGGTCTGCAGCGCGAAGTGCCGGGTGGCGAACGGCAGCAGCGCCCCGCCCGCACCGGCCATCAGCGCCGGCCACCAGCTCCCGACGAGCAGGGTCCCGGTCACCGCGAAGACCAGCACCCCGACGGCGGTGCCGGCGAAGCGGTTGACGGTGCGGGAGAACAGCGGGCCCAGGTCGGGCTTGACGAGGAAGGTGACGGTGGCCGGCAGCCAGTACCAGTGGTCGGCGCGCAGCGCCAGCGCCACCGCGGTGCTGGCGCCGATGCACAGGGCGACCCGGAGTCCGTAGTCCCGCGCCGCCGGGCCGAGTGCGCCGTGCTTGCCCCCGGCGCGTCCGGCGCGTTCCGGCGGGGTGTCGGGGCCCGCTGCGGGCCGGGGCAGCGGCCGGTCCCGGTCGAAGGCGACGGCGGCGTCCAGGAGCGCGTGGTCGAAGGCGCCGCGGGCGGCGGAGCTGTTCTCCGGTGCGGCGAGCCGGCCCGGCGACCGGCCGGTGCGCAGCGCCTCGGCGAAGCTGCGGGGGCTCGCGGCGACCCGCGGCGGCAGCGGTCGGGCCTCCCACAGCAGCGCGACGCTGGCCTCGCAGAGCGCGGTGGCCGCGGCGAAGCGCTCGGCCAGCAGGAGTTCCTCGGGGCGTGCCGGGCGGCGCAGCAGCCGGTCGGTGAGCCGGCGCAGCCGCAGCGCCTCGTCGGCGCGGTCCAGGGCCGCGGTGAGCCGGCGGCGGGCGGGTTCCGCGCCCGGGCCGCCGACCGCCGCCAGGGCGTCGGCGAGCGCGTCGAAGACCGTGGCGACGGCCGCCCGCTCCCCGTGCAGCGGTCCGCCCACCGGGCGCGGCGGCCGCAGGACGAGCCGGAGCAGCAGCAGCCACAGGCAGCCGGCGAGGACGGCGAGGGCCTTGGTCCAGGGCGCGCCGGGCAGCGGCATGCCCGCGCCGAGGACGGTGGCGGCGAGCAGCTGCATGGCGGCGGTGGACCGCACCGGCCCGGCCACGCTGCCCGCGCCGGAGACGAAGCCGACCGCGCCGAGCGCCGGCACCACCCACCAGCCGGCGTCGGCGGCCCGCAGCGAGGCGCCCAGCAGCATGCCGAGGGCCGCGGCCAGCGCGGGCAGGCCGATGTGGACGATGCCGGTACGTCGGGTGCCCGGGCGGTCGTTGACGCCCGCCAGCATCGAGCCGAGGGCGACCAGCACGCCGGGGGCCGGGTGGCCGGTGGCGATCCCCGCGGCCAGGAGCGGTCCCGCGCAGAGGGCGCCCCGGGCCACCGCCGCCCAGGGCACGGGCAGCCGCTGCCAGCGGAAGGGGTGGGCGAGCCAGGCGGGCACGGCGCGCCGGGGGCGGGGCATGGGTCTCCTCGGGCGATGGCGGGGCGGGATGCGGGGCGCGGCCACGGGTGGTCGCGGGCGGATCCGAGGGGCGTCATCGGCCGACGGTGCCGGGGGCCCGGCCGGTGGGGCGGGAGGCCGGTCCACCGGGGGCCCCTCCAGCCTACGGTCCGGTGCTGTCCGGAGTGCTTCCGGAGGGTTACGCGAAGATCACAAGTGGACAAGATCACAGGTGGAAGGGGCGTGACGGCAAGGGGTTCGCAGGACGACGGGCCCCTCGGGCGCCAAAACCCAGGGCGTCGGGTGGGCGGGTAGGAGGGAGGGGGCCGGCCACGGCCCCGGCACCCGGCGGGACCACATCAGCAGGCAACCGGACCTCAGGAGGACGCGGAGATGACGCAGCGGCGAGCGGTGGCGACGGGCGGGGCGTCGGCCCCGGAGATATGCGTGGTCGGCGGCGGGGTGATCGGCCTGACCTCGGCGGTGGTGCTCGCGGAGGCCGGGTACCGGGTGCGGGTGGTGGCCCGGGACACGGCCGGCGACACCACCTCGGCGGTGGCCGGCGGACTGTGCTGGCCGTACCGGATCCAGCCGTACGCGGACGCGGTGCGCTGGTCGCTGCGCTCGCTGGAGGTGCTCGGCGAACTGGCCGGGCGGCCGACGCAGACCGGCGCCCGGCTGGTGACGGGCACGTTCGCGAGCGAGCCCGCGGCGGACGGCGGGGACGCGGGCCTGGAGGCGGGGCTCGACGCCTGGTACGCCGCGCTGCCCGGGCTGCGGCGGGCCCGCGCCGGGGAGTTGCCCGCGGGGTGCGGCGCGGGGTGGCGGGCCCGTACGCCGCTGGTGGACATGCCGGTGCACCTGGGCTACCTGGAGCGGCGGCTGGTGGCGGCCGGCGGCACGGTGGTGGCGGGTGCGGTGGCGTCCCTGGCCCAGGCGGCCGACGGCGTCCGGGCGGTGGTGAACTGCTCCGGGCTCGGGGCGCGGGAGTTGGTCCCGGACGCGTCGGTGCACCCGGTCCAGGGGCAGTTGGTGATCGTGGAGAATCCGGGCGTCACGGAGTGGTTCACCGCGGCCGACGCGGGCGCGGAGGACACCGCGTACGTGCTGCCGCAGCCCTTCGGCCTCGTGCTGGGCGGGACGGCGCGGGAGGGGGCCTGGTCGCGGGAGCCGGACCCGGCGGTGGCGGCGGCGATCGTGGCGCGGTGCGCCCGGTACTTCCCCGAGGTGGCGCGGGCCCGCGTGCTGGCGCACCGGGTGGGGCTGCGGCCGGCCCGTCCGGCGGTGCGGCTGGCAGCCGAGCGGCTGCCGGACGGGACGGCGTGCGTGCACAACTACGGGCACGGGGGTGCGGGGGTGACCGTGTCCTGGGGGTGCGCGGACGAGGTGCTGCGCCTGGTGCGGGCCGAGTTCGCGCCGGCTCAGGGGTCGACCGGGGTGCCGACCGCGACGTGATGGTCGGCGCGCGCGTCCAGCAGCAGCGGGACCAGCGCGCGCAGTGACTGGCGCAGCGGGACGGTGGCGCCGCCGTCGCCGTCCCGCCGCCAGTGCACGCCGTGTGCCGCCAGGACGGGTGCGACGCGGGCGAACGGGGCCGCGTCCAGGCGGTAGGCGCGCGGCGGGTGGGTCAGGATGCGGTCCGCGGTCGGGGGGTCGTTGTCGGCGCCGCCGAGGTAGAGCGGGCCGCGGTCGGCCAGGCCGGCGGCGCGGGCCGCCGCGGTGGCCGCCTCGATGCGTTCGCGGTGTCGGTCCAGGAAAGTGAACAGCCCTTTCAGGCCGGCCAGTTGGGAGGCCACCCGGCGGCGGTGGGTGCGCGCCGGGTCGGTTGCGGCGGTGGCGTTGGCGGCGCTTTCCGGGCGCCCGGGGAGCGGGTCGACGCGGGTTTCCACCAGCAGCCCGACAGAACCCTTGATCCCGGCGGTGTTGCGCAGGATCCGCTCCTGCCCGTCGCCGGCGACCTGTTTCACGGGAGCGCCGGTGACCGGGTCGGTCCAGATGCCGTAGACGCCGGTGCTGAAGCCGGCCGCCCGGACGGCGGGGCCGACGAAGTCCTCGGACAGCGCGGTCGACTCGTGGTGGAGGGCGGCCGCGGTGTTCGGGTTGCGCGGCCACAGGGAGAGCAGGTCCTTGACGTAGTAGGGCGCCGTGGGGGTGTATTCGTGCAGGTCGTAGACGGTGTCGGGGCGGTGGTCGCGGAGCACGGCGGCCATCGCGCGGGCTTCGGGCGTGGTCAGCGCGAGGTGGTCGCGGTTGACGTCGGTGCCGTCGGCGTTGCCGCGGGTGTCGGCGGCCCGGCCGTCGGGGTTGGCGGTGGGGACGACCAGGACGCCGGTGCGCGCGAGGAAGCGCCGGGTGGCCGGGTCCTGGGCCAGGGCGAGGTCGCGGACGGTGGTCAGGCACGCCTCGCGGCCGGCGGGCTCGTCGCCGTGCTGCGAGCAGATCAGCAGCACGGAGGTGCCGCGTCGGGCGGCGGCTCCCGCGGGGGCGGCGGCGCCGAGGCGGACCAGGCGGAGCGGGCGGCCCTGGACGGTGGTGCCGATCCGGTCGATGCGCACCCGCGTCGCGGCTCCCGGGGCGCGGGCGACGGCGGCGAGGAACGCGGTCTCCTCCGGCTCGCTGGTCCAGCGGGCGCCGTGGCTGACCTCGAATCCCGTCCGCGGCCCGGGCGGTGACACGGTCCGGGCGGACGGGACGGGAGCGAACGCGGCGGTGAGGGCGGCGGCCAGCGCACCGAGGACGAGGCCGCGGGGGCGGAACGGGCTGCGGGGTGCCACGAGGGTGCCTCCGGGTGTCGGCAGCGTGGGTGGGGGCCGTCCCGTGGGTGCGGGACGGCCCCCGGCCGGTCAGTCTCCGTGCGGCAGTCGGCTCGGGGACGTCGGCGGGGCGATGCCCGTGAGGGCGGTCGCGGACGGGTGGACGGCCGGCGGGGTGCCGGCGGTGGCGCGGGCGAGGGCCGGGGCGCCACCGGTGAGCGGCAGCCGGGCGGCGGTGCGGGCGAGGTCCAGGGTGAGCGTGGGGCGGGAGGCGGGCGGGTCGATGAGGTGGGCGTCGGTGCCGGCCACGATCAGCGCGAGCCGGTGCCCGGCCGGCACGACGTGGTCACTGGCGGCGAGTTGGAGGGTGAGGGTGTAGGGCTTGCCGGGGGTCAGCGGGTGGCCGTGCTGCGGGTCGGTGGCGTGGCCGAGATCGGCCCAGCCGCGGCTGAAGACCGTGAAGCCGACCTTGCTGGTGTCGGCGGCGGTCTCCTTGAAGCAGCCGGTGTCACCGGTGGTGCCGGCGCCCCAGCAGGTGCTGTTGCCGCGGGTGACGATGCCCTCGCCGTCGCCGCCGTAGTTGCGGATGGTGTCCGGGCCGAGGTCGACGAGGACCGCGCTCAGGTGGGCGCTGGTGGTGCTGGGGGTGGCGGTGACGGTCACCGTGCCGGCGCCGGAGAGCCGTAGCGGCGCGGTCAGCGGGCCGGTGGTGAAGCCGGCCTTGGCCGGGGTCGCGCGGTCGATCGCGGCGGACCAGTCGGCCTCGCCGAGCTGCGGGTCGTCGGTGAAGGACGCGGTCTGGCCGGCCGGGGTCGGCCGGGTGCCCAGGACGCCGACGCCG
Organism: Streptomyces lunalinharesii; assembly: GCF_039532155.1. Taxonomy (NCBI): domain Bacteria; kingdom Bacillati; phylum Actinomycetota; class Actinomycetes; order Kitasatosporales; family Streptomycetaceae; genus Streptomyces; species Streptomyces lunalinharesii. The sequence continues at coordinate 549,718 of NZ_BAAARK010000001.1, forward strand.
GCGGTGGTGCCGGTGCGCGGGTGCAGGGTGACGTCGGCGGTGCCCGGTGCCGGCCACCGGGCGTCGGTGCGCCAGGTGTCGGGGGCGCGCTCGACGTCGGCCATCGGGGCGCGCTCGATGCCGTTGTCGTAGCCCATCAGGTAGTGGTCGAACCACTGGTGGAGGGTGCGGACCCAGTCGGCGCGGCGGTAGTCGAACGGGTCGACGTGGCCGGTCTGGGAGAGCCAGATCTTGCGCTGCACGCCGTGCCGGGCGAGCGCGTCCCACCACTGGCCGAAGTTCTTGGTGCGGACGTTGAGGTCCTGCATGCCGTGGACGAGGAAGACGCTGGCGCGGACCTTGTCGGCGTGGCGGACGTAGTCCCGTTCGGTCCACAGGTCGGTCCAGTCGCCGTTGCGCGGGGCGCCGTCGACGAGCTTCTTCTGGACCGCGGCGCAGTTCTTGTGCGCGCCGGGGCTCTCGACGGCACTGGCGAGCCCGTCGGGGCCGCCGTCGTAGAGGGGGGCGCCCTGGGCGAAGTAGTAGTCGTACCAGGAGGAGATGCCGGCGATCGGGACGATGGTCTTCAGGCCCGGGACGCCGGTGGCGGCGACCCCGTTGGCGACGGTGGCGTCCCAACTCTTGCCGATCATGCCGGTGTTGCCGTTGGACCAGTCGGCGGTGACGGGTTTCCCGCCGCTGCGGGCGGTGTAGCCGCGGGCCCGGCCGCCCAGCCAGTCGACGACGGCCTTGGCCGACTGGACGTCCGAGCGGCCGCCGACGTCGATGCAGCCGTCCGAGCGATTGGTTCCGGCCAGGTCGACGAGGACGGTCGCATAGCCGCGGGGCACGAAGTAGTTGTCGTAGAAGAGCGGGAACTGGACCGGGCGGCCCTGGGCGTCGTAGGTCTTCTTCTGGCTTTCGTTGCCGCGTCCGCAGCAGGAGTAGTAGGGGCTGGCGTCCATGATCACGGGTATCCGGCGGCCCTGCCGGGCGGGTTCGGCGGGCCGGACGATGTCGGCCGCGACCCGGTCGGGGTGGCCGTCGCCGTCGCCGTCGAGTCCGGTGTCCACCCAGACCGTTTCGCGTACGGCGTGGGCGTAGGAGTAGACCGGCATGCTCTCCCCGGGGGCGGCGGCCGCGCCCGCCGCGCCGGGGACGGCGACCAGGGCGAGGAGGGCGAGGACGGCGGACAGGACGAGGGTCTTCCATGGGGGGTGGGGGGTTCCCGTGCGTATCGTCACGGCCGGACCGTAGCGCGGGTCAACTCCCGTGCAGAAGGGGTCCGTCCGGGGCGCGTGTCGGTGAGATGTCGGTCATGTGTCAGATGTGGCCATGGACATGACGCGGGCGGGGATGCGTACATAGGCTCCGTAACAGATCGACCTCCCCTACGAGTTGGAGGACTCGTGCGTCACAGACTCCTGGTCCCGGGCGCGGCCGCGCTCAGCCTGATGCTGGCGATCCCGGCGTCGGCCGCCGACTTCACGCCGGGTGCCCCGGGTGCGGGCGACAGCTACTACCCCGAGAGCGGCAACGGCGGGTACCGCGTCTCCCACTACGACCTGCGGCTGAAGTACCAGCCGGCGACGGACCTGCTGGAGGGCACGGCGACCCTGCTCGCCCGGACCACGCAGGACCTCTCCCGCTTCAACCTGGACTTCGGCCTGAAGGTCAGCGAGATCCGGATCAACGGCAAGAAAGCCACCTTCGCCACGTCCGGGAAGCACGAGCTGGAGGTGACGCCGGCCACGCCCCTGGAGAAGGGCAAGGACGTCAGCGTGGTCGTCCGCTACGCGGGCAAGCCCTCCGAGCTGAAGATCGACGGTTTCACCGCCTGGGCCCGGACGCCGGACGGCGGCGTGGTCGCGCAGGAGCCCGAGTCCGCGGTGTGGTGGTTCCCCAGCAACGACCACCCCACCGACAAGGCGACGTACGACATCTCCGTCGCGGTGCCGGACGGCACCCAGGCGCTCAGCAACGGCGTGCTCACGTCGAAGTCCTCCAAGCTGGGCTGGACGCGCTTCAACTGGCGCTCGGACAAGCCGCAGGCGACGTACCTGACCACGCTGGCGATCGGCAAGTTCGACGTCACCACCGACACCACCGCCGACGGCCTGCCGGTGATCAACGCGGTCAGCCCGGACCTGGGCGCGAACCTGGGGGCGGCGCGGGCGAGCATCGAGCGCACCGCCGAGGTCACCGAGTGGCTGGAGGGCGTCTTCGGCCCGTACCCGTTCAACTCGGTCGGCGGCTACGTCCCCAACGTCCCGGCCGGGTACGCGCTGGAGACCCAGACCCGCCCGTTCTACGGCAAGAAGGCGTTCGACAAGGGCGCCAACGTCTCGGTGGTGGTGCACGAGCTGGCGCACCAGTGGTACGGCGACAGCGTGTCGCTGAAGGGCTGGAAGGACATCTGGCTCAACGAGGGCTTCGCCGCGTACAGCCAGTGGCTGTGGTCGGAGAAGGAGGGCGAGGGCACCGCGCAGCAGCTGGCGGACTACACCTACGCCCAGCACCCCGCCGACGACCCGTTCTGGACGGTGAAGCCGGGCGACCCGGGCCCGGACAAGCAGTTCGACTCGGCGGTCTACGACCGGGGCGCGCTGGCCCTCCAAGCGCTCCGCAACAAGGTCGGTGACAAGGTCTTCTTCGACCTGCTCAAGTCGTGGCCGACGGAGCACCGGTACGGCAACGCCGCGGTCGGGGACTTCGTGAAGTTCGCCGAGAAGAAGTCCGGGAAGCCGCTGGCCGACTTCTTCGACACCTGGCTGTACCAGCCGACCCGGCCGGCCGCCGGGGCGGGCGCGCGGGCGTTCGTCGCGCGCGGTCCGGTCGCCCAGCCCAAGTCCTGGAAGCAGATCCAGGCCACCCACGAGGTGCACGCCGGTCACTGACCGGCAGCGGCGGGCGGGGTCCGGCACGTCCGGACCCCGCCCGTCCGCGTCGCTAGCGGGCGGACGCCCGGTGTGACCGGCGGGCCCGGCGGGCGATCGGCATGAACCGCACCCGCTCCGGCAGCAGCGGCACCACCAGGCGCACCACCCGGCCCAGACGGCGCAGCCGGCGCTCCTGCGCGTCGGTCCAGGGCAGGCCGATGGCCCGCCGGGCGTCCGGCGGCATCAGCCCGATGGTGACGAACCGTCTGAAGCGCGCGAAGCCCGGGAAGAGCACCGGCCAGACCAGGCGCAGCGACAGCCGCACCCACCAGGGGCCGCGGTCCGGGGCCGGCAGCGGCCGGTCGGTGGCGGTCAACTCCCGCACCACCGCGGTCTGCTCGATCTCGGTGTCGAGCACCGCGCGGTAGTACGGCCAGAACTCCTCGATGGTCTGCGGCATGTCCCGGTCGTGGAGGCCCAGGATCCGGCCCACCTGGAGCCACTCCGCGTACAGCTGGCGCTCCTGCGCGGGGGTGAAGGGGCGGCCGAGGTAGCGCTGGGCGTGCCGGAAGACGGGGTAGCCGGTGGCGTGCACCCAGGCGTAGTAGGCGGGGGTGAGCGCGTGGTACCTGCGGCCGTGGGCGTCGGTGCCCTGGATGGACCGGTGCAGCTTCCGCAGCCGCCGGCCCTCCTCGACCGCGGCGGGCCCGCCGTAGACCCACAGCTGGAGCGAGGTCAGCGACCGTTCGCCGCGCCCCCAGGGGTCGGTGCGGAAGACCGAGTGGTCGTCCACGCCGGCGCCCACCGCGGGGTGTGCGACCTGCATCGTCAGGGCCGCGGGCAGGGTCAGCAGCGATCTGACGTCGCCGACCAGCGTCCACAGCACCCCGCCCGGCGGCGGGGGTTCCGGCTCCGTGCGCTCCGTGTCCGTGCGTAGCGTGTTCATACGCTTACGCATCATACGGTGGCTCCCAGCGGGCGGCGGGCCCGCGGGTCGGTGCCGGGCCGGTGGGTGTTCCAGTAGGCGAGGAAGAGCGACGGGGCGATCCGCAGCGGCGGCGGCACCAGCGCCATCAGACAGCGCACCACCCGGGCGAGCCGGCGCAGCCGGCGCGCGTGCCGGGCGCTCCAGGGCAGTTGGAACCGCTCGCGCAGGACCGGGGGCAGCGCACCCACGGTGACCAGCAGGGCGTAGCGGGCGGCGAGCGCGGCGAACGGCCGCCAGAGCACCGCCGGGACCCACCACACCGGCGGCTTCTGCGGCCGGGCCAGCTCCGCCAGGACGTCGCGCACCGCGTCGTTGAACTCCAGGCGTTCGGCCACCATCCGGTCGTAGTAGGCGCAGAACGCCGGCCAGTCGGGTGGCAGGTGGTGCTCCTTGAGGCCCCAGACGCGTCCCACGTCCCGCATCTCGCGGTAGTACTCCGCGGTCTGTGCCGCATTCAGCCCGGGGCCGAAGAGCCGCAGCGCCTCGACCGGGCCGCGGACGAGGGTGGCGTGCACCCAGTGGTACGCCTCGGGGTGCAGGGCGTGGTAGCGGCGGCCCCGGGCGTCGGTGCCCTGCATCCGGCGGTGCACCTCGATCAGGCGTCGGGCCTCGGCGGTGGCCGCGGCCTGTCCGCCGTAGATCACCGTGGCCAGCGAGCCGACCGTGCGCAGCAGGCGCTGCCAGGGCTCGGTGCGGAAGGTCGAGTGGTCCGTGACGCCGGCGCCGACCACGGGGTGCGCGACCTGGAGCAACAGCAGTTGCGGGGAGGTCAGGAACGCCCGGGTGTCGCCGAAGTGGCGCCAGGCGACGCCGCCCCGGCGCGGCGCCCGGACCTGCGCCGGGGGCCGCTGCGCCGGGTCGTCGAAGGGGGTGTCGGCTGCTGCCACGGTGTCCCTCCCGCCGCGTCACTGAATCCGTGTCAGCAGTGTTGACGCGGCTCGTGAAACAAGTCAATAGTCCTTGTAACATTGACTCACTCCCTCGGGAGGTCCTTGAAATGGCTGCGAGAGCACGTGAGTTGAGCCCCCAGGGACGGACGCACTGGAAGCGCACCGCCGTGATGCTGGTGCCGGGGGTGGCCTGCGTCGGCGCCGTGGTGATCGCCCTGGCGCAGGGCGCGATGGCGGCGTCCTTCGCGGTGTCCGGCAAGAACTTCAAGGTCTCCGCCGACGAGATCACCGGCCGGGGCATCTCCAGCTTCCCCTCCTCCCTCGGCAGCGCGGACGGCACCGGCCACCCGGTGCTGCTGGCCGGCATCGAGTCCGGCACGGCCCGCGGGGTCTGCCTGTCGATGAAGCAGCGGCTGCCGCTGGTCGGCGAGGTCTCGCTGCTGGTCCGCTCCGGCGGCGACCGGCCCGTCAGCGGCGAGCACCTGGTGGTCGACGCCGACGCGCTGACCAGCAGCGGCGGCCGGGTGACCGGCGTGCAGGCCGGCCGGGACGCCGGCACGCTCACCGGGGCGCCGGGCGTCAGCGGACCGCGCGGACTGTTCGGCGTCCAGGCCGACACCGCGCTGGCCCGCGACGTCAAGAGCACCGCCTGGGCCTCCAACGGCGGGTCGCTCACCCTCGACAAGGTCGAGATCGAGCTGAGCCGCACCGGCAAAGAGTGCTACTAGCCGCAGGAGGCCCCGTGCTCACCTTCGTCTTCGGCTTCCTCGCCGAACTCGCCAAGGAGACCGGCAGTTGGCTCGACCGGATCCTGCCCGCCGCCGGACTGCGCCGACCGTTGCGGCGTTGGCGCCGCAGCCGCCCGTTCTGGGCCGGGCTGTGGGCGGTGGCCGGCGGTCTGGAACTGATCGCCCTGCCGCTGGCGCCGCTCCCGCTGATGCTGAAGGTCGGCATCGGCGCGATGTCGGCGATCGGGGTCGGGCTGGTGCTGATCGCCGGCGGACTGTTCTTCGTCTTCGCCCCCGCCCAGCGGATGTTCGTCTCCGTCGTCACCGCCATCGCCTCCCTGGTCTCGCTCGCCACCACCAACCTGGGCGGCTTCGGGATCGGCTGCGGGCTCGGGTTGGTGGGCTCGTCGATGGCCTTCGGATGGCTGCCGGACGGGCCGGCGGCAGATACGGACGGTGCGGCCGACACAGACGACACGGTGTCCGGGGCGGTGGGCCCGCGCCCAAAAGGGCCTGAGGGCGCGGGCGCCCGACCGGCTCCGCCCGGCGCCGCCCTCGCCCTGACGCTGCCGCTCGTCCTCGCCGCCGGCCTGGTCACCGGCGCACCGGCCCGCGCGGCCGACCCGGATCCGCGCGACGCCCTCGGGCTGCCCTGCCTGAGCGGCGTCGACACCGGCGGCGCGGACGACCCCGCCCCCACCGGCCCGCCGCCCTCCGGCGGCGACCGCCCCGCACCGCCGACCCGGACGGCCCGCCCCGGTGCGATCGGCGCCCCCGACGACCGCACGCCCCTGGCCCCACCCGTCGTCGTCGGCGACCAGCCCGGCCCGGGCCGCGCCGACTACCCCGTCAGCCCCTACCACCCGACCGTCGGCGCCACCCGGCTCACCGCCACCGACGCCCTCGTGCACGGCGCGACCCACCTGCCCACCGCGGGCGGCGGCCGGATCAAGGTCCTGTGGGTGCATGCCGCGCGGATCGTCGCCGACGACTACCACCTGCGGGTCACCGGACCGGACGGTTTCGACCACGTCCTCGACGTGCAACTCGACATCCGCAACGTCGACGTCTACGCCACCTCCCTGCGGGGCGCCCTCGTCATCCCCTGGCTGGGGGTCAGCACCCCGCAGCTCTGCCTCGGCGCCGACGTCGTCCCCGCCAACCTCCCGATCGCCGTCCGGCTGCCCTCGCTCACCCTGCGGCCCGTCACCGCGGGCCAGGTCCTCGTCGACGCCGCGGAGGTGCGCTACCGGGTGCTGGGCGGCCACTAGAGCGCCGCGGAGATCCGTCACCGGCACGCCCCGGGGCCCGTCCGACGCCACCCCGCCCGACGGGCCCGCGCACCGCCTCCCGGGCAGCCCCCGGGAGACCACCGCACGCCACCCCACGTCAGGAGGCACGCGCCATGGGCCGCTACGCCCGACTGCGGGAGATCCGCCGGATGGACCCCGAGCGGGACTTCGAGCAGATCTTCCGCTGGATCACCCAGTACGAGTTCCCCTGGGACTACGCCAAGGGCGTGTCGGTCGCGTTCCTGCGCGACTTCGGCGTCCCGCGCATCTCCCAACTCCTCGACCGTACCCAGGAGTTCGAACGCAACGGGCAGAAGCGCTACGACGACACGGTGCTCCTGGGCTACGAGATGGCCGCCGACGGCTTCGACTCGGAGCGGGGTCGCGCCGCGGCCCGCCACCTCAACCGCATCCACGCCAAGTACCGCATTCCCGACGACGACTTCCGCTACGTCCTGGCCACCACCGTCGTCGGCCCGAAGCGGTGGATCGACCGCTACGGCTGGCGTCCGCTGTGCGCCCACGAGAACGCCGCCCTCGCCCTGGTCGGCCACCGGCTCGCCGCGCTGATGGGCATCCCCGACGCCCCGCGCACCATGGCCGGCTACGAGAAGCTCCTCGACGACCACGAGGCCGCCGCGTTCGCCTACCATCCGGCCAACCACCGGGTGGCCAACGCCACCTTCCGGGTGCTGGCGTCTTGGTACCCCGCCGTCCTGCGCCCCGCCGTCGCCCGCTTCTCCCTCGCCCTGCTGGACGAACCCCTGCTGCACGCCCTGGGATTCCCCCCGCAACCGCCCTGGCTGCGGACCCTGGCCCACCGCACGCTGCGCGCCCGGGCCGCCCTCGTACGGCTGCTGCCCGCGCGACCCGAGGGACGACCGGGCCTGTCCCGGCCCCGCTCCTACCCCTTCGGCTACGCCCTCGACGACCTCGGGCCCGCCTGGGCCCAACACCGCCCGCTGCGCCCCCTGCCCTGCGAGGACGACCGACGACCGTACTGATCTCCCGCTCACCGCTCACCGCTCACCGCTCACCGCTCACCGGCGAACCCGTCGGCGAGCATCCCGTGCACGGCCCCGCCGAGGTCCACACCGCCGTCGACCGGGGCCGGGCGGCGGCCCGCGGCTGGGCGGCCTGCGGCTGGGCCGCCGCGTCCCCGCCGGCCCGCTCGGGTGTCACCAACGCGCGCTGCTCACCCACCGGCCGCTGGGCGTGATCGGCGTCATCGGCCCCTGGAACCACCCCCCTCTACACGCCCATGGGCCCCGTCGGCCACGCCCTCGCCGCCGGCAACGCCGTGGTCCTCAAGCCCTCCGAACTCACCCCGGGCGTGGGCGTCCTGCTCGCCGCCACGTTCGCCGACGCGGTCCCCGACCAGCCGCACCTCCTCCAGACCGGCACCGGACCGGGCAGCACCGGCGAGGCGCTGGTCCGCGCCGGCGCCGCCGTCCCGGCCCTCCCGTTCGGCGGTTCCGGCGCCTCCGGCCACGGCCGCGTCCACGGCGCCGAGGGCCTGCGCGGCTTCACCGCCCCGCAGGCGCTCACCGTCCGGCGCTTCCGTCCGCCCGTGGACCTGACGTCGTTCAGCACGCCGGGGCGCCGGGTGGACCGGGCCGTCGCGGCGGGGCGCTGGCTGCACAGCCGGCGCTGACCGCGGCCCGGCGACTCCTCCCCCACCGCCGCCGGGTCCTGTTGCCGGGAAGTCCCACGGCGGGACGGCCTTCGGGCAGGGAGCCGCCCCGCCGCTCACCGGTGCAGCAGTGGCGCGAGGTACCGCCGGGCGAACCGCCGGGCCTGCTCGTCGTCGTCCAACGCGAAGCAGCTCACCGGATTCAGCAGGAACGACACGGTGATCCGCACCATCAGCTCGGCCACCGCCGTCGGGTCCCCGTCGCCCTCCCCGTCCCGGTCGGCGCGCTCCTCGCACACCCCGCCGGCGCCCTCCCGTGCCGCCCGACGCAGGTGCCCTGCCAGGTACCCGCGCATCGCCAGGAAGGACGGCCCGCTCTCCAGCGTCAGGTGGGGCAACATCGTCTCCGGCTCCAACCGCAACAGCCCGCCGATCAGCGGGTGCCCGCGGATCAGGCGCAGGATGGCCGCGAACCCCTCCACCATCCGCTCCTCCATCGTCGGCAGCCCGGCCACCGCCGCGTCCACCTCGGCCACGAAGAGCCGGTACTCCCGCAGCAGGACCCGCTGCACCAACTCGTCCTTGTTGCCGACCCGTCGGTACACCGTGACCCGGGAGACCCCGGCGCGTTTGGCCACGTCGTCGACGGTGGAGCGGCGCAGTCCGAAGGTCATGAACTGCTCCCGCGCGGCGTCCAGGATCTTCTCCGACAACCCTCCGCCGGCTCCCGGCGCCCCCGTCAACGCCCCTGCCGGCAGCCGTCGTTCGTCCGTCATCCGTCCCCCTCCGCACACCGCCGCCGGCCGGCGCACCCGCCGGAAGCAACAGTGACACTAACTGAATAACTTTGTAACGAGCCCCTGTCCAGGGGGATTCCACGGCCCTGGGTCACGGCACGCGGGCGCGACGCCCTCGACTGGTGCTTCGCGCTGTAAATCTGCTGCCCGCCGGGCGGTTACCTAGAAGTAACCCCAGCTGGTTTGATGTGCGTCGCCGGTTCAACATCCCGTGTCCCCCCTCTTCCTAGGGAGTTTTCGTGCCGCACTCCCCCCTGCGCACGTCCCGTGCCGCCGCGCTCTGCGCGGCCCTGACCGCCGCGCTGGCCGTCGCGACCCCCACCGCGTCGGCCGCCACGACCTCGACCCCGGCCGGGCCCGCCGGGCCCCGGGCCGCCGCCAGCGCGCCCCGGCTCAAGGTGCTCACCTACAACACCTTCCTCATGAGCAAGAACCTGTATCCCAACTGGGGCCAGGACCACCGCGCCCAGGCCATCGCCGCCGCGGACTTCTTCCACGGCAACGACGTCGTGGTGCTCCAGGAAGCCTTCGACAACTCCTCCTCCGACGCGCTCAAGTCCCGGGCCGCCGCGGAGTATCCGCACCAGACCCCGGTGGTCGGCCGCAGCCGCAGCGGTTGGGACGCCACCTCGGGCGCCTACTCGGCCGTCACGCCCGAGGACGGCGGGGTGACGCTGCTGAGCAAGTGGCCCGTGCTGCGCAAGGAGCAGTACGTCTACAAGGACGCCTGCGGGTCGGACGCCTTCTCCAACAAGGGCTTCGTCTATGCGGTGTTGGACGTCGACGGAGCCAAGGTGCACGTCGTCGGCACCCACACCCAGTCCACCGACTCGGGCTGCAAGGCCGGCGAGGCCGCCGCCGACCGCGCCAAGCAGCTCAAGGAGCTGGACGCCTTCCTCGACGCCAAGAACATCCCGGCGAACGAGGAGGTCATGGTCGCCGGCGACATGAACATCGACTTCCACGGCACCGAGTACCCGGCCCTGCTGGCCAACGCGGACCTGGCGCCGGCCGACCGGCGCACGGGCCACCCGTACTCCTTCGACACCGCGGAGAACTCGATCGCCGCGTACCGCTACCCGAACGACCCCCGCGAGGACCTGGACTACGTGCTGTTCCGCAACGGCCATGCCCGGCCCGCCGGTTGGCAGAACACCGTGGTCAAGGAGGAGTCGGCGCCCTGGACCGTCTCCAGCTGGGGCAAGCAGTACACCTACACCAACCTCTCCGACCACTATCCGCTGATCGGCGGCTGACCCCGCCGACCGGGTGGCGGACCGGTCGGTCCGCCACCCGGTGCGCGCTCCGCCCGGCGAGCGATCCTTTTGACGCCCCTGCCCTGAGGTGCGGTGGCGTCCCCCTTGACGTGGACGATTGCGGCGTCGATCCCCGTTTCTCAGCCATGACCCCACGGTACGGGCGACCACTGACAACGGCCCTGCACGCCGGAGGGCGGCCGCGGCGACCTTCCGGTCCACCGCGGCCGCCCTCCGGCGTGCAGGCGTGGGGCTGCTCCCTCGCTACTTCGCGAGTTCGCGCTCCTCGGCGATCCGGCGGACCCGGCCGCGGACCACGAACCAGCCACCGACCAGCGCGGCGGCCAGCACCGGGATCAGCAGCACGGTCTGCCGGCCGACGCCGTCGTCGAACCACATCAGGACGATGACGCCGACCAGGAAGACGATGGTGGCGATGTCCGTGATCGGCGTACCCGGCAGGCGGAAGCGCGGACGCTCGACCAGGCCCTCCTTGGACCGGCGGACGAAAACCATGTGACAGACCATGATCGTGCACCAGGTGCTGATGATGCCCAGCGCCGCGATGTTGATCACGATCTCGAAGGCCTGGCTGGGCAGCCAGGCGTTGAGCCCGACCCCGAGCACGCACACCGTGGAGGTGAGCATGATGCCGCCGTACGGCACCTGGCTGCGGTTCATCCGCGCGGCGAACTTCGGCGCGGAGCCCGCCATGGACATCGAGCGCAGGATGCGACCGGTGGAGTAGAGCCCGGAGTTGAGGCTGGACATCGCCGCGGTGAGCACGACGAGGTTCATCACGTCGCCGGCGTGCGGGATGCCGACGTGCGACAGCACGGTGACGAAGGGGCTCTCGTTGGCGCTGAAGACGTTCCACGGCAGCAGCATCGCCAGCAACACCACCGAGCCGACGTAGAAGATGCCGACCCGCCACATGATCGAGTTCACGGCCTTGGGGACGACCTTGTGCGGCTCGCTGGTCTCACCGGCGGTGACGCCGACGAGTTCGACGGCGGAGTAGGCGAACACGACGCCTTGGAGCACGATCACCACGGGCATCAGACCGGTCGGGAAGAAGCCGCCGTGGTCGGTGATCAGGTTCAGGCCCGGGGTGTGTCCGTCGACCGGGTGCTGGGTGGCCAGCAGGAAGATCCCGATGAACATGAAGGCGACCAGCGCCGCGACCTTGACGATCGCGAACCAGAACTCCATCTCACCGAAGATCTTCACGGATATCAGGTTGATCGTGAGCACCACCGCCAGCGCGATCAGCGCCATCACCCACTGCGGAACGCTGGTGAACATGCTCCAGTAGTGGGTGTACAGGGCGATCGCGGTGATGTCGGCGATGCCGGTCGTCGACCAGTTGACGACGTACATCCAGCCCGCGACGTAGGCGCCCTTCTCGCCCAGGAACTCCCGGGCGTAGGAGACGAACGAGCCGGACGACGGGCGGTGCACCACCAGTTCGCCGAGGGCCCGGACGACGAAGAAGGCGAAGAGGCCGCAGACCGCGTAGGCGATGGCCAGCGCGGGACCGGCCGAGTGCAGGCGCCCGCCGGCGCCCAGGAAGAGGCCGGTGCCGATCGCCCCGCCGATGGCGATCATGTTGATGTGGCGACCCTTGAGGGCCTTGCTGTAGCCGGCGTCCCCCGCGTCCTGCTGGACCCCGCTCCCCCCGTCCGATGGCCGCTGGGCTTCATCCACGACGGTTTCTGTGCTCACTGGTGGTTCATCTCGCTTTCGGAGAGCTGGCACGTGACCGGCACCGCGGATCGCGCGAACGGCCAGTCGGCACACCTTCCCCGAAGAGCGGCCCCCCGTCTGTGTGAGAGATCACATGGCGTACATTCGCTCTAGGATTTGTCCATATTTGTGGCGAATAACACAGCGGCGGAGCTTCAACGAGGGAGTGAGTTCGCCAGTTTCCGGCCGCCATTCCTCGCCCAACAAGGAAAATCGCTTGACCTGTTCCGTGCGGTTTAGTCGTGTGTTGGCCGCTGCCACGCCCCGTTCGACCTCCGCCCGGACGGCCGGGTGCCGGGCCAGTTCCGCCAGGCTCCCCCCGATGCCGTGCCGGGCCGCCCAGAGGGGGGCCAGCTCCGGATCGAGCACCAGCAGCGCCACCACGTACGACCGGCCGTCGCCGTGCGCCAGCGCCTGCCCGATGAGCGGATGCTCCTTGAGAGCGTTCTCGACCAGCGCGGGCGAGACGTTCTTGCCGGTCGACGTCACGATCATGTCCTTCTTGCGGTCGGTGAGCCACAGGAAGCCGTCCGCGTCGATCCGCCCGACGTCGCCGGTGCGGAACCAGCCGTCCGCGCCGGTGGCCGGCTCCACCGTGCCGTCTTCTCGGAGGTAGCCCGCGCAGACCGTCCGGCCGCGCACCTCGATCTCCCCGTCGGCGGCCGTGCGCACCTCCAGACCGGCGAGCGGCCGGCCCACCGAGCCCAGCCGGAAGCCGCCCGGGGCGTTGGTCGTGGCCACGCCCACGGTCTCGGTCAGCCCCCACGCGTCCATGATCACGATGCCGAAACCGGCCCAGAACCGCACCACCTCCGGGGGCATCGGCGCCGAGGCGCTCGCCGTCCACACCAGCCGGTCGAAACCGGCCGCCGCCAGCAGCGGGTCCAGCACCCGCGCCTTCGCCGCGGCGTAGGCCGCCGCCAGCCCGGCGGGCGGCCGCTGCCCGCGCTCCCGGTACGCGACGTGCGCCCGGGCGGTCTCGGCCGCCGCCGCCACGGCCGCCCGGTGTTCCTCCGGCAGCTCCGCGAGGGCGCCGCCGACGGCCGCCGCCAGCTTCTCCCACACCCGCGGCACCCCGAAGAACTGCGCCGGCCGCAGCTCCCGGGCGAGCGGCGCCACCTGAGCCGGATCCGGGCACAGGTGGACGTGCGCGGCCCGGAAGACCGGCAGGTAGAGGCCCAGCATCCGCTCGGCGATGTGCGCGAACGGGAGGTAGGACAGGTGCGCGGCGTGGTCCGGCAGCTCGACGACGCCGTCCAGCGCCACCGCGTTGAGCAGCACGTGGCGGTGGCTGACCACCACCCCCTTGGGGTCGCCGGTGGTGCCGGAGGTGTAGACGACGGTGAGCGTGTCGTCCGCGTCGCCCTGCCGCCAGGTCGCCTCGAAGGACGCCGGGTCGTACGCCTCGGCCCCGCGGGCCGCCACCGCGGCGAAGTCCTCGCACCGGTCCTGCGCGCCCCCGGTGCCCGCCGGGTCGGCCGCCGGCTCGACGACCACCAGTCGCTCCAGCCGCGCCGCCGGATCGTCGAGCAGCGGCTCCCAGCGGGCCCGCTCGCCGGGCCCCTCCACCACGGCCAGGCGGGCCCGGCTGTGCCGGACGACGTGGGCGATCTGCTCGGGGGCGGCGGTGCCGTAGACCGTGACCGGCACCGCGCCCAGGTGCACCAGGGCCAGGTCGCCGAGCCAGTGCTCGGGCCGGTTGCCCATCATGAGCAGGACGATCTCCCCGCGCCGGACGCCGAGCGCCCGGAACCCGGCGGCCAGTTCGCCGATCCGGCGGCGCGCCGCCGCCCAATCGAGGGTCCGCCAGCCGCCGCCGTCGGGCGCGCGCCAGGACAGTGCGGGCCGGGCGCCGTGGTCCTCGGCGTTGCGCAACAGCAGGGCCGGCAGGGTGAGTTCGCCCGGCTCGCCGGGCATGCGCAGGAGCGTGGTCATGGCGCCTCCCGAAGGCGTGGGCCTGAGCTACGGACCGTACGGAGGATGCGGGCCCGCTCGGAGGGGCCCGGCCGCGCGCTGAGCGGTGACGAAGGTTTCACAGGTCTGGTGAGACAGCAATACTGTTGAACATGATGGAGTCCGCCCCCGACCTGACGGTCGACGAACTCGCCGCCCGCGCCGGCGTCACGGTCCGCACGATCCGCTTCTACAGCACCCGCGGACTGCTGCCGCCGCCCGAGATCGGCCCCCGCCGGGTCGGTCGCTACGGTCCGGACCACCTCTCGCGGCTCGCGCTGATCGAGGAACTCCAGCACCAGGGCCTGACCCTGTCCGCCATCGAACGCTACCTGGCGCAGCTGCCGCCCGACCTGAGCGCCCAGGACCTGGCCATCCACCGCGCCCTGGTGGCGAGCTGGATCCCGGACACGGCCGAGGACGCCACCCGGGACCAGCTGGAACGGCGCGTCGGCCGGGAGCTGACCGAGGAGGACCTCGACCGGCTGGCGGCGATGAACGTCCTGGTCCGGACCGATCAGCCGCACGTCTTCCGCATCGACCCGGGGCTGTTGCACCTGGGGGCGCGGCTGCTCGACGTGCCGATCGCCCTGGAGACGATCCTGGCGGCCCGCACCGTCGTCATCGAGCACACCCGCTCGGCGGCCCGGGAACTCAGCCGGCTCTTCAAGGACGAGGTGTGGGAGCCCTACCGGGACGGCGGGCCGGACGCCGAGGAGGTGGCGCGGATGAAGTCGCTCTCCGCGCACATGCAGCCGATGGTGGTGCAGGCACTGGTCACCGCCTTCCAACGGTCGATGAAGGAAGAGCTGCGCGAGTGGCTCGGCACCGGCGGGCACGACGGCCGGGCGGACCGCACGGACCGGGACGGGGTCGGCGGCGCGGCCGGCCGGTGACGGGGGCGGGCCGCGCCGGCCCACCCCCGCGCGTCCGGCTCAGTCGCTGAACTTCTCGCCCCGCTCGGCCTTTTCGACCAGCAGCGCGGAGGGCGCGAACCGGTCGCCGTAGGCCGCCTGCAACTCGCGGGCGCGGGTCACGAACCCGGGCAGGCCCACGAGTTCCTCCCGGCCCGGCCCGCCCTGGTAGCCGTTGACGTACTGGAGCACGCCGCCGGTCCACCCCGGGAAGCCGATGCCGAAGATGGAGCCGATGTTGGCGTCGGCGACGGACGTCAGCACGCCCTCCTCCAGGCAGCGGACGGTGTCCAGCGCCTCGGAGAACAGCATCCGCTCCTGCATGTCCCGGAACGGGACGGCGGCGCCCTCCTGCTGGAAGTGCTCGCGCAGCCCGGGCCACAGGCCGGTGCGCCGGCCGTCGTCGCCGTAGTCGTAGAACCCGGCGCCGCCGCTGCGCCCGGGGCGGTCGAACTCGTCCACCATCCGGTCGATGACGGCGTCGGCCGGGTGCGGCTGCCAGGTGCCGCCGGCCTCCTCGACGGCCCGCTTGGTCTCGTTGCGGATCTTGCGCGGGAGGGTGAGGGTCAGCTCGTCCATCAGGGACAGCACCTTGGCCGGGTAGCCGGCCTGGGCCGCGGCCTGTTCGACCGAGGCCGGATCGAGGCCCTCGCCGATCATCGCCACGCCCTCGTTGATGAAGTGGCCGATGACCCGGGAGGTGAAGAAGCCGCGGGAGTCGTTGACGACGATGGGGGTCTTGCGGATCTGGCGTACCAGGTCGAAGGCGCGGGCCAGCGCCTCGTCACCGGTCCGCTCGCCCTTGATGATCTCCACCAGCGGCATCTTGTCGACCGGCGAGAAGAAGTGCAGGCCGATGAAGTCGGTGTCCCGCTCGACGCCTTCGGCCAGCAGCGTGATGGGCAGGGTGGAGGTGTTGGAGCACAGCAGCGCGTCGGGCTCGACGACGTGCTGGATCTCCTTGAACACCTTGTGCTTGAGGGCGACGTCCTCGAAGACCGCCTCGATGACCGCGTCGCAGCCCGCGAGGTCGGCGGGCTCGGCGGTGGGAGTGATCCGCGCCAGCAGTTCGTCGCGCTGCGCCTCGGTCGTGCGGCCCTTGGCCAACGCCTTGGCGAGCAGCCCCTCGGAGTACCCCTTGCCCCGTTGGGCCGCCTCCAGGGTGACGTCCTTGAGGACGACGTCGATGCCGGCCTTGGCACAGGCGTAGGCGATGCCGGCGCCCATCATGCCGGCGCCGAGGACGGCGACCTTGCGGACCGTGTGCGGTGCGACGTCCTTGGGGCGGTTGGCACCGGAGTTGACGGCCTGGAGGTCGAAGAAGAACGCCTGGATCATGTTCTTGGAGACCTGGCCGGTGACCAGCTCGACGAAGTAGCGCGCCTCGATGGTCTGGGCGGTCTCGAAGTCGACCTGGGAACCCTCGACGGCCGCGGCGAGGATGTTGCGCGGCGCCGGGTAGGGGGCGCCGTTGAGCTGCTTCTTGAGGTTGGCGGGGAACGCCGGGAGGTTGGCGGCGAACTTCGGGTGCGCCGGGGTGCCGCCGGGGATCTTGTAGCCCGGGGCGTCCCAGGGCTGCTGGGACTCGGGGTGGGCGTCGATGAACTCCCGGGCCTTGGCGAGCAGTTCGTCCCGGGTCGCGGCGACCTCGTGGATCAGCCCGTTGTCCTGGGCGCGGGTGGCGTTGTACTGGGTGCCTTGGAGGAGCACCTTCAGCAGCGCGTCGGTGATGCCCAGCAGCCGGACGGTCCGGGTGACGCCGCCGCCGGCCGGCAGCAGGCCGAGGGTGACCTCGGGCAGGCCGATCTTGGTGCCGGGGGTTTCCAGGGCGATGCGGTGGTGGCAGGCCAGCGCGATCTCGTAGCCGCCGCCCAGCGCGGCGCCGTTGATGGCGGCGACCACGGGCTTGCCGAGCGTCTCGATCCGGCGCAGGTCGCGCTTGATGCCGTTGCCGGCCTCGAACGCCTGCTGTGCCTGGGCGGGGGTGACGGCGATCAGGTCGCGCAGGTCGCCGCCGGCGAAGAAGGTCTTCTTGGCGGAGGTGACGATGATGCCGCGGATGGTGTCCCGCTCGGCCTCCAGGCGGTCGGCGACCGCGGTCAGGGAGGCCTTGAAGGCGTTGTTCATGGTGTTGGCGGACTGGTGGGGGTCGTCCAGGACCAGGGTGACGACGCCGGTCTCGTCCTGTTCCCAGCGGATGGTCGACGCAGCAGCGGTTGCACTCATGGGTAGTTCTCCGTAGTGGGTGGGACGAGGGGTCAGAGGCGCTCGATGACGGTGGCGACGCCCATGCCGCCGCCGACGCAGAGGGTGGCCAGGCCGTAGCGCTTGTCCTGGCGCTCCAGCTCGTCGACGAGGGTGCCGAGGATCATGGCGCCGGTGGCGCCGAGGGGGTGGCCCAGGGCGATGGCGCCACCGTTGACGTTGACCTTGTCCAGGCTGAGGCCCATGTCCTTGACGAACCGCAGGACGACCGCGGCGAACGCCTCGTTGATCTCGACCAGGTCGATGTCGTCGATGGTCAGACCGGCCTTGGCCAGGGCCTTGCGGCTGGCGGGCGCGGGGCCGGTGAGCATGATCGTCGGCTCGGAGCCGGAGACCGCGGCGGAGACGATGCGGGCCCGCGGGGTGAGGCCGTGGCGCTCGCCGACCTCCTTGGAGCCGATGGCGACCAGTGCGGCGCCGTCCACGATGCCGGAGGAGTTGCCGGCGTGGTGGACGTGGTCGATCTTCTCGACCCAGTGGTACTTCTGGAGCGCGACCGCGTCGAAGCCGCCGGCGTCGCCGATGGCGGCGAACGACGGCTTCAGGGCCGCGAGCGAGTCGGCGGTGGTGCCGGGGCGCAGGTGCTCGTCGTGGTCGAGGACGACCAGGCCGTTGCGGTCCTGCACGGGGACCACCGAGCGCGCGAAGCGGTCGTCCTTCCACGCCGCGGCGGCCCGCTCCTGGGAGAGCGCGGCGTACTCGTCGACGTCGCGGCGGGAGTACCCCTCGATGGTGGCGATGAGGTCGGCGCCGATGCCCTGCGGGACGAAGCCGGTGTCGAAGTTGGTCATCGGGTCGGCGAACCAGGCGCCGCCGTCGGAGGCCATCGGAACCCGCGACATCGACTCCACACCGCCCGCCAGGACCAGGTCCTCCCAGCCCGAACGGACCTTGGCCGCGGCCATGTTGACGGCTTCCAGACCGGAGGCGCAGAAGCGGTTCTCCTGTACGCCGGCGACGGTGTCGGGCAGACCGGCGGCGATCGCGGCGATCCGGGCGATGTCCGAGCCCTGGTCGCCGACGGGCCCGACCACGCCCAGCACGATGTCGTCGATCGCGGCCGGGTCCAGATCGGGGAAGCGCCGCCGCACCTCGTGGATCAGGCCGACGACCAGGTCGATCGGCTTGGTGCCGTGCAGGGCGCCGTTGGCCTTGCCGCGACCGCGGGGGGTGCGGATCGCGTCGTACACATACGCTTCGGTGCTCACAGAAAAGCCTTTCTTTCCGGCCGGGGTCGGGGACCGCGGGGTCGGCCGCCGGTGTCGTGCCCCGGGACGGCGCGGTCGGGGAGGGTCAGCCGAGCAGGGAGCGGCCGATGATCTCCTTCATGATCTCGGTCGTCCCTCCGTAGATGGTCTGGATGCGGCCGTCGGTGAAGGCCCGGCCGACCGGATATTCCGTCATGTAGCCGTATCCGCCGTGCAGCTGGAGGCAGCGGTCGGCCACCCGCTTCTGGAGTTCGGTGGCCCACCACTTGGCCATCGAGGCGTGCACGGCGTCGAGGGTGCCCTCGGAGTGGTCGGTGATGCAGCGGTCGAGGAAGGCGCGGGTGACCGCGCACTCGGTGGCCATCTCGGCGATCTCGAACCGGATGTGCTGGAGCTTGGCCAGCGGCCGGCCGAAGGCCTCGCGCTCCTTGACGTACCGGGTGGTGATCTCCAGCAGGTGCTCGGCGGCGGCTATCCCGGCGATCGCTATCGCCATCCGCTCCTGCGCGAGGTTGGTCATCAGGTGCACGAAGGCGCGGTCGAGATCCCCGAGGAGGTTCTCCTTGGGCACCCGCACGTCGTTGAAGAACAGCTCGGCGGTGTCCTGCGACTTCTGGCCGATCTTGTCGAGGTTGCGGCCCCGCTCGAAGCCCTCCGCGCCCCGTTCGACGACCAGCAGGCTCAGGCCGTGCGCGCCGCCCTCGGGGGTGGTCTTGGCGACGACGATGACGAGGTCGGCGAGGATGCCGTTGGAGATGAAGGTCTTGGAGCCGTTGAGCACCCAGTGGTCGCCGCGGTCCTCCGCGGTGGTGCGGATGCCCTGGAGGTCGGAGCCGGCGCCCGGCTCGGTCATCGCGATCGCCGTGATCGTCTCACCGCTGCAGAACCCGGGCAGCCAGCGGCGCTTCTGCTCCTCGGTGGCGAGCGAGGTCAGGTAGGGGCCGACGATGTCGTTGTGCAGTCCGATGGCGAAGCCGGGGGTGCCGGCGCGGGTGAACTCCTCGGCGAGGACGGCGCTGTAGCGGAAGTCCGTGGTGCCCCCGCCGCCGTACTCCTCGGGCACGGCCAGACCCAGCAGACCTTGTCGGCCGGCCGCCCGCCAGGCGTCCCGGCTGACGATGCCGTCCTTCTCCCACTGCTCGTAGTGCGGCGTCACCTCCTTGGCGAGGAAGGTGCGCACCGTGGCGCGGAAGGCGTCGTGGTCCTCGGTGAAGATCTGGCGCTCCACTTAGCTGTCCCTTCGGGGATGGGCCTGGATGGTCGACGGGCGGCTCGGCCGGGGCCGGGGACCGCCTGGGCGGGCGTGGCGCGCGCCCGCGTCCGCTCAGAGCCGGTGCTCGACGGTCTCGACGAGGTCGGCGGGGTCGGCGGGGTCGGGGCCTATGGGCTGGACGTTGCGCACCGTGGCGACTGTCGGCCGGTACGCGGGCAGCCGGCCGTCGCGGGCGACGGCCGGGGCGGGGCGCGGACCGGTCGCGTCCGGAACGGCGGTGGGCGGCTGCGTCAACGGGCCGTCTCCTCTCGCTCGGTGCGATGGGGGGCGTCGGCCGGGTCGGCGAGGCCGGGCAGCTGCCAGTCGCGGGCGACCTCTTCGGTGTCCGCTCCGGGAAGGGCGGGAGCCCTGCGGAGGGTCCCCGGGGTGGCCGAGAAGCGGGGCGCGGGGGCCGGCTGGGTCAGACCGGCGTGCTCGGTGAAGGTCCCGCGGGCCGCGAGGTGCGGGTGGCCCGGGGCCTCGCGCAGGGAGAGCACCGGGGCGACGCAGGCGTCGGACTCCTGGAAGACGGCGGTCCACTCGTCCCGGGAGCGGGTCCGGAAGCGGGCGGCGATGGCGGTGCGCAGGTCGTCCCAGGCCGCGAGGTCGTCCCGGCCGGGGACCTCGTCCTCGATGCCCAGCAGGCGGACGAACTCGGCGTAGAACCGCTGCTCCAGCGCGCCGACGGCCATGTGGCCGCCGTCGGCGGTCTCGTAGGTGCCGTAGAACGGCGCGCCGCCGTCGAGCAGGTTGGCGCCGCGCCGGTCCTGCCAGCCACCGGCGGCCAGCATGCCGTGGATCATCGCCGTGAGATGGGCCGTGCCGTCGACGATCGCGGCGTCCACGACCTGTCCCGTCCCGCCCTCGGTGCGGGCGTGCTGGAGGGCCGCGAGCACACCGACGACGAGGTAGAGGGAACCGCCGGCGTAGTCGCCGAGCAGATTGGCGGGGACCGCGGGTGGACCGTCGGCCGGGCCGATCATGCCGAGGGCACCGGTGAGCGCGATGTAGCCGATGTCGTGGCCGGCGGTGCCGGCGAGCGGCCCGGCCTGGCCCCAGCCGGTCATCCGGCCGTAGACCAGGCGGGGGTTGCGCGCCAGGCACGGCTCGGGCCCGACGCCCAGCCGCTCGGCCACTCCCGGCCGGTACCCCTCGATCAGGACGTCGGCGCGCTCGGCCAGATCGAGGACCCGGGCGACTCCGGCGGGCTGCTTCAGGTCCACCAGCACCGAGCGCTTGTTGCGGTTGGTGAGGTCGCACGCCGGATCGATGCCCAGTGGGGCGCCTCCGGGGCGGTCGACCCGTACGACGTCGGCGCCGAGGTCGGCCAGCAGCATGGCCGCGAAGGGGCCGGGGCCGATGCCTGCGAGCTCCACCACCCGCACCCCGCCGAGCGGGCCGTTCCCTGACTGCGTCATCGCGCCCCACGCCTTCCGCACTGTGACACTTCTGATGTAACACTCGTGATGTTAAGAACGTGTTCCACTTTCCACAAGCCCCCCGTGCCCCCGCGGGCCTGAACGACGAAGGCCCGTGACGACGGTGCTCAACTGCCACCGCCGTCACGGGCCTTCGCGCGCCTGCCGCCGCGCTGCTATCCCCCGCCGAGCCGGCCGATGAGCAGCTCGGGGGCTATCCGGTGCGGGCGCGCGCACCGTGGCGCCCGCACCGTCCTCGGCCGCGCCGCCTGCGCCATCCCGTCCTCCACGTCCGCTCCCCCGTCCGGCACCGTCCTCGGCGCCTTGGCCGGGCCGCGCGGAAGTCCGCACCGCCCATCGCCCCCACGCTAACCGCGACCACTGTCAACGGCCCGCGGAACGCCCTGCGCCGGTCCGGCGGAGGGACAATGCCGTCATGTCACACCTCGCCGCCGCACTCTTCGACGTCCATGCCGGCCAGGGACTGCGTCAGTTCGCCGAACTGGCCATCGCCCTCTTGTTGTCCTCGCTGATCGGGTTGGAGCGCGAGGCCCGGCAGAAGAGCGCCGGGCTGCGCACCCACACCCTCGTCGGGGTGGGCAGCGCCCTGTTCATGGAGGTGTCGATCCACGGCTTCGGCGCGCTGCTGGGCACGGACGGCGTGGCGTTGGACCCGTCCCGGGTCGCCGCGCAGGTCGTCTCCGGCATCGGGTTCATCGGTGGCGGGCTCATCTTCGTCCGCAAGGACGCGGTCCGGGGGCTGACGACGGCCGCGACCATCTGGCTGACCTGCGCCATCGGGATGGCCTGCGGGGGCGGGCTGCCGCTGCTCGCGATCGGCGCGACGGCGGTGCACTTCCTGATCGTCCGGGGCTTCTCCAAGGTGTCGGAGCGGATCGCCGCCGGGTCGTCCTCCCACCGCATAGACCTGCGTCTCACCTATCAGGCGCAACACGGTCTGCTCGGGCGGATGTTGGAGCTGTGCACCGGCAGCGGGTTCCGCGTCACCGACGTCCAGGTGGAGACCCGCCCGGACGACACCCAGGTGGCGGCCGAGGTGCTGCTCCGGTTGGAGGGCGACGGCTCCGCGCATCGCCTGGTGGACGCGCTGACGGAGTTGGAGGGGGTGCGCGGGGTGGCGCTGGGGCGGCAGGACGACAGCACCGAGTGACTCCGGCCGGGCCCGTGGCCGGCGGCACCGGCCCGGCCCGTCCCCCGCGCCCGCGCTACGCCACATCGGACGACGACGTGCCGCGCGGAGCGCCCCGCCGACGCTCCTCGCCCGTTTCCGCTCCGCCCGCCGTCCCCGGCACGAGGTGGTCAGCGGGCACCTGACGGTCCACCAGCCGTGCGAGTCGCCGCGGGACGTCGCCGCCCACGAGGAGGACGACCAGCAGCGTCAGCCCGAAGGTGAGGACCGCCAGCGCCCGCCCCAGGGGCATGCCGCGGGCGAGCTGCGCCCCCAGGACCGGTGCCACCGCCCCGCCCAGGGCCCCCACGTTGTAGACGAAGCCGAGCGACGCGGCGCGGGTCCCGGTCGGGAAGTGGCCGGCGACGTACTTCGGCAGGATGCCGGAGATGCCCTGCCCCAGCGCCAGCAGAACGAAGACCAGCACGCCCAGCCCCAGCACGCTCCCGCGCACCGCGAACACCGGGAACACGAACGCCAGTGAGGCCAGCAGGGTGTACGCGTAGGCGCGCCGGGTCCCGAGCAGGTCCCCGGTGAAACCGGCCAGCCAGCAGCCGGCCATGGCGCCGAAGCCCGCGACGAACATCACGTCGCCGACCTGCGCGGGCGAGTACCCCAGGGCGGTCTTGAGGTACGTCGGCAACAGGGCCTGCACCGGCCAGCTGTAGAGGAAGGCGCAGAACACCGTCACCATCAAGGAGACGTACAGCAGCCAGCCGCGGCGACCGCCCAGTTGCGCGGCGAAGGCGAGCAGGCACAGGGTGGCGAGCCCGGCCGACCACGGCACGAACCCCGCGCCCCACGGCGTGAACGCGCAGAACAGCGCGACCGTGGCGAGGAGCGCCAGTGCCGCGTTGGTCCGGCGGCGCAGGCGGCCGGTGAGCAGCGGGCGAAACGGATGCGGCCGGTCCGGGGGCGCCGCACCGCCTCCGCCGGTCGCGGTGCCGACCTCCGCGTGCCAGTCCCCGGCTTCCGGCAGTGACCGGCGCATCCACAGTGCGACCAGTACGGGCAGCACCCCGAGCCAGAACATCCAGCGCCAGCCCCACGCGGGCACCACCCAGGCGTAGACCTGCGCCGCGACGGCCGTACCGGCGGCGTAGCCGGAGATCAGGAACCCGGAAGCGCGGTTGCGCAACCGGGCGGGCCAGCTCTCCAGCACGTACGTCACGCTGGTGCTGTACTCCCCCGCCATGCCCAGCCCGATCACCAGCCGGGCAGCGAACAGACTGGTGTAGTCCCAGGCGAACCCGCAGGCGAAGGTCCCGAGCGAGTAGAGCAGGATGCTGGCGATCATGGCGGCCTTGCGGCCGTGGCGGTCGCCCATCGCCCCCAGGAGGGCGCCACCCAGCCAACGGGTGATGAAGGCGGCGGAGACCAGCGAGGCGGCGGTCGCGGTGTCCAGGCGGAATGCCCCGGCGACCTCGGTCAACACCAGCGTGATCAGCACGAAGTCGAAGCCGTCGAGGAGGTAGCCGATCCAGGCGGCGGACAGCGCCTTCCACTGGCGCGGGGTGACCTCGTGGTACCAGGCTCCGCGCGGGCTCGGGCCGGCCGGATCCGCGGGCTGCGTCGTCACAGGAGCCGGCCTCCTTCAGGAGCGGCCCGACTCGCCCGCCCCACACCCTGGGACAATCCGGACATCGGATGTCCTACCTCACCGACTGAATCTGGCCGGTCTCCCCCGCCGCGTCAAGACCGGACGCACCTCGACCCGCCTTCCCGGACCGGCGCCGGCAACCTCGCCGACCCGCCCCGTCGTTGACGTATCCGTCAGCGAGTCCTTAGGGTCCGGACCTCGGACCAGAGAGGACGCAGATGTCACGGCAGGACACCTCAGGACGGGACCTCGACCTCGTCCTGTACGGAGCGACCGGGTTCGCCGGCGCCCTCACCGCGGAGTACCTCGCGCGGCACGCCCCCGAAGGCTGCCGCTGGGCGCTCGCCGGCCGCAGCACCGCCAAACTGGAGCGGCTGCGCGACCAGTTGGCGACGATCAACCCGGACTGCGCGGACCTCCCGCTGCTGCGGGCCGACAGCGCCGACCCCGGCTCGCTGCGCGCCCTGGCTGGCGCCACCCGTGTCCTGGCCACCACCGTCGGGCCCTACCTGCTGCACGGCGAGCCCCTGGTCGCGGCCTGCGCCGAGGCCGGCACCGACTACCTGGACCTCACGGGCGAGGCGGAGTTCGTCGACCGGACGTACCTGCGCCACGACGCCACCGCGCGGGCCACCGGGGCCCGGCTCGTGCACGCCTGCGGCTTCGACTCCGTCCCGTACGACCTCGGGGTGCACTACACGGTGGGGCTGCTCCCCAAGGGGGTCCCGCTGCGCATCGACGGATTCGTGCGGACCGACGCCGGCTTCTCCGGCGGGACGCTCGCCTCCGCGCTCGCCGCGGCCTCCCGGCCGGCCGACATGGCCCGGGCCGCGCGGGCCCGTCGTCGGGTCGAGCCGCAGCCCGCGGACCGTACCGTGCGCGCCCCGTTCGGGCCGCCCGTGCGGAGCCGGGACACCGGCACCTGGGGCCTGCCGCTGCCGACCCTGGACCCGCAGGTCGTGGCCCGCTCGGCGGCCGCCCTCGACCAGTACGGCCCCGATTTCCGCTACCGGCACTACGCGGGGGTGCGCCGGCTGCCGACGGCGGTGGCCGCGACGGCGGGCGCGGGGGCCCTCACCGCACTCGCCCAGGTACCACCCGTCCGACGTTGGATGTCCGGACGGCTGCAACCGGGCGAGGGGCCGAGTCCGCAGCGCCGGGCGCGGAGTTGGTTCGCGGTGCGGTTCGTGGCGTCGGGCGGCGGCGCGCACCTGGTCACCGAGGTCAGGGGCGGCGATCCCGGCTACGACGAGACCGCGAAGATGCTCGCCGAGGGAGCGCTCAGCCTCGCCTTCGACGACCTCCCGGACACCGCGGGCCAGGTGACGACGGCCGTCGCCATGGGAGACGCGCTGACCCGGCGCCTCCAGGACGCGGGGATCGTCTTCCGAGTGGTCCGCGGATAGCCCGGGCCGGCCGTCAGAGGCTCGCCAGGGCCTTGCGGCAGAGCGAGTCGGCGGCCCGGGTGGTCTCCGGCAGGCGGTAGGAGGCCGCCAGATGGAGGGTGTGCGCACAGGCCCGGTCCAGGTCCACCCGGTGGCCGACCGAGACGAAGACCGGTTTGACGCCCCGTTGGGTGCGCAGGGCACGTCCCACCTCTTCGGGCTCGCCGTCCGCCGCCCGGTCGTCCCACAGGGGCGAGGTGGCGCCGCGCTCCGGCCCCGGCGGCTCGTACCGGAACGTGAACGGCGTCTTGGCGACCCCGATGGTGGGCAGCCCGGTCAGCACACCGAGGTGGCTGGCGAGACCGAAGCGCCGCGGGTGGGCCAGCCCGTAGCCGTCGCAGACCACCAGGTCGGGGGTGCGGGCGAGCCGCTCCAGCGCGTCGAGGACGGTGGGGATCTCCCGGAAGGCGAGCAGGCCGGGGACGTAGGGGAAGGAGATCGGACCGACGGCGGTGGCCCGGTCGACGACCGCGAGGGTGCGGGCGTCGAGGGCGACGGCGGCCGCGACGACCACGTCCCGTTCGTCGTCGTAGGCGACGTCCACGCCGACGGCGGTGCCTTCGAAGCCCGGTACGGGGCCGGGCTCGTCGAGCCGTACGTGGCTGCGCAGCCGGTCCTGGACCGCGCGGGCCCCGGCTTCGTCCGCGGGCCAGTGCCGCAGTTCGTCGGCGCGGGAGAGGGTTCCGGAAGTGTCCATGGTGCCGCCACGCTATCGAACCGCTGCACGGTTGCGGGTGGCCGCGTACCGCCTGCGGGCGTCCGCCGCCCCTCCTCTATATTGCAGCCATGTTCGTACTGGAACTGACCTACACCGCTCCCCTCGACCGCGTCGACGCCGCCCTCCAGGACCACGTGGCGTGGCTGGAGCAGGCGTACGCCGCCGGACACTTCATCGCGTCCGGACGGAAGAACCCGCGTGACGGAGGCATCATCATCGCCGCCGGGAGCGACCGGGCGACCGTCGAGCAGCTCACCGCCGACGACCCGTTCGTCCGGGCCGGGGTCTGCGCGTACCGGATCACCGAGTTCACGGCGACCAAGACGGCACCGGCACTGGCGGAATACCGGGAGCAACTCCCGTCCTGAACCTCCGTCGCACCCGTGGCCCGGCCCGCCGGAACCGTCCGGCGGGCCGGGCCCTGCGCTGCGCGGGCCCGTGGACGCCACCAGCCGGCTCACCGACGACATAACCTCGAATCGGCGGGGCCGCCCTCATTTCCGACTGCGGCGTACGCAGTCCTCATTTGTTGCCGCCACGAGGTCCGCGAATTGCGGGCGCATCCACTCCACGCCCCTCCCTTCGCCGGTGCTCGTTCACAGACGTGCAGGGCTCCCCACCAGCTGGTAACCGGCGGGGAGCCCGAGGGGTCGATCAAGCCGGGAGACGCTCAGCAGACCGGCGGGTTGGGAGTTCCCCAGTCGCGCAGAAC
Source organism: Streptomyces lunalinharesii (assembly GCF_039532155.1). Classification (NCBI taxonomy): domain Bacteria; kingdom Bacillati; phylum Actinomycetota; class Actinomycetes; order Kitasatosporales; family Streptomycetaceae; genus Streptomyces; species Streptomyces lunalinharesii. The sequence continues at coordinate 576,580 of NZ_BAAARK010000001.1, forward strand.
CTGGTTAGGCTGCCATACCCAGCCGGCGGCTTCGGGAGCGTTGAGGTTCCACCAATTGCCGTCAGCCGTCTGGCAGTTGATCGTGACCGGCTGGCCGTTGTGGCCCTTGCCCACGATCGCCCCGTCGGGGGCTCCCAGGATGTCGGCGTCCGCGACGAAGCGCCCGGGCACTCCTGCCGCCGCATGGGCCGCCTGCGCCTGCGGAAACAGGAGCGCCCCTCCGAGGAAGGCAACGGACAAGCCGACCTGCGTCAGCTTTGAAGCGAGTTTACGCACTAATTCTCCATGGCCGGAGGCGATACTCGTGACTGCCGGAATACCGCATGGTCAATTCGGTCAATTCCCGGTGCACGCTAGTAGCCGGCAATGAAATTCCGGTATAACGCGGCTTTCCCTCCGGGAGCCCCTGACTCGGCAACCCCAACCCCAACTGGCAGCGGCCAGAACCTGCCGCTTCAGCCCGATCAACACAGGGGGCGTCAGCCCGGCGCCCGCCCAGGGCGATGTTCCGCTCCCGCTGCCACCTGGCAGCCCGCCCGCGTGCACGCGTGGAGCAACATCCGACCACCCTGCCTTCTCGCCAGGTGCCCGAGGCGGCGTGAAGGCAGGGTCCCCGAACGACCAGTGATCGGGGCCCCGCCCCACTAGGGCGACGTCGGCTGAGCTGCGGAATCACCCAGTGGCCCGGCGGCGCCGACCGGTCCGGGCGTGGCGGCGGTGGGCCAGCGACCGCCGTTACGCCAATAATCCTGAATCTCCTCCAACTGGCGGCCCTTGGTCTCGGGCGCGGTGAAGGCCGCGAAGACCAGGGCGCCCACGGCGAGCACGCCCAGCCCCGCGAAGGTCGCGGCCGCCCCGGCCTTCGCCATCAGCGACGGGAAGAACTGGGCGATCAGGAGGTTGGCGACCAGGTCGGCGGTGAGCATCACCGAGGCACCCGTGGAACGCAGTTGGGCGGGGAACGCCTCGCTGGCGTAGACCCAGATCAGAGAGCCGAAGCCGAAGTTGAAGGCGGCGGTGAACAGGAGGATCGCGACGAAGCCCACCCAGGTGGTGGTCCCGTGCAGCTTTCCGGCGCCGAAGACGACCGTCAGGACCCCGAGCATCACCACCATCGTGCCGATCCCCGACAGCAGCACCACCCGGCGGCCGATCCGGTCGATGATGAGGATCGCCAGCACGGCCGCGACCAGGGAAGCCAGTTCGACGAAGGACGGCAGCAGGAAGTTCTGACCGTTGCCGGTGAAGCCCATCTCCTCGAAGATCTGCGGGCTGTAGTACGTCACCGCGTTGATTCCGGTGATCTGACAGAAGAAGCCGAGGCCGACCACGAAGAACGCGGCGCGGGCGTACGGCTTGCGCAGCAGGGAGCGCGCCGATCCGCCGTTCTCCTCGTCGAGCGCGGCGCGCACCGACGCGACCTCGGCACGCGGGTCGACCTCCGGGTCGGTCACCGCCATGACCTCGACGGCCCGTTCGGTCTGCCCCTTGAGGACGTACCAACGGGGCGTGTCGGGCAGGCGGAGCAGCGGGATCACGACGAGCGCCGCGGGGATCGCGGACAGGCCGAGCATCCAGCGCCAGTGACCGCCGCCGGACAGGCCCCAGTTGACGAAGTAGGTGAGGACGATGCCCACGACCGTGGCCACTTGGTACGCGGCGACCGAGGCGCCCCGGATGCGGGCCGGGGTCGACTCCGCGACGTAGAGCGGCGCGGCCACGATCGAGATGCCGATGGCGACCCCGAGCAGGAACCGGACGGCATCGAGCACTTCGACGGTGGGGGCGATCGCGGACAGCGCGACGAAGACCGTGTACGAACCGGCGACGATCAACATCGCGACCCGGCGGCCCAGGGCGTCGGCAAGCTTGCCGCCGATCAGCGCACCCACGATCGACCCGAGTACCAGGATGCTGTTGACCAGGCCCTTCTCCGTCTCGGTCAGGCCGAAGTCCTTGCTGAGGAAGACCAGGGCACCGGAGATGCTGCCGGTGTCGTAGCCGTAGATGACACCGACGACGGCGCCGGTGAGCGCGAACATCCGGCCGGTGCGGAGTGAGGTCGGGGGCGACGGGCGCGGTGCGGAGTGCGAGGCAGTGGACATCGGGAGTCCTTCGTGCGACGGAGCGTCTTTGCTGCGTGACTGCATGACGGGATGACTGCGTGACGGGCGCCTGAACGCCGTGTCGTCGGCCATGCCCGGGCACCGACATGACTGATCTTGCGAATATCAGGCACCTTTCGCGCAGATGTCAACAGTCACTTACCCGATTTTCGCTCCCCGCCACGCCTCCGCACCGCAAGCAATCAGCCACTCATGTGCCCGCAACCACACACCTCTTCCGACACCATCACCCGTGCGAGGGATGGAACGCTTGCGCGAACCTGCGTAGAGTTGCACCCAACAAAGCAGAAAGTTGCAGCCTCGCTGCAATTGATCGGTAAACACTGAGCACGCACCACGGGAGGGTGGCCATGAGCGAGACCTCGTACATGGAGCAGGAGCTGCACAGTCAGCCGGACACGTGGCGGGAGGCCGCCCGGATCGGCGCCGGCGGCAGCCCGCTGCCCGAGGCGGGTCAGCGGGTGGCCGTCGTCGGTTGCGGCACGTCGTGGTTCATGGCGCAGTCCTACGCGGCCCTGCGCGAAGGTGCGGGGCTGGGAGTCACCGACCCCTTCCCCGCCTCGGAGGCGTTCCTCGGCGCCGACCGGCGGTACGACGCGGTGGTGGCGATCACCCGCTCGGGGACGACGACCGAGGTGCTGCGCGTGCTGGAGGCGGTCAAGGGGCGTATCCCCACGGTGACGGTGCTCGGCGATCCCGAGACTCCGGCGGTCGAGCTGTCGGACGCGACGGTGGCGCTGCCGTTCGCGGACGAACGATCGGTGGTGCAGACCCGGTTCGCGACCACGGCGTTGACACTGCTGCGCGCCCATCTGGGCGAAGACGTCGCGCGGGCGGTGGGCGACGCGGAGGAGGCCCTGGCGGTTCCGGTCAAGAAGGAGTGGGTGGACGCCGAGCAGTTCGCGTTCCTGGGCACCGGCTGGACGTACGGCCTGGCCAACGAGGCGGCGCTCAAGATGCGCGAGGCGTCGCAGAGTTGGACGGAGTCCTATCCTGCGATGGAGTACCGTCACGGCCCGATCTCGATAGCGGCACCGGGCCGGGTGACCTGGCTCTTCGGCGAGGCCCCCGAGGGGCTGGAGGCCGATGTGACACGCACCGGAGCGGACTTCGTGTCCCATGCCAGGGATCCGCTCGCCGATCTGGTGCTGGTGCAGCGGGTCGCCTTGGAGAGGGCGCGCGCCCGGGGCCTGGACCCGGACAACCCGCGCAGCCTGACCCGCTCCGTGATGCTCCAGGAGCCCGCCGCCTCCTAGCGGCGCCCCGTCCGCGCGCCGGTGCCGCGAGCTGCTCGCCGCACCGTCCGCGCCGACGCCAACTCACCCTTCCTCCCAAGGGAGTCAGGACACCATGCCACTCGTTCCCACCGCGTCGATCGTCGATGCCGCGCGCGCCGCACGGGTCGGCGCCGCGGCCTTCAACGTCATCCATCTGGAAACCGCCGAAGCCCTGGTGACGGCCGCCGAGCGCACCGGGCACCCGCTGATCCTGCAACTCAGCGAGAACTGCATCCGCTATCACGGGAGCCTGCTCCCCCTCACCCGGGCCACGCTCGCCCTCGCCGAGGAGTCCACGGCCCGGATCGCGGTCCACCTCGATCACATCACCGAGGCGGAGCTGGTCCACCGGGGCATCACCGCCGGCGTGGGGTCGGTCATGGTGGACGCCTCCGCCCTCTCCTACGAACAGAACGTCGCCGCTACCGCCACGCTCACCGCCTGGTGCCACGAGCGGGGCGCCTACGTCGAGGCGGAACTCGGCGAGGTCGGCGGGAAGGACGGGGTCCACGCACCGGGGGTGCGCACGGACCCCGGGGAGGCCCTGGCCTTCGTCCGGGCCACCAGAGTCGACGCCCTCGCGGTCGCCGTCGGCTCCTCCCACGCGATGCGGGAGCGCACCGCCGAGTTGGACAAGGACCTGATCACGGCGCTGCGCACGACCCTCCCGGTGCCCCTGGTCCTGCACGGCTCGTCCGGAGTGCCGGACGACGAGCTCCGCCGGGCCATCGGCGCCGGCATGACCAAGATCAACATCTCTACTCATCTGGTCTCCGTCTTCACCAGCTCAATACGGCACTCACTGCAGGCCGATCCGGCGCTGATCGACTCCCGGAAGTACGTCAAGCCGGCCCGGGAAGCCGTGGCGCAGGAGGCCGCCCGCTTGCTGGAGGTGCTCAGCACCCCGGTGACGGTGCCCACCCCACAGACGATGGAGGCCACGGTCCGCGGGTGACGGCTCCCGGCCACCGCCGCTGCGTCGCCAGAACACCGGTGGGGCGGAAGGCAGGTGGTGGGAGGCAGGGAGAAGGGCGTGGGTCGAGCGAGCGTGAGGGGGGGGGAGGCGGAGGTGAGGGAATGAGTTCGGTCCGGGGCCGGTGCGGGCAAGGAAACGAATTAGGCTCGCGCCATGAAGCGCCATGAACGGATGAACGCACTGCTTGAGCTGCTCGGAGATCGGGGCCGGGTCGAGGTCGAGGAGGCGGCGGCCGAGCTGGAGGTCTCGGCCGCCACGATGCGGCGCGACATGGACACGCTCGCCGAGCAGCAGCTACTGGTCCGCACCCGGGGTGGGGCGGTGCTGAGTTCCGTGGCGTACGACCTTCCGATCCGGTACAAGCAAGGGCACCGGTCGGCGGAGAAGGAGGCGGTGGCGCAAGCGGCCGCACGGCTGGTCGAGCGCGGGGACGTGGTCGGGTTGAGCGGTGGGACCACGACCACCGCGATCGCGCGGGTGCTCGCCACCCGGGCGGACTTCGCGGAGGCCGGCCCGCAGGCGCATCTGACCATCGTCACCAATTCCCTGAACATCGCCAGCGAGCTGGCGGTCCGACCGCAGATCAAGATCGTGCTCACGGGTGGGGTGGCGCACTCGCGGTCCTACGAACTGGTCGGCCCGTTCAGTGAGTTGGTGCTCCAGCAGATCTCCATCGACATCGCGTTCATCGGTGCCAACGGCGTGGATCCGATGCGGGGGGCCACGGTGCACGACGAGGCCGAGGCCCGGATCAACCGTCTCATGGCCGAGCGCGCCCAGCGGGCCGTGGTCGTCGCGGACTCGTCGAAGATCGGCGAGCGCTGTTTCGCGCGGGTGGGGGGCGCCGACGTCTTCGACACCCTCATCACCGATGGCGCGGTGACCGACGAGACCCGTCGGGAGTTCGCGGAGCGGGGACTGAAGGTGGTGGCGGCCCGCCCGTCGGGGAACGACTGACCCCGCACCGCCGAGGACCGGTCCCCCGGCGCCGGCGGGACGTTGGTCCGCAGGGCGAGCGCCGAGGGCAGCGGAATCCGGGCGGTGCGAGGGTCGGCATGCACATCATCGGCCTCGGTGCGTCAGCAGCATCGGTGCGTCAGCAGGGCCGGTGCATCACCGGGGTCGGTGCATCACCAGCCTGTCTCGCCGCGCAGGGTGGCGTCGGCCCCGCCGTCGGCGAAGAGGATCTGACCGGTGACGTGCGTGTTGTCCGCGGACGTCAGCCAGGCGAGGACGGGGGCGATCTGCTCGGGGCGGGCGTGCCCGTTCAACGGCATCGGCAGGCTGGCGTCGACGACCTCCCGCGTCGCGGCGTCGTCGAGCAGCGGTGCGGTCATCGGCGTGACGACCGTGCCGGGGGCAACGGCGTTGAGCGGGATGCCGGCGTTCGCCCAGCCCTCGGTGACGGCGGTGCGGCGCAGCCAACGGGCGATGGCCTGTTTGGAGGCGCCGTAGATGGTGTGGCCCTCGCCGCGGTCGACGGCGGCCTGGGCGGCGGCGACGGCCGCCGCCTCGTCGCCGGCGAGCGCGGCGTCGACGATCGCCGGGTCCGACGGGTGGATGGCGATGGCGGAGGAGACGAGGGCGGCGCGGGGGTCGGTGCCGGCGGCGAGCAGGGGGCGCAGCCCTTCGAGGCTGGCGACCATGCCGAAGTAGTTGACTCGGAGGGTGACGGGGTCGGGATGGGCGAGCCCGGCGCAGGCGATCACGGCGTCCAGGCGGCCGCCGGTCAACTCGTCGGCACGTTGGACGAGTCCGGTTCGGCCGGCGGGCGTGGCGAGGTCGGCTGAGATGTCGGCGCCTTTGAGGTCGGCGCCGATCACGGTGTGGCCCCCGTCGCGGAGGCGGGCCGCGGTGGCCCGGCCGATGCCGGAGGCGGCGCCGGTGACGAGGTAGGTACGGCGGGGCATGGTTGGCTCCTTCGATCCCTCGTGGTGCGAAACGCGCGAAACGCGCAGGTGAGATGCCGTGGATGGAACGTAACGGGTGGACTTCATGGGTGGAACGTCGCAGGTGAAAGGCCGAGGGGCGTCGCGGGGGGGGGCGTCGCGGACCGTTCGCTTCGGACCGCCCGCCGCGGACCGTCCATCCCGAGCCGCCCGCCGCAGGCCGTCTGCGACGGGCGAGGTGGACGATGCCCGACGGGCGGATCAGGAGACCCGGATCACGAGACCCGGATCAGGAAATCCCGCCCAGGAGCCGAATGGGGCCCGGGACAACCGGCGGCGCCGTACGGGGAAGGCGGCGTGGTTGGCACAAGAAAGCACTACGGCGAGACGGCGAGACAGGCACGACGGCGAGACGGCGGTGGGAGGCGGGCGGCTCGTGAGGGACGGTCCGTGTGGACCCGGCCTGTTGCGCTCGGGCTTCGTGCAGGGACTCGCGGCCGGGCTCTCGGGCTCGGGTTCGTGGGTGCGGTGCACGGCGGGCCGGGCCGGTGGGCCGGGCGGGCAGTCGGGAAGGCGGATGGGTCGAGAGGTGGAGAGGTGGAGGAGAGATCGGTGTGTGGGAGGGCGGGGTCGGGTGATGGGGTGGAGCGGGGCGGCGCCTGGTGATCAGCCGGGGCCAACATAGCTTTTTTGGCATGTCGTGCCAAGGTGCTGGTTCGTGACAATATGCGGAATCGGGTGAGGCGGGCCGGGTGGCCGCTGGGAGGGGGAGAGGCGCATGACGGCAGGGCGAGGCAGACCCTCGTTGACCGAACGACGGCGACAGGAGACGCGGATGGAGATCGCCGAGACCGCGGCCGCGCTGTTTTCCGAGCGGGGCTACGAGGCGACCACCGTCGAGGACATCGCCGCGTCGGCCGGGATCTCACTGCGCACGTTCTACCGGTACTGCGCGGCGAAGGAGGACGCGCTCACGCCCGTGCTGACGTCCAGCGTGGGGGTGCTCGTCCAGCAGCTCGCCGGTCGGCCCGTCGAGGAGCCGCTGACCAGTGCGGTACGGGCGGCGTTTGAGGACGCCGAGGCGGCGCGGCGGCTGGCCGACCCGGACAAGGCCCGGCGGCTGATCCGCGTGATGGGGAGCGTGCCGGCGATCCGGATGAGGTGGCTGGCGGCGGGGCGGGACATGCAGGACCAGCTGGTCCCGGTGCTCGCGGTGCGCACCGGAGCGTCCGCGGACAGCATGGAAGTGCGACTGCTGGCCTGCGCGTTGATCGACGCACTGTCGGTGGCCATGGAGCACTGGGCGTGGCAGGAGGAGCCGGACGACGTGGCGGAACTCACGCGGCGGGCGCTCGCGTACCTACGGGTGGACGAACTCCAGGCGGCAGCCGGGGCTGAAATTCGGGGTGCGGGTGTGGACAATGGGACGGGGCCGACGAAGGCGTGGGCAGCCCGGACAGCCGAAACGGCGAAGAAGGCCGAGAGCGCGCCGGGGCGGACGCCGACCGGGCGGAGATGAGGGCCGGGAAGCGGACCGTCGCCGCGCGAGGAACGGGGGAAACCGAATGCGGAAGATCATGTCGATAGCGCTGGCGGGTGCGGTGTGCGGTGCCTCGATGACGCTGGCCACTGCGACGCAGGCGATGGCCGATCAGGTGCCACGCTGTGTGAAGGTGCGCAAGTTCTTCGACCAGGGCGGGCAGCGTTACGTCCGACTGACGAACCTGTGCGCCCAGCGGCCGGCCTGCTACACCATCGTCATCCCGCACCAGGCGGATCCACGGGGGCGGCTCCCCAAGGGAACGACGAAGGACGTGCGGTACGGCACGACGGCCGGTTCGCGGGCGCTGTACGTCAAGAACGTGGCCTGCTGAAGCGACGGGACCCGCGGGCGGTGACGCGCTCCCGTGGACCGCGGCCCACTCCCGAGCGGTCACGGCCCGCCGTTTCGTTGGCCGTGGCCGTGGCCCTCTGAGCCAGGGGCCGATTGCGCGAGCCGGGCCAGCGTTCCGCGTCACGCCCCGTCCCTGGGCCGCGCACAGCCGTTGTCGCGCCGCGTCACCGTGCGCTCGCGTTCCCTTGCGGGCAGGGGCGGGGGGTGACGGCGGGGGCTGAGGGGCGGTGGACCGGACCGGCTCCCTGCGCAGGTCCTCGCACCGTGCGGGCGGACGTGTTCCTTCACACCCGCTCGCATTCATGCACTCGCATATGCGCAGGTGCACGGGAACGGCCAGAGGCGCGGGCAACCGCGGACGCGTCCAGCGTCATGCGGTCCCGGGGAGTGCGATGCCGTCCAGGACCATTGCGAGGTATTGGCGGGCGATCTCCTCGGGGGTGTGTCGGCCCTGCGGGCGGTACCAGCTGGCGGCGACCCAGACCGTGTCGCGCAGGAAGCGGTAGGCGAGCCGGAGGTCGAGGTCGCCGCGGAAGGCGCCCTCGGCCACCCCACGCTCCAGTGTGCCCAGCCACGCCCGCTCGAACTTCCGGCGGGATGCCGCGAGGTAGTCGAAGCGGGGCTGGGTGGCGAGGTGCCGGGCCTCCTTCTGGTAGATCGCGACTGCGGCGCGGTGCCGGTCGATCTCCCGGAACGATTCGGTGACCAGCGCCTCGATGGTCTCCCGCGGCGCCAGGTCGGCCGCCAGCACCGCGTCGTAACCGGCCCACAGCTCGTCCAGGAAGGTGGCCAGGATCTCGTCGACCATCGATTCCTTCGAATCGAAGTGGTAGTAGAGGCTGCCCGCGAGCATCCCGGCCGCGTCTGCGATCTGGCGGACGGTGGTGGCGTTGTAGCCCTGCGCGGCGAACACCTCCGCCGCGGTGTCCAGGAGTTCACGGCGGCGGTCGGGGGAAGCGGGCGCGGGGGCCGCCTCTCCCTTCTTGACGCTCCGGGCGGTTTTGACGCTCCGGGCGGTTTTGGCGCCCCCGGTGCTCTTGGCGCCACCGGCGTTCTTGGTACCACCGGTGCTCTTGGTGCCACCAGTGCTCTTGGCGGCTTTGGCGGACTTGGTTCCGGTGGTGGACTTGGTTTCCCGGGCGCTCCTGGTGCTCTGGGTGCTCCTGGTGCCCTGGGGCCGCTTGGTGTCGTCGGTGGCCTTCGCGGTCTTCGCGGTCTCGGGGGTCCTGGCTGCCTCGGCGGACTCGTCCGGCTCAGTCGGCTCAGTCAGCCCAGCCGACCCGGTCGACCCGGTCGACTTGCCCGGCTCGGTCGGCTCCGTCGCCTCGGCGGTCGCGGCGTTCGCAGTGTTCTTGACGTTCTTCGCGGTTGGCACGGGGTCATTGTCGCGCGCTCGTGAGGTGACTCAGCGCATATCTTTTACAGGTAAAATACCTGTTAAGCTTTTGGCATGGGGAAGCATGCCAAGCACGCCAGGCCCACGGGGCGGTGGAAGACGGGGACGGCGCCCGGCGGAACGGGCACGGGCACCGTGCGGTTCCGTCCGTTGCCGGTCCGGAGCACGGTGCGGTTGCGACGGCCGGTCGACATCTGGCACAAGCCCGCGCTCAGCGCCTTGGTGGCGCTGGCCGTGCCGGATCTGGTGCTGCTGGGGCTGGGGCGGCTCGACCTGGTCCTGTACACCTCCGCGGGCGCGATGTGCGCGCTGTACGCGCACGGCCTGCCGTACGCGGCACGGGCCCGGACCCTGCCGTGGGTGGTGCTCGGCATGGTGGCGAGCCTGGCCGTGGCGCTGACCGCGGCGTCGCTGGTCACCTCGGCCGCAGTGCTGGTGGTGCTGGCCTCGCTGGTCGCCGCGGCGCACAAGGTGGTGTGCGACGCGACGCACATCGGGCCGCCCGGGAACCTGATCCTGACGTTCATCGCGGCCTCGGCGTTCTTCGTTCCGCAGCGACCGGCCGACGTGCTGCCGCACGCGGCGCTGGCGCTGGCCACCGGGGCGTTCGCGTGGGTGGTGTGCATGGCGCCGGCGTTGGTGCGGCCGCAGGGGCCGGAGCGGATCGCCACCGCGCGGGCGCTGCAGGCCGCCGCCGGGCTGCTGCGGGCGCGGGCGGAAGCCGCCGGCGCGTCGTCGGCCGGGGAGCCCGAACCCTCCGGCGTGGTGCACGCCCGGCACGCCACCGCGGCGGCCGTGAACGCCGCTTGGCACGCGCTGTTCCTGGTCCCGACCCGTACGCCGGCGAAGGCCGCGGCACGGGAGGGGTTGGAGCGACTGTTGGTGCGGGCGGAGTCGTCGTTGGGCGGCGGGCCGCGGGACGTCGCGGCCGAGGCCGGGCGGCTCGGCGGATGGGCGCGGGAACTCCGGAGCGGGCGTCCGCTGCCCGAGGTGACGCTGACCGGTGCGGAGGCCGCGGAACTGGCCGGGGTGGCGTGGGAGGCCAGGGCGGCCTGGGAGGCCGGGGTGGCGTTGGAGCCCGGTATGGCGCTGCGGTCCGGCATGGCCTCGCGGTCCGTGGCCCCGGGGCGGGCGCGGGCGGCTCGGCAGGGCGCAGGGGTCCGAACCGGTGAGGCGGCGCCGGCCCGCGGGGCGGCGGAGTTCGGTACGTCCCCGGAGGGCGGCACGGCCGCCGGGTCCCGTGCCGGGCGGTTCGTGGACGGCGGCGGACTACGGCGTCCGGCGCCCGGGCGGCCGCGGGGCCTGCGGGCGGTGGTCGGGCGGCTCCGTCCCGGGTCGCCCCTGCTGCCCATCGGGGCACGGGTCGCGGTGGGGTGCGTCTTGGCGGGCTGGGCCTCGTTGGCGGTGGGCGTGGGGCATCCGTATTGGGCCGTGGTCACCGCTGCGTCGATCTACCAGGCCAACACCACGCTCTCCTGGCAGCGCGCCTTCCAACGCACCCTCGGGAACCTGCTGGGACTGGTCCTGTTCACCGTGCTGCTGCCGTTGATCCACACCGGTCAGGTCACGATGATCGCGCTGGCGCTGGCGTTCCAGCTCGGTGCGGAGGCCACGATCACCCGGAACTACTGGCTCGGATCGGTGTGCGTGACGCCGATGGCGCTGCTGCTGACCGAGTTCGGCCGGCCGCTGCCGGCCGGCACGTTGGTCGCCGACCGGTGGTTGGACACCGTGGTGGGCGCGGCGGTCGGACTCGTCTGCTGCGTGCTGGTCACCAATCGGCGGGCCGCCGACCGGATCGATCTGGCGCTGGAGCGGGTCGCGGAGGCCGAGGCGGCTGCGGCCCGACTGCTGGTGGCCGGACCGGGCGCGAACGCGGCACGCGCCGGGAGCGGTACCGCACCCGTGGGGCCGGGCGCACCGCCCATGGGGGCTAACGCACCCCGCATCGGGACCGACGGTGCGCCCACAGGAGCGGACGGTCGGCCCACCACGGCGAGCACTACGCGCGCAGCTGCTGGGACGCCCGAGACGGGCAGGAAGCACGAGGCGGACAGGACACAGGAGACGGAGGGGACGCACCGGATCGACGGGACGCACCAGGCCGACGGGGCGCGCCAGGCCGACGGCGCGCACCAGGTCGACGAGGCGCACCAGGTCGACGGGACGCACGAGACCGACGGAGGGCAAGAGACCGGCTGGGCACACGAAGCCGGCTGGGCGCCCGAAGCGGGCTGGGCGCGCGATCGGCTCGCGGGGTGCCTGGTCGAGCTGCGGGAGGCCGTGGACGTGGCGAACGGCGAGTGGTGGCAACGGGCGCTGCCCGAGGAGCGGATCGCCGGCGCCGAACGGCAGGGGCACCGGACCCTGGCGGTGCTGGTGCGGCGCCTGACCACGCCCGCGCTCGCCGCCTGAGCTGCCCGCTGGCGCCGGCCGCCTGACGTGCCCTCCGCCCGCCCTGGGCAGGCACAATGAAGTCTGTGGGCGACCGGGGTGCCGGCCGGACGGACGGGGCGGAGAGGAGCGTGCGGGTGACCGAGGACATCGTCGCGGGGGTGTTGCGCCAGTGGCAACAGGTGCACCCCGGGCTGGACACCGGCCCGATGGCGGTGATCGGACGGCTCAACCGCTGTTCCGCGCTGCTCCAGCAGGCCGCCGATGCACCGCTGCGGCGGGCCGGGCTGACCCGACCCGAGTTCGACGTCCTCGGCACGCTGCGCCGGATGGACCGCGAGTTGACGCCGGGCCGGGTGGCGCGGGAGACCTTCGCCTCCGGGGCGGCAGTCACCAAACGCCTGCGGCAGTTGGAGGAGCGCGGGCTGATCAGTCGCCGGCCGGACGACCGGGACCGCAGGGTCACCCACCTCTCGCTCACCCAGGAGGGGCGGGACACCATCGACCGGCTGTTGCCGGAGCAGTTGCGCTACGAGGCCGCGCTGCTGGAGGGGATCGGCGCACAGCGGCAGGAGGAACTCTCCACGGCGCTGGGTGAGTTGCTGGTGGTGCTGGAGGGACGGCTGGGGAGCCTGATGGACTGACGGGTGGCCGGGCGCGCCGACGCCCGCCCGGCGACGCTCTCGTCGCACCGTCACGACCGCTAGCTCGACGCACCGCAAACGCACGCCAGCCGAACCACCACGGACACCGGCCGCATCGCCACGAACTCAGGCCGCGCCACCACACACACTCGCCGCACCATCACGCACACCCGCCGCCCCCAGGACCTGTCAGCTCACCCCAGGACCTGTCAGCACACCGCGGGACCGGCCGGCACACGCAGGGCCGTTCGTCACACCGCCGGGCCGTTCGTCACACCGCCGGGAACGGCTCGTCGCTCCAGCGGAACCACGCCGCGTCGTCCTCGATGTGCAGCAGGAACTCCGCCACCGGACCGCCCGGGGCGATCAGCCGCACGCCGTCGCTGGCGCGCGCGTAGGCGTCCTCCCAGGCGGTGAGGTCGTCGTCGATGGTGTCGACGAGCGCCAACTCGCGGGCGAAGTGCGGCCGCAGTTCGGCGAAGGCCGGACCGGGGGTGAAGCGTCCGTTCAGCCAGGGGAAGTCCGCTTGCGTGACGGTGATCTCGCCGACCACGTCGGCGCCCCGTTCCACCCGCCAGGTCTCCCCGATGTACGGCATGGCCGCCTCCCCTTGGTCGTGCTGGTGCCGCGCGAAAGCGCCCCACCGGAGTGCGGCGGGGGCGGGTCCAGCGCGACGGTCGGACAGCAGAATGGCAGACCGTGCGAACGGGCCGGCTGGCGGTGGCGGGAAAGCGCGGAAAGCCGGCCGAGGTGCCTCCCACCATCGACTGACCGACCGTCAGGTCAGCCCGGGCCGGGCCGGGCCGGGCCGGGCCGGTCCAGTCCGGGACCACCCTGCTCCCGCATCGACCTCGCCGCTCCCCCACCCCGTCCATCCCATCCGCCCTGTCCGCCCCATCTACCTCATCCACCCCATCCGCCCTAGGCGCCCGCCGTCCCGAAGAGGTCGTCGAGTTGTCGGTCCAGTAGGGCGAGCGCCTGCTCGGGGCCGTGGATGCCCAGCAGGACGTAGGAGGCCAGGCCGTCGGCGAGAGCGATCAGGATCATGGCCTCGTCCGCGGTGGCGCGCTCCGGCGGCACCTCACCGCGCTCGGCGGCCGACCGCAGCTGGTCGACGAAGAGGTCACGGAGCTTGGGGATGCCGTCGCGGGCCTCCGCCCCCAGGGCGGGATCGTGGACCGCACGGGAGTAGTAGGCGGCGGCGACCAGGAGACCGGCGCGGCTCTCGGCGTCCAACGGGAGCATCCCGGCGCAGCAGGCGCGGATCACCGTGCGCGGTGTCGGGTCCCGTTCCAGGGCCAGGATGCGTTGCCGGATCCGTTCGGCGGCCTGGTGGTTGATGTGCCGGAGGGCGAACAGCAGCAGCTCGTCGCGGTTGCGGAAGTAGTGCTGGATCCGGCCGAGCGAGATGCCGGCCTCGGCGGCGACGTCGCGCAGGCTGACCCCGTCCACGCCCCGGGTGTTCGCGAGCCGCCAGAGCGCCGCCGAGATCTCCCGGCGCCTGGCTTCGTGATCCACCTTCTTCGGCACGGGTGGCTTCCCTTCTTCCGTACGTCACTGCTCTTCGTCGCGACACCGCGCCGCGAAGCGCCCCTTCGCCCCCGCCGACCGGCGCACTTTTACAAGTCGCTCGTACCGTTATAACGTACCGCCACACAATACGTTTGACTTGGAAAACGGTGACCCCCATGTCCGAGCACGCCGCACCGCTCCTGCGCCCGCCCCGGCACCGCGTCGATCCCCGCGCCCGCGCCTGGTGGCGGGTGCAGGCACTGCTCACGCTCAGCGGGCCGATGCTGTTGACGGCGCTGGTCATGGCCGTGCTGTCGGTCCTCTTCTTCCCCGGTGCGCTGCCGTGGCTGGGTCCGCTGCTGCTGGTCGTCCTGGTCCTGCCGGCGGTGGCCTACCTCCTGGTGATGCCGCGGATGCGGTACGCGGTGCACGCCTGGGAGCTGGGTGAGCGCGCGGTCTACGCGGCCGGCGGCTGGTTCTGGCAGAAGCGGCGGATCGCGCCGCTGTCCCGGGTGCAGACGGTGGACACCGTGCGCGGGCCGATACAGCGGCGCTACGGGCTGGCGACGGTCACCGTCACCACCGCCTCGACCGCCGGCGACATCAAGATCGCCGGCCTGTCGGACGCGGACGCCGAGGCGCTCTCCCGGCGGATCGGCGAGGTCGCCCAGGACGTGCCGGGGGACGCCGCATGAGCGCCGCACGGCACGACGGGCCCGACACCGGCGACGGCGCGCCGGCTCCCGCGCCGCACGACGACGGGCCGGCGGTGCCCGGTGCGGCCGGGTGGCGGCGACTGAGCCCGCGCACCCTGTTGGTGCACTGCGGTTGGCTCGGCGCGCCGCTCGGCTCGCTGGCGCTGACCGCGCTGGCCACCGGCGGCCGGATCACCGGCGGCGCGTGGGTCACCCTCGCCGCGATCGCCGCCACCTTCACCGTGCTCACCGCGGTCGGACTGGTCCGCTGGGCGCGCACGGACTTCCGGGTCACCGGCGAGAGCCTGGACGTGCGCAGCGGCCTGCTCACCCGGCGGCTGCGGAGCGTGCCGCTGCACCGGATCCGCACGGTCGACCTGACCGCGTCGCCGCTGCACCGACTGTTGGGCGTCACGGTGCTGCGCGCCGGCACGGCGGGTTCAGGGGAGGGCGGCGGCGAGCTGGCCCTGGAGGCCCTGCCGGTGGCCGAGGCCGAGCGGCTGCGCGCGGAGTTGCTGGCCCGGGCGGCCACCGGTGCCGTTGCCGAGGACCCGGTGCTGGCGCGGATCAACTGGCGCTGGCTGCGGTACGCGCCGCTCACCTTCTGGGTGGTCGGCGGCGTGTTCGTCGCCGGCGGCTCGGCGTACCGGGCGCTGCACGAGATGGGGATCGAGCCCTGGAAGCTCGGCTTCGTCCGGCGGGCGTTCGAGGAGTTCGGCAACGGGATGCTGTGGCTGACCCTCCCGGCGGCACTGCTGGCGGTGATCGCGCTGGGCTCGGTGGGCGCGCTGGTCCTCTACGTCGAGAACTGGTGGAACTACCGCCTGGAGTGGGCCGACGCCGGCACCTTGCGGGTGCACCGGGGGCTGCTGACCACCCGCTCGGTGACCGTCGAGCGGGCCCGGCTGCGCGGCGTGGTGGTGCGCGAACCGCTGCTGCTGCGGGCCGGCGGCGGGGCGACGGTGCGGGCGGTGGCGGGCGGCCTGGGCAACAAGGAGGAGAACCGCAAGCGCAGCGGACTGCTCCCGCCGGCACCCCGGCGGGAGGCGGTCCGGGTGGCCGGCGGGACGCTGCGCACCCCCTTCCCGGACCCAGAAGTGACGGGCCATCAGATCGATGGTGGTCACCACCTGGCACCCCACCCCCGGGCCGCGTTGCGCCGGCGACGGATGCGCGGGCTGCTGTTCGCCGTGCTGCCGGGGGTTGCGCTGCTGGCCGGCCTCGGGGCGGTCTTCGGCCCCGTGCTGCTGCACGCCGCGTGGATCTACGCGGTGCTCACCACGCCGGCGGTGCTGTGGCTGGCCCGGGACGCGTACCGGAACCTGGGGCACGGGATCGTCGGGGAGCACCTCGTCGTCCGCTCGGGCACCTTCAGCCGGGACACCCTGGCGCTGCGCCGCGAGGCCGTCGCCGCCTGGACGTTCACCACCTCGCCGTTCACCCGGCGGGCCGGGCTGGTGACGCTCACCGCGGCGGTGGCGGCGGGCGAGGAGGGCTACCGCGTACCGGATCTCGCGGCGGGCGCGGCGCCCGGCTTCGCGGCGACGGCGACACCGGGCATCCTGGACGAATTCCTCACCCACCCGGCACGCAACGGCGGCCGGACCCCGTCGACATGACGCAGATCACACCCCCGCCGCATGCACGGCCGGGCCGGGCAGACCGTCCTACAGGATGACCACGCCCGCGCCCGCGCGGGTCGCCCAGCCGTGAGGGAGTCGCCGCGATGCACACCGCCATCGACCAAGCCGTCCAGGTCCGCCTCCTCGCGACGTCGGTCGGCCACTCGGTGCCGGCGGTGCTCCGCTACCAGCGGACCGACCCGCTGGCGGTGCGGATGACCTTCCCGCCGGAGATCTCGCTCGACGGCGCGGCGGTGGACTGGGCGTTCGCCCGGGACCTGCTCGCCGACGGACTGCGCGGCGCGGTCGGCCGGGGTGACGTGCGGGTGCGGCCGTCGGGCCCGGACCGCACGGTGATGGAGTTCCACGCCGACGAGGGCATCGCCATGGTGCAGTTGCGGACCGCGGACGTCCGGCTCTTCCTGGCCCGCTCCTACGAGGCGGTGCCGGCCGGTCGGGAGCACGAGCACCTGGGCGTGGAGCAGGGGCTGGCGGAACTGTTCGGCGCCGCGTGAGGCGGCGGCGTGCGGGACGCCGCCGCGGGCGGGCGACGGGCAGGACACGACGAACGGGCCGGTGGTGACCGGCCCGTTCGACTGCGTCCGGGGGCGTTACCGCTGCGGGAACCCGAAGCCGTAGCCCTGCTGCTTCATCCACGGCAGCAGCCGCTCCAACGCCTCCACCGTGCGCGCCCGGTTGCCGCCGCCGTCGTGGAAGAGGACGGTGGGGCCGTTCTTGAGTTCGCCGCGCACCGTCGACTCGATCGTCGCGACCGAGCCGCCCTCGAAGTCCTTGCTGTCGACGTTCCACCCCAGCGGGCGCATGCCGTTGTCGGCGGCGAGCTTGCGGCTGTAGGGGGTGAAGGCGCCGCCGGGGGCGCGGTAGTACTCGACCTTGGCGCCGCCGGCCGCGTCCTCGATCATCTTCTTGGCTTCGAGGATCTGCCGGGACTGGTAGTCGTCGGGCCGGTGGTCCATGGCGGTGTTGTGGCTGACGGTGTGGTCGCAGAGCCGGTGCCCGTCGGCCACCACCTTCTTGACGAGGGCGGGGTGCGCCGCGGCCTGCGGGCCGATCATGCAGAAGGTGGCCTTGACCCCGTTGTCCTTGAGGACCTGGAGGACCTTCGGCGTCCAGACGGGGTCCGGGCCGTCGTCGATGGTGATGTTCAGGCTGCGGCCGGGGCGGTCCGAGGCGTGCACGATGGTCGGATCGACCGGGGCGGTGCGCGGCGGTTGGGCCGGCTTCCGTGCCTGGTTGACCGTGTCCGCCTCGGCGCTGGGCTGGAGGAGCACGAACGCTCCGACCGCCGCCAGCGACGCCACCGCCGCCGTGGCCACGCCGATGATCCCGCCCTCGATCCCGAAGCGCCGTCCCGTGCCGAAGCGCCTTGCCATGTCGATCCCGCCCCTCGTGTGCTGTGCTGTCTACCTGCCGGCGGCGTGGTGTGCCCCTTTGCACGGACGCCGCCCGCACCTCCACAGATGCACAGGACTCGGGTCGGGCTGCTCCTGTTACGGATCCATCATGAAAATTATTGATACTGGTCCCATGCCACGAGTACTTCTGATCGAGGACGACGCCGCTGTCCGGGACGGGGTGTCCCTCGCGCTGCGCCGGCGCGGCCACGAGGTCGCCGCCGCGGCCAGCGGTGAGGAAGGGCTGGCGACGCTGCCGGGCTTCCGCCCCGACATCGTCCTGTTGGACCTCATGCTGCCGGGCAAGGACGGCTTCGAGATCTGCCGGCTGATCCGCGCCGAGCGCCAGCTGCCGATCATCATGCTCACCGCCCGCGGCGACGACCTCGACGTGGTCCTCGGGTTGGAGGCCGGGGCCGACGACTACATCGTCAAGCCGGCCCGCGGCGAGGTCCTGGAGGCGCGGATCCGGGCGGTGCTGCGGCGCACCGCGCTGCCCGCCGAGGGCGCCCCGGCCGTCGAGCCGGGGCCCGCGCCGGTGGAGACGTACGGCGAACTCACCGTCGACCGGGCCGGACTGGTCGTCAGCAAGGGCGGCCAGGACCTGGCGCTGGCGCCGTCCGAGATGAAGCTGCTGCTCTTCCTGTCCGCCACCCCGGGCCAGGTCTTCAGCCGGCAGCAGCTGCTGGAACACGTCTGGGAGCACAGCTACCACGGCGACGCGCGGCTGGTCGACGCCTGCGTGATGCGGCTGCGGACGAAGATAGAGGACACCCCACGCAGCCCCCGGTACGTGCAGACCGTGCGCGGCTTCGGTTACCGCTTCGGACCCCTGTGAGCCGCCTCCGCCGCCTGGTGCCCGGCGTCTCGGCGGTGCGCGGACTGCGCGCCCGGCTCGTGGTGGCGTTCCTGCTGGTGGCGGCGGTCAGCGCGTTGACCACCGCGGGACTGACCTACCGGGAGGCCCGCAACGCCATCCTCCAGCGGTCCCAGGACGGCGCCGTCAACGACCTGCGGGCCCAGGTCAATTCGCTGGCGCCGGAGCTGGCGGTGCCGCCGTCCCGGTCGGACCTGGACTTCTTCCGGGTGAAGCTGGAGCGCTCCGGCAAGTCCCGCGACTGGGACGTCTCGGTGCACTACAACGGCGTGCCGGACGACGACGAGGGCGGCCTGCGACGCGACATGGTGGTGCCGGCCGCCTTCAAGGCGTCGGTGGAGAAGCGCCGGGTGCCGGCGTTCCAGCGCATCGACCGGGACGGCTCGCCGTGGCTGCTGATCGGGATGCCGGTGCGGCAGACCGACAACCAGCCGTCCCCGCTGACGGTCTACGCCCAGCTGCCGCTGCGCGCCGAGGAGGCCAACGTCGAGGCGCTGGTGACCGCCGCGCGGGGCGGGGCGCTGCCGGCGTTCGCGCTGGCGGTGATCCTGCCGCTGTTCGCGGCGCGCGGGGTGCTGCGGCCGGTGCGGGGGCTGCGGCAGGCCGCCGGTCGGATCGCCGAGGGCAAGTTGGACACCCGGCTGGAGGTCAAGGGCGCCGACGAACTCGCTGACCTGTCACGGTCGTTCAACGAGATGACGGCGAAGCTGGAGGAGAGCATGGCCGAGCTGCGCCGGATGGAGGCCAATGCCCGGCGGTTCGCGGCCGACGTCTCGCACGAGCTGCGGACGCCGCTGGCGGCGATGTCCGCGGTCACCGACGTCCTGGACGAGGACGCCGACTCGCTCGACCCGGACACCGCCTCCGCGGTCCGGCTGATCAGCCAGGAGACCGGGAAGCTGGCGCGGATGGTGGAGGACCTGATGGAGGTCTCCCGGTTCGACGCCGGCGCCGCCGCCCTCCACCTGGACGAGGTGGACGTCGGCGAGACGATCCGCAAGACCCTCCAGGCCCGGGCCTGGCAGAGCCGGGTGACGGCGGACCTGCCGGCAGACGTCCGCGCCCGGCTCGACCCGCGCCGGTTGGACGTGGTCGTCGCCAATCTGGTGGGCAACGCCCTGCACCACGGCGGCGAACCGGTCCGGGTGGAGCTGCACGCGCCGGAGCCCGCCGACGCCGTGCTGCTCATCGAGATCCGCGACAGCGGCCCGGGCATAGACCCCGAGGTGCTGCCGCACGTCTTCGACCGGTTCTACAAGGCGGACTCGGCCCGCGCCCGGTCCGAGGGCAGCGGCCTGGGCCTGGCCATCGCGCAGGAGAACGTCCGGCTGCACGGCGGTGTGCTGCGTGCCGCCAACGCGTCCGAGGGCGGTGCGGTGTTCACCGTGGAACTGCCGCTGCACCAGGAGGAAGCACCGGCCGACGGGTCCGCCGACGAGCCCGGCGAGAAGCCCGGCGCCGCCGGGAAGGGGAACGACACCGCATGACCGACCGACGCCTGACCGCACGCCGCACCGCCGCGGGCCGCCCCGCCGCGGGCCGGACGCCCGCCCGACGGGTCGTCCTGGGCACCCTGGCCGGCGTGCTCACCGCGACGCTGGCCGGCTGCGGGATCGAACCCACCGACGTGATCGACGCCGGTGAGCCGGCGACCGGGGTGCGGGCCCCGGGCAAGCCCACCGCCAACGTGCAGTTGTTCTTCTACGGTCCGGACGGGCTGCACCCGGCGATCCGCCCGGCACGCGAGCCGCTGGACCCGCAGGCCGCGATGGACCTGCTGGTGCAGGGGCCGAACCACGCCGAGCGGATGCGCGGACTGTCCAGCGTGGTGCCGAAGTTCCCGGCCCCGCTCACCGCCACGTCCGGTACCGGGCAGGTCACCATCACCCTGCCGGTCAACGCCAAACTGCTGGACCCGGCCTCGCTCAACCAACTGGTGTGCACCGCGGCCAACGCCCGGGTGCCCGGCAACAAGCCGCCCGGCCAGGTCACCGTGACGCTGGTCGGCGAGGGCGTCCGGGTCGGCCCGATGGTGTGCGGTGGCAGCAACGCCTTCCCCCTGGTGCAGCCGAGCCCGACCGGCCCGGTCGAGGGCGGCGGCGGCTGACCGGGAGCCTTGTCCCCAGGCCCGGGACGGCCGGGCTCGGCTGGACTACCGTGGAGGCACGAGGACCGTCCGGCCACACCTTGGGAGACCCCCACGATGACCGAGCGCAAACCCCCCGGCGTCAGCTACGAGAGCTGGGTCGAGAAGCAGATCCGCGAATCGACCGAGCGCGGCGGGTTCGAGGACCTGCCGGGCTTCGGCAAGCCGCTGCGCCATCTCGACCGGCCCTACGACGAGATGTGGTGGATCAAGGAGAAGATGGACCGGGAACAGGTGTCCTTCCTCCCGCCCAGCCTCGTCCTGCGCAAGGAGATCGAGGACGCGCAGGCCGCCGCCGCCGACGCGCCGAGCGAGGCCGCGCTGCGCCGCCTCCTGACCGAGATCAACGTCCGGATCCGGGCGGCGCTGGCCAGCCCGCCCGAGGGCCCGCCGCTGAACCGCGTCCCGTTCGACGTCGAGGAGCAGGCCCGCGCCTGGCGGGTCGCGCACGGGAGGTGAGCGTCGGCGGGGCCGCCCGTCACGGCCCCGCCGGTGCCAGTCGGACCCGCAGGAACCGCGGGCGGTACAGCTCCACGTCGCCGTTGACCACCGGATCGGCGGCGGCGCCGGGCGGCCCCAGCCAGTTGACGTCGTAGCTCAGCAACAGGCCGGCGCCGTCGGTGAATTCCGGGTGCGCCTGCGGGTTGTAGACCACCACGTGGTCGGGATCGGGGCCGGTCGGGCGCGGTGGGGTGATCCGGCCGACCGGACCGTGCCAGGGGCCCCGGGGCGAACAGGCCCAGTAGCCGGTGATGGTCCGCAGCCCGGCGGTGCCGCCGCCCGCGGTGTCCATGGTGAGCAGCACCCACGTCCGGCCGTCGCGGACGACGGTGAAGGCACTGCCGACGCCGCGCCGACCGCCGCCGCGCAGCACCGGCACCGCGCCCGCGGCGTCCGGCCGCCAGCGGGCGCCGTCCCAGAACCGCCAGGCCGCCCGGTCGGCGAGCCGGCCGACCGGGACCCTGGCCAGGTAGGCGCTGTCCGCCGGGGACCCGGGCGGGTCGTCGCCGCCGAAGACGTAGTCGACGTCGCCGGCGCGGACCAGTGCGGTGCCGTAGAGGACGCGGCGGCCCGGGTCGGCGACGGCGCCCTGGTCGGCGACCGGGGTGAGGGACCGGAGCCGGAGGTCGGGCAGCGAGAGGGTGGCGACCTCCGTGCCGTGCGGCACGCCGAAGACCCACGGGCCGGTGCCGGGGACGCGGTTCCACAGCAGCACCCGGACGACCTGCTCGGCGGCACCGGGTGCGCGGGGCTCCACGGTCGCGTGGACCGGCCAGCGCCAGCCGCCGCCGGGCGGGTCGGGGAAGAAGGGCCCGGGCGCGGCGGGCGTCCGGCCGGTCAGTGTGCGCTCCGGTCGGCCCTCCGGCGTCATCACAACGAGCGAATTGTGGCGCAGGAACGGGGTGCCACCGGTGCCGGTGGTGCGCCAACGGGTGGGCGCGCCCTGCGGGTTGGGGGGCGGGTGGACCACGTCGAGGAAGGTGTCGGAGAACAGCCAGAGCGTCCGGCCGTCCGGGAGGCGCACGGAGTGGGTGCCGTCGCCGCCGGTCCAGTCGTCGGTGCGGGAGTCGTCGTCGCCGTAGTGGGCGAACGCCTTGGTGGTGGCCGGGTCGGTGGACCAGTGGGCGGGGGCGCGCCCCTGGCAGGCGGCGGGTTCTTCGGGGGCGCGCGCCGGCGCCGGTACGAGCAGGGCCGCGGTGACGGTCAGGACCAGGAGGGCGAGCAGGGCGACGGCGAGGGTGGTGCGGGGGATCGGCGGTGTGCGCATTCCGCTCCTCGGTGGGGTGCCGGGGCCACCGTAGCGCGCCGGAAGATCGGGTTCCGGGAGCCGTCGGCGGGGCCGGCCGCCGCCCCTCCTCGGTGGATTCGCCCTGTACACGGCGATCGGCGCCGCCCTCAACGAGTGCAAGGTCACAGCTCGGGCCCCTGCTCCGGCTAACGGTCGTTCGCCTAGCCTGCTGCCATGACCGCCGAGTCCCCCGAACTCCCCCTGGCCGCAGCCTTCCCGGCTGCCGAACGCGAGCAGTGGCAGCGTCTCGTCGAAGGCGTGCTCCGCAAATCGGGCGCGTCCGAGGCCACCGGCGCCGCCGCCGAGGACGCGCTCGCCACCGATCTCCAGGACGGGATCCGCGTCCCTCCCCTGTACACCGCCGAGGACGCGCCGCCCGCCGCGGGGCTGCCCGGCTTCGCCCCGTTCGTCCGGGCGGCCCGGCCCGAGGGCACCATCTCCGGATGGGACGTCCGCCAGCGCCAGGTCGGTACCGATCCGCAGCGGGTCAACGAGGCGCTCCTCGCCGACCTGGAGAACGGCGTCACCTCCGTGTGGCTGACCGTGGGCGACGGCGGGGTACCGGTGTCCGGCCTGGCACAGGCGCTGCGGGGCGTCTATCTGGACCTGGCTCCGGTGGTGCTGGACGCGGGCGCACAATTCCCGGCGGCGGCCGAGGAGTTGCTGCGGCTGTACCGGGAGGCCGGGGTGGCGCCGTCCGAGACGGCGGGCGTCCTGGGCGCCGATCCGCTGGGGCTGCTGGCCCGCACCGGCGACGACCGCGCGCTGGCCGACGGGCTGGCGGCCACCGCCCGGCTGGCCGGTCAGGTCGCCCGGAGCGCCCCGGGCCTGCGCACGGTGAGCGTCGACGCGCTGCCCTACCACGAGGCGGGCGGCTCGGCGGCCGAGGAGTTGGGCGCCTCGCTGGCCACCGGCGTGGCCTACCTGCGGGAACTGGCCGCGGACGGGCGGGGGCTGAGCCTCGACGACGCCTGCCGGCAGCTGGAGTTCCGCTACGCCGCCAGTGCCGACCAGTTCCTGACCATCGCCAAGCTGCGCGCCGCCCGGCTGCTGTGGTCCCGGGTCACCGAGGTCTGCGGGGTGTCGCCGGCCGCGGCCGGGCAGCGCCAGCACGCGGTCACCTCGGCGGTCATGATGTCCCGTCGGGACCCGTGGGTGAACATGCTGCGGACCACGGTGGCCGGGCTGTCCGCGGGCCTGGGCGGCGCGGACGCGGTGACCGTGCTGCCGTTCGACGCGGCGCTGGGCCTGCCGGACGCGTTCGCCCGGCGGATCGCCCGGAACACCCAGTCGGTGCTGCTGGAGGAGTCGCACCTGGCGAAGGTGATCGACCCGGCCGGCGGCTCCTGGTACGTCGAACGGCTCACCGCCGAACTCGCCCGCGCCGGCTGGGCGTTCTTCCAGGAGATCGAGGCGGTCGGCGGTCAGGCCGCCGCGCTGCGGTCCCAGATGATCGGCGAGCGGCTGGCGGCGACCTGGCGGCGACGCAGTGCGGACCTGGCGCACCGACGGGAGCCGATCACCGGGGTCAGCGAGTTCCCGCACCTGGCCGAGGCGCCGTTGGAGCGGGAGCCGGCGCCGGCTCCCGCGGGTGGAGGGCTGCCGCGGGTGCGTCGGGACGACGCGTTCGAGGCGCTGCGGGCCCGGTCCGACGAGCACCTGGCGGCGACCGGGGCGCGACCGAAGGCGTTCCTGGCCGCGTTGGGTCCGGTCGCGGCGCACACCGCGCGGGTGGCGTTCGCCGCCAACCTCTTCCAGGCGGGCGGGATCGAGACCGTGCCGGAGCGGGTGACGGCTCAGTCGGTGGCCGCGGCCTTCGCGGCGAGCGGCGCGCGGATCGCGTGCGTGTGCTCCAGTGACGCGGTCTACGCCGAGCAGGCGGCGGAGGTGACCGCGGCGCTGAAGGCGGCGGGCGCGGTGCGGGTGTACCTGGCGGGCAAGCCCGGTGGGCAGCGCGAGGAGTTCGTGGCGGCCGGAGTGGACACGTTCGTGTTCGTGGGCTGCGACGTGGCCGGGGCGCTGTCCTCGGCCCTGGATGTCACGGAGGTGGCGGGATGACGGAGACGGCACGGCAGGAGGGCGCCATGGACGCTGCGTCACGCCACGCCCCGGGACGCGCGGGAGCCGTCCCCGACTTCAGCACGGTGGAGCTGGGCGACCTGTCCGGGACGGCCGCGGCCGGCGATCGGGACCGGTGGACGGACGCGGTCCAGCAGGCCACCGGCAAGAGCGTCGCGGACCTGACCTGGGAGACGCCGGAAGGCATCGACGTCAAGCCGCTCTACACCGCGGCCGACCTCGACGATCTGGACTTCCTGGGCACGTACCCGGGCATCGCGCCGTACCTGCGTGGCCCGTACCCGACGATGTACGTCAACCAGCCCTGGACGATCCGGCAGTACGCGGGCTTCTCCACCGCCGAGGAGTCCAACGCCTTCTACCGGCGCAACCTCGCCGCCGGGCAGAAGGGCCTGTCGGTCGCCTTCGACCTGCCCACCCACCGCGGCTACGACAGCGACCACCCGCGGGTGACCGGTGACGTCGGCATGGCGGGCGTGGCGATCGACTCGATCTACGACATGCGCCAGCTCTTCGAGGGCATCCCGCTGGACCGGATGACGGTGTCGATGACGATGAACGGCGCGGTGCTGCCCGTTCTCGCCCTCTACATCGTGGCCGCCGAGGAGCAGGGCGTCGCGCCCGAGAAGCTGGCCGGGACCATCCAGAACGACATCCTCAAGGAGTTCATGGTCCGCAACACCTACATCTATCCGCCGCAGCCCTCGATGCGGATCATCTCCGACATCTTCGCGTACACCTCGCAGAAGATGCCGCGGTACAACTCCATCTCGATCTCCGGGTACCACATCCAGGAGGCGGGCGCGACGGCCGACCTGGAGCTGGCGTACACGCTCGCCGACGGGGTGGAGTACCTGCGCGCCGGGCTGGCGGCGGGGATGGACGTGGACGCGTTCGCGCCGCGGCTGTCGTTCTTCTGGGCGATCGGCATGAACTTCTTCATGGAGGTCGCCAAGCTGCGCGCGGCCCGGCTGCTGTGGGCGCGACTGGTCCAGAAGTTCGACCCGAAGAACCCCAAGTCCCTTTCGCTGCGCACCCATTCGCAGACGTCGGGCTGGTCGCTGACCGCGCAGGACGTGTTCAACAACGTCACCCGCACCTGTGTGGAGGCGATGGCCGCGACCCAGGGCCACACCCAGTCGCTGCACACCAACGCCCTCGACGAGGCGCTGGCCCTGCCCACCGACTTCTCCGCGCGGATCGCCCGCAACACGCAGCTCTTCCTCCAGCAGGAGTCGGGCACCTGCCGGGTGATCGACCCGTGGGGCGGCAGCGCGTACGTCGAGCGGCTCACCCACGATCTGGCGCGCCGCGCCTGGGCGCACATCGAGGAGGTCGAGGCGGCCGGCGGCATGGCCAAGGCGATCGACGCGGGCATCCCGAAGATGCGGGTCGAGGAGGCGGCGGCACGCACCCAGGCACGGATCGACTCGGGGCGGCAGGCGCTGATCGGCGTCAACAAGTACCGGGTGGAGACCGACGAGGAGATCGAGGTCCTCAAGGTCGACAACTCCGCGGTGCGGGCGCAGCAGATCGAGAAGCTCGCACGGCTGCGCGCGGAGCGCGACGAGGACGCCTGCCGGCGGGCGCTGCGGGCGCTGACCGAGGCGGCGAAGGCCGCGCCCGGCCCGGGGTTGGAGGGCAACCTGCTGGCGCTGGCGGTGGACGCGGCCCGTGCGATGGCGACCGTCGGGGAGATCTCGGACGCCCTGGAGGAGGTCTACGGCCGCCACTCGGGCCAGATCCGTACCATCTCGGGTGTGTACCGAGACGAAGCGGGCCCCTCGTCGGGGGTCGAGCGCACCCGGGAGTTGGTGGCCGCGTTCGAGCGCGCCGAGGGCCGCCGGCCGCGCATCCTGGTGGCCAAGATGGGCCAGGACGGCCACGATCGCGGACAGAAGGTGATCGCCACGGCCTTCGCCGACCTGGGCTTCGACGTGGACGTCGGCCCGCTGTTCCAGACCCCGGCCGAGGTGGCCCGGCAGGCGGTGGAGGCCGACGTGCACATCGTCGGGGTGTCCTCGTTGGCGGCCGGTCACCTGACGCTGGTGCCGGCGCTGCGGGAGGCGTTGGCGGCGGAGGACCGGGAGGACATCACCGTCGTGGTGGGCGGGGTGATCCCGCCCCAGGACGTCCAGCC
This sequence comes from Streptomyces lunalinharesii, assembly GCF_039532155.1. NCBI lineage: Bacteria > Bacillati > Actinomycetota > Actinomycetes > Kitasatosporales > Streptomycetaceae > Streptomyces > Streptomyces lunalinharesii. Next base: position 603,451 of record NZ_BAAARK010000001.1, read on the forward strand.
GCTGCGGGACATGGGCGCCGCCGCGGTCTTCCTGCCCGGCACGGTCATTCCGGACGCGGCCCACGACCTGGTGCGGGACCTGGCGTCGGTCCTGGGCCACGAGCTGTAGGGCGGAGGGCCATGCCTGCGAGGATCGATGTCGACCGGTACGCCGAGGGGGTGCGGGCGGGCTCCCGGGCCTGGATCGCCCGTGCGGTCACCCTGGTCGAGTCCACCCGCGCCGATCACCGGGCGGCGGCCCAGCAGTTGCTGGTGCGGTTGCTGCCGTACTCCGGGGCGGCCCGGCGGGTGGGCATCAGCGGGGTTCCGGGCGTCGGCAAGTCGACCTTCATCGACGCCCTGGGCTCGCTGCTGACCGGGCTGGGCCACCGGGTGGCGGTGCTGGCCGTCGACCCGTCCTCCAGTCGGACCGGCGGCTCCATCCTCGGCGACAAGACCCGGATGGAGCGGCTGGCCACCGATCCGGCGGCGTTCGTCCGCCCCTCCCCCACGTCCGGCACGCTGGGCGGGGTGGCGCGGGCGACCCGCGAGTCGATCGTGGTGATGGAGGCCGCGGGGTACGACGTGGTGCTGGTGGAGACGGTCGGCGTCGGCCAGTCGGAGACCGCCGTCGCCAACATGGTCGACACGTTCCTGCTGCTGACGCTGGCCCGCACCGGCGACCAGTTGCAGGGCATCAAGAAGGGCGTACTGGAGCTGGCGGACCTGGTGTCGGTCAACAAGGCGGACGGGCCGCACGAACGGGACGCCCGCGCGGCGGCGCGCGAACTCGCCGGCGCCCTGCGGCTGTTGCAGCCGGCCGACGCGGCGTGGACGCCGCCGGTGCTGACCTGTAGCGCCCGCGAGGGCACCGGGCTGAAGACGGTGTGGGAGCGGATCGAGCAGCACCGCGCCCTGTTGGACTCCAGCGGCGCGCTCGCCGAGCGCCGCCGCACCCAACAGGTCGACTGGACGTGGTCGATGGTCCGCGAGCGCCTGATCGACCGGCTCCAGGAGCATCCGGACGTCCGTCGGTTGGGTCCGGAGGTCGAGGGGGCGGTCCGCGCGGGCGAACTCACCGCGACCCTGGCGGCGGAGCGCCTGCTCGCCGCCTTCGGCCTGGGCGACGCGCCGGTGGACCCGCCGGCCGGCGACACCGGGCACTGACTACCCCGGACCGACGCCAGACGACTCGTCAGAACAGGCCATGGACAACACACTTGACTGTCCGTCAGGCGTTGAAAACCAGATGAGCGTACTCACCCGCGCACCTGAGTAGCCCGACTCATGACGCCCGGTTGCCGGGCCCCGAAAATGGCGGAGCAACCCACCGTCCGGGGCCTGGGAGTCGACCATGGGGGCCAACAGCTATCCGCGGGACGTCGAGCGCGGACTCTTCGACGGCAATCCGCTGGCCGCGTTGATCGCCGGGTTCTGCCTCACCCTCGACGCGTCCGGCGAGCTGGAGGCCGGGCCCGTCGTCCACGTGCAGCTGCGTCCCGGTCTGACGCTGTCCCCGGTCGCGGCGGACCAGTTGGCCAAGAGCTGCCAGCGGGGTGTGCAGCGTCAACTGGACGCGAGGGACGGGGACTTCGCACCCCATCCGGAGGCCGGCCCGGCCGCCAACGAACTCGCCATCGCCCTGCACCCGTACGGCAGCGGACCGTTCGCCGCCCCCTCCTCGATCCGCAACGGCTACCTCCTGCGCGGCGGCGGCTGAACCGTCAGCCGGCCGCCGTGACCACCGAGGCCCACACCGTCTTCCCCGACCGGTCGGGCGGCGTCCAGCCCCAGGAGTCGCTGAGCCGGTCGACGAGGTGGAGCCCGCGCCCGGACTCGGCCAGTGCGTGCTGCGGCCGCAGCACCGGTGACTGGACTCCGCCGTCCGAGACCGCGCACAACACCCCGTTCTCCTGCCGGGTCAGCGCCAACCAGGCGTGGCAGAAGCGGTTCTCGAAGAGGGAGTCGAAGACGGTTTCGACGGATGCGGTGGCGCCGTGCCGCAGCGCGTTGCTGACCAGCTCCGAAACGATCAGGACCGCGCTCTCGGCGAGTCCCGGACACATCCGCCAGGCGTCGAGGGTGTTCCGGGTGAAGCGGCGGGCCTCGGCCACGGTGCACGCCCCGCCGCCGAGGGCGCAGGCCGCGAACCCGTCGGGTGCCGGCAGCGACCACGCCTCGCGGCCGGTGTCGCCGGTCACTGGCTCCCCTCCTTCCCGGAGGACGTCGCGCTCGGACTGTGCCGGGTGTGTGGTCATCACGATCTCCGCGGAGGGGCATACGAGTTGGGCGCGTCGGGGACGGTCTGGGCGGGGCCGCCCCGGAGGGCTAATATCCTCGTCGGCCGCCCATCGCTGCAAGTGCATCTGCAATTACATCGGTACGGACGGCCAGCCAGGGGCAGGATCACGCCAACCGTGATCACCGCCCCGGATCGGTCCCGAGCACACCCCCCACCAAGGGAGCAGCCGTGATGGAATCGATGACCAACGGAATGCCGGCGAGCGACATCGAGGGCGCGCTCTGGCGCAAGAGCCGCCGCAGCAACCCCAGTGGCAACTGCGTTGAACTGGCGCTTCTTCCGGACGGCGGGGTCGCGGTACGCAACTCGCGACACGCCTCCGGCCCGGCGTTGATCTACACCCGCGCCGAACTGGCCGCCTTCGTCCAGGGGGCCAAGGACGGTGAATTCGACGATCTGTTCCCCCACGACTGAGCAGTCGACCGCCTTCGGGGGCAACGACTGAGGCATATGTCGGCCGGATAGTCGGCGTAGGTGTACGCCTCCTCGGGGCAATGGGACACTGGGCCTCGGCCCGACCACTCAGGGGAGTCAGTTATGAGCGCCGCGCAGCCGCACAGCGACCTGTCCCTGCGCCGCTATCTGGAACATCCACGCGGCGGCCCCACCGTCCTGCGCATCGTGCTGGGCACCCAGCTGCGCCGGCTCCGGGAGGCCGCCGGCATCACCCGCGAGGCGGCCGGCGACGCCATCCGCGCGTCCCACGCCAAGATCAGCCGCCTCGAACTGGGCCGGGTGAGCTGCAAGGAGCGGGACGTCGCGGACCTGTTGACGCTGTACGGCGTCCTCGACAGCGCCGCCCGCGCCACCTTCCTCACCCTCGCCCGCCGGACCAGCACGCCCGGTTGGTGGCACCAGTACAGCGACGTGCTGCCCAGCTGGTTCGAGACCCACCTGGGGTTGGAGTCTGCCGCTTCGGTGATCCGCACCTACGAAGTCCAGTTCGTACCGGGCCTGTTGCAGACCCCCGAGTACGCCCGCGCGGTGGCGCTGCTGGGACACCCGGGCTCCGCGCCGGAGGAGACCGCACAGCGGGTGGCGCTGCGGATGCAGCGACAGCAGCTGCTCGCGCTCGCCGACGCGCCGCGACTGTGGGCCATCCTCGACGAGGCGTGCCTGCGCCGGCCGTTGGGCGGGCCGGAGGTGATGGCCGATCAGCTCCGGCACCTGCTGGAGATGGCGCGGCGCCCCAACGTCACCCTCCAGATAGCGCCGTTCGCCCTCGGCGGCCTGGCCGCGGCGGGTGGACCGATCACCATCCTGCGGTTCCTGGAACCCGACCTCCCGGACATCGTCTACCTGGAACAGCTGACCAGCGCGCTCTACCTGGACAAGCGGGACGACGTCGACCACTACCTGGCGGTGATGGACCGGCTCAGCGCCCAGGCCGAGTCCCCGCGGCAGTCGCTGGCGATGCTGGAACAGCTGCTGGAGCAGCTGGGGTGACGGCTGCGGGGCCGGACCGCCGCCCCGGCCCGCCCCGCCCGCTGCCGCCCCACCCCGTCGCTTCGCTACGGGGTGCGCGCCACGCCGCCGTACTCGATCCACTCCTGGGTCAGCTGCCTGGGTCCGGCGTCCGACGGGTCCGGCCGCCAGGTCGAGACCTCCACCAACCCCGGCTCCTGGATCTCCAACCCGTCCAGGAAGGACCGCAGTTCGCCCTGCTGACGGACCCGGCCCCAGTTCCCCTGGGTGCTGACCCGCATGAACTCGGTGACGAAGTCCCGCGTCGCGGCGTCCTCGCTGACCAGCTGACAGACCACCAGGAAGCTTCCCGAGGCGAGGCGTTGGGCGACCCGGCGGACCAGCGCGGCGGGGTCGTCGGCGTCCGGGATGCAGTGCAGCACGGAGACGAAGAGCGCGGCGACCGGCTCGTCGAGGTCTATCAGCCGGCGGACCTCCGGGCTGTCGAAGATGCCGTCGGTGTCCCGCATGTCGGCCTGGATGACGGCGGTGTTGTCGTTCTCCTCCAGCAGCGCGCGGCCGTGCGCCAGCACGATCGGGTCGTTGTCGACGTACACCACCCGGGACTGCGGATCGACCTGTTGGGCGACCTGGTGGACGTTGTCCTGCGTGGGCAGGCCGGAGCCGTGGTCGACGAACTGCCGGATGCCGTGCTCCTGGGCCAGCCAGCGGACCACCCGGCGCAGGAAGCGCCGGTTGTTGATCGCCAGCACCTGGGTGCTCGGGACGACCTTGCTCAGCTCCTCGCACGCCTCGCGGTCCACCGCGTAGTTGTCCTTGCCGCCGAGGTAGTAGTCGTACATCCGCGCGACGCTCGGGATGCTCACGTCGACAGCGCTGGACAGCGGCCGGGTTTCTTGGCTCATTCCCCACTCTTCCCGTCGGATTGCGGTGACGGCCACCGTACGGCTGCCGCGCCCCTTCTCCAACTGCCGTGTCACGGCGGGCAGTCGGCCGGGTGCACCGACCGGCGCGGGCCGCGCGCCCGCGCCGGTCGGGGGAACGTCGCCGGGGCGGCGTCGGCGGGCGATCCGCGCGGGCGTTCTCATCCGGCTCTCACGTTCCGCTCATGGGTCGGTCACACGGGGTGGCTACGGTCGACCCCGGAGCCGCGGCCCGGCGGCCCGTGAGGAGACGGCACCGTGTACCACCTGAGCGGCGTGACCAAGCACTACCGACGCGGCGGTGACGTGGTGCGGGCCCTGGACGACGTCGGGTTCTCCCTGGCGGCCGGCGGCGCGCTCGCCGTGCAGGGGCCGCCCGGTGCGGGCTCCTCGACGCTGTTGCGGATCCTGGGCGGGTTGGAGCGCCCGACCCAGGGCAGCGTGCTGCTCGACGGTACGGATCTGGCCACCGTCACCGCGTCCCGGCTCGGTCGGATCCGCGCCGAATCGGTCGGGCTGCTCGGCACCGGCGACGACGAGGCCCTGGGGTCGCTCGCCGGATCGACCGTGCGGCAGGGCGTGGCCGCCGCGCTGGCCCCGCTGGGGCTGCGGCCGGTGGACCGCTGGGAGTTGGCCGGGGAGGCGCTGGCGGAGGTCGGTCTGGCCGACCACGGCGACCTGTTGCCGGGGCAGTTGGACCGGTACGCGCGGCGGCGGGCGGCGCTCGCCCGGGCGTTGGTCAAACGGCCCGCGGTGCTGCTCGCGGACCGGCCGACCGAGGGCCTGCCGCCGGCCGCCCGGGCGGACTTCGCCGCGCTGCTGGTGCGGGTGTGGGGCGCGTACCGGCTCACGTGCGTGATCGCCACCGACGACGAGGCGCTCGCCGGGCGGGCGACCCGGCGGATGGCGCTCGCCGGCGGCCGGGTGACGGCGGTCGGCCGGGTGGCCGGTACCGGTCGGGGCGGGGCGACGGCCTGGTGTGCGGGCGGCGTCGACAGGTAGAAGAGGGGGCATGACCACAGAACAGAGCCAGTCCCCCGACCGGGCGGTGCCCGCCGGCCCCGTCGGCGAACGTGCGGGACCACCCCCCGGCACCGCGGAGATGGTGCGCGCCAACGAAGCCAACTGGGACGCGCGTACCCCGGTCCACGTCGCCAGTGCCTTCTACGGGCTGGACGGATCGCGGAGCGCCGAGGACTGGTTCGCACCGTTCGAGTGGGCCGACCTCGGGGACGTGGCCGGACGCGACGTGCTGCACCTCCAGTGCCACCTGGGCACCGAGACGGCGGCGTTCGCCGACCGGGGCGCGCGGGCGGTGGGGCTGGACTTCTCCGCCGAGGCGGTGGCGCAGGCGCGGCAGCTGGCCGCGGCGACCGGGCGGGAGATGGAGTTCGTCCGGTCGGACGTGTACCGCGCGGTGGAGGCGCTCGGCGACCGTCGGTTCGACGTGGTCTACACCGGCAAGGGCGCGGTGTGCTACCTGCCGGACCTCGCCGCCTGGGCCCGGACCGTCGCCGAACTGCTGCGGCCGGGCGGGACCTTCTACCTCGTGGAGTTCCACCCGCTGCTGAACGCCCTCGGTGCGACGCCGCCCGCGGACCCGACCGCCCCACCGCTGTTGCTCCGCAACGACTACCTGGCCGGTCGGGGCGCACTGCGCAGCGACACCCCCACCACCTACACCGACGGCCCGCCCCTCCAGGGCGCGACGACGAGCTACGAGTGGCGGCACGGCGTCGGCGAGGTCGTCACCGCGGTGGTCGGGGCCGGGCTGAGCGTGCAGGGCGTGCGGGAGACCGAGGTGCTGCCGTGGCCGCGCTTCTCGTCGATGGTGCCGGACGCCAACGGCTGGTGGCGGCTGCCCGACTCGGAACCCATCATTCCGATGCTGTACGCGCTGAAGGCGGTCAAGCCGTAGCGGGCCGCGGCTCCGGCCGCCGGGGTGCGGGCGTCAGTCGGCCCGGCGGTGGACCGAGCGCAGCAGTTGGTCCTTGTGCGGGCCGGTGACCCGCCACGTCAGGTCCCAACGGTCCGCGGCGGTGACGGCGAAGGTGCCCTCGTAACGGTCCGCGGCGCAGGGGTGGACGGCGGTCCACCGGCCGCTGCGCAGGTCCAGGTCGTGGAAGGGCCGGCCGTCGGCGAAGGTGACGGCGGCGGTGCCGTCGGGCCGGGGCCGCAGCCACAGGGTGCGGGTCGCCGGGTGCTCGACGCCCTGCCAGGTCAGCACCCCCTCCTCGGCGTGGCGCAGCGCGCCGTCCGAGCCGTCCGAGCCGTCCGGGGTGAAGTCCGCGGTGCCCCGGAAGGTGCCCGTGGTGCCGGCCCGCAGGTCGTGCACGGTGCGCTCGATGTGCCAGCGGCCGGCGAGGTACGCGGCGGCGTCGGGGACCAGGTGCATGCCCCCATTGTCGGACAGCGCCGATCGGTCACCCCATCGGCCCCTCCCCGCGCCCCGCCCGCGCGCGCCGCCGTCGCGCACCGTGCGGTCCCCCGACGGCCGCCTTACGCTCGGTACCGAGATCACCGACGTCACAGATCACCGCGGCAGGGCGCCCGTCCCGTGCGTGCCCCCGCCGGCACCCGCCCGGAGACGAGACCGAGAGGCGCACCCATGCCGGAGCTGTTCATCGGCGGTCAGTGGACCGCAGCGGCCGACGGGCAGGTGCGGGAGATCCGCTGCCCGGCGGACGGCACGCCGGTCGCGACGGTCGACGAGGGCGGCCCGAAGGACGCGGCGGCCGCGGTCGGCGCCGCCCGGCTGGCGTTCGACGCCGGGCCCTGGCCCGGGACCCCGGCCGCCGAGCGCGGGCGGGTGGTGCTCCGCGTCGCCGAGCTGCTGGAACGGGACCGGGAGGCGCTGGCCCGGGCCGAGTCGCTGGACACCGGCAAGCGGCTGGTGGAGAGCGGCTACGACATGGACGACATCGCCGGCTGCTTCCGGTACTTCGGCAACCTCGGCGCGTCCGGCGGCACCGACCGGGTGGTGGACGCCGGGACGCCCGAGGTGGACAGCACCGTGCGGCACGAGCCGGTCGGGGTCTGCGCGCTGATCACGCCGTGGAACTACCCCCTGTTGCAGACCGCCTGGAAGGTCGCGCCGGCCCTGGTCGCCGGGAACACCTTCGTGCTCAAGCCGAGCGAACTGACGCCGCACACCGCGATCCACCTGATGCGGCTGCTGGCCGAGGCCGGGGTGCCGGACGGGGCGGCGAACCTGGTGCTGGGCACCGGTCCGCTGGTGGGGGCGCCGCTGACCGAGGATCCGCGGGTGGACCTGGTGTCGTTCACCGGCGGGCTGGTGACCGGCCGTCGGATCATGGCCGCGGCGGCCCCCACGGTCAAGAAGATCGCCCTCGAACTGGGCGGCAAGAACCCCAACGTCGTCTTCGCGGACGCCGACTTCGACACCGCCGTCGACTACGCCCTGACGGCGGTCTTCCTGCACTCCGGGCAGGTCTGCTCGGCCGGCGCCCGGCTGCTCGTCCAGGACGAGCTGCACGACCGCTTCGTCGACGAACTGGTGGCCCGGGCCCGGCGGATCCCGCTCGGCGGGCCGTTCGACGAGCGCGCCCGCACCGGTCCGCTGATCTCCGCGGAGCACCGGGCGAAGGTCGCGGCGTACGTGGCGGCCGGGGTGGCCGAGGGGGCGGTGCTGCGCTGCGGCGGGGCGCCACCGGACGATCCGGAGTTGGCGGACGGCTTCTACTACCTGCCGACGGTGCTCGACGAGTGCACCCCGGACATGTCGGTGGTGCGCGACGAGTCGTTCGGGCCGGTGCTGACCGTGGAGCGGTTCCGGGACGAGGCGGAGGCGGTGTCGCTGGCCAACGACACGGTGTACGGCCTGGCCGGGGCGGTGTGGACCCAGGACGCCGAGCGCGCGCACCGGGTGGCGGCCCGGCTGCGGGCCGGCACGGTGTGGATCAACGACTTCCATCCGTACGTGCCGCAGGCCGAGTGGGGCGGGATGAAGCAGTCCGGGGTCGGTCGGGAGCTGGGGCCGGCCGGGCTGGCGGAGTACCAGGAGGCCAAGCACGTCTGGCGGAACACCGCGCCGGTCCCGCAGAGGTGGTTCGAGTGAGCGGTTCCGTGCCCCCGGGGTCCGGCGCCGGCGGCCCGTCCGACGGCGGCGGGCCCGACGCGGGGCACGAGGACGGGGCACTGGCCGAACTCGGCTACAAGCCCGAACTCAAGCGCACCCTCGGCAACTTCCACACCTTCGCCGCCGGCATCAGCTACATCTCCATCCTCACCGGCACCTTCCAGCTCTTCTACTTCGGCGTGAGCCACGGCGGTCCCGCGTACTGGTGGTCCTGGCCGATGGTCTTCGCCGGCCAGCTGATGGTCGCGCTCTGCTTCTGCGAGCTGGCCTGCCGCTATCCGGTGGCCGGGTCGATCTACAACTGGGCGAAACAGCTCGGCGGTCCGCACGTGGGCTGGCTCGGCGGCTGGATGATGCTCACCGCGTCCATGGTGTCGCTGGCCGCGGTGGCGCTGGCGTACCAGGTGACGCTGCCGCAGATCTCGTCGTGGTTCCAGTTCGTCGGGGACGGCACCGGCAAGACCGACGCGGCCGCCAACGCGGTCCTGCTGGGCGCCGTCCTGATCGCCTTCACCACCCTGGTCAACGCCTTCGGTGTGAAGCTGATGGCGCGGATCAACTCGGCGGGCGTGGCCATCGAGCTGGTCGCCGCCGTCGTGCTGATCCTGCTGCTGGCGGCGCACGTCACCCGCGGCCCGGCCACCGCGCTGACGGACACCTTCGGCAAGGGCCAAGGCCAGAGCCTGGGGTACCTGGGCGCGTTCCTGACCGCCTCGCTCGCCTCCGCCTACGTCATGTACGGCTTCGACACCGCCTCCTCGCTCGGTGAGGAGTCCAAGGACCCGGCCCGCAACGCGCCGCGGGCGATCCTGCGGGCGCTGGTCGCCTCGTTCCTCATCGGCGGGCTGATCCTGCTGTTCGCGCTGCTGGCGGTGCCCGACCTGCACGACGAGCGGTTGTCGGTGGACGGCCTGCAGTACGTGGTCCTGGCCACCCTGGGGTCGACGGTCGGTCAGGCCGTGCTGTGGTGCGTGGTCATCGCGATCACCGTCTGCGAGCTGGCGGTGCACACCGCGGCGATCCGCCTGGCGTTCGCGATGGCCCGCGACAACAACCTGCCGGCGTCCGGGCAGCTGGCCCGGGTCAGCCCGCGGTTCCAGACGCCGGTGGTGCCGGCGATCGTGATCGGACTGGTCGGGATCGTGATCCTGCTGATCAACGTCGACCAGCCGCAGATCTTCTCGGTGATCACCAGCATCGCGATCATCATGATCTACCTGGCGTACCTGATGGTGACGCTGCCGATGCTGGTGCAGCGGCTGCGCGGCAACTGGTCGGTGCCGAAGGGCAGCTTCTCCCTGGGCAGGTTCGGGCTGCCGGTGAACGTGCTGGCGGTGCTCTGGGGCCTGGCCATGTCGATCAACCTCGCCTGGCCGCGCGCGGCGGTCTACAACGCCACCGGCCCGCAGCACTGGTACCTGCGCTGGGGTGCGTTCCTGTTCATCGGCGTGGTGGCGCTGGGCGGGTTCGCCTACTACTGGTTCGTACAGCGGCACCGCACCGGCGTGCTGGCCTCGCACGCGGCCGAGAACACCGGTTCCGGCGACGCCGCGGCCCCCGCGCCCTGACCCGCCGAGGCCCCGCGGCCCGCCGGGGAGAGCGGGCCGCGGGGTGTCGGGTGGCACGGTGGGGTCAGTCCCCGGCCGGCTCCTCCGCGGGGCGGACGTGGGCCGTCCACTTCTCCTCGATGCGACCGAGCTTCCAGATGGCGAGGGCGACGATCCAGGTGAGGAAGAACAGCCCGACGATCGCGAAGCCGATGACGTTGAGGTCCAGGCCGCCGACCCAGTCCCAGAAGGCGCCGTGCAGGTCGAACTTGTCGGCGAGCAGGCCGAGGAGTTCCACCGTCCCGATGATCAGGGCGACGGCCACCGAGAGACCGGTGATGGTGAGGTTGTAGTAGACCTTGCGGACCGGCTTGGAGAAGGCCCAGCCGTAGGCGAAGTTCATGAACGAGCCGTCGATGGTGTCGAGCAGGCTCATGCCGGCCGCGAACAGCACCGGCAGGCACAGGATGGCGTACCAGGGCAGGCCGGAGGCGGCGCCGGAGCCGGCCAGCACCAGCAGCGCGACCTCGGTGGCGGTGTCGAAGCCCAGGCCGAAGAGCAGGCCCAGCGGGTACATCTGCCAGGGCTTGGTGATCGACTTCATGACGCGGCCGAGCAGGCGGTTCATCAGGCCGCGGTTGTTGAGCTGGTCCTCCAGCGCGGCCTCGTCGAAGTCGCCGGCGCGCATCCGGCGGAAGACGCCCCAGATCCCGACCAGGATCACGATGTTGATCGCGGCGATGACGTAGAGGAAGACGCCCGAGACGGTGGTGCCGATCAGGCCGGTCACCGCGTGCAGCTGGGAGTTGTCGTCCTTGACCGGTCCGGCGAGCGCCTTGACGCCGAGGGACAGCAGGAACGCCAGGCCGAAGACGATGCTGGAGTGGCCCAGCGAGAACCAGAAGCCGACCGAGAGCGGCCGCTGCCCCTCGTGCATGAGCTTGCGGGTGGTGTTGTCGATGGCGGCGATGTGGTCGGCGTCGAAGGCGTGCCGCATGCCGAGGGTGTACGCGGTCACCCCGATGCCGATACCGAAGCTCTTGGTGCCGAGGCTGTAGTGCTCCGGGGCCACGATCGCCACCAGGGTGAACCAGCCGATCACGTGCAGCGCGAGAATGAACCCGGCCATGCCCGCCATCCGCCCCCACTCGGCGCGGGTCATGGACCGCGCGATCCGCTGCCGGCGTGACGGCGGGGCCTGTCCGGCCAGGGTCGGAGCGGGGGGCGTAGGCATGAGCGGTACTGCTTTCTTCCGTTCGGCACCGGCCTCTACCGGAGCACCCCCCTACATTCCTGCGGGTTGGTTTTACTTGCAACCAATGTGCAGTAAAGCTCCCGGCTGCTCTCGCGGTGGAAAAGGTCAAGGCCGGGGCGTCCGGCGCACCTGACGCCACCCCTCCCCGCGGGCCGCCGGTGGCGAGTACCGCCGGCACCGCGGCCGACCACATCGCGCACTCCATACCCCCATGGGGTATTCAGAGAATTCGCTCGGAGCGCTTGCCCTGGATACGGGTGGGGGGTATACATGGAGCCATGCCTTCCATACCCCCCTAGGGTATGGAACTGCGGGGGCTCGGCCCCCTCACCGGCCCGCACGTCCGCACCCCCCTTTCCGTGAGCTGCGAGGAGCAGACATGACCACCACCAGTCCCGGCGCCGCCGAGGTCGAACTCGCCATCGGCGGCATGACCTGCGCGTCCTGCGCGGCCCGGATCGAGAAGAAGCTCAACCGGATGGACGGGGTCGAGGCCACCGTCAACTACGCCACCGAGCAGGCGAAGGTCACCTTCCGGGACGACGTGTCGGTCCGGGATCTCATCGCCACGGTCGAGGCCACCGGGTACACCGCACGGGAGCCCGCGCCGCTCGTCCCCGCCGGCGAGGCCGGCACGGCGGACCGCACCGGGGACGCCGCGGGCGGCACCGCGGAGGCCGACCCGCTGCGGCCGCTGCGGCAGCGGCTCGTGACCGCGGTGGTGCTGGCCGTCCCGGTGATCGTGCTGGCCATGGCGCCGGCGTTGCAGTTCACGTACTGGCAGTGGCTGTCGCTGACCTTGACCGCACCGGTCGTCACCTACGCCGCCTGGCCGTTCCACCGCGCCGCGTGGACCAACGCCCGGCACGGCGCGGCCACCATGGACACCCTGATCTCGGTCGGCACCTCCGCCGCGTTCCTGTGGTCGCTGTGGGCACTGTTCTTCGGCACGGCCGGCATGCCCGGCATGACCCACCCGTTCGAGCTGACCCTCGCCCGCACTGACGGCTCGGGGAACATCTACCTGGAGGCGGCGGCCGGCGTCACCGCCTTCGTCCTGGCCGGCCGGTACTTCGAGGCCCGCGCCAAGCGGCAGGCCGGCGCGGCACTCAAGGCGCTGCTGGAACTGGGCGCCAAGGACGTCACCGTACTGCGCGGCGACCGCGAGGAGACCGTGCCGATCGGGCGGTTGAGCGTCGGCGACCGGTTCCTGGTCCGCCCGGGCGAGAAGATCGCGACGGACGGCACGGTGGTGGACGGCGCCTCCGCCGTGGACGCCTCGATGCTGACCGGCGAATCGGTGCCGGTGGAGGTCGCGGCCGGCGACGGCGTCACCGGTGCCACCCTCAACGTCGGCGGCCGGCTGGTCGTCGAGGCCACCCGCATCGGCGCCGACACCCAACTGGCCCGGATGGCGAAGCTGGTGGCGGACGCGCAGAACGGCAAGGCGGCGGCCCAGCGGCTCGCCGACCGGATCTCCGCGGTCTTCGTCCCCGTCGTCATCGCGCTCGCCCTGGCCACCCTCGCCTTCTGGATCGGCAGCGGAGCCGGCCTCACCGCCGCCTTCACCGCCGCGGTCGCGGTGCTGATCATCGCCTGCCCGTGCGCGCTGGGGCTCGCCACGCCGACCGCGTTGATGGTCGGCACCGGCCGGGGCGCGCAGCTCGGCATCCTCATCAAGGGGCCGGAGGTCCTGGAGAGCACCCGCAAGGTCGACACCGTCGTCCTGGACAAGACCGGCACCGTGACCACCGGGCGGATGACCCTGCTGGCCACGCGCACCGCGGCGGGTACCGACGAGGCCGAAGTGCTGCGGCTGGCCGGCGCGTTGGAGCACTCCTCGGAACACCCGATCGCGCGGGCCGTGGCGGCGGGCGCGAGCGCGCGGGTGGGCACCCTGCCGGTGCCGGAGGACTTCGCCGACGTCGCCGGGCTCGGCGTCCAGGGCGTCGTCGACGGGCACGCCGTGCTGGTCGGCCGGGAACAGCTGCTGGCCGCGTGGGCGATCCCGCTCCCGGACGAGCTGGCCCGCGCCAAGGCGGCGGCCGAGGCGAACGGGCGGACCGCGATCGCGGTGGCGTGGGACGGCGCGGCGCGGGCCGTGCTGGAGGTCGCCGACGCCGTCAAGGAGAGCAGCCCGGAGGCCGTTCGCCGGCTGCGTGCGCTCGGCCTGACGCCGGTGCTGCTGACCGGCGACAACGCGGCGGTGGCCCGCTCCGTCGCGGCGGAGGTCGGCATCGACGCGGACCAGGTGATCGCCGAGGTGCTGCCGCAGGACAAGGTCGAGGTGGTCCAGCGCCTCCAACAGGAGGGCAGGACCGTGGCGATGGTCGGCGACGGCGTCAACGACGCGGCGGCGCTGGCCCGGGCGGACCTCGGGCTGGCCATGGGCACCGGGACCGACGCCGCCATCGAGGCCGGTGACCTCACCCTCGTCCGGGGTGACCTGCGGGCCGCGGCCGACGCCATCCGGCTCTCCCGCCGCACCCTGGGGACCATCAAGTCCAACCTCTTCTGGGCCTTCGCGTACAACGTCGCGGCGCTGCCGCTGGCCGCGACCGGGCTGCTCAACCCGATGATCGCGGGGGCCGCGATGGCCTTCTCCTCGGTCTTCGTCGTCGGCAACAGCCTGCGGCTGCGCGGGTTCCGGGCGGCCGGCGAGTGACTCCCGGGCAAAGGGGGCGGGGGTGTGCCGGGCGCGGCCTGCCCTACCCTCGGGTCCGGGAGGTCGAGGAGATGCGGACGAACCGGCGGATGCGGGCGGCCGGTGCCTGGGGGCACCTGCTGCTGGTCGCCGTGCTCGCCCTGGGCGTCTTCGCGATGCACACCCTGGGCCACCCCACGGGCCACTCCGGTACGCCGGACGCCCCGGCGGGGACCGCCGCGCACGGCGCCGCCGCCCGCATCCACCCGGCCCCGGGCCACGGCGCGGCCACGGCCACCGGGCCGGCCGCCGGCCACCGGCCGGCCACCGCGCACCCCGGCGCCGGGTCCGCCTCGCACGGGCCCGGCGCGGGGATGGACATGACGTCGCTGTGCCTGGCCGTCCTGGGGAGTTGGGCCCTGGCCGCCCTGCTGCTCGGGGCGCTGCGCCGCCGGGCGGACGGGCCGGTCCCGCCGCGCGCCGGCATGCTCGCCCGGCTGCGGCCCCGTCCCCCGCCGCGGCCCCCGGACCTCGCCCAGCTGTCGATCCTGCGGATCTAGGCCGAACGCCGCCGCGGGCGCCCCGCGCCGCCCGCACGCCCCCGCGTTCGTCCGAGGAATCCACCGCACAGACAGCACGAGGTATCGACATGACCGCGCAGCAGCGCACCGACCGCCCGACCCGCCGGAGCACCCGTCCCGGGGCCCGCCGACTCGTCCTCACCGCACTCGCCGCCACCGCGGCCCTGCTCCTCGCCGCCTGCGGCGGCGCCACCGGAGCCGACCACCAGGGCACCGCGGGCCACGGCGGCACCCCGTCCGCCACCGCCGGCGGCAACCCCGCGCCGGGGCCCGTGGGCGACACGGACGTGATGTTCGCCCAGATGATGATCCCGCACCACCAGCAGGCCCTGGAGATGGCCCGGCTCGCCGAGGGCCGCGCCGCCGACCCGGGGATCAAGAAGCTGGTCGCGGCGATCAAGCAGGCGCAGGACCCCGAGATCCAGCGGATGCGCGCCTGGTTGACGGCGTGGGGCAAGCCCGAGTCCGCGGGTGCCATGCCGGGCATGGACCACGGCTCCGGCTCCATGGACCACGGGTCCGGGGCCGGCGGGCACGGCTCCGGCATGGCCGGGATGATGTCCGACGAGGACATGAAGGCGCTGGGGGCCGCCAAGGGCCGCGCGTTCGACCGCACGTTCGCGACGATGATGATCGACCACCACAAGGGCGCGATCGACATGGCCAAGGACGAGCAGCGGCGCGGCCGGAACGCCACCGCGAAGAAGCTCGCCGACGACGTCGTCCGCACCCAGGCCGCCGAGGTCGCCGAGCTGAACGCGCTCCTCGACCGGCTCTGACGCGTCGCGCCGGCCGCCGCGACCCGCGCCCCGGGGCGCGGCGGCCGGCCCGCGGAACTACCGGACCGCGTACCGTCCCAAGGCCGGTTCGAGCTGGTCGAAGACCCGCTCGGCCTCGGCGCCGAATGTCGTGGCGATCTCGGTGTCGGTGGCGCCGGCCAGCGTGCGTTCCTGGATGCGAACGAACAACAGGCGCAGTGCGGAGGCCAGTTGGGCGGCCGCGGCGCGGGGCAGGACGTCGTCCGCCGGTGCGCCGGTGGCCGCGGCGAGCGCTTCGGCCAGCGCGTGTTCCCGCTGCTCGTGCAGTTCCCGCAGCCGGGCCGTGAGGGTGGGGCTGTCGGCGACCATGCGGGCGAAGGCCGGCCCGGCGAACCCCGCGACGGGGTCGCGTTCCCGTAGGGCGGTGTCGAAGGCGCGGCGCACCGCGGCGAGCGCGGACTCCCCCGGCTTCCGGGCGTCCACGGCGCGGGCGAGGCTCGCGGTGAACTCCTCGTGGTGGTCGAGGGCCAGGTCCTCCTTGCGCGCGAAGTAGTTGGTGACCGTCTTCTTCGCCACCCGGGCGGCGGTGGCGATCTCCGTGATCGTCGTCGCCTCGAAGCCCTGCCGCTGGAAGAGGCGGGTGGCGTGGTCGGAGATCAGTTGCCTGGTCTCCTGCTTCTTGGCCTCGCGGAGGCCCAAGGGGGGCTCGACATCCATGACACGACTTTACCCCCGACGTAAAAAGCCCCTTGACCCCTCCATGCCCTCATTCTAAATTTACGCCCGTCGTAATTTTTTCGGTGCACGGCGCCGCCCCACCCCCGAGGAGACCCCATCAACATCACCGCTTCCACCGTCTCGTTGACCGTCGACGAGGTGGCCGCCTCCCGCGACTTCCTGACCGCGCACTTCGGCTACACGCAGGTCGCGGCCGCCGACGGCTTCGCCAAACTGGCCCACGACACGGCCGGCGTCGACCTCGTGCTGTTGCAGCGGGGCACCGAGGTACTGCCCGTCGCGCAGCGCGACCAGCGGGCCGGCGGCCTGATCCTCGCCTTCACCGTCACCGATCTCGTGGGCCACGAGGAGCGCCTGCGCCGGGCCGGGGTGCCGATCACCATGCCGCTGCGCGAAGAGCCCTGGGGCGAGCGGCTGTTCCAGGTCACCGACCCGAACGGCGTGGTGCTGCAACTCGTCGAGTGGGCCTGAGGGCGGTGCGGCGCGGCGCACGACAGGCGCCGCGCCCGCACGGTGACCGCCCGCGCGTCATCCCCGCGCCGGCGGCGCGCCCTTCGCGGGATGCGCCACCGCTCGCACCAACAGGCCCTGCAACGTGGCCCGTTCCTCGTCATCGAGGCCGGCGAGCGGGGATTCCGCTTCGAGGAGCGCGAGCAGCCGCTCGCGGAGTTCGACGCCCTGCGGGGTGAGGACGAGCTGCTTGGCGCGGCGGTCGGTGGGGTGCGGGCGACGCTCGATCAGCTGCTGCTTCTCCAGCTTGTCGACGACGAACGTGGCGTTGGAGGGCTCGCAGCTCATCCGCTCGGCGAGTTCCCGCATCGTCGACGGCCCGGCCAGTTCGCGCAGCGCGGTGGCCTGGGGGGCGGTGAGGCCCAGCGTGGCCGCGCGCCGGCGGACGTGGTCGGCGATCTGCTGGGCCAACCCGTTCACCAGGCCGCACAGCTGGCGCTCCGCGAGGGCCTGTTCTTCCGGGTTCGTCGTCATGGGGCCATCCTACCCACTACCGCTAGCCTAAATAATCCGAGCTTGAATGATTCAAACTTGATGCTTATGGTGGCGGTGCCGCCCCGCTCCGGTGCGGCACCGGCGCCCCGCCGCAGTGCGGAGCGCCGCGACACCCCTGCCCCGCACGCCCTCGGGAAGGACCGCGACCATGAGCACTCCCGCACCCCGCGCCGACGAACGACTGCGCCGACCGGCCGTCCGCCGATCCCTACGGCTCGGCGCGACCACCGTCACGTACGTGCCGGACGGCGCGGCGCAGCTGCTCCCGCGCCGCTGGCTGCCGGACACCACGGACGCGACCTGGGCCGCGCACCCCGAGTACCTGGACGCGACCGGGAACCTGGTGGCGGGCGTCGGCGGCCTCCTGGTGGAGCACGGCGAGCGGGCGCTGCTGATCGACGCCGGCGTCGGGCCGCTGTCGTTCCCGGCCGAACCGGGCAACGCCCACGGCGCCCTGCACGGCGGCGCGCTGCTGGACAACCTCGCCGCCCTCGGCCGCACGCCGGCCGACATCGAGGCGGTGGCCTTCACCCACCTCCACCCCGACCACGTCGGCTGGGCCTGGCACCCCGCCCCTGGCAGCGACCGCCCCGCCTTCGCGCACGCCGACTACCTGGTCGCCGAGCCCGAGTGGGCCGACCGCGACCTGGTGGTGGCGCACGGCAACGGCCCGGAGGTCCTCGCCGCACTGGCGCCCCGCGTCCGGACCGTGGCGGACGGCGCGGAGGTCTTCCCCGGCGTGCGGATCCGCCTCTTCGACGGCCACACGCCCGGGCACGCCGGCTACGAAATCACCGCGGGCGGGCGGCGGTTGCTCGCCTTCGGCGACGCCCTGCACTCGCCGATCCAGATCGGCCACCCACAGTGGCGCGCGGCCCCCGACCACGCCCCCGCGGCGGCCGTCGCCGCCCGCCGCCGCCTGATCGCGGAACTCCAGGAGCCGGACACCGTCGGTTTCGGCATCCACTTCGCCGACGTGGTCTTCGGGCGGGTCCGGGCGGACGGCGACGGGCCCGTCTGGCAGCCGCTCGACGCCTGACCGGGCCCGCCTCGCGCACCGGCGCCCTACCGGAAGGCCGGACCGGCGAACAGCCTGCGCAACACGCCCTCCTCGACGGCCGGTTCCGCCGCCGCGGGACCGGCCGCGGTCGGCGCGTACTCGGTGACGCCGACCCCGGCGAGCGCGAAGCTCCCGGCGAGCGCCGTCAGGGCGTCGGCCAGCTTCTCGGAGTGCAGGCCCGCCGGCTCCGGGCAGGACAGTCCCGCGAAGTGGCCGGGGTCCAGCACGTCCAGGTCCAGATGGACGTAGACGTGCCGGGCGCCGGTGGCGGCCACCGCGGCGAGCAGCCGGTCCGGGTCGTCGAGCGCGGCGACCGACAGCGCCGGCACGCCCGCGGCGGCGAGGAACCGGCGCTCCTCGGCGTCGAGCGCGCGCACCCCGGCGAGGACCAGCCGCCGGGCGTCGAGGCGCCCGCCCGGCGGGGGCAGCAGCGCCGCCGGGCCCTGCCCCAACAGGGTGCGCAGCACCATCCCGTGGAAGCCCCCGGAGGGCGAACTCGCCGGGGTGTTGAGGTCGGCATGGGCGTCGCACCAGACGACGGCGAGGTCCGCGCCGTGGCGGGCGACGGCGTGCGACACGGGCGCGAGTTCGACGCCGCAGTCCCCGCCGACCGTGCGCAGCGGCCCCTCGCCCCACCCCGCCAGCGCCGCCCGGGTGGCGCGCAACGAGGCGGCCAGGACGTCGAGATGACGCACCCCGTCCTCGGTGCGGCCGGGGTGCGGGCTGATCGGCACGACGGTGCGGCGGGTCGCGGGCAGCAGGGCGCCCAGGCGGTGTGCGCCGGCCGCCACCCGCTGCGGCGCGCCGGCCGCCGACCCCTGCCACTGCGGGACGACCAGCAAGGGGCCGGGGCCGTGGGCCGGCCGGTTCACGTCGTGTAGTCCGCGTTGATCCGGACATAGCCGGGGGACAGGTCGCAGCCGAACACGGTCGCCGCACCGTCGCCGATGCCGAGGGTGACGGCGAGGTCGACCTCGCTGCGGCGCAGCGCGGCGGTGAGGTCCGCGAGCAGTTCCGGGGTCGGCTCGGTCGGGTAGACCTCGGTGCCGCCGAAGGCGACGGTGACGCGGTGCGGTGCGATGTCGCGGTCGTCGGTGTTCTTGCCGACGGCCATCAGGACCCGTCCCCAGTTGGGGTCCGCGCCGTAGACGGCGGTCTTGACCAGGGGCGAGTTGACGACGCTCTTGGCGATGCGCTTGGCCTGCGCGGCATCGCGCGCCTCGGTGACGGTGACCCGCAGGAGCTTGGTGGCGCCCTCGCCGTCGCTGGCGAGCTGCCGGGTCAGGTCCAGGCAGAGGTCGGCGAGGGCGGCGGCGAACTCCGCCGGATCGACGGGTCCGGCCGCGCCGTTGGCGAGCACCGCGACGGTGTCGGAGGTGGAGGTGTCGGTGTCCACGCTCAGGCAGTTGAACGTCGCGTCGACGGCGGTCCGCAGCGCCCGGTCCAGGTCCGCCGCGGCGAGTTCGGCGTCGGTGACGACGTAGGCCAGCATCGTCGCCATGTTCGGCTCCAGCATGCCGACGCCCTTGGCGACGCCGACGAGCCGGGCGGCGCCGACCGTGCGGACGGCGGTCTTCGGGCGGGTGTCGGTGGTCATCATGGCCCACGCCACGTCCAGCGGCGCCGCGGTGAAGGCGTCGGGTCCACGCCGCGCGGCCCCGTCGAAGTGCGCCCGGATGGTGTCCATGGGCAGCGGGCGCCCGATCACACCGGTGGACCCGATGAGCACCTCGTCCGCGGCGAGGCCGAGGATGCCGGCGACCCGGCCGACCACTTCGGCGGCGTGCTCGGCGCCCTGCCGGCCGGTGGCGACGTTGGCGTTCTGCGCCAGGGTGACCACGGCGCGCAGCCGCTGCTCGGCGGCGTGGGCGCGGCTGAGGACCACCGCGGGTCCGGCAAAGAGGCTCTTGGTGAACATGGCGGCGCTGACGGCCGGCCGGTCGGAGGCCACGATCGAGACGTCGTCGCCCTGGTCCCGCAGTCCCCCGTGACCGGTGTACGCGCGAAAGCCGGTCGGCCACTCCGGCGCCGCACCCTCGATGGAATAATCATGCGTCATGTGGAATAGATTTGCAGTCAGAGGGTCGGCTGTCCAGCGTTTTCCGTCCCCCGCCCCGGCCCCAACGGGGCACGCCACCGCCCGCGATGGCCCGATGCGGTGCATGGGATCGTCGCTCAGGTTTGCGACGGGCGCACCCGGAACATGAATCAACCGCCCCGGCGCCAGCCGCTCCGCGACGCGCCCCGCACTCCGGGCGAACGGCCCCGGCCGCACCGTCGAGCACGTCATCAGGCGAGGAAAGGTATGCCAGCCCATGCCCCACGTGCCGCCGCCCACCGCACCGCACCCCGCCACCCCACCGTTACCGCGCCACAGCCGCATCCGCACCCCCGACGCACCCCCGAGCCGTCACGTCAACTCTGCTGAGAAGAAAGGCAGTTGCGCCTTCCCGCGGCCCTGCCGCGCCCTCGACGCGCGGCGGCGCGGATGAGCCGGCCGACCGCCGACCGGGGCCGGGCCACGGCCCCCGCGCCCCGCCGCCGCATCGGGTTGGAACTCGAGTTCCCGGTCGTGGCCCGGGCCACCGGCCGCGGCATGGACCGCGCTACGGCGGCGCGCCTGTGGCCCGCCTTCGTCGCCCGTCACCCCGGGTGGTCCCTGGCCCGGGAGGAGGTCACCGGCGTCACCCTCGGCGTGACCCGCCCCAACGGGGCGTACGTCGACCAGGTGGACACCGACACCGGCATCTGCACGGTGGAACTGTCCCTGGCCCCCGCGGAGACCATCGGCCGGGCCGTGGCCGACGCCCACGCGATCCTGCGCGACCTGCACCGGCTCCTCGACCCCCTCGGCCACACCGTGCTCGGCGCCGGCATCCAGCCGCGCACCTGGTTCGACGCCGCCCGCAAGACCCGCAAGGACTGGTACCTGCTGCTGGCCCGCCGCTGGCACTACCACCACTGGTTCGTCCCGATCGCCTCCCACCAGGTGGCGGTCGACGTCGCACCGGACGAGGCGGCGCGGGCGGTGAACGTGCTCAGCGGCTTCGCGGGGGTCTTCACCGCCCTCACGGCCGGCTCGCCGATCGCGCGGGGGCGGATCCAGCCGTGGAAGGAGACCCGCAACTGGGTGTGGCACGAGCGGAGCGGGAAGGTGCCGGCCGAGGAAGCCCGCTACACCTCCAACGGCATTCCGCCGACCCCCTACCCGGACGTCGGGGCGTACCTCGAACACTTCTGGGCGTCCCGCCTCTACTTCCTCACCCACGGCAAGTCCAGCGGCTGCGAGGTGCTCGGCGGCAGCTCGTTCCGGGACTTCCTGATGTCCCCGGAGCCGGTGCCGGCCCGACGGGTCGACGGCGAACGGATCATGATCGCGCCCGAACGGCAGATGCTCGACCGCATCCACCAATACGGCTGGCCGGCCGCCAAGTTGCACTACGGCTTCGACGCGCGCACCGACCTCGACGCCGTCCGCACCGCCCTCACCCGGGGCCGGCTCGGGCCGTACTTCGAGGAGCACGCGGTCAACTGCTACGTGGAGAACCGCACCAGCGGCGTCGCCCCACCGGGCGAGGAGGGCGTGGCCGCGGCCCTCACCCTCGGGCTCGTGGAACGCCTCGACGACGCCGAGGCGTTGCTGCACAAGGTCGCGTGGGAGGACTGGCGCGCCCTGTGGATCCGGGCCAGCACCCACGGCCTCGACGCGGAGGACGCCGATTCACTGGCCCGGATGCGGGAACTGCTGGAACTCGCCGCCGACGGCCTGCGCGCCCGCGGCGCCGGGGAGGAGACCTACCTGGCCCCGCTCTTCACCCGCCTGGCCCGGCGCGAGACCCCCGCCGACCGCATGCTGGCGGCGTTTCGCGCGGGCGGCGTCCCCGGCCTGCTCGACGCCTTCGGCCACACCCCCGACGTCGCCGCCCCCTGACGCCACCGCCCCCGCGGGCCGCAGCGGGCAGCTCACCCCTTCGACCGGCGCCGGCCACTACGCCGCGGCGCCGGTTCGGCCCCGCCGAGCAGGCTCGACCGCCGTTCCGCTCCGTGGCCCTCGACCTGCCCCACGACCCGGCGCAGCAGCTCCGCCGCGCACCGGCACTCCGCGTCGTCGAGCTGCCCGGTGACGAACGCCTCCTCGGCGTTGAACTCGGGCACCACCCGACCCATCAGGGCCTCGCCGTCGGCCGTCAGCCGGAGCAACACCAGCCGGCCGTCCGCGGGGTGGCCGGCGCGCCGCAGCAGCCCGCGGGACTCCAACGTCCGCACGACGCCGGTGAGCGTGCCCTTGGAGATCCCGGCCTCCTCGGCGACGTGCCGGGTCTCCGACTCGCCGCGCACCCACACCACCCAGAGCACCACGAACGCGGTCCACGTCAGGTCCGGGCCGCGCAGCACGGAGTTCTCGACGTGCTGCCGCACGGCCGCGGCCGCGCGGTGGATGCCGGCGACCAACGCCATCTGCTCGTGGTGCACCGGGCGGCCGCCGAGCTTCACCTCGACCAGTCTGCCGGTCTCCTCAACGGAACGCTGGCCCAGCACGGACCCCTCCTCCATCGGCGGCGCGCACCGGCCCCACGCGGCGGACGCGGGACCGTTCGGAGCCAAAATGTAGCCACCGGACGGGACGGAACGGCGCGTCACACGCCGCCGCCGCACGGCGCTACGCCGTCCGGCCGACCGTCGGCCCCCTCCGCCGCGGGGCACCCGTCGCCCGACCGCTGGGGCGCGCCCGGGAGCCCGTGCGACGCGAAGGGCCGGCCGGTGACGAACTCCCGGAACGTCAGGGCGGCCGCGGACACGTAGGCGTCCTCGTCCCAGACCAGGCTCAGGACCCGGTGGCAATCGGGGGCGTCGAGGCGCAGCCAGACGGCGGGCACGCGCGCCACGAGGCGGCGGGACATCTCCGGGACGAGGCCGATGCCCAGGCCGGCGCCGATCAGGTCCCCGGTGGCGCCCTGTTCGTCGCCCTCGCAGGACAGGACCGGGGTGCGGCCCTCGGCGGCGAACAGCCGCTCCAGCAGGGCGCGCGTCCAGGTGCCGACGCGGGTGGTGACGAACGGCTCGTCGACGATCTCGGCGACGGTCACGCGCTCCCGGCCGGCCAACCGGTGCCCGAGCGGCACGGCGAGCAGCACCTCCTCCCGCACCAGTTCGACGCTGCGCAGGTTCGGGCCGGTCAGCGGCTGGGAGGCGAGGCAGAAGTCGACCTCCCTGGCGCGCAGTCGGCGCTCCATCTCCGGCGCGGTCGCCTGGTAGAGCAGCACGTCGGCGCGCGGGTGCGCGGCACGGAAGTTGCCCAGGAGGTGGCTGAGGGTCAGCAGAGTCTCGGCGGCGATGGCGACCCGGCCCAGCACCTGGTCGCGGGCGTCGCGCACCGCACGCCGCCCGTCGTCGAGTGCGCCGAGCCCGCGCTCGACGTACCGCAGGAACGTCACGCCGTACGCGTTGAGCCGGATCCGGCGGCCCCGTCGGTCGAAGAGCGGGGTGCCCAACTCGGCTTCGAGGCGGGCGATGACGCGGCTGAGCGAGGGCTGCGCGACCCGGAGTTCCGCCGCGGCCCGGCTGATGTGCTCGTAGCGGGCCACGACCTGGAAGTAGCGCAGCTGAAGGAGGTCCATCGTCGCCCTTTCCTGGTGACTGCCGAGCATCTTCACACGGCGTCGACGAGCCGGGCGCCGGCGATCCGTGGGCGCGGGTCGGCCGCGTCGGCGGGGCCGGACCTGCGGCGGGGCAGCCCGACCGCGGCGCGGGGTGACGGCCGGTGGCCGCACGCCGCACCTGGCCCGACCCGGGCGTAGCCGGGCGGGGCGGGGCGGTGGTGCGTAGCGTGGTTGCTGAGAGGGGGCGGCCCTTGCAGGAGGCGCGCACGTGAAGCCGGAACTCGACTACCGGGCGCTGTTCGCCGCGACGCCGAGTCCGTACCTGGTGCTGGGGACGGACCTGGTCGTCGTGGACGTCAACGACGCGTACTGCCAGGCCACCGGCCGCACGCCCGAGCAGCTGGTGGGGCAGCACCTGTTCGTCGCGTTCCCGGACAACCCCGCGGACAGCATGGCCGACGGGGTCCGCAACCTGGGCGCCTCGCTCGCCCGGGTGCTGGAGTCCGGCCGGGCGGACACCATGCCGGTGCAGCGCTACGACATCCCGGTGGTCCACCGGCCGGGGGACTTCGAGGAGCGCTGGTGGTCCCCGATCAACACGCCGGTCCACGGGCCGGACGGGGAGGTGGCCTACGTCATCCACCGGGTCGAGGACGTCACCGACTTCGTGCGCACCCGCCGCTTCCACGGCGGCCCCCTGGCCCAGCGGGCGCAGAGCATGGAGGCCGAGCTGTACGTGCGGGCCCGCGAACTCCAACGGCTCAACGACGAGCTGCGGGCCGCGCACGCCCGCGAGCGGCAGGTCGCGGTCACCCTCCAGGAGGCGATGCTGCACTCCCCCGACCTGGCCCGGCACGCGGACGTCGCGGTGCGCTACCTGCCGGCGGTGGGCTCGCTGAACGTCTGCGGCGACTGGTACGACGCCGTCGACCTGGCCGACGGTCGCTTCGCGGTCGCCGTCGGCGACGTGGTCGGCCACGGCCTGGAGGCCGCCACCGTCATGGGCATGCTGCGCAGCGCGCTGTCCGCGGCCAGCCGGGCGGTGACCGGGCCGGCGCAGGCGCTGGAGGTGCTGGGCCTGTACGCCCGCTCGGTGGACGGGGCGCTGGCGACCACCGCGGTCACCGTCCTGATCGACGCCCGCTCGAAGCTGATCATCTACTCCAGCGCCGGCCACCCGCCGCCCGTACTCGTCGGCGCGGACGGCGCCTGCCGACTGCTGGACCAGGCCACCGACCCGCCGTTGGGGGCCCGGCCCGAGCACGTGCCGCGTCCGCAGGCCGGCACCCCGTACCACCGCGGCGACACCCTGGTGCTCTACACCGACGGCCTGGTCGAGCGCCGGGACGAGGACATCGACACCGGCCTGGACCGGCTCACCGCGGCGCTGTCCACCCTGAGCCGACTCGGCCCGCAACGGCTGGCCGATGCCCTGCTCGCGCGGCTGGGCGTGTCCGGCGGCGCCCGGGACGACGTCGCCCTGGTCGTCGTCCGCCTGTGACGGACGGGCGGCCCCTCGCCCGGGTCAGGACGACGGGAGGGCGCCGCCGACGGCGCGGTGGACGGCCCGGGCCAGCCGCGCCCCCCACACCGAGCGCGGCCCGGCGAAGGCGTGCAACTGCTGTCCGGGGCGCGGGGTGCGGGCGGCGACGCACACCGCGTCGGTGGGGGTGCCCGAACAGTCGTGGCCGGCCTCCAGCAGGGCCTGGACCTTGGCTTCGGTGGCGGTGGCCACGGCGTTGACCAGGGCGGCGTCCGTCAGCGGCACGGGCAGCGCGACCACGATGTTGATCGTGCCGGGTCCCGCCGGGGCGGGGGCGCTGCCGGCCGGTACCGCGGCCCAACCGCGGACCGTGATGCCGGCGGTCGCGACGGCCTCGACGCCGCCGTCCGCCGCCTGGCCGTGCCGGGTGACGTCGGCGGCCGTCAGCAGCCCCACGCCGGTGCCCCGCACCCCCGCGTCGCGGGCCAGTTCGGCGAGGTGGCGGTCCGGGTCGGTGCGGCGGTAGCCGTGGGTGACCTGGGCGTTGAGGACCCAGGCGCGTTCGCCGAGGCCGCCGCCCAGCACGGCGGTGCTGATCATCCGCCAGCCCGGACCGGCGACCCACAGCAGCGCGTGCAGCCGCTCCCCGTCCTCGGTGCGGGACCTGCGCCCGACGGGCAGCAGACCGGCGACGGTACGGGGCGGCGGGAGGACGGCGGTCACCGGACGGACTCCAGGCGGGGCGGGGGCGGGGCAGCCGATCGTACGTGCCGTCGGGGGCGGCCGGGACGCCACCTCGCACCGCTCGCGGCGACCGGTGCCGACGGCGCACCCGCAGGCCGCCGAAAAGCCGGCTTAACTTCCTCTCCCTATAGGGGCGTTGGGAAATCCGTAACCTTTGGACATCCCGGTACCGGTGCGCGACGGGAGGGGGGCGAGTGGCGATACCGGTCGCGCGGAACACCGACGCATCTCGGCCAGAATCACCCCGATCGCCGCCGAACATGATCGCTTACCCTGACCACTGCCGCGGAACAACGAGGTCCGCATCCCCAGGGGAGGCCGCACAAGGCCGCCTGGTGGACCGTTGCCGCGCTCACGAAAGGGGAATGATGAACGCCACGCCGCAGGTTGGGCAGAATTCACCCGATGACGCATTTCTGCAATTAGTTTACGGCGCCGTGTGCGGCCCATTCGGCGAGGAAACCGACGCCGCGGAAATAGCCACCGAACTCGGCGTTCCCCTGACCGAAACGACGGCCGCACTCACCGAACTCACCGCACTGGGATTGCTGCGGAACGGGCCGAACCAGGGCTGGGTCGCGGTCTCCCCGCACGAAGCGGTGAGCCGGGTCATCGGGCCGCTGGAACACGAGTTGCACACCCGGCGCCTCCAGATCGAACGGGCCCGGCGACGCATGATGTCCTTCGCCTCGACCTTCGACGCCCAGGCCCGCGGCGGCGGGCAGATCGAGCTGATCGAGGACCTCGCCGACGTGCGGCGGACGATCGCCGAACTCTCGGCCCGGGCCAAGCGGGAGATCCTCACCGCACAGCCGGGCGGCGGCCGCCGCGAGGACGTCCTCGTGGAAGCGGCCCCCCGCGACTACGACACGCTGCGCAGGGGCGTCACGATGCGCATGCTCTACCAGCACACGGCCCGGTCGAGCCTGGGGACGCAGTCGTACGTGGAGCAGGTGACCCGGCTCGGCGCGCAGGTGCGCACCCTGGACGACCAGTTCATGCGCTTTCTGGTGTTCGACCGGGAATGCGCGGTGTTCGGGGTTCCGCAGAATCAGGACGCCGCGGTGCTCGTCCGGGATCCGTACGTCGTGGACTTCATCACCGAGGTGTACGAGCGCATGTGGTTGACCGCCGTGCCGTTCACGGTCGATGCCGATACCCAACCGGAAATCACCCATGACGTGAAGGAGGCCATCATTCGGCTGCTCACCTCCGGGTTGACGGATGCGGCGGTCGCCCGGCGGTTGGGCATGTCGGTGCGCACCTGCCGGAGACACGTGGCGGAAATCATGGCCGCACTGGGTGCGGAAAGTCGCTTTCAGGCCGGATATCTGTTGGCCGTGCACGAATAGGGCGGAAAACGAGTGCTCGGCCCGACCACGCCCCGCCGCGCACCCGCACCGCCCTGCGCAGCGGCTCCCCCGGTCCGTCGTCGCGACCGTGCCACGGGTGAGGGCACGGCAGCCGACGGACGGTTCCGGTGCGCGTACCGGCCGCGCCGGTGCCGGCGCGTGGGGAGAATTTCGGTCACCGCCGAGGGCGCGTCGGCGTCGGCGTCCGCGGTGCGCGCCGGAGCCCCGTGCGGCTCCCGAGCGGGGTGCACGGGGCTGCGGCGCGCGGCCGGTCAGCGCGCCGGGCGGAGTTCCAGGGTGCAGCACTTCACGCTGCCGCCGGCCTTGAGCAGTTCGGTCAGCTCCACGCCGATCGGGAGGAACCCGCGGGCGCTCAGTTCCTGCTTGAGGTGGACCGCGGCGTCCGGCAGCAGGACGTGCCGGCCGTCCGAGAGGGCGTTGAGCCCGAAGACCGCGGCGTCCTCGGCGGTGGCGCGGATCGCGTCGGGGAACAGCTCCCGCAGCACCGCCTGGCTGCCCGGGGTGAACGCCTCGGGGTAGTACATGACCTCGTCGTCGGAGAGCACCGCGAGCGCGGTGTCCAGGTGGTAGAACTCGGGGTTCACCAGGGTCAGGCCGATGACCGGCAGGCCGAAGAACTCCTGGGCCTCGGCGTGCGCGCGCGGGTCCGTCCGGAATCCGGTGCCGGCCAGCACCTTCCGCCCCACGACCAGGTAGTCCCCCTCCCCCTCGTTGATGTGCTCGGGCCAGTAGACGTCGGTGTAGCCCTGGGCGACGAACCACGCGAGGTAGGCGGGGCCTTCGGCGGTCCGCTCGACGTGCCGGAACCGGGCCCCGAACACCCGGCCGTCGACGACGGTGGCGCCGTTCGCCGCGAAGACCATGTCGGGCAGTCCGGGGACCGGCTCGATCACCTCCACGGTATGCCCCAGCTTTCGGTAGAGCTCGGTGAGTTGGGTCCACTGGGCGAGGGCGAGGTCGGTGTCGACCGGCTTGCCCGGGTGCATCCACGGGTTGATGGAGTAGGTCACGTCGAAGTGGCGGGGCGGGCACATCAGGAACCGGCGGGGCGTGGCGGTCCGCGTGGGCGCTGCGGTGCCGGTCTCGGTGGCGGCGGTGGGTGACACGGCGTTCTCCCTTGTGGGGTGAGGTGGGGCCGGCGGCGGCAGGGTGCTCCGCGGGGCCGGCGCGGGGGTGGCGGAGGGCGCGTCGGTGGACGCGTTCCGCGGTGGGCGCGGGGGCGCGGCGTCAGCCGTCGTCCGCGGCCCGGGGGGTGGCGTCGCCCTTGAGGGAGGCCACGGCGCCCAGCCGGCCCACCCCGAACCAGGCCGGGAGGAGGGCCAGCACGGAGACCGCGCCGAGCAGGAGCCAGGCGCCGCGGCCCATGCCGGTCCACAGGGCGACGCCCACGACGGGTCCGATGGCGGTGCCGATGCCGAACATGGCGTGGGCCGCCCCGACGTACCGGCCTCCCGCCTGGGCGGGGGCGGCCACGGCCGGGTAGGCGAACATGGTGGGCCCCTCGATGATCTCCGCCAGCGTCCACAGCAGGGTGCCGGTGAAGAAAATGGCCAGGCCGCCGGGCAGCGCGTAGAGGGCCATCCCGGCGCCGAGCAGGACGAAGCCCACGGTGAGCACGGTGCGGATGCGCCAGCTCTGCACGACCTTGGTCATCAGCAGCTCGAAGCAGATGACCACCGCGCCGTTGGCGGCGACCATCGCCCCGTACCAGAACGTGCTGTAGCCCTGCGCGCGCAGGGCCAGCGGCAGGGTGCTCAAGTACTGGATGTAGACGGCCGAGTTGAGCAGCACCGCCACCAGGTAGGCGAGGTAGCGGCGGTCGCGCAGGACCGTGCGGTAGGTGGCCCTGGGCGGTGCGGGGGCCGCGGATCCGGTGGGCGGCGCCTGCGGTGCGGTGGCCACGGTGCGCGGCAGCGCCACCAGGACGACCGCCGCGTAGGCGAGGGCCGCGACGGCCTCCCCGTAGAACAGCAGGTCGTAGGAGACCGCCACCAGCAGCGTGCCGAGCAGCGGGGCGGCCGTGGTGCCGACGTTGAGGGCCAGACGGTACATCGCGGTGACCATCACCTGGCGGTTGCCGGGGGTGAGTTCGGCGATGTAGGCCGCGGCGGCCGGCCGGTACACCTGGCTGATCAGTCCGGCCAGTCCCACGGACACCAGCAGCAGCGGGTACAGCGTGACGTGCAGCACGGCGACCAGCAGCGCCGCGGTGCCGGCCATGCCCAGCACGATGGTCCGGCGGGCCCCGATGCGGTCGCTCAGGGTCCCGCCCAGGAGCACGCCGAGCACCGAGCCGACGCCGTAGACACCGAGCGCGGTGCCGCCCTGGACGGCGGTGAAGCCGCGGCCGGTCATGAACAGCACGAGGAAGACCTGGAGGAAGCCGCCCAGCTTGTTGACCAGGACGCCGAACAGCAGGGCCTTCACCGCGAACGGCGAGCCGGCGAAGGTGGCCAGCACTCCGGCGTCGGCCGTGCCGGGTGCCGGCTCGGCCTCGGTGACGTCGCTCATCGGTCCTCACCGGGGTGGCGTTCGACGATGCGCAGGGCCGCGGCCGCCACGTCGAGCGCCGCCTCGCACCGCTCGGCCGTCGGGGCGACCGCGGTGACGTAGGCGACCCGACCGGTCAGCAGCCCGCGCGGCGGCGGGGAGACCGTGTCGCCGGGGCCGACCAGCACCACGGCCCGGTCTATCTCGGGCGGCAGGGCGGCGGCGTCGAAGTCCACGCTGTCGATGACGGTGTCGTCGTGGTCGGCGTGCAGGAACCGCACGGCCGCCACCAGGTCCCGGTCCACGGTGATCTCCGGTTCCTCGCCGCACGCCACGGCGGCGGCGACCAGCCCCGGGTCGATGCCGGAGGCCAGGCTGCCCAGGTAGGGGATCAGGTCGCCGCCGAGCCGGGCGTTGACCTCGATGACCTTGGGTTCGGGGGTGAGCTTGAGTTCCGCGTGGGTCCAGCCGTCGGTGAAGCCGAGCGCGGTGTGGGTGTCCTGGAGGACCTGGAGGAAGCCCGGGTCGGCGAGGAGCGGGTCGCGGTGCGCGACCACGTGGCCGGTCTCCTCGAAGTAGGGCGGGTAGCCGGTGCGCTTGTGGCCGACGAAGAGCGGGCGGACCGTGCCGCCGACGACGACGGAGTCCACGCTCACCTCGGGCCCGTCGAGGTACTCCTCGACCAGGACCCCCTGGTCGTAGTCGGGCATGTGCGGCACCGTGGCGCGGTCCGCGAAGCCGAAGAACTCGGTCATCTGCTCCGGGGAGCGGACCAGGGACACCCCGTAACTGGCGGCGGCCGCCCGGGGCTTGACCACTACCGGATAGCCGATCCGCTCGGCCGCCGCCAGCGCCTCGGCGGCCGTCCCCACCAGCGCGAACGACGGCTGGGGCAGGTGGGCGGCGGCCAGTGCGGTGCGGCTCTGGTGCTTGTCGCGGCACCGCCAGACGGCGTCGGCGGGGGTGGTGGGCAGCCCCAACCCGGCCGCGATCGCGGCGGCCTGGTGGACCCGGGCCTCGTCCCAGCTCAGCACGCCGTGCACCGGCTCGCGCGCGACGACCGCGGCGACCGCCTCGGACACCACGGCCAGCTCGGTGGAGGGCACCAGCGTGCTGCCGGCCAGGTAGGGCAACTCCCAGCTGGGCTCGGAGGTGTTGACCAGGTGGATGCGGTAGCGCGTGCTGATGGCCGCCAGGAGGTATTCCCGGTACTTGTGCGGGCCGGTCGAGACGAGCACCAGCAGGGGGCGCTCCTCGGTGGCGCGCGGTCGGGGTTGCTGCATCGAGTCTCCAGGAGAGGGGTTGGTGCGGTGGTGCGGGACGGTGCCGGGCGGCCGTCGTCCACGCGCCGGGTCAAGCGGTGCGGACGGTCCGGTGGTGACTGGTCAGGCGCCCCTCGTGGAGCAGGTGGAAGGTGAGCGCCGGGTCGCCGTCCTCGGTCTTCCACGACTGGCCCGGCTCCTGTTCCCAGGGCAGCAGGGCCGTCGAGACCACGCCGGGGGCGCACAGCAGCGGCCGGCCCGCGAAGGTGGTGGCCGCCGCCGTGTGGGCGTGGCCGCACAGCACTGCGGTCACCTGCGGGTGGCGGTCCAGCACCGCGGCCAGCCCCGCGGCGTCGCGCAGGCCGATCCGGTCGATGTAGGGCAGGCCGAGGTCGACCGGCGGATGGTGCAGGGCGACCAGGGCCGGCAGCCGCGGTGCGGCGGCCAACGTCGCGTCGAGCCACCGCAGCGTCTCGGGCGCCAGTCGGCCCTCGGAGCGCCCGGGGATCGACGAGTCGCACAGGACGACGCGGGTGCCGGCGAGGTCCCGGACCTGGTTGACCGGTGCGTCGCCCGACTCGCCGGCGCCGAGCAGGACGCGGCGGAACGGCTCGCGGGCGTCGTGGTTGCCCGGGCAGACCAGCAGCGGGTGGCGGTCGGCCAGGGGTGCGAGCAGCTCCGCCGCCAGCCGGTACTCGTCGTCGGTGCCGTGGTCGGCGAGGTCGCCGGTGACCAGCACGCCGTCGAGGGTCCCGGGCAGGTCCAGCAGGTGCGCCACCACGGCCCGGGTCCGTGCGGTGGCGCGCGGTCCGCCGTCCAGGTGCAGGTCGCTGAGGTGTGCCAGCACCGTCGGTGCCGGGCGGTCAGACGACATCGTAGAAGCCCTCCCCGTCGAGGTAGCGGGCCGTCATGTAGTCGTGGGTGACGGTGCCTTCGACCTCGTGGACGAGGTGGACCAGCATCGGGTAGGTCATGTCGTTGACGGTGCGGGAGATCTCCTCGCCGGGCGCGACCTTCAGCAGTACGTCGTGGTAGCTCTCCAGGGCCTGGAGTTCGGCCAACCGCGGGTAGCCGGCGAGCTTTCCGCCGCTCGGCGCGATCATGTTCACGCAGACGGCGTGCCGCTTGACGTCGTAGCCCTGCTCCCAGCGGGCCAGGAAGTCCGCCGGGTCGACGTAGGCCGCCACCGTCCACTCCAACTGGCTCTCGTCGAGCGCGGCGCGGGTCAGCAACGGCAGCATCGCCCCGCAGACCCGGGCGCCCGTCTCGATGAGCCGGGGGCCCTGCGGGGTCAGTTTGAGTTCGGTGTGCGCGGGGCCGTTGCGCACCCCGAGGGCGTCCAGCACGGCGCCGGCGTAGGCGACGAGTTGCTCCTGCTCGGGGCCCTCGCGGAGCATCAGCTGGGAGCCGCCGAGGAGGTCGCGCACGCCGTTGACGCCGAGGTGCTGGGTCTTCCACAGGTCGCAGACGTAGTGCTTGCCGTCGAGGCTGACGGTGTTCACGTAGTACTCGGCGCCCACCAGGTACTCCTGGGCGAGGACCGCGTCGTTGCGCTGGCCGACGGCGCTCTGCATGCCCATGAGGCGGGCGAAGGCGGCGCGGACCTCGTCGACGTCGTCGCAGAAGGTCACCCCGTCGTTGAGGGCGCTGCGCACCGGCTTGAGGACGACCCGGCGGGGGCCGGGCCCGTACCAGTCGAGGAGGGCGTCGAGGTCGGTGGCGAGGAGCTGGTCGGCGACGGGCAGGCCGGCGGCCCGGACGGTCTGCTGCATCCGGAACTTGTCCCGCCGGGCGCTGCTCAGGCGGGTGCCGTTGGTGCGCAGTCCCAGTGCCTCGCTGAGGACGTCGGCGAGTTCGACGCCTATCTCGGCGCCGGCGAGCAGGGCGGTCGGCGCGTACGCCCGGACCGCGTGCAGCGTCGCCTCGACGTCACCGTCGTGCCGGACCGTCCCGACGAAGTCCTCCGGTCGGAAGGACGCGGTGAAGGCGGCCGGCGGGGACGCCATGCTCTGCACGTGCAGGCAGTCGTACCCCCGGGCGTGGAAGAGCGGGGCGAGGTGACTGGCGGTGGAGTAGGCGTCGACGAGGGCGACGACGGGGCGCGGGGTCGATGCGTGGCTCACGTCGGGACTCCTTGTTCCTGTGGCTGCCGTGCTGGTGGGAGCGGTGCCGGTGCGGTCGTCAACTGCCCTCGTGCGATGGCCCGTTCCAGCCACCAGCCGGCGAGGAGCGAGGTGATGACGGCGGTGAGCACGAGTGTGGTGAACATAGCGGAGTTGACGATCTGCGCGTCGAGGGCGACCGTGGCCAGCACGATGCCGGGGCCGCCCCGGGCGTTCAGGGCCACCGCGAGGTGCCGGGAGTCCGCCGCCGGCCGCTGCGCGAGACGGGCGCCGAGGTAGACGCTGACCGCCTTCACCGCGCAGGCCACCGCGATGAAGGCGAGCGTGAAGCCGGGGTTGAACGCGCGCACCAGGTCCAGCCGGAGCCCGACCACCGCGAAGTAGATCGGGATGAAGAACCCGGTGGCGAAGCCGCGCACGCTGTGCAGGGCTTCCGCGGCCGCCGGCGCCGTCCGCCCGCCGACGCTGGACATCAGCCCGACGACGAAGGCGCCGTACATGGGCGCCACGCCGAGGTAGCTGCACAGGGCGGCGGCGGCCAGGACGGCGGCGACGCGCACCGCCAGTCCGTTCACCGGGCCCGGGCCGCCGCCGGGTGCCAGCCGGCGGACGAGAAGTCCGATCAGGGCGACGACGCCGAGGAAGGCCACCGACGCGACGGAGTGGTAGGCCGCGGAGGCGCCGGTCGAGGTGATCCCCAGCTCGGGGGCGAGGCCGAAGGCGCGCGGCCCGGTGCTGCTCACCATGCCGACGGCGATGGAGATCACCACGTTGAGGGCGATGTCCTCCAGCGCGGCGACGGAGAGGATCACGCGGGCGAAGGGCGTGTTGATCAGGCCCAGGTCCATCATGATCCGCGAGATGACCGGGATGCTGGTGATCGCGATGCCGCAGGCGATGATGAGCGTCAGGGCCGTGGTGTTCCGCGCCGGGCCGAGCTGGCCCGACAGGTCGACGACCTTGGCCAGCAGCAGGCCGAACGCGAACGGCACCGCCATGCCGACCACCGCGATCAGTCCGACGGCGCGGCCGTCCCGGCGGGAGAAGACGGTCCGCATCTCCAGGCCGGCGAGGAACATCAGCAGCAGCATGCCGAGTTGGTAGACCAGCTCCAGGCAGGTGGCCACCGGGCCCTGGCGCGGAAAGAGCCACTGCTCCGCCTGCGGGGCGAGCTGGCCCAGCAGGGTGGGGCCGAGGAGCAGGCCGCCGAGGATCTCGCCGATCACCGGCGGCTGCCGGAACTTCGCGAAGAGCCGGCCCACCAGGTGCGCGGCGAGCAGCAGGAGCAGCAGGGCGGCCAGGGCCCGGCACAAGTCACCCTGTGACACGCGGGTCCTCCAGGCTCAACCGGGAGGCGACCGCCGACGACGACCCGGTGTACTTGCCGAGGTAGCCGACGGCGTCGCCCTGCATCGCCCAGAACGCCAACTTCCCGATGAGCATGCCCGGGTAGACGCGGACCGGGTGGGCGACCTTCATCTCCAGCGTCCACGGGAAGACCGCTCCGCTGTGCCCGAGCGGCGCGGAGAACTGGATCCAGATGCCGAGGGTGGAGGCCGACCGGCAGGCGTAGAGGGTGGCCGCGTAGTGCGGGCTGCCCATGGCCTCCATGGTGCCGCCGAGGTAGAACCGGCCCGGTTCCAGGACCATGCCGTCGGAACCCATCGTGACGTGCCGGGCCTTCGGCGGCGTGAAGCAGTCGATGACGTCGTCGTCGTACCAGAGGATGTCCTCGGCCAGCCGGAAGCCGTAGCTGTTGGGCTCCAGGCGCTCGGGGTCGAAATCGTCGATGTGGATGCGGCCGGCCCGCACCTCGGACAGGATCTCGGGTCCGCTGAGGATCACAGCCAGCCCTCCAGCACCTGGTGGACGGCGGTGCGGTACGCGTCGAGGTCCGCACCGTTGTCGAGGACGGCGTCCGGCTCGATGCGGTCGAGCTCCCGGGTCGAGGCGTCGGCCCGGGTCGGGTCGCCGCGTTCGGCCAGGCGCTTCTGCCGCAGGCCCTCGTCGCAGACGATGCGCAGCACGCGGAAGCCCTGTGCGCGCAGGGCCGGGGCGTCCACGTGCGGATCGCGCAGGTCGTCGTTGATGACCAGGTCGGCGTCGGTCGCGGCCAGGCGGCGGGTGAAGTCGTCGGCGAGGGAGGCGGGGCGGATCCGGCGCAGGGCGCCGGCCAGCGCCTCCATCAGGAGCTGGTCCTGGGCGCCGGCGGCGAGTTCGGCGCCGGCGGTGCGGTAGACCTCGGCCTGGAGGTCGTAGAGCGGTTGGGCGAGCTTGACGCGGGTGTGGGACAGGCCGCGCGCGCGGGCGAACTCCTCGATCATCGAGGCGCAGGTGGACTTGCCGGCCCCGCTCAGGCCGATCACACAGACCCGCAGGGTGCGGCCGGGCGTGGTGCTCATCGGGTCTCCTTCGACGGTGCCGGGTGGGCGGTGCGGTCGAGGACGGCGTCCGGGTCGACGTCGAGGGTGCCGTGCAGGCGCACCATGTCGATCGAGTCCAGGGCGGTGCGGAGGGCGGCGAGCGACTGGTAGAAGCGCGTGTAGTCGGGGACCAGGTGGGTCTGCCAGGTGAAGAAGGTGGTGTCCAGCTGGCGGTCGACGATCTTGTTGAGGTGGGCCCAGCGCTCGTTGTCGTCGGTGAGGTGACGGGTCGTCAGAGGCTGGCCGGGGGCGACCTCGGGCAGCAGCAGCGCCGCCAACCGCTTGGGCTCGGCGGAGAACTCCGAGCCCAACCAGGACTCGAAGACGTCCGGATCCATGAGGATCTTGTGCCCCGGCTCGTGGGCGTCCAGCTGCGGGTCGACCCGCTCGCGCACCAGCGCTTCCAGCCGGGCGTCGGCCCGGATGGTGCCGACCCCCACGTAGGGGTAGTCCCGCCACGGGTGGACGGTGATCCGGCCGTCCTCCACGGTGCAGAAGAGCTTGTCGCCGGTGAAGTACTGCCAGGTGGGCCGGCGCAGCACCGACAGCAGGGTGGTGGTCTTGCCCGCGCCCTTCGGCCCGGCGATGATCACCGCCTCGCCGTCCCGGTGCGCCCCGGAGGCGTGCAGCACGACCGTGCCGAGGTCCTCCTCGTTGCGGATGACCAGGTCCCGCACGAAGTCGAGGACCTGCACCACCGAGCCCTCGGTGAGGCGGAGTTGGAAGGTGTCGTCCTTGCGGGCGTCGACGGGGGCGTCGAGCAGCGTCGTGCGGTTGACGTAGAGCCGGCGGCCGCCGCGGTCCACGATGTGGGCGTCGAAGTTGAACTCCGCGGCGTTGCTGCGCCGGATGACGGAGAGCGGCCGCCGCCAGACCTCGGCGTCG
Organism: Streptomyces lunalinharesii; assembly: GCF_039532155.1. Taxonomy (NCBI): domain Bacteria; kingdom Bacillati; phylum Actinomycetota; class Actinomycetes; order Kitasatosporales; family Streptomycetaceae; genus Streptomyces; species Streptomyces lunalinharesii. The sequence goes on from NZ_BAAARK010000001.1 coordinate 640,150, forward strand.
ACGTCGACGGACGGGTCGTAGGCGTGCACCGCGATGTGGAAGGTGGGCTGTTGCGCGGGGGCGTCGCCCATCAGGTGGCGGAAGAAGCGGTGGACGGGCGCGAAGACGTCCACCGCGTCGTCGGCGAGGTCGAACTGCACAGTGGTGTGCAGGAAGTTGAGGTACTGGATCACGTGGAGCTCACTCTCCGTCGGCGGTCGGGTGGGCGGCGACCGCCCGCAGCAGGGCGTCGGCGTGGGCCTGGAAGGACTGGGCCCAGATGGGTTCGAGCAGCGGCGCGAGGCCGTCGATGCCGAGTTCGAAGGCGAGGGCGAGGGAGATCCGCGCGCCGGTCGGCGTCTCCTCGACCCGCCACGCGCCGGTCAGCGCCTCCAGGTCGCCGGCGGTCTGGGTGAAGTGCAGTTGCAGGCCGGGACCGGCGGCCTCGTCCTGCACCCAGGTCACTTCGCTGCCGTTCAACAGCACGGTCCACTCCGACGAGCGGTGCCGCTCGTTCCTGGACGGCAGCTGCCGGACGGCGAGCACGTGGTCGGCGGCGAGGGCGAAGCTCCGGGCGTCCTTGACGATCGCCCACGCCTCGTCCGCGGACCGCCCGGCGAGCCGGGTCTCTGCATGGATCTCGGGCACGGTGGTCAGACCTCTCTGTTCAGGCGGCCTTCATGAAGGGAGCGAGGAATCCGATGTCGAGGCCGGCCGCCCGGGCCAGTCGGGTCCACACCCGCAGGGTCCGCAGCATGTCCCGCTGCCCCTCGGCGACCAGCCGGTCGGGCAGTTCGCCGGGGAAGGCCGCCAGCATCCGCTCCCACAGGGCGTGGATCTCCTCGACCCGGCAGGTGTCCCCGCCGAACTCCTCGGCGAGGCCGAACGCCTCGATCAGCTCGGGACCGGAGGCGTCGAGCACCTGACCCATCCCGTACTCCAGCGCCACCGCCAGGCAGTGCGCGTCGTCGACCGGGGCACGGCCGGCGAGCCGTTGGTCGATGTCGAGGAGCTGCTCCAACAGCCGGAGCTTGGCGGCCTGTTGCATCTGCGGCTGGTCGGTGCCGCCCTCCAGGTCCTCGATGTAGGCCCGGCCCTCGGCGAGCATCAGCCAGGCGGCCTGCACCCACGCCTCGACGGACTGCGGGGTCGGCATGGCGTGCCCGCCGCGCACCGTGGGGAACACCGGGAGCCGGTCGCCGATGCCGGGGCGTCGGGGCGCGTCCGGTGCCTGGTTCCGGTTGGGGGTCATACCGTGGTCTCCTCGCCGTGGTAGCCGATGTCGAGTCGCGCCGCGCCCGCCCGCAGGGCCCGCAGCAGGGTGGCGGCGTCGTGCGCGTCGAGCTTGCCGAGCGCGTCGAGCCCGAGCGCCTCGCCGGCGAGCGGGAGGGTGTCCGTCACGCCGGGCAGGACGACGCTGGCGCCGGGCGCGACCAGGAGCGCGGCGCCCGGGAGGTAGGGCTGGAGGGTGCCGGTGAGCTCCGGCCGGACGGTGACCGCGGCGGCCGTGCCGGTGGCGCGCAGGCACTCCTGGGCGAGCGCCACGTACTCCCCCGCCAACGGCCGCGCACCGGCCGTCGGTTCGAGTGCGGCGGCGACGTCCTTGCGCAGCCGCTCCAGTTCCGTGCCGACGGCGCGCACCGCGTCGTCGGGCCAGGCGTCCTCCGCCACGAAGCGGGCCCAGCGCAGCAGGTACCACTTGCGGGTGGTGTAGACGTCGCCGTGGTGCGAGAGCAGCGCGTCCATCAGGTGCAGCAGGGCGTTGTAGGCGTAGCCGACGCGCCCCCTGCTCTCCCCGGCGGCCTCGGCGAGCGCGGTGTGCACCACGTGTTCGAGGGCGGTGTGCAAGGAGGCCCGGGACCAGACGGTGCTGAGTGCGGGCAGTGCGGCCAGGTGCGGCGCGGTGCCGTCCAGGGCGATGCCGTTGACGATGCGTTCGGTCTGCTTGCGGCGCGGTTCGCGCTGCTTGTCCCAACTGCGGAAGCCGGCCACCGTCACCGCCGGCGACGCGGCGGCCAGTCGGTCCAACTCGCCGAGGTTGGAGGCGAGTTCGGCCTCGCTGAAGGAGACCACCTCCAGGTGGTGCCCGTCGACGAAGATCTTGGTGGAGATCCGCGGGCCGTGGATCGCGTCGGCCTGGATGCGGATGAAGTCCAGGTCGCTGGTGGCGTTCGCCAGGCCGTGCACGGGTGAGCTGGTGAGCAGCAACTGCCCTTCGCCGACCCGCTCGCGCATCAGCTCCGTGAGCCAGTGCGGGTCGAGTCCGCGGCCGGCGAGGAACTCCGCGACGTGGGCGTGGCGGCGGGCCGTCAGCTCCGTCGGGGACAGGGCGTGCGGGAATCCGGGGGGTGCACCCATCGGGTCCGTCCTTCTTCGGTCTGCTTCGGTGGGATCGTTGAGCGGGCGGCGACTACTCGGCCGAGGGCGGCGCCACGCCCAGCTGGCGCAGGACCAGGCGGGCCGGCGCGGTGTTGTCGATGACGTCCGGGGCGTCGGGTTCGCCGCCCGCCGGGACGCCGGGGCCGACGGCGGCGTGTACGGCGTGCAGCCGGCCGTCTCCGGTGTAGACCACGTGCGCCCCGGTCTTCGGCGTGCGCCGTACCGCCGGGCCCTCCCCCAGCAGCACCGAGGAGGGCTGGTAGTCGTCGGCGAGCGCGAGGAAGACCACGGGTGGGAACGCGGCCCCTTCGGGCAGGACGTTCCCGCGGTCGTCGAGGACGGCGCTGACCACCGGTTGGCCGGTGTCCGGGTCGGTGAGGGTGCCGAGGGCGGCCACCGCGCGGGCCACGGCCAAGCCGGCCCGGGCCGGGTCGGACTGGTCGGTGGCCCACAGGGAGCCGTTGTTGGCCGGGTGGTAGAGGACCGACGAGCGGCGGGTGTCCAGGGCGCCGTCGGCGTCGGTCACGGTCAGTCCGGCCCGCACCAGGTGGTCGTTGACGTGCACCAGGTGGGTGCTGCCCACCATGCCGTGGTCGGCGCCGAGCACCACCGTGTCGTCGTCCTCCGCCCGGTCCAGCACCCGGCCCAGGACCGCGTCGGCGTCCTGGTAGCAGCGGCGGAGGAAGGACCACACCTGGTCGGCGATGTCCGGGCGGTGGGCGGCGCTCTTCTCGTCGCACCAGCCCAGGAGTTCGTGGCCGACGTCGTCGGTCATCGGCAGGTAGACGACGACCAGGTCGGCGTCGTGGGCGCGCAGCACCTCGTCGGCGGCGGCGCCGAAGGACCGGGACACGCACCGCACCGACGACAGGAACACCTCCTCCGCGAAGCCGTCGCCCCCTTCGGCGAGCCGCGGCCCGAAGACGCCGGCCCGGTAGAGCGGACCGACCCCCTCGCCGGCGAACGGCGGGCCGGCCGCCAGGGCGCGGACCAGCGGGGCGTTCCGGCCGGCGGTGCGCACGTCCCAGACGCCGGTGTGCACCAGCAGCAGTTCCTGCGGGGTGCGGACGCAGCAGACCCAGGTGCCGTGGCCGGCGTCGTCCAGCAGCAGCGGCTGCCAGTCACCGCCGACGTCGAGCCGCAGGTCGGTGCGGGCGGTGCGGACCCGTACCCGCCCGTCCTGCGGCGCCGCCTCCACCTCGGCGCGGAACGGGCCGAGGTCCCAGGTCTGGGTGCCGGCGCCGGGCACGACCGGGCACACCGCGTGCCGGGTGAGGCGGCGGCTGTACGCCTCCACGGCGGCGTCGACGTAGTGCCCGGTCCCGCCGGTCTCGCGGAACACCCAGGGGGCGTGCACGAAGGCGCTGCTGCGGTCGTGCTCCGAGGCGGACTCCCACACCGGTGGCACGGCGGGGAACCGCGGGGCGAAGCCGCTGACGTGGCTGAGGAGCCCGTCGCCGGCGCCGGGCACCGTGAAGCCGCTGACGCCGTGCTCGCCCGGCCAGGCACCGGTGAAGAGCGTGGCCAGTGAGGGCGGCGTCTGGCAGTTGGGCCGGGCCGGGCGGGCCGCGGCGAAGGTGCCGCGGGCCCGCATCCGGGTGACGGCGGGCAGCGCGCCCTCGCGTTCGAGCCGGTCCACCACCCAGTGCGCGGCGGCGTCCCAGACCACCCAGTAGACCGTCACCGTTCCCCCAACGTGGCTATGAGGTCGGGCAGTTCGGCGATGGAGTCGCAGGTGTGGGTGGCCGAACCGGTCAGCCCCTCGGCGTGCTGGTCCGCGTACTTGCCGGTGCGGACCTGCACGGTGCGCAGTCCCGCGGCGTTCCCGCCGGCGACGTCGGTGCTCGCGTCGTCCCCCACCACCAGGCACTCCTGGGCGGACACGCCCAGCGAGCGGACCGCCAGCGCGAAGAAGTCGCCGGCCGGTTTGCCCAGCACCCGGGCGGTGGTCCCGGCCGCGTACTCGACGGCCGCGACGACCGCACCGGTGTCCAGGTGGTCGCCGTCGGCGCGCTTGAAGTACCGGCCGCGCTGGAGGGCCAGGAGTTCGGCGCCGTCCCGCACGGCCCTGAACGCGCCGTCCAGCGCGGGGTAGTCCAGCACGTCGCGGCAGTCGCCGACCAGCACGTGCGTGTACGGCGGTTCGGACACCAGGCCCGGCACCTCGTCGCGCAGGGCGCGCGAGACCAGGGCGTAGGTGCGGACCCCTGGAGCGGCCAGCAGGTGCTGCGCCGCCACCACGGGCGTGAAGAGTTCGTCCGGCCGGATGGGCAGGCCGTAGCCGGTGAGCCGGGCGTGGATCTGCGCCGTCGTCCGGGAGTCGGTGTTGGTCAGGAACCGCAGCGCCACCCCCTGCTCCCGCAGCGCGCCGATGGCGGCGGCCGCGCCCTCGATGACCTGCTCGTTGGCGTAGAGCGTGCCCTCCAGGTCCAGGAGCGCGGCGCGGACCGGCGTGCCCGTCATCGAACCACCGGCCGGGCCAGTTCGGGGCGGGCGGCGACGGCGTCCTTGAGGAAGGTGCGCTTGGAGTAGACGCCCCGCTCGTCACAGAGGCCGTGCTCGCGCAGGAAGGACTCCAGCCAGTCGGCGAGCTGCCCCATCTCCTCCTTGACCAGCGCCTCGTCGGGCTCCACGGCGGTGCGGCTGCGCAGGTACTCCAGCTCGCACTGGTTGAGGGTGACGTCCCGGGCGTCCACCAGGCTGCAGTGGTCGAAGAAGATCCCGTAGACGTGTCCGCTGCGCACCGACTCGAAGTTGATGTCGTAGCGCACCCGCCGGAAGGACGGCAGGCGGACGGCGTCGACCCGCAGTTCCTCGGTGAGGTGCCGTTCGAAGCCGCCGTCGTCGGCCAGGTCGAGGCCGTAGGTGTGGGATTCGCGGCGTTGGAAGGCGTCCTCGGCGTACCACTTGCGCTTCATCAGGTGCTTGCCGTCGGTGGTGGGGATGAAGGAGGCGTAGCCGCGCTCCGCCTCGCCCGGTCCGGTGACCTCGAAGAGGTGGTTGAGGTAGTCCCACGCCTGGAACTCGTCGCGGTACTCCATGACGTAGCCGGGCAGTGCGCCGTCCAGCACCCGGTGGTGCAGCGCCACGGTCAGCGTCCAGGTGTCGACCGGCGGTTGGAGGGTGTACTTGTACTCCAGCTCCTGGCCGCTGAAGCACTTGCGGTAGTAGCGCTGGTGGTTGTTGAGGAACAGGAACTGCTCGGCGTGGCGGTCGACGGCGGCCGGCAGCCAGCCGAGGCCCGGCACGTCGGCGGCGGCGAGCGGCTCGTCGGTGAGGCGGATGAAGCAGGCGTCCTCGGCCAGGAAGCGGACCTGGCTGTGGACGTGGGCGCGGCCGTCGCGTGCGGTCACGTAGAACAGCGGGACGAGGGGGCCGCCGGTGTGCTCGCCGGCGCCGAGCGCGGCCACCGCGTCGGTGAGCGGTGCGCCGGGCAGCATGCGCGGGAAGAGGTCCGCGCCGTGCGCCGCGACGGCCGGCCCGGCGGTGCCCGCCCCGGTGCGGGCGTGCAGGGTGACGGTGCCGAGGTCGGCCCAGGTGACGATGACGGTGTTGGCCGGGAACGGCTCCTCGACCGGGGCGGTCAGCGACACCAGGACCAGGGGGTCGGTGTCGGCGAGCGGGGCGGTGCCGTTCAGCAGGTGCAGGCCCCCGAGGACGAGCCAGGCGGCGGCGTCGGAGTGGTGGGTGGTCATGTCAGTCTCCCTTGTGGCCGGTGGTGGCGACCGTGCCGTCGCTGAGCACTGCTGCGGTCCCGGTGACGCCGGCGGCGGTGACGGCCGGCACGCCCGCCTCGCGCAGCAGGATCGCCAGGTGCCCCAGGGCCGAGCCCTGGTCGAAGACGAAGCCCGCGACGTGCTCGATCAGCACCGAGAGGACGGCGTACGGCCGGGCCGCGCAGATGATCGGCTTCTCGTCGTACGCCTTGACCTGGTCGAGGATGCGGGCCAGGCCGTCGTGCTCGCTGACGTCCTGGGACTTGTCGATGCTGACGGCCGGGCCGATGGAGAGCCGGCGCAGCAGGGCGTCGTCGTCCAGGCGGAGCAGCGGTCCGCTCGCGGTGCCGGGCGAGATGCACACCTCGCCCTGGGCGAGGACGACCGCGTCGTCGCCGCCGAGCACCGAGTAGTCCACGAAGTACAGGCGTCCGCCCTCGAAGACCCACTCGATGGTGACCGGGCCGTGCTTGGCGTGCATGGCGGTGGTGAAGCGGGCGATCTCGTCGAGGTGGGGCAGCAGCGCGGTGCCGCTCGGTGCGGCGACGACGTTGCCGGCCGCGTCGAAGCCGCGGTCGAGGTCGGTGACGACGAGGGTCTCGCCGCCGGCGGTGCCACGGTTGAGCGCCATCAGGCCCTCGGGGGTGAATTCGACGATCAGTCCGTCGCCGGCCCGGCGGGAGATGACGCCGAGGTCGCCGCGGAGGAAGTCGCGCACCACCGCCGCGTGCAGGGTCGAGCCGTCGCCGCCGGCGGTCACGGCCAGCCGATCGAGCACCTCTTCCTTGGGGACGACGATCTGGCGCAGGGTGTCGCCGAGGTCCAGGACGCACTCCGCGGAACCGCCGGCCAGCGCGGCCCGCAGGGCGTCGGCGGTGGTCGCGTCGCGCAGGCCGCGGCCGTTGAACTGGAGGATCCAGCCGGCGCCCACCGAGACCCCGCAGTCGTGCGCCATCCGGTGGGCCGGTCCGCGCTTGGCCACGTAGCTGCCGTAGACGCCCGCGACGTCACCGAGGTGGAAGGTGGGCGGCAGGTCGTCGAAGTACAGCTGGTGGGTCTGGGCCACTGGCTCGGAAACGCTGTGGCGCTGCTCGCGGGAGGCGGTGAGCGGGCGGACCTGGAGGAGGTGGGGGCCGTCGGCGTCGACGGCCCATTCGACGTCCACGTCGTGGCCGTGCCGCTCCCGCAGCGCCCGCACCAGCTCCACGACCTGGCGCAGCGCCGGGCCGTCCGCGTCGTCGTCCGGGCCCGCCTCGGCGCCCAGTCGGTCGGAGTCGGTGCGCCGGGGCACGGCGACGCCGGCCACCAGTTCGTCGGCGAGTCCCTCGACGTACTCGATCGAGACCCGCTGGTCGGCGGCGCCGTCGAGCCCGGTGAAGGCCACGCCGGCGATGCGGGGCTGCACCATGCGCTGGACGATGACGGCCAGGCGGGGGGTGGGGTCGAAGTCGCCGGCCCGCACGCGGGCGGCCACCGCGGGCGCCTCGTAGTGGGAGCGCCAGCACTGTTCGACGGCGGCGATCACCGCGTCCGCGCCGCGCACGCCCAGGAGCGAACTGTGCACGCCGGCCAGGCTGGAGCCCTCGGTGTCCTCGTCCAGGCCCGAGGAGCGCACCGCGACGTCGGTCTCGGGGTCCTTGAAGACCTCGTTGAGGCGGGCGCGCAGCAGGGTGCGGGCCTCCTGTGGGAGCCGGACCTGGCCGCCGATCTTCGCGATCCGTTCGACGGCGTCGGTGAAGAAGGCGCCGACGGTGGCCTTGAGGTCGGCGAAGGCGTCGGCGAGTTCGCCACGCTGTCCGTCGCTGAGGGCGTCGACGAACTCCCCGGCCGGCACGCAGAACGCGGTCGGCACCCGGAAGTCCCCGTTGGCGCGGGCGAGTTCGGCGAACTTGGGGCCGACCTCCGACACCTCGATGCTGGCGGCGAGCCCGGGGAAGCGCTGGCGGGCGAACTGCTTGTCGAAGTCGATGTGGATGTCGCTGGACCGCGGCCCGACCGCCCCTTGGTACTTGCCCTCGTAGAGGACGATCTCGCCCTGGGGTCGCCACCACATCATCTGGCCGATGTTGATCCCGGGGTACACCCGGACCCGGTTCATCGAGTACAGCTGGAGCGTCCACTGCCCGGTGTAGCCGATGTCACCGAGGCTGGCGGAGAGGTTGATGAACAGCCCGAGGCGGGCGACGGAGGAGCGCGCCGCGAAGGTCGGCGCGTAGTGCTCGCTGCCCAGCACCTCGATGGTGTGGGCCAGGTAGAGCCGGTTGGGTTCGAGGACGTACCCGTCGTCGGGTATCTCGATCTCCTCGTACGCGTTCATGGTGCGCGCGTCGAGGGGCATGTCCTGGTAGACCCGCAGCGTCTTGCCCAGGCGGAAGTTGTAGCTGTTCGGATTGACTTGTTCCGGGGTGAACGGCTCGATGGTGATGCGGCCGTTCGCCCGTTCCCGCTCAATCTCGTTACCCGTGAGAATCATGGTCATCCATTCGCGTACTCCCTGGCGCGGCCGGCGCGGGAAGACCGGCGGGGCCGGCGTCGCGCGGGCGGGCAGGAGGGGGCAAGGCGGCGTGGGGGCGAGCTGCACGCGACGTGGACCCGCACCGGGAGGCAGCCGACGTGCACTGGGGGGCCTGCGTCCGGAGGTGTCACACGTCCGTTGAGGAACTGATGGACCCGGGTGGCGGGTTAACCCCACCCGGTGTCGTCGCCGTTCGGGCCGGCCGCGACGTCGGTGTCGCGCGGGCGGATCGACGCCCACTGCCCAGCGCATAACTTCTGCGACGCGTGATTCACAGTGCACCCCCGGTTTTCTGACTGTTCACTGGCCGGCCCGGAATCTGTGCATGTGCCGGGCGGGCAGGCCCGGATCACGATGCCATTCCGGTCATGAGCATGCGGCCGGGGCGAGGTGCATCTTGCTGCCATGCAGCAAGATGCACGGAGGGGCGAAGAGGGAGCAAAGGGGCCTAACGGCAATACGCTCACGGTAAGTGACAAGCGCGACGGCCCGTTTCCGGCCGATCCGGGCCGTCGCGCGGGGCGGTCCACCGCCCCGGGAACGGCGTCGACGCCACCGCCGCGGGGCCCGCCGCACGTCACGACGCCCCCGGACAGCCGGTGGTGCGCGCGCCGCGCACCGTCGCGTTGCCCCATTGCCTCTTGGGAGAGGCAATGGCCAACCCGTTCGACGGGCGGCCGCACCGAGAAGAGAGACGGTGCTACTCGGGTAGAGCGGTGAGCCGTGACAGGGGACCTCCATGCATCGCACAGACGACGGACCGAAGACGTCCATGACGGGGCGCCAGAACGAGCTGCGCCGGCTCGGCGCGGCCCTGGACGACGGCGCGCACGGCGGGACCGTCCGCGCCCTGGTCACCGGCGAACCGGGCATCGGCCGGACCACCCTGCTCCAGGCGTGCGCGGCCTCGGCCCGCGCCCGGGGCTGGACCACCGTCGAGGTGCGGTGCCCGCCGCACGCACCCCTGCCGCCGTTCGGCCTCGCCCGGCACCTCGCGGGCCGACTGGCCGCGCTGCTGCCGCCGGAGCACCCCCGCCGCACCGCGCTCGACGACGTCGCGCACCCGCCGGCCGGCCGCCCGGCGCCGGCGGACCCGACGCCGGTGGAGGTGGACGTGGTGCTGGGCCACCTCAGGGCGGCCCTGAGCGTGCTGACGTCCGGCGCGCCCGTGCTCCTCTGCCTCGACGACGCCCACCGGGCCGACGCCGCCTCGCTCGGCCTGCTGCACCGGGCCCTGCTCGCCCCGCCGCTCGCCCGCGTGGTCCTTCTCGCCTCCGCCGGGGACGGCGAGAACCGCAACGGCGGCGGTCCCGGCGCGCTGCCCGAACTCTTCGCCGGCGCCAGGCAACTGCCGCTCACCGGGCTGGCCCCGTCCCAGTCAGCGGCGCTGCTCCGCAGGGTGGCCCGCCGGGCGCCGGCCCCCGACGTCGCAGCGGAGTGCCACCGGGCCTGTGCCGGCAACCCCGCCCTCCTGACCGAAGTCGCCCGGGTGCTGCGCGACCGGCCGGCGGACCGCGCCGGTGCGCCGCCGGCCGCCGCGCTGCGGCCCGCGGCCGTCGCGGAACTGATCGGCAACCGGCTGGCCGGGCTCGACCCGAACGCCGGCAGGGTCGCCCTGGCCATCGCCGTCGCGCAGACCCACTCCGCCGCCGATCCCCTGCTCGTCTCGCACCTCAGCGGGCTGACCCTGGCCGAAACCCTGGCCGCGGTCGACCTGTTGGTGTGCATGCACCTGGTCGCCGACGACGACACGCTGTACCTGCGCCACCGCGTCGTCCGCGACGCGCTGCTGGGCCGGATGACGCTGATGGCCCGCAACGCCGCCCATCTCGCGGCCGCCGCCCACCTGCACGGCAAGCAGGCGCCCGCCGACCGGATCGCCGACCACCTCGCGGCGTCGACGGTGACCCTGGACGAACCCTGGGCCGCCCCGGTGCTGCTGCGGGCCGGGCAGAAGGCCCTCGCGGCCCGGGAACCGGACCGGGCCCGGCGCTATCTGGAGCACGCCGTGCGCGCGGCGTCCGGCGCGGACCGCCGGACCGCGGCGCTGGAACTGATCGACGCCGAGATCGGCATCGACCTGCACGCGGGCCTACGGGCGGCGGCCCGGACGCTGGAGGAGACCACCGAGGACGCCCTCCGACTCCCGGTGCTGGCCAGGATCAGCACCGCGCGCTACCTCGGCTGTGACCCCGGCGCGGCGGCCCGGCCGACGCCCGCCTCGGACTTCGCCCGGCCCGACTGGCATCCCGTGCACGCCCTGCTCGACGGCCTGGAGTCCTACCCGCTGCCGGGCACCACCCGACGCGCCGGCGAGCGCCTCGCGCCCGACGGGCCCGGGCCGGGATGCCCCGAGACCGGCGGGGCCGACTGCTGCGGCGCGGACCGGGCGGCCGCCGGCTCCGTCGTGCGCGCGCTGCGCAGCCACCTGACGTGCCGGCCGGCCGACGCGGTGCGCGGTGCGCGCGAGGCGCTGCGGGCGGAGGGCGGACTGTGCCTGCACCCGGTGCTCCGGCTGATGGCGCTGATGGTCCTGGCGTGGAACGGCCGCGACGCCGACGTCACGTCCCACCTGCGGCTCCACCACGACTGCGAGCACTGCCACGCGCATCCGCTGCACCGGGCCCTGTTGTTGCCGGTCACCGCCCAGCTGGCCCTGCTGCACGGCCGGCTGCGCACCGCGCACGACCAGCTCGGCGCGTCCCTGGACGCCCTGGTGCACTACGGGACCCGGCCCCAACACCCGTTGCTGATCTGGCTCGTGGGGATGCTGGCCGAGGCCCGGCTGGCCATGGGGCGCGGCGCCGAGGCCCGCGCGCTGCTGCACGAACACGGCTGCCTGGACGGCCCCGCGCCGGACCGGCTGCACCGCGAGGTGTGGCTGACCCGGGCGAGGCTGCGGGCCGACGACGGTGACCTGGCGGGCGTGGCGGCGGACCTGGCCGAGCGCACCGACGCCCCGCCCGGCCCCACCGGCGGCGTGCACACCTACGTCCACACCGTCGATCTGCTGACGCAGGTGGGACGGCACGGGCAGGCCCGGGAGACCGCCCGGACGCTGCTACGGGTCGCCGAGGCCATGGGCACGCCGCGGGAACGCGGCATCGCCCTGCGGGTGCTCGGCGCGCTGGGCGGCGCCCCCGACGGCGAGGACCTGCTGCGCGAGGCGATGCGCCTGTTGGCCGCGGCCCAGGCCGACCACGACCTCGCGCACGCCGCCGCCGACCTGGCCCTGCTGCTCTTCGACGACGGGCGCTACGAGGAGGCGACGGTGGAGTTGAGCACGGCGCTGGAGCTGGCGGACCGCTGCGGCGCCCGACCGCTCGCGCTGCGGGTGCGGCAGCGGCTCGCCGCCGCGGAGGGGCGGTCCGCCGACCGGTCGCCGCTGGGCGGCGTGCTGAAGCTGACGAAGCGGGAGAAGCAGATCCTCATCGACGCCGTGCGCGGCTCGACCAACGAACGGATCGCGACGACCCTGCACATCACCCGCCGCACGGTCGAACTCCACCTGTCCAGTGCCTACCGCAAGCTCGACATCACCGGCCGCAAGGACTTCCCGCACCTGTTCCGGACCGCGGGGCTGTGGCCGCTGCTGGTCGATTCCGCCGCCATCTGAGCGGCCGGCCGTCCGCCGCGCACCGGCCGCGGGGCCCGTCCGGCGCGCCGCTCCGGGCCGGGCGCGGGGCCGTCCCTCGGTACCGGGGCGCCCGCGCTACGGCACCGGCCGTGATGTTCCGCGGCCCGGCCGGGCGCCACGATGGCCCCGGGCGCCGGGCCGTCCGGCGTCCTTCGTCGTTCCGTTTCCCTTCCCACTCCGGAGGTTCGTGATGGACCAAGACGACAGCCGCACCGACCCGTTCACCGCCGTGGTGGTGCTGTCCGGGGGCCTGGACTCCACGACGCTGATGGCGCACTACGCCGCGCTCCAGTACCGGCTGATCGCCGTCACCGTCGACTACGGGCAGCGCCACCACCGCGAGATCGACGCGGCCCGGGCGGTGGCCGCCCACTTCGGCGCCGAGCACCACGTGGTGGACCTGCGCGGCTACGGGGCGCTGCTGCGCGGCTCGGCACTGACCGACGACCGGGTCAGCGTCCCCGACGGGCACTACGCCGAGCAGTCCATGCGGGCCACCGTCGTGCCCAACCGCAACGCGGTGCTGGCGAACGTCGCGGTGTCGATCGGGGTGGCGCACCGCGCGTCGGTGGTGGCCCTGGGCATGCACGCCGGCGACCACTTCATCTACCCGGACTGCCGGCCGGAGTTCGTCGCCGCGCTGCGCGAACTGGTCGCGACGGCCAACGAGGGCTTCGCGGTCCCCCAGGTCGAGGCGCCGTTCCTGTCCTGGGCCAAGACCGACATCGCCACGCACGGCGTCCGGCTGGGCGCCCCGCTGGAGCTCAGCTGGTCCTGCTACAAGGGCGGCGACCGGCACTGCGGGACGTGCGGGACCTGCTACGAGCGGCGGGAGGCGTTCCGCCACGCCGGACTGACCGACCCGACCGGTTACCTCGACGACGTGACGGCGTACCCGGCGCCCTGACGCCCGGGCGCGCCCGGCTCCGCCCGCGGGCCGAGAACCGCAACGAAAGCCGCAACGGGCCGGACTCCCCAAGGAGTCCGGCCCGTCGGCACGCCCTCGGCGGGCGGGGCGGCTCATCCCACCGGGTCCGCCTGGAGGATCAGCCCGCCCAGGTCCGCGGCCGACCGGAGCACGACGTCCGGCCCCTCCGGCGTGCCCTCGGCCGGCAGTCCGCCGCCGTTGCCGGTGCGCACGCCGACGACGACGGCCCCCAACCGGCGGCCCAACGCGATGTCCGACGGGGTGTCGCCGACGACGTAGAGCCGGTGGTCGGGCGCGTGGCCGAGCCCGTCCAACGCCCGCCGCGCCAACGCGGTCTTGCAGTCGGCGTCGGAGACCGGCCCGGCCCCCGGGTCCAGGTCGTCCCGGGTCAGGACCGGGCCGAAGCACGAGCGGACCGCGTAGCGCTCCAGCAGGGCCACGGTGGCCTCGGTGCCGACCCAGGAGCTGACCAGCGCGAGCCGCACCCCGGCCCCGGACAGCGCCGACAGCATCGGCACCACCCCGGGGTAGAGCGTGCCGTGCGCCATGTACCGGTGGGCCACCTCGTCGACCCGGTCCCGCACCCGCACCGACCCGATGTGCAGCGCCCCGCTGGTGATCGAGGACCAGTAGCCGAAGCCGAGCACCTCCTCGCGGGGCGGCGGTACCACCCCCTCCTGCCGGTGGAGGTCCAGGACGAACCGGTGGAACATCTCGTAGAAGTCCAACAGGGTGCCGTCCCGGTCCAGTACGACCGTGGTCCGCCCTGCCTGACCCATTTCCTCAACCATGTCGCTCACACCCGCAACGGTACGGCGAGTTCGTTCTGTCCGGGCGGTGCTTCCCACGGGAAGACCGTCCAGTCGTCCACCTCGACCGCCTGGAAGTCGGCGCGTTGCGCGGCGCCCAGGTTGCGCACCACCGCGACCGTGCGGACCTCGGCGGCACCGAGGTCCTCGACGGTGCGCTTGGCCAGGGCCATGGTGCCGCCGTCGCCCATGATGTCGTCGACCAGCAGCACCCGGGCGCCGCCGAACTCCCGCTCCGGGACGACGTACTTGAGGACCGCGGCACCGCGCTCGCTGTATCGGGAGTTGGAGGTGTTGCGGGGGATGCCCAGGATGCGGAAGTCCTCGATCCCCAGCAGGTTCGACAGGGCGATGGCCGGCGGCAGCCCACCCCGGGCGATGCCCGCCACCACGGTCGGCGCGAAGCCGCTGGCCCGGACGTCGTCCGCCAGTCCGGCCAGCATCCGGCCCATCGCCTCCCAACTGATCGTCAGCAGCCGGTCCCGCCGCCACATCGGTGTCCCGCTCATCGGTCGCCTCCCGAGCCGATCGTCACGTTGCGGGCCGCCCCGGCGGGCCGGCCGTTCCACCGGTCCACCACGTCGGCGGTGCCCGGGCCGGTCCCGAGCAGGTCGACCGGCCGACCCAGGCCCTCCTCGACCCGGGCCACGAACGCCGCGGCCGCCTCGGGCAACGCCCCGGTGCGCACCGCGCGGCACGACGCGTCCACGTGGTCCAGGAAGGTCAGCGCGATCCGGGTGGGCCGGTTGACGCGCACCGCCTCGCGCGCCTGCTCCAGGTCGAAGGTGCCGGCCCGGCGTCGCCGCCCGGTCACCGTGCCGTACTCGACGATGCCCAGCCGCTCGGCCTCCGCCTCGGTCATCTCGGTGCGGAACGGCCCCGCGCCCACCCGGGTGGGGTAGGCCCGGAAGACCAGCACCACCTCGTCGATCGCGGTGGGGCCCAGCCCGGCGTCCGCGGCCGCGGTGCTCGCCGTGCTGTCCTTGCCGACGGTGTAGGGATAGGTGCCGTACAGCACCGACAGGCCGAAGCCGTTGGTGCCTTCGACGTGCACCCGGTCCCCGGCGTCGACCGCGTCGTTCACCACCCGCACGGTGTCCGTGAGGTAGGGGGCGAGTTCCGGGACGTCCTCGGCGCGGCGCGCCGCGCGCATGGCGCGGGCGGCCAGTGCCGGGCCGTGGCCGCTGCCGGTGCTGCGCACCCGCTCGGTCAGTCCCGCGTCGGCCGCCTCCGCGGCGACGTGCTCGGGGTCGATGACGGTGGCGCGGAAGTCCACGCCCACCCGGGACTCGGCGGAGAACTCCGCGATCTCCCGCAACAGGACCTCCGGGCGGATCAACACGCCGGCGCCGAGCAGGAGGCGGGTGCCCGGGCGGATCACCGCACTGGGCAACTGGCGCAGTTTCATGGTGCGTCCGGCGTGCACCACGGTGTGGCCGGCGCCGGGCCCCAGTCCGGCGCGCACCGCCACCGCGGGCTCGTCCCGGATCGCCAGGTAGCTGGAGATCTTCCCCTTGGCCTCGTCGCCCCACTGGCCACCGACGATCACTGTGCCGGGCATGTGCGTGCTCCTTCCGTCGTCTGTGCGAGCGCTTCCTCGGCCCGGCGCACGGTCTCCTGCGCCAGGGTCTCGCAGAAGCCGGTGTCGGCGGCCGCCTCGGCCAGGGCCGCGAGGTCCGGTGCGGGCAGCACCGCGGTCACCGCCGCGTCGTCCGCCAGCACCGCCACCAGGTCGCGGTCGTCCCGGGCGGCGAGCGCGCTGGCCCGTTGCAGGGCCCGGTAGGCGTCGAGCCGGTCGGTCCCGCGGTCGACCATCGCCAGCAGCACCGCCTCGCTGAGGTGGCTGTGGCGCGACCGGTCGAGGTTCTCCCGCATCCGCTCGGGGAAGACCCGCAGGTCGTCCACCACGGCGGTGGTGGTGAGCAGCATCTCGTCGAGCAGCACGCACGCCTGCGGCAGGGTGAAGCGTTCGTTGGCGGAGTTGGCCAGGTCCCGCTCGTGCCAGGTCACCACGTTCTCCAGCGCCGGGCCGACCAGGGACCGCAGCAGCCGGGCCAGGCTGCAGATGCGTTCGCTGCGCACCGGGTTGCGCTTGTGCGGCATGGCGGAGCTGCCGATCTGGTCGCCCTCGGCGAAGGACTCGGCGAGTTCGCCGATCTCCGTCCGCTGGAGGTTGCGGATCTCGGTCGCGAGGTTCTCCAGGCAGGCCGCGGTCAGTGCCGTCCAGGTGACGAACTCCGCGATCCGGTCCCGCGCCACCGCCTGGGCGCAGATCTGCGGCTCCGGCAGGCCCAGCCGGGCCAGTACCGCCCGCTGCACCGCCATGCCCTGCGGTCCCAGGCCGCCCAGCGAACCGACCGCCCCGGCGACCTTGCCCCGCACGGCGCGCTCGCGCAGCTCCGCCAGTCGCGCCAGGCACCGGGTCAACTGGTCCAGGAACACCGCGAGTTTGAAGCCCAGGGTGACGGGCTGGGCGTGCTGGCCGTGGGTCCGGCCGATCATCACCCGCCCGCCCTCCTCGGCGATCTGCCGGCACAGCGCGGCCATCAGGACGCCGAGCCGTTCGCCCAGGAGGCCGATCGCCGCGTCCAGTTGGAGCGCCAGCGCGGTGTCGATGACGTCGCTGCTGGTCACCCCGTGGTGCACGTAGCGGCCGTGGGGCGCGCAGCTCTCGGCGAACTGCTGGACGACGGCGTAGAGCTCGTGCCGGCTCACCGTCTCGATCTCGGCGATCCGCGCCAGGTCGCACCGGTGGTCGCGGGCGCGGGCCGCGATCGCCCCGGCGGCCTCGGACGGGATCACCCCCAACTGGCCCTGCACCGCGGCCAACGCGCCCTCCACCCGCACGAAGAGCTGGTAGCGGTTGCGGTCACTGACCAACAGGCGCATCTCCGGGCTGCCGTAGCGGCCGTCCTCCACGGGGCTCGTCATCCGCTGGCCTCCCGGGCGTAGTCGAGGGCCACCTGCCCGGTCCGTTCCAGGGCGTGCGGGCGGCTCTCCGACAGCCCGGCCGGCGTGATCCGGATGAACTCGGCCTGCGCGCGCAGCTCGGCCAGCGTGTGCGCCCCGGAGTAACTCATGCCCGACCGCAGTCCGCCGACGAACGGCCGCAGGGTGGCGGCCAGCGGCCCGGTGTGGGCGAAGGTGGCCTCGACGCCCTCGGGCGTGTACGCGTCCAGCTCCTCGCGGCTGACCTGCTCGCCGCGGGCCCGCTTGAGGGTCAGCTGCATGCCGTAGGTGACGAAGCCGGTGCTGACCTTGACGGGTACGCCGTCGCGTTCCACCAGGCGGGCCGCGCTCTCGTCGGCACCGGCCAGGGCACTGCCCAGCATCACCGCGTGGCCGCCGGCGGCCAGCGCCTTGACGACGTCGCCCGGCGCCTTGATCCCGCCGTCCGCGATCACCGGGACGCCGGATGCGGCCGCCTCCTCGGCGCAGTCGAGGACCGCGGTCAGCTGCGGCACCCCGCTGCCCGCGACGAGCCGGGTGGTGCAGATGCCGCCGGGGCCGATGCCCACCTTCACGACGTGCGCGCCGGCCTCGATCAGGTCCCTCGTGCCGGCGGCGGTGGCGACGTTCCCGGCGATCAGCGGCGTGGTGGGGAAGCGGGCCCGCAGCTTCTCGACGGAGGCCAGGACGTAGTCCGCGTGCCCGTGGGCGACGTCGGTGACCAGGACGTCCACGCCCGCCTCGACGAGCCGGGCGGCCCGCTCCAGATAGTCGTCGGTCACCCCCACGGCCGCCCCGACGCACAGCCGCCCCGGCCCGTCGACGGTGGCCCGCTCCGTGCCCTCGGGCACCGGCGTCGCCTTGACCGCGGCCACCTCCGCGGCCTGGTCCTCGGCGGTCTGCATGCGGTGGACGATCCCGAGCCCGCCGGCCACCGCCATGGCGACGGCCATCTCCCGGCCGGTGCACCAGGGGGTGTTGGCGGAGAGGACGGGCACCCGCAGGGTGATCCCGGCCAGCTCGGTGCTGGTGTCGGTCGCAGAGCGGCTCACCACCGACGTGCGGCGGGGCACCAACAGGACGTCGTCCAGGCTGAGCCCGGTGCGTATGTCGCGAACTGCCACGTGCGTACTCCTGTCGATCATGGACGGGGGTCGGGTCACTTGCGCGGCGCGAACACCGTCGCCACGAGTTCCTGACGGGCCGGCCCGTACTCCTCGAAGATCCCGGAGTAGGCCGTGGAGGTCATGGCCGCCGGGGTGCGGATGCCGCGCATGCTCATGCACAGGTGCTCGCCGGTGGCGATGACGGCGACGTCGACCGAACCGGTCACCTTGGTGACCTCGTCCGCGATGTCGCGGACCAGGCGCTCCTGCACCTGGAGCCGGTGCGCGTGGCGTTGGGCGATCCGGGCGAACTTCGACAGTCCGAGCACGTCGCCCTTGGGCCGGTAGGCGATGGTCAGGGAGCAGGAGAAGGGCAACAGGTGGTGCTCGCACAGCGACCACACGTTGATGTCCGAGACCATGACCAGTTGTCCCTCCGTCTGGAGGGGGAACAGGGTGTCGACCACCCCCGCGTCGTAGCGGGAGAACTCCCGCCACCAGCGGGCGAAGCGCGCCGGCGTCTCCTTGAGTCCGTCGCGGTCCGGGTCCTCGCCGATCTCGATCAGCAGCTTGCGCGCGACGTCCTCCAACGGGTCCGGGGCCTGCGGGCCCAAGTCGTCGCGGACGTCCGGTTCGGGGGCTCCGCTCACGGTGCTCACACGCCTCTCCTGTCGCCCCAGACGGCAACATGCAATCGAGTGGTCAGGTTCCAGCCACGTGCCACGACCTCGTCACCCAGCGCGGACAGGTGCTGGCCGACCTCGGCGGGGACCTGCCCCTCGGGCATGATCCACACCGGGCGCGTCCCGTACCGGTCGACGAGCAGCGCCACTTCGTCGAGGTCGTTCGTGGTGCGGCAGACGAATTTGAAGGCGGTCCCCGGGACGGCCGCGAACGCCCGCAACGCGTCCGGCACGATCCGCCGCGCCTGCGGGTCGCCCGAGTGCGACAGCTTGGGCGAGACGTTGAACCGCACGCCGAGCGCCACCAGGTCGTCCTGCGGCACCACGGTGCCGTTCGTCTCGATCTCGACCTTGTGGCCGGCGTCCGTCAGCGCGCGCAGCAGCGGCAGCAACCGGCGCTGCTGGCTCAAGGGTTCGCCCCCGGAGACCACGATCAGCGGGACCTCGAAGCCGAGCAGTGCGCGCAGCACGTCGGTCCACGGCATCGGCCGCAGTTCCCGCTTGGGGTCGTAGGCGACCCCGGAGTCACCGACTCCGGTCCAGTCCCAGGTGTACGGGGTGTCGCACCAGCGACAGGACAGGTTGCAGCCGCCCAACCGCACGAAGGCGCAGCGCTGCCCGGCCGAGGGGCCCTCGCCCTGCACGGCCCTCAAGTGGGGCCGAAGATCTCGTTGACGACGAGCTTCGGTTCCACCGCGGCACCACCCCCTTCGTGCTGCGACGGTGCGGTGGGCTGGTCCGTCACGGCCGGTACTCCGCCCACGTCTTGGCGGTCTCGGAGACCCGCACCGCGCTCAGCTGCGGGTAGTGCGGCAGCCACCGTTCGTACAGCCACTGCGCGAGGTGCTCGGCCGAGGGGTTGCGGTCCAGCACGTCGTTGAGGTGCCGGTGGTCCACCTCGGCGTCCAACCACTGGCTGAACTGCTTGAGGTCGCCGTAGTCGCGTACGAAGCCCGCCTTGTCCAGGCCGTCGGCCGGGGCCGCCAGTTCCAGTTCGACGATGTAGTTGTGCCCGTGCATCCGGCCGCACGGGTGCCCGTCGGGCAGCTCGGCGAGCCGGTGACTGGCCGAGAAGTGGAACTCTTTGGTGATCCGAAAAGCCATGCAGACCCTCCTGCTGGGATAGGACCGCTCGCCGCGTCGGGGCACACCCGACGTGCGGCGAAGTGCTCCGCCCCATGGTCCGTTCGGCACCCCGCGGGCACATCACGGCCGCGACCGTGACCGGGGTCGCGGCCCACCGAGAGTCGGTGCGGGCGACACCGAACCGGCGTCCTGCGCGGTGCCCCGGCGGTCGGCACGGCCGAAGAACCCCAGGCACGACCCGTCGCCCGTTGCCCGCGGGAAGGGACACCGGGCAACCCCTGTCCGGCGCGGGCGACAGGGCCGACACTCGGGAGGCGGTCAGTGGCTCATGACCCGCTCGGCGTCGTGACCCGCGACCGCGAAGGGCGCCACGTCCCGCCCGTCGAGTTCCCGCGCGAATCCCCGCACGGTCTTCTCGAAGCGGTACTCATCAGGGGAGAGGCACTGCAACAGATGGATGTCAGCCAAGGATTCGAGCATTTTCCGGGCCCCCATCACGTCGACGCCCAGCAGCCGGGCCGCCGCGGAAACGGTGACCGTGTCGCGCACTTCGGCCGCGAGCACCCGGAAGGCCCTGGCGACGGCCGGCGGTAAATACCGGTACGACCAGGAGAGGGCGGTGTACATGTTGCTGACGTCGTCGCCCGTGCTGTAGAGGTACGTGAGCAACGCGTCCGATCCGCAGCGTTCGCAAATGTCCATGCCGCCGACCCTCTCCCGGCGTTCCGCCGCGATGCGCACGGTCAGCGGCAGGTATTGGCAGGCACACGGGCTCGCGCCCTTCGGCGGCAGGGGCGCGACCCCGAGACGGGACAACAGCGCGTCGCGCTCGCTCGCGGTCAACGGCGGCACGGTGATGCGGTGGGAGCCGTCCCGGGTGACGAGTCCGGTCAGTCGACTGCGACTGGTGATCACCGTCATGGACCGCGACGAGGCCGGTAAGAGGGGGCGCACCTGTTCCGCACTGGCGGCGTTGTCGAGGACGATCAGCAGCCGTCGTCCGGTGAGCAGGCTTCGATAGCTGGCGGCCAAGTGGTGGATTTCACCGGAGAATTCGACCGGTTCGGCGCCCAGTGCCGTCATGAAGTTCCGGAGCACCTGACGGGTGCTGACGGGGCGTCCGCCCGGGCCGAACCCCTGGAGGTCGGCGAAGAGCACGCCGTCCGGGAAGTGGCTGCGCACGCCGTGCCCCCAGTGCACGACGGTGGCCGTCTTCCCCACGCCCGCGGCCCCTTCGACCACCGTGACCACGGCCTGCCCGTCGCTCTGCCGGTGCACCTCGCGGAGCAGGGCGTCGAGTGCGTCGAGCGCCTCCTTGCGACCGGTGAAGTCGGAGATGCTCCGCGGCAGTTGGATGGGGCAGCTGCGCCCGCTCTGCCGCCGCGGGGCCCGCACCAGGAGGGCGAGCAGGCTGCCCTTTGCGTCCAGCGCCTCGTCACAGAGCCGCACCAGCCCTTCGGCCGGCTGCTTCTTTCCCGTTTCGACGCGACTCAGGTGACTCCTGCTGTAATTCACCAGCCGGGACAGGTCGCCGAGAGAAAGTCCCCGCTCTTCGCGCAAGAGCCGCAACGACGAGCCGAACGAGACATTCGAAAAAATTACTCGCTTCGTCATTCGCTTTTCTCCATGTTGCCGTGCGCCCTGCGGCAACTTGGCTTTCCAGCAAACGGGCTGGCCTACTCCTGCGTGAAACACACAGTGCGATCCCCCGGTACCCGATCAGCTTTGCAAAGCCCAAGCTTCCAGCAAGAATCAGCCGTGCGAAACCAGTTCAGGCAAGAGAATCATCAAGGAACTGCGAATATCCGGTTCATGTGTCCCCTCTGCATGCCACACTCTCCCGACCAGCCCCCGCACCGGCCATCAGGGCGTTTCGAGCTCCTGAATAACTCTCTGCGCCGCCCATGGCCATGTCATATTCACATTTGATCACAACCGTGTACAGAGGAACATGGCTCGATCGGCGATTGTCCGGAACCAGCGGTTGGCCCGCATCGGGCACCACTCGCCCCATTCGGTCGCGTCACCGGGACGACCGGACACCCCCGCGCGGGCCACCGCACCCCGCACCGACGTGGTCTCCCAACCCGCCTTTACCATCGGTGATTTCCTCGCGGATCTTACGCACGGGAACTGAAGTTGACTTCTTTTCAACTCGTGCGTCACAACCTTTTTGCCGTGATGTGACACGGTTTGACACCGGGGAGAATCGGCCAAAGCGCATACCTGCGCCAGGTGCGACGGGCCCGCGACCCGCTCGACCAGGCGAACCCCCGCACACCCTCGGCCATTTCCCGCACCGGCCCCGCCGGCCTACGGAATTCCACACCCGGTAGTACGTATAACTCCCGCGAGATGTCTAGCATGTCGGGCGTGAGCGGGTCCATTCGCTCCGGCCGTATCGGAAAGGATCGTCCCCGTGACCGACAAGGCACGCCCGACATCCCGCGACGTCGCCCGGGAGGCGGGCGTCTCCCAGGCGACGGTCTCCCTGGTGTGCGGCGGAAAGTGGCACGGACGGGTCTCGGAGCGGATCGCCACGGCGGTCCGCGACGCCGCGGACGCACTGGGCTACCGGCCCAACCTCGCGGCCCGGAACCTGCGGACCGGACGGACCAAGACCGTCCTGCTGATCGTCCCGGCCCTCACCAACCAGTACTACGCCCGCCTGTACACCGGTGCCGCGCGGGTGGCGGCCCAGCACGGCTTCGGCGTGGTGCTGTACCCCTCCCCCGCGGACGGCGGCCCCGCCCGCAACCCGTTCGGATCGGCACCGGCCAGCCTCGACGGCGTGCTCGCGTCGTCGATGGCCGCGGACGTGCTCGCCGACTTCGACGACGGCGGGCGCCCGCTGGTGATGCTGGACAGCGACCCCGCCCATTCCCGCGCCGCCACCACCGTCAACCTCGACGTGGCGGACGGCATGCACCAGGTGGCGGAACACCTGTTGGCCCTGGGCCACCGGCGCATCACCCACCTCGCCGCCGGGGTGGAGTCCTGGACGTTCGCCGTCCGGTCCCGGGCGCTGGCGGCGGCCCTGGAGGGCACCGGCGCGGAACTGCGCACCGTGCGCGCGGCCCTCACCATGGACGCCGGACAGCGCGCCGCGGAGCGGGTGCTGCGGGCCCCGGGACCCCGCCCCACGGCGCTGCTGTGCGACTTCGACGTCCTCGCGGTCGGCGCCCTCAAGGCCGCCCGCCGGCTCGGGCTCCGCGTGCCGGCGGACCTCTCGATCACCGGCTTCGACGACCTCACCCTCGCCTCGGCGGTAGAACCGGAACTGACCACGGTCCGCCTGCCCGCCGAGGAGGTCGGGCGGCAGGGCATGGCCGCCCTGGTCTCCGTCCTGGCCGACGGGCGCGTCGACCGCCCGGCCGACGTTGCTGTCTCCCTGGTGGTGCGCGGCTCCACCGCACCGCCGGCGTGACGGTCCACCGCGGTCATGGCGGAGGTGGCGCGGGGCGGGCGGCCCCGGTGACGGACTCCGCGAGGTGCGCGATGAGGTCGGTGCAGCGGCGGGCCAGCCGGCGGACGTCGACCTCGGCGTTGCGCCGGAGGCTGAACGTCCAGTCCAGGTCGAGTCGTTCGTCCGCGACGTCGATCCGGATCTCCAGGGGGTAGGGCCGGGGGTCCGTGAGAGGCCGGGGCACGCCGGTGTCGCCCGTGACGAGGGAGAACGGCGGGCCGACCGGGAGGTCGGGCGGGCCCGTGCCGCGGAAGTCGAGGTACACCTCGGGCTTCGGCAGCGCGGCCAGGCGGCCGGTGACGGCCGGGTCCCGGTGGAGGTGACGCAGGACCCCCCAGACGTGCTCGATCTCGCGGAGCCGGCCGAACTGGGCGCTGAGGGCGCGCAGGTCGGGGAGGGCGCCGCCGGCGGACGGCGCGCCCGGGGACGGACCGTCGGCCGCGGTGTCGAGGACGAACGGGGTGGTCGTGGCGAGCCGGCCGACGGTGCGGCTCAGGTCCGAGGTGGTCAGCGGCGAGAGCCGGCCGTGGCGCACCACGTCCAGGCAGGCGGCCGAGGCGCCGGAGAACTCCGCGACGCCGCGGGCCACCGCCGCGATCAGCACGTCCTCGGTGGTGTACGGGGAGGAGTGCGCCACCGTGCGGACCGTCCGGGCGGTGCAGGGCTCCAGGCTGGTGCGCAGGGTGCGGAGGTGGGGTCGGGCGAGGTCGTCCGGGCCCGGCGCGCGGCCGTTCGGGCCCTCGGCGGTGGTCGGGAAGGGGCGCACCCGGTCCCACGGGAGGCGCAACCAGGCGTCGAGTTCCGGTGTCTCGCGGGGCAGCGCGTCGGCGACGTCCTGGAGTTCGCGGGCATAGCCCAGGGCCGAGGGCGGCGGGGGCCCGAGGGTGTCGTCCAGTGCTGCCGCGGTCTCCCGGTAGAGCGTGGCCAGTTCCCCGGCCAGGGTGTGCAGGGTGACGCCGTCGCACACCAGGGGGTGCAGCAGGAGCAGCAGGCGGTCCCCGCCGTCCCGGCGGAAGTAGGCGGCCCGGCAGACGGGTCCCTCACGCAGGTCGAGGCGGTGCTGGAGGCGCTGGGCCGCAGCGGTGAACGCCCGGTCGGCGGCGGCCTCGTCGAGCCCGGTGTCGTCGTGCCACTCCAGCGGGACGGCCACGGCCGGATCGCCCGGCCGTACCCGGCGCTCGCCGGCCAGCTCGACGAAGCGCGACGTCAGCGCCGCGTGGCGGTCCGCGAGGCGGATCAGGCAGCGGGCGAGCGCGGCCCGGTCCAGACGGTGGTCGACGGCGAACAGCAGCGGCTCGCTGTAGTGGCCGGTCTCGCCGGAGGTCCGGCCGAAGAAGCGGTGTTGGGCCGGGAGCAGCGGAACGGTGCCGGCGAGCGCCGCGGCCTCCTCGGGGCGGCCGGGAGCCGGCGGGGCCCCGGTGGACGGTGGCGGGGCCCCGGTGGACGGTGCGCGGCGGTCGAGCTTGCCGTAGGCGTGCCGCGGCAGCGCGGCGACCAACTGGAGCCGCTGGGGGACCTCGTGGGCCGGCAGCGGGGCGGCCAGTTGCCACAGCACCTCCCACGCCGCGAAGTCGCAGGACGGCGAGGCCGGTGCCAGGACCGCGTCGTCGGGCCCCATGAGTGCACCGCCGTGGGCGCGCGCGAGGACGTGCGCCGGCTCCTCGGCATGGCGGGCGTCCACGGCCGGGGTACCGGCCGGCGGAGGGTTCGCGGTGCTCAAGGGAGCTCCTCCTGTCGGTCAACGCAAGACGCAGTCGGGGTGCGGCACCACCACTTGATCTTTTTCCGTTCGGCGACGTCAAGGCGCGCCGGACAGTTGGCGGATTCGCGCCGCCGACTCTTCGCCAAGCACCCGGCAGCACCCGCCAATTACCGCGCCAGGGCGGACAAACCCGTCAAACCGCGCGCCCTTGGAGAGGGGTTTCCGGTCCGTCTTCAATCCGGCTTGACACCGTACGATTACCTGCGAATACGGTCATGCGGTGCCGACCGACCTGAATGTGGGGTCACGCGGAACGCGTCCGGCCCACGGGCGCCGCACCCCCTGCACCGCACGTCCCGCCGGAAGGGGCCGGCCGCACCAGAAGAGACTGGGTTTCCCGTGTATCAGCAGAGCTTCGACGCCCTCGGCGGTTCGACCGCCTGGACCGCACTGGCGGCGGTGCTCCCGCTGACGGTCACCTTCGTGCTGATCGGTGCCGGCCGGCTCCGCTCGCACCAGGCGGTCGGCGCCGGCCTGCTCGGCGCCGCCGCGGTCGCCGCCGGCTACGGCATGCCGCCCGGCCAGGTCCTCTCCGCCGCGGCCGAGGGC
The DNA here is from genome assembly GCF_039532155.1 of Streptomyces lunalinharesii. NCBI lineage: Bacteria > Bacillati > Actinomycetota > Actinomycetes > Kitasatosporales > Streptomycetaceae > Streptomyces > Streptomyces lunalinharesii. The sequence goes on from NZ_BAAARK010000001.1 coordinate 665,714, forward strand.
GCCGCGTACGGCTTGGTGCCCCTCACCTGGATCGTCGTCAACGCCCTGTGGATCCACCGGATGACCGTCGACAGCGGCCATTTCGCCGTGCTCCGCCGGTCGTTCGCCGCGCTCTCCGCCGACCGACGGGTCCAGGCACTGGTCATCGCGTTCTGCCTGGGCTCCCTCCTGGAAGCACTGGCCGGATTCGGCACCCCGGTGGCCCTCGCGGCCGCGATGCTGATCGCGCTCGGCTTCGCCCCCTTCAAGGCCGTCACCCTGGCCCTGGTCGCGAACGCCGCGACCGCCGCCTACGGCGCCATGGGCACGCCCGTCGTCACCTTGGGGCGGGTCACCGGCCTCCCCGCCGACGAGTTGGGCGAAGTGATCGGCCGTCAGGCGCCCCTGGTGACGCTGCTGGTGCCGTTCGTCCTGGTGTGGCTCACCGACCGGCGGCGCGGGCTGCGGGAGGCGTGGGAGCCGGCGCTGGTGTGCGGGGTCGCGGCCGGCACCGCCCAGGTCACCGCCTCCGCCCTGCTCCCCGTCGAACTCGTCGGCCTCGTCTCGGCCCTCACCGCGCTGGCCGCCGTCCTGGTGTGGGCCCGGCTGCGCCACCGCCCGCCGGTGGGCCGGCGGCCGGTCCCCCGTCTCATCGCCGGCGGCAGCGCGCAGGCCGCCCAGGACATGCTGGACCGCGCCCGGGTGCTGGCGCGGGACGGCTGGCGCGGGGCGCTGAGCGCCTGCCTGCCCTACCTCATCATCGTGGCGGTCTTCGGCGTGGCCCAAACGCCGTGGGTGCACGCCCTGTTGCACCGCGCCACGGTCGGTTTCCCCTGGCCCGGGCTGCGGCTGCGGGACTGGCAGGGCGGCGTCCCGGCGCAGAGCGTCTTCACCCTCGAACCCCTCGCCGGCGGCACCCTGCTCCTGCTGGCGGGTCTGGTCGGGGTGGCGGCGCTGCGGATCCGGCCGGGCCGCGCCCTGCGCGCGTACCGGGACGTGCTGCACCAGTTGCGGCACTCCGTGCTCACCGTCTGCGGGGTGCTGGCCATGGCCTACGTCATGGGCCTGTCGGGGCAGACCGCGGCGATCGGCCACGCCGTGGCCGCCACCGGGGGCGCGATGGCGGCGCTCGCCCCGGCGCTCGGCTGGCTCGGGACGACGGTCACCGGGTCCGCCACCTCCGCCAACGCCCTCTTCGGCAGTCTGCAGTCGGCCGCCGCGCAGGCCACCGGGTTGCCGGTGCACCTCCTGGCCGCCGCGAACGACGCCGGCGGCAGCCTGGCCAAGCCGATCTCACCGCAGAATCTGGCCATCGCGGCGGCGGTCGCCGAACTGCACGGCGCCGAGGGGCGGATCTTCCGCAGCGTCGTCCTCCACAGCGCCGCCCTCCTGGCACTGCTCTGCCTCCTGGTGTACCTGGAGTCCACCCCGTTGCTGTCCTGGCTGCTGCCCTGACGCACCGGTCCACCGGGGCGCCGGCACGACGCCCACGGGCCCGCGCCGCCCGTCGGCCGGCCCGGTCGCTCAGCGCGGGGCCGCGAGGTCCTGGGTCCACCACGGGCCGCCGGCGCCGTGGACGATCCCGATGCCGACCGCCGTGAACCGGCAGTCGAGCAGGTTGTCGCGGTGCGGGGCGTCGCCCATCCAGTCCCGCACCGCCGCGGCCGCGCTCTGCGGGCCGCGGTCGAGGTTCTCGCCCCAGCTGCTCCACTGGTACCCGGCGGTGGTGATCCGCGCGTCGGGGCCGACGCCGTCCGGCGAGACGTGCTCGTAGTAGCCGCGGGCCGCCATGTCGGCGGAGTGCCGCTGCGCCGCGGCGTGCAGCCGCCGGTCGATGCGCAGCGGACCGCAACCGACCTGCGCACGCTTGCGGTTGATCAGTGCGGTGGCCTGCTCCTCCAGGTCGGGCGGGGTGGCCGTGGGGGACGGCGGTGCGGGCTCGGGGGTGGCGGACGCGCTGCGCGTCGGGGTGGGCGTGGGCGTCGGGGTGGGCGTGGGGCGCGGCGAGGGGGTGGCGACGGTCCGTTGCACCGTCGGCTCGGCCGTGGGCTCGGTGCGGGGCTCGTCCCGTGGCGCGCCGGAGCCCCACCACACGGCGGCGACGACGGCCGCGGTGAGCGCCGCGGTGCCCGCGACGGCGGTGGTCGCGACGGCCCCGCGCGGGCGGGGCGCCCGGCGCAGCAGGTGGTGCGCCCGGTGACTGCCCGGTGCCGCGCCGCCCGGCGCCGGGGCGGTGGTGGCGGACGTCGTCGTGGAGGTCGTGGTGGCGGCCGCGGCGGTGGGGACGGGCGGCGGCGTCAGGTGCGCGGGCAGCGGCAGCATCGCCAGACCGGCCAGCAGCCCTTCGGCGGGCAGCAGGTCCCGTGCCTGGGCGGAGCAGGTCGCGCAGTCCCGCGCGTGGCGGGCTATGCGCTTGCGCCACAGCGGCGCGGGGTGGGTGTCCCAGGCGTCGGTCAGCCGCACGAGTTCCGGGCAGGGCGGGTTCCCGGCGAGGGCGCGGACGACGAGGCGCCCGGTTTCCAACTGCTGCTTCATCCGTTGGACCCGGACCGCGGCGTGCCGTGTCCCGCACCCGAGGGCGGCGGCCAGTTCCGGTCTGTCGATCTCGCCGGCGGCCTCCAGCCACCACAGCGACAGCAGCGCACGGTCCCCCTCGTCCAGCCAGCGGGTGGCCTCGGCCACCTCGCGGCGCTGGCCGGACAGGCCCAGCCGCAGGATCGTCAGGTCCACGAAGTCGGCGCCGCGGTCGGCCTGTTCCGCCGTCTGGTCCAGGCCGACGACGGGATGCCGGTGGGCGCCGGTCCAGCGGCGCCGCACCTGGTTCATGGCGATCGCCACCAACCAGGAACGGAAGGACGCCGGCTCCCGCAGGTCCGCCAGCGACTCCAGGGCGCGGACCATCGTCTCCTGCACCACGTCGTCGACGTCCGCATGGCCGTCCAGGGCCCGTCCCACGACGTTGTAGATCAGGGGTAGGTACGCGGAGAGCAGATGTTCCCGGGCAGCGTCGTCACCCGCCCTGGCCGCCTCTACGGTCGCCGTACCGTTTTCCCACTTCACGCCTGTTCGTCCCGTTCATCCGTGTACACCGTCATGGCCCCCGTGCTCAGGTGACCCGTTCGGCGCACGGCGATAACAGAAAAACTACGTGCCGGTCGGACGCCGTCGCGGCACGGGCTCCCCACCGCCACCGAGGGACGCCGGGCAGCCCGGCGCACACCGGCCGGGCCTCCCCGCGCTGCCGCCTCGACACCGCTTCAACGCCGCCACAGCGCGACCTCGACGCCGCCTCGACGCCGGCGGAGAAAAATTCCCCGGCGTTTTCCGTTGTCCGCGGGCCCGCCGAGGGTCTCCCCACTGCGGACCGCGCACCGGGCGGCCCGCACGACCCCTCGTCCCCAGGTCGACGGCGTCGGCCACCGGTGACGGTCCCCCGTCACGCACCCGCGCGGCCCGCCGACCCGACCGGAAACGGAACCCCGAACATGCCCCACGACGACCACCTCCGCCCCGCACCGCACGACCAGGCCCCGACCGGCCCCGGACACCGCGCCGCCCCGTCCGCGCCACCCCGGCGGCACGCCGCGCCCCGCCCCGCCGGCCGCAGCGGGAACCACCGCGCCGACACCGCCCGGCCGCGGACGAAGGCCGCGCTGCTGACGGGGGCGGCGGTCATCGCCGTGAGCGGTACCTGCCTGGTGCTGATACGCCCCGGCTCCGGGACCGACCAGGCACTCGCCGCCGATCCGGCCGCCCCGGTGCGGACCACCGCGGGATCCGCCGTCCCCCCGGAGCCCGGCGACGACGCGCACTCCCCCCGCCGTCACAAGCCGTCCCCGTCCCCGTCCGCGAAGGAGACGGAACGGGCCGGCGAGCGGTCCGCGACGCCCCGGGCGACCGCCACCCCCGCCCCTGCCCGCCCGACCCCGCGGACCGCCACCCACCCGCCCCGCGTCGCGTCCGGTGCGGGCGGCGGCGCCGGCGCCCCGGCCGGCGCGCGCACCGCGGGCGGCACCGCGGCGGAGTTCGCCCGGAAGGTCGTCGAGCTGGTCAACGCCCAGCGGGCCCAGCACGGTTGCGCCCCGCTCACCGTCGACCCGCACCTGACGGCGGCGGCCCAGGGGCACTCGGACGACATGGCCGCCCGGAACTACTACGCCCACGAGACCCCGGAGGGCGTCGACCCGGGCACCCGGATGACCCGTGCCGGATTCCCCTGGATGAGCTGGGGCGAGAACATCTTCAAGAGCCCGCAGGACCCGGCGACGGCGGTGGACGGCTGGATGAAGAGCCCCGGGCACCGCGCCAACATCCTCAACTGCTCGTACAAGGCCACCGGTGTGGGCGTGAACCTCAGCTCCAACGGGCCGTGGTGGACGCAGGACTTCGCCACCCACTCCTGACCGCCGGCGCCCGACCGACGGCCACGGGGCCGTCGGGGCACCTTCCGGCTCCACCCGGAAGGTGCCCCGCCCCGGTCACCGCCCCGGTCACTCCCCGGCGCGCACCAGACCCGTCTCGTACGCGAAGACCACCGCCTGGGTGCGGTCCCGCAACCCCAACTTCACCAGGATGCGGCCGACGTGGGTCTTCACCGTCTGCTCGGCGATGACCAGGTGCGCGGCCAGCTCGGAGTTGGACAGCCCCCGCGCGATCAGGGCGAGCACCTGCGTCTCGCGCTCCGTCAGGTCGGCCACCCGGCCGCGCCGCACGGTCCGCGGCGCGCCACCCCGGGCGAACTCCTCGATCAGCCGCTTGGTGACGGAGGGCGCCAGCAGCGCACCGCCCGTGGCCACCGTGCGGACCGCGTCGGCGAGTTGCTGCGCGGAGCAGTCCTTCAACAAGAAGCCGTGCGCGCCGGACCGCAACGCCTCGTAGACGTACTCGTCGAGGTCGAACGTCGTCAGCATGACGCTCTTGACGTCCGGGAAGTCCCGCGTGATGCGCCGGGTCGCCTCCAGGCCGTCGAGCACCGGCATCCTGATGTCCATCAGGGCCACGTCCGGACACCGGGCGGCGATCCGGTCGATCGCGTCCTGACCGTTCACCGCCTCGGCCACCACCTCGATGTCCGGCTGGGCGTTCAGCAGGATCCCGAAGCTCTGCCGGATCAGTTGCTGGTCGTCCGCGATCAACACCCGGATCGTCATGCGCCCTCACTCCTGCTCGCTGATGGGGAGGGAAGCCGCGACCTCGAACCAGCCGTCTTCCCGGATGCCGATCCGCACGGACCCGCCGAGCATGGACGCCCGCTCCTGGATGCCCAACACGCCGTGCCCCGTGCCCCGTTGGCGTGGCACACCGGCCGGCGCCGGACTGTTGGCCACCCGGAGGGCGAGGGCGCCATGACCGTAGGCGAGCTCCACCTCGACCCGGCACCCCGGGGCGTGCCGCAGCGCGTTGCTCAGCGCCTCCTGCACCATCCGGAACGCCGACAGCTCGACCCGCTGCGGCACCGGTCGCGCCTCGCCGGTGACCCGCGCGTCGATCCGCAGCCCCGCCGCCCGCACGTTGGCCACCAGGCCGTCGAGGTTCTCCAGCGTCGGCTGCGGTGCGTAACGGGTCTCCGCGCGCTCCTGCGGCGACCGCAACATCCCCAGGACGTACCGCAGTTCGGTGAGGGCGGCCAGCGCGTTCTGTCGGATGCTGGCGAAGCTCTCGCTCAGTTCCGGCGGCGGTTCGGCCACCCGGTACGGCGCCGCCTCCGCCTGCACCGCCACGACGGACATGTGGTGCGCGACGACGTCGTGCAACTCGCGGGCGATGCGGGTGCGCTCCTCCAGCAGTACGCGCTCGCCCCGTTCGAACTCCGTCAGGGCCTCCTGCGCACGCAACGCGCGCCGGGCCCGGCCACGCCCGCGCACGACGGTGACGACCGCCAGTCCCAGCGCCGAGGACAGCGCCAGCGGCAGCAGGTCGTTGACCGGCGACGGCGGTGCCAGCCCGGCGGTGAGCGCCCCGCCGAGCGCCGTCGTCAGCAGCCACTGCGCGACGTACACCCCGGTCCGCACCCGGCAGGCCACCAGCAGCGTGACCACCAGGTGCGCCCACAGTCCCGGTGCCGTCCACGGCCACGGCTCGTCGGCCCGCGCCGCCGGCGTCGCGAGCGCCGCGAGGAGTGCGTACGGCAGCGCCGCGGCGAGCGACGACCACCAGGCCAGCACCGGCCGGTACAGGGCGACCACCAACGGCGGCCCCTGCACGCCGGCGACGAGCCCCGCGCCCCACCACGGCAGGCCCAGCCCGTCCGCGACGATCAGCGTCCCGCCGGTGACCAGGTCGGCCGCGACCAACACGACGGCGAGGAGCGGGAGGTGCCGCAGGATGCGGCGCTCGGCGTCCCGGAAGGGCGGCGAGGCCCGGCGGGAGACGTCGCACGCCTCGCATCCCACCGCTCGCAGGACGGCCCCGACCTGCCGCAGGCCGGCGCGTCGGGGGTCCGGCCCGGTCGGTGCGTTCGGTTGTTCCGGGATCACCTGACCATGCTACGGACGGGTGGCGCGCGCCGGAGTCGTCCCTACGGTCCGTCGCCGAGCCGGACGTCATACCTCAGAGCTACGCCGGAACATGGCCCCTGAGTGTGACGTGGTCGAGGCCGCTCGGCGCCTAGGTTCACCTCGGCGCGGGCCGCGCCAGGAACCCCCGGGCAGCACCTGCCCGTTCGCTGGAGGACAGCATGGACACCATCACCACCGACCACGTCGCCACCCTGTACGGGAAGTACGAGGACGACCTGCGGGCGGCGCGGGACGCCCAGCGCCGGTTCCTGGCGGACCGCGGCCCGTCGATGAAGGCCCAACTCGACGACTACGAGGCCGAGATCACCTATCTGCTGCTGCGCGACCTGCGCCCCGAGGTCGTGGTGGAGATCGGCACGTTCTACGGGTGGTCCACGCTGTGGATCCTGCGCGCCCTGCGGGACAACGGGGCCGGCCGGCTGCACTCGTTCGACATCGTCGACCACGTGGTGCGCAACGTGCCGACCGAACTCGCCGAGGACCGTTGGTCCTTCACCCAGGGCGACGTCCGCGACCACCTCGACGAGGTCCCCACCGACGTGGACTACCTCTTCGTCGACGCCGACCACGGCGCCCGGTTCGCCCACTGGTACGTCGACAACCTCTTCCCCCGCGTCCCCGCGGGCACCCCCACCAGCGTCCACGACGTCTTCCACGGGCGGCGCCCCAAGCCCTTCAGCGAGGGCGCGGTCCTCGTCAAGTGGTTGGCCGAGAAGAACGTAGGGTTCTTCACGCCGTCCCCCGCGAAGGCCCCCGACGTCATACATCAACTCGCCTTTGTGAAGCAGGAGTTGGGACTCGACGAGCCGGTGCGGCACAGCGACCACAACCCGATGGTCTACTTCAACCTGCCGTAGCGGGCCGCCGGTGCGCGGGCCGTGAACTTCAGTGCGCGGTCCGCCACCGGGCCGTTCCGCAGCCGTTCGGCGTCCTTCTCATAGGACGTCTCGACCCTCCACGGGCCGCGGGTGCCCGCCCGCGGGAACCGTCCGACGCCCCGCCGGACGTAGCCGGAGTTCAGGTCCATGTAGGGCACCCGCGCCATGTCCGGGTCGTCGAGCACCGGCTCGACGGTGGCGTGGCCGTGCGCGTCCATGTGGTCGAGCAGCCGGCAGAAGTACGCGCAGACCAGGTCCACCTTGAGGGTCCAGGAGAGGTTGGTGTAGCCCAGCGCGAACACGAGGTTGGGCACCCCGGAGAGCATCACCGCCTTGTACGCCGTCGTGTCCGGCGGGTTCACCCGGCGCCCGTCGACGGCCAACCGGACCTTGCCGAAGGGGGACATGGTGAGGCCGGTCGCGGTCACGACGAGGTCGGCGGCCAGTTCCCGGCCGGACGCCAACCGGATGCCCGCCGTGGTGAACCGTTCGATCCGGTCGGTGACCACCGAGGCCCGGCCGGCCGAGATCGCCTTGAACAGGTCGCCGTCGGGCACCACGCACAGCCGCTGGTCCCACGGGTCGTACCGCGGGGTGAAGTGGGTCGCGACGTCGAAGCCGGCGGGCAACTGCCGGCGCACGCGGGCGATCAGCAGCCGACGCATCAGCTTCGGGGCGCGCCGGCACAGCCGGTACATCCCCTGGGTGAGCAGGAGGTTCTTGCGCCGGACGATCCGGTGCGCGCGCCGGTGGCCGAGCGCCCTGCCCAGCACGCGGGCGATCGGGTCCGCGGCCGCCGTCGAGAAGACGTAGCTCGGGGAGCGCTGCACCATCGTGACGTGCGCCGCGGTGGCGGCCAACGCGGGGACCAGCGTGACGGCCGTGGCGCCGCTGCCGATCACGAGGACGCGCTTGCCCGCGTGGTCCAGGTCCGCCGGCCAGTATTGCGGGTGGACCACCTGGCCGGTGAAGTCCGCGACGCCGTCGAACGCGGGCGTGAAGCCCGCCTCGTAGTCGTAGTAGCCGGTACCCAGGAAGAGGAACCGCGCGGTGTGCGTGGTCTCCCGGCCGTCGCCGGCGAGCCGGGAGGTGACCGTCCACCGCCCCGTCGCCGAGGAGAACTCGGCACCGACCACCCGGTGCCCGAAGCGCAGGTGCGCGGCCAGGTGGTGCTCGCGGACGGTCCGTCGCAGGTAGTCCAGGATGAGGTGCCCGTCGGCGATCGCCGTGTGCGCGGTCCACGGCTGGAAGCCGAAACCGAAGGTGGGCATGTCCGAGTCGGACCGGACGCCGGGGTAGCGGAACAGGCTCCACGTGCCGCCGATCGCGTCGCGCCCCTCCAGGACCGCGAACGTGGTGCCGGGGCGCCGGGCCTTGAGGTGGCAGGCCGCGCCGATGCCGGAGATGCCGGCGCCGATGATCAGTACGTCGAAGTCCACGGACTGCGCCGGGCTGCTGTGCGTGGGCGTCACTGGTGCCTCCTGGCCGCGGGGATGAAGGACTGCGAGGGGTTGATGCCCACCGCTCGTCGACACCGGCGGCATTTCGGCCGCGTTCGGCGCCGGGCCGCGGACGTTAGCGAGCTGTTAGCGGGACGGCGCCGGATCACCAGCAGGGCCCGGCAGTCTCTTCCTCGGACAGTCAACACCGCCTCGAACGCACTCCAGAGAACGGGACGAAAGACCATGTCGCACCGGGCCGCACTCCGCCACGTCCGCAGGGCCGCCGCTGCCGCGGTGATCACCATCGCCGCCTTCGGGCTGACCGCGTGCCAGGGCGGCGGCACCGGCACCCCGGCCTCGTCCGTCTCGTCGTCCGCCGCCTCGGGGGCGTCCGGCGCCGCGGGTGACGCGAGCGCCCCGCAGTCCGGCGCGTCCACGGCCAAGTCCCCCCAGGGCGGGGCCAGGAGCGCGCCGTCGGGCACCGCGACGAAGGCGAGCGTGCGGTGCACGGACCAGGTCGACTACGCGGGTGACCCGCGGCCCAACGCCGAGATCAACTCGATCGGCGAGAAGACCGGCCACTGCCCGGCGCCGACGAAGGGCAGCGCGACGACCGGCACCCCCAAGAAGCCCGGGCAGAGCTGCACCAACCAGATCGACTACGCGGGCGACCCGCGCTCCAACGCCGAGATCAACACCATCGGCGAGAAGACCGGCGAGTGCCCGCCGATCCAGCACCGGTGAGCCGGCCGGGGCGCTGACCGCCGCGTGGCCGCCGGTGCGGGCGAACGGGGCGCGCGTCAGGAGTCGGGGACGGCATGCCCTTCGGGGTCAGAGGGCGATCAGGCCGGCCGTCGTCTGCTCGAAGCCGCAGGCGGCGAAGTAGAACGGGCGCAGGTGTTCTTCGAAGTCGACGTGGAGCCATGCGCAGTGCGCGGCGCGGGCCCCGTCGGCCGCGGCGGCGAGGAGGGCGGCGCCCACGCCGTTCGACCGGCGGTGCGGGGCGACCACCGTGTCCAGGACGAAGGCGTGGAGCCCGCCGTCCCAGGCCACGTTGACGAAGCCGATCAGTGCGCCGTCCTCCCGGGCGCAGACCCAGCCGAGGCTGTGCCGGTGCAGGCGTGCCCGCCAGTCGGTCGCGGTGGCCGGGTGGCCGAAGCCGTCCGCGTGCAGTGCGTTGAGGGCGTCGTCGTCGACGTCGCCGCGCCATTCGTACTCGATCGTCACGCCTCGATCGTACGGACGCCGCCGGCTGCCGCACCGGGGTGTCGGGCGGCGGTCAGTCGCCGGTCTTGACCTTCTTCATGGTCAGGTGGGACTCGACGCGCAGGATGCCGGGGAGGCCGGTGAGCTTGCTCGTCAGGAAGGCGTTGTAGGCGGCGTGGTCGGCGACGGCGACGCGGAGGAAGTAGTCGGGGCGGCCGAACATCCGGCGCAGCTCCACGACCTCCTCGTAGCCGGCCAGGGTCTCCTCCAGCGTCTCGATGGTCTTGAGGTCGTTGGCGTAGACCTCGACGTCGACCATGACTTCCAGGCCCCGGCCGACGGCTTCCGGATCGATGACGGCGCGGTAGCCGGTGATGACGCCGGCCTCCTCCAGCCGCTTGAGGCGGCGCAGGCACGGCGGCGGCGTCAGGCCGACCCGCTTGGCCAGTTCCACGTTGGTCAGGCGCCCGTCCTGGCGCAGGTGAAACAAGATTTCACGATCGATGGCATCGAGGTGCACTTCATTGCTCACAGAGCCAGGATACGGGAATGGTCAGCAACCATATGTGGCGGATGTCCACGTAAAATTTCAGCATGCCTGGCTCTCCGGTCGCCGTCGGCGGCCCTCCTCGTCCTGCCCCCGTTCCCCCGCCCCGGCGGCGGTCCGAGGCCCTGGCGGCCCTGAAGGACTCGACGTCGGTGGGACTGGGCCTGCTGCCGCTCGGCCTCGCCCTCGGGGTACTCATCACCCACGCCGGCCTGCCTTGGTGGTGCGCGAGCCTGTCCACCGCGGTCATCTACGCCGGCTCGTTCGAGTTCCTCCTCGTCGGCCTGGTCCTCGCGGCCGTACCGCTGGCGACCGTCGCGCTGACCGCCTTCCTGGTCAACGTCCGGCACGTGTTCTATGCGCTGTCCTTCCCGCTGGACCGGGTGTCCGGCCGCCTCGCCCGCGCCTACAGCACCTTCGCGCTCAACGACGAGTCCTACGCGCTGGCCACCGGCCCGCAGGCCCGTTCCTGGAGCGGCGCGCGCCTGCTCTGGCTCCAGGTGCTCATGCAGGCGTACTGGGTCGGCGGCGCCACCGCCGGCGCCCTGCTGGGGTCCGTGGTGCCCGACACGGTCACCGGCCTGGACTTCGCGCTGACCGCGCTGTTCGCCGTGCTCGCCCTGGACGCCGTCCGGGAACGGCGCGGCGACCTGCCCACTCCCCTGCTGGCGCTGCTCAGCGCGCTGATCGCCCGCCTGATAGTTCCCGGGCAGCTGATGATGGGCGCCTTCGCCCTGTTCACCGGCGCCCTCCTCGTCCGCCACCTCGTCACCCGCGCGAGGCCGGCCCATGCCTGACACCCGGTACCTGCTCCTGGCCGTCGCGGTCTCGGCCGCCGTCACCTGGGCCCTGCGCGCGCTGCCGTTCACCGTCCTGGCCCCGCTGCGCGCCAGCGCCGTAGTCCGCTACCTCGCGGCCCGCATGCCGGCCGGCGTCATGGTGATCCTGTGCGTCTACTGCCTGCGCGACCTGCCGCTGACCCGGCCCCAGGCCGTGGCTCCCCTCGCGGCCCTGGCCGTCACCGTCGGGCTGCACCTGTGGCGCCGCAACGCGCTGCTGAGCATCCTCGCCGGCACCGTCGTCAACGTGGTCCTGGCCAGCACCGTCTTCGGCCGCTGAACGGACGTCACAGGTGCCCGGCGCCGCTGCCCGCCGCGTCCCGCTCGGCCCGCCGGCGTCGCCAGGCAAGGACGAACCCGACGCCCGCCAGTGCGGCGGGGACGGCCAACTCGGTTGCCAGCGACGCCATCCAGTCGGGGTTCATCGGCAGGACCAGGCCACTGCCGTACTCGCAGCTCGCCTGCGGCGGGAGGAAGCTGTACTCCAACGTCCGGGGCGGATGGGCGCTCCAGCCCCCGCCCGCCGCACAGGCCGACGACGGACCGGTGAAGAGCCGCCAGGCAGCCAGCGCGTAGAACAGCAGGAACACCGAACCGGTCACGAAGAACGCCGTGCCGGTGCGGACGACCTTCTGCTCCCTGGACATCGGGACGACCAGGCGGCTGCCGGGGCGCGGGTCCAGGCACTCCGCGAGGAGCGCCACGAACAGGCAGCCGACCATGACTGCCAGAGCCGCCCACAGCAGCGCGCCGGGCACGACCCGGCCGCCGAAGGACACCACCTCGCCCTGGTCGAACTCGCAGACGGTGGCGGGCGGGAACGCCTGGTTGCGGGCGCGCAGGAACGTGCCGGGGCCCTTCGTCAGCCCCTGCGTGCACCGCTCGTCGAACTCCAACATGGCGAACAGGGCCAGTCCCGAACCGACCACCAGCAAGCCGAACGAGACCCCGGCCGCGCGCCACAGACCGCCGGTCCGGTAGCCGCAGTGCGTACGTGCGTGTGACATCCGCGCACAGTAACCGAACGCGCCGGAAGACCCCGTGTTCCGGCCCCGCCTTCGCTACGCTGCTCGCGCCTTTTCGTCCCGCATCACGGAGGTGCCGTGACATGTACGTGCGCCGGATCGTCCCCAACGTGCAGTCGGAAACCCTGGAGGAGAGCGCGCGGTTCTACGGCCTGCTGGGGTTCGAGGAGGTGATGAACCACGGCTGGATCATGACGTTGGCCGCCGCCGACAACCCCACCGTCCAAGTCAGCTTCATGACCGACGACAAGACGGCCCCCGTCACACCGGACATGAGCATCGAGGTCGCGGACGTGGACGCCGCCTACGCCGCGCTGCGCGAGCAGGGCGCAGAGATCGTCCATCCGCTCACCGACGAGGAGTGGGGGGTCCGTCGGTTCTTCGTCCGCGACCCGAACGGCCGGGTGGTGAACGTGCTCAGCCACGCCTGAGGCCGACGCGCGTCGGGCCGGGCACGCGGCCCGGCCCGGCGCGCGCTAGCTCTCCTCGCTGACGGCCTTGTCGTAGAGGGACTTGATGGCGTCGTCGAAGTAGGGGCTGTAGGAGACGTCGTCGGTGTCGCCGCCGGCCTGGTAGCCGCCGATGACGCCGATGACCTCGCCGGTGCGGGTGGCGCGGTCGAAGTGGGTCAGCCAGGGGCTGCCGCTGGTCCCGCCGCTGTACCCGGTGCAGGCCACCTTCATCTGGTCCGCTTGGAACTTCGTGGTCTTGTTGCCGCAGGAGATGGGGTCCTGGCCGTTCGCCGGATAGCCGGTGATCCGCACGGTGTTGCCGTAACCGGCGTCGTACCCGAAGCGGTTGGCGCCCAGCACGTCGGCGATCCGCTTGCCGTCGACCTTGCCGACGATGACGAACCCCACGTCGTAGCCGGGGTCGGAGGACTGCGCCCAGTGGTCGTCCACCACCAGCTTCTTAATGGGCCAGGTGCCGTTGGGTGCCTGGCCGTCGCGGTAGCCCGGGACGAACGCCAGGTCCGTTTGGTAGCCCCCGCCCTTGCCGGTGTGGATGCAGTGCGCCGCGGTGATCACCACGGACTTGCCGGGGCTGTCCACGACGCTCCCGGTGCAGAAGTGGTCGCCGCTGCCGCCGTGGCTGAACAGTGCGCCCACCCGGGCGTTGGACGTGGTCGGCGGCGGGGTGTGCGAGACCCCCGGCGGGTGACGGAAGGGCTTGGCGCCCCGCATCCGCTGCGCGGACCAGCCGGGTGCGGAACCAGTGGCGGACGCGGACGGGGAGGACGCCGCCGGCGCGGGGATCAGGGTGTTCCGGGCCGGTACGTCCCCGCTGGCGCAGCCCGACACGGCGGCCAGAGCGGCGAGCAGGGCGACTGCGGCAGCAGACTTGTGGCGCATGCCGGGATGCTAGGACACGCACCGGGCGGTTCACGGGCGTTCGGCCCCCGCTCCTGGTGTTCCGGGGAGGGGCGCGGGAGCACCGAGGGTCGTGCGCGGCGCCGGGAGGCGGCGAGTACGCCCCCCGCGCGCGGGCGTCGCGGCCCGCCCGGCACCGCGACGTCCGCGCGCCCTACGGGCGCCCCAGTCGTTCCAACTCGGCGTCGATGGCGTCCACCACCAGCTCGCGGGCGTGCGTCAGCGGCAGGATGCCGCTGAGCCACCGCATGCTGAGCCCTTCCACCACGCCCGTCAACCGTTCGGCGGCGACGGCCAGTCCCGCGGCGGTCGCCATGGGGCGCACCCGGCCGAGCAGGTCGGCGATCTCCTGGACCCAGATCAGCGTGGCCTTGGCCAGGTCCTCGCGCAGGTGGGGTTCGAAGATGGCGCTGGCGCGCAGCTCGCCCCAGGCGATGCTGTTCTCGCGGACCGCCTCGTCGTCCTGCAACTCCAGCAGCAGCGCCCGTTCCAACTCCTGCCGGGGTTCGAGGGGCGCGGCGTCCGGGTCGCGCTCGGTGGTGTAGACGGCGGCCCGGTCGTTGATGAACTCCAGGGTCCGCCGCAGGATGCCGGCCCGGTCCTTGAAGTGGTAGTAGATCAGCGCGGTGGACACCCCGGCCTCGGCGGCCAGCTCCTCGACCCGCAGCCCGCGGACCCCGCGCCGGGCGATGACCCGGGCGGCCGCCTCCATGATCGCTGTTCTACGGTCGCTCACGACCACCCAGCTTAATCGGCACCCGCGCGCCCCTCCGCCCGGGGCGAGCCGCGGGCCACCCGGGACCGGGGCCGACCTCGACACCGTGCCACGCCCCACAACGGGTACTGCCCGGAGAACTGCCCGCCCCCTCACCAAAGAAATACGTGCGGAGATTCCCGACGCATGCGGCATCCAGACAAAAGGACGGCCCGCAACGGGGAATTCCGTGCACGTGATGCACGGGAATTCCGACCCCGCACGGGCTGCACATGCGGCCCGACACCGGCACCGAACACCTCTTCTAGATTTCGCACACGAGTGCATTTGTGTGTTATGCGCACTCAGGCCACATAATCATCCCGCCCCCGCTATGCTCGCTGTCGCGCAGCGAGTTGCGGCGATTACGATCCGTCGCGACCAACTGTCGTGGTGCCGCCAATCGCACAGAAGACCGGGCGTCCTGGGATCCGGCCTCATGCGTGCGGAACGCCGCCTTGTCATGCGCCGCGGCCAAGCAATTGGTGAGCGCGACCCCCTCGTGGTCGACCTTGCGCAGGCGGCCTTCTTCGCGGTGCCCCTCTCCACCCTGCACCTCGCCCTGTCCATCCCTTTTAGCGCTCCGAGGACGTCGATGGTTCGAGCTGATTCGCCCCCCGGGCGGCCGGGGGCGGCACCCACCCCCATATGGCTGCTGCCGTCCGTACTCCTGGCCGTGTGCACGGCCGTTGCCGTGTCGCTGACACCACCGATGGCCCGTGCACCGGTCATCTCGATCGGCGTCGTCGCCACGGTGGCGGTGGCCCTCGCAACCGGTGAGACCGCCCGCCGCGGGCGGGCGCTCGAAAGGCTGCGCCAGGAGTACGCCGAGCGGGAGGCCCTCCTGCGCGGGCACCTGTCCCAGCAGGAGGCCGAAACCGTACGGATGGCCAAGGAGACCCTGCCCACGGCCATGGCGCAGCTCCAACAGGGCGCCCGGACCGAGGAGGTGCTGCGGAGGGTCGTCCTCGTCTCGCGCGTCAGCCCGGAGTTCGAGGCCGCGTACCGGGCGGTGCTGCGCTACGTCCTGGAGGCCGTCGAGGCCGAGGAGGACCTGCGGGACTCCGCCCAGCGCGCCTTCGTCAACATCGCCCGGCGCGTCCAGGCCATCGTCCACCAACAGTCCCAGGAACTCCGGGAGATGGAGGACAAGCACGGTCACGAACCGGACGTCTTCGGGGACTTGCTGCGCCTCGATCACCGCACCGCGCTCGTCGGCCGGCTCGCGGACAGCATCGCCGTACTCGGTGGGGCGCGGCCCGGCCGGCAGTGGCAGCAGACGATCCCGCTGTTCAACGTGTTGCGCGGGGCGATGTCCCGCATCCTCGACTACCAACGCGTCGATCTGCACTCCGTGGCCGAGGTCGGCATCCTCGGGCGGGGCGTCGAACCGCTGATCCACGCCCTGTCCGAACTGCTCGACAACGCCACCCGCTACTCGCCGCCCCAGACCCGCGTCCATCTGACCGCCACCGAGATCCAGACCGGCGTGGCCATCGAGATGGAGGACGCCGGGATCGGCCTGACCGACGAGGCCCGGGTGCGCGCCGAGCAAGCCCTGGCGCAGGACTCCACCACGGAACTCGACCTCGACGACCTGGGCGAGTCGCCGCGGCTCGGCCTGGCCGTGGTCGGTCGGCTCGCCCGCACGAACAACTTCAAGGTCTCCTTCCGGAGTTCCGCGTACGGCGGGGTGCGCGTCGTCCTGATCGTCCCGCCGGAGCTGATCACCGCGACTCCCGTGCCCGGTGGGGCCATCGCCAAGGCCGCCGTCCTCCCGCCGCCCCGGTACCACGGCGGTCCGGCGCGCCACGCCCAGGTGGCCGACGAGGCGGCCGCGCCCTTCGCCGGTCCGCGCAGTGCCAACGGGCTCCCGCAGCGCAGGCGCCGCACGCGCACCGTGATTCCGCCCCTGCGACAGAAGCCCGCGACCTCCGCCACGGGATGCGGCACCCAGGCGTCGGCCGCTCCGCCCCCGCAGGCGGGGCTGTGGCTGGCCGCCTTCCAGGAGGGCATCTCCGGGGAGCCCCGGGTCGACTCCCCCGCGCGCCGCCCCGACGGCCCGAGCGATGCAGAGTCCGAGCGTTACTGAGTCATTAGGTAAGGATGAGTAAGTAAGTGGCGACACAGCAGCGACTCAATATGAATTGGATGCTCGAGGGTCTGGCGTCCAGTGTTCCGCACACCCGTGATGTCGTGGTGCTGTCCTCGGACGGTTTGTGCATGGCCCAGTACGGCACGGACGAGGAGACCGCGGACCGACTGGCCGCGGCCTGCGCCGGGTTGCAGAGCCTCTCGGCGGCCATCGCCACCGAATTCCCCTACGGCGACGGGCGGATGAAGCTCGTCGTCATCGAGGTCAACGGCGGCTTCTTCTACCTCATGGCGGCCGGCGCCGGCGCGTACCTGGCGGTGCTGGCCGACGACGAAGTGGACGCCGGCCTCATGGGGCAAGGCATGCGGGACCTCGTCGCCCGCATCGGTCAGCACCTCACCAGCCCGCCACGGGCCGACCGGTAGGTCCCGTGAGCGACTCGAAACCGGAAGAACACAAGCGTTGGGAAGAGGGCGGCCCCGAACGCCTCTACGTCCTCACGTCCGGGCTGAGCGCGCCGGGCCGGTCGACCGCACTGGACATGGTCACGCTGATCGTGACCCGGCACCGGCCCTCGTCGGGCTTGCAGCCGGAACAGGCCGCCATCCTCCGCATATGCGACTACCCGCTGTCGGTCGCTGAAATCTCCGCGTACGTCCACCTGCCGATCAGCGTGGTCACGGTACTTCTCGCGGACCTGCTGGACAACGCTCACGTCGAGGCCAGGGCACCGATCCCGGCCGCGTCGTTGCCCGATGTCGAACTGTTGGAGGCGGTGATGCATGGACTGCAAAATCTCTGAACCCGTCGTCGGTCCGCGAAGCGAGGACGTCCTGCCGGACTCGGTCTCCACCGCGGTCAAGGTCGTGATCGTCGGTGGCTTCGGGGTCGGCAAGACCACCCTGGTCGGATCGGTCAGCGAGATCCGTCCGCTGACCACCGAGGAGACCATGACGCAGGCCGGCGTGGGGGTGGACGACCTCGCCGGTGTGGAGCGCAAGACCGAGACGACCGTGGCGATGGACTTCGGCCGGATCAGCCTCAGCGAAGAACTCGTGCTGTACCTCTTCGGCACCCCGGGCCAGCAGCGCTTCTGGTTCCTGTGGAACGGCCTCTTCGAGGGCGCGCTGGGCGCGGTGGTCCTGATCGACACCCGGCGCCTGGACGACAGCTTCGACGTGCTCGGTCGGCTGGAGGAACGCGGTCTGCCGTTCGTCGTCGCCGTCAACGCCTTCCCGGACGCCCCCGTCCACCCCATGGCGGAGCTCCGCGCCGCCATGGACCTCCCCGACGACGTGCCCATGGTCGACTGCGACGCCCGGGAGCGTTCCTCCAGCCGCGACGCCCTGCTGACCCTCGTGCGCCATCTGTACGCCCTCACCACCACAGCCTCGGAGTCCCGGTGACCGTCTTTCCCTCACACCAGTCCGGTACGACGTCGGCGTCCGGCCCGCCTCAGCAGTGCCCGGCGCATGCCGGCGCGGGCGGCACCGACCAACTGGCGCGGCTCTTCGGGCCCGAGGTGGCCAACGACGCGCCCGGCTTCTTCGAACGGCTGCGGACCGAACACGGCCCCGTGGCCCCCGTCCTGGTCGACGGTGACCTGCCGGCCTGGTTGGTCCTCGGATACCGCGAGAACCTCGAAGTCCTGCGCACGCCCACCCGCTTCTGCCACGACTCGCGCATCTGGCACTGCTTCCAGGAGGGCCGGGTCGCCGCGGACTCGCCCCTCATGCCCGCGCTCGCCTGGCAACCCGTCTGCCTCTTCATGGACGGCAAGGAGCACGAGCGGCTGCGCGTCGCGATCACCGAGAGCATGGCGCGGTTCGACCGCCGCGGGATCCGTCGCTGCGTCACCCGGTCCGCCAACCAGCTGATCGACGCCTTCGTCGCCGACGGACGGGCCGACCTCGTGCGCCAGTTCGCGGAGCAACTGCCGATGCTGGTGCTGACGCAGCTCCTGGGCATGCCCGACGAGGCCGGTCCGCGCTTGGTCGAGGCCACCCGGGACCTGCTCAAGGGATCGGAGACGGCCGTCGAGAGCAACGCCTACCTCATGGCGTCGCTGGAACAGCTCGTCGCCCGCAAGCGCGAGGCCCCCGGCCCCGATTTCACCACCTGGCTGATGAGCCACCCCACGCGGCTCACCGACGAGGAAGTCGCCCAGCACCTGCGCATCGTCGCCCTCGCCGCGAACGAGAACACCACCAACCTGACCGCGAACACGCTGCGCATGGTGCTCACCGACCCCCGCTTCCGGGCGTCGCTCACGGGGGGCAGCATGACCCTGCCGGACGCCCTGGAGCAGATGCTGTGGGACGAGCCGCCGACCGCGGTGCTGCCCGCCCGGTGGGCCACCGGCGACACGGAACTCGGCGGCCAGTCCGTCCGGGCCGGGGACATGCTCCTGCTCGGCCTGGCGCCGGGCAACGGCGATCCCGTCATCCGCCCCGACCGCTCGGTGCCCATGCACGGCAACCGGTCCCACCTCTCGTTCAGCAGCGGACCGCACGAATGTCCCGGCCAGGACATCGGGCGGGCCATCGTCGACACCGGGATCGACGTCCTGCTGATGCGGCTGCCCGACATCGACCTGGCCGTTCCCGAGAGCGACCTGCGGTGGGTGTCCCACTGGATCGCCCGCCATCTGTGCGCGCTGCCGGTGAAGTTCACCCCGGGCCTCCCGGCGTCGGCCGACGCGTCCGAGGACGACGCCGACGGCACGCCCGACCCCCGCGAATCCGCGGTCGGCGGCGCGGCCGGCGCCGACGCGTCGACGGCGCCCGCAGGTGCGCCGAGGTCCCGCGCGTCCTGGTGGGCTCGGTTGACGGGGTGGCTGTCGGGACGGTAGCCGTGCCGCCGGGGGGCGCCCGGCGTTCGCCTCTGCCACGGGTGGGCGGCGGACGCCGGGGCACCGGTTCCGTCCTAGGGGCGGCTCCCGGAGGGTCCGTAGTCGCGGTCCGCCGCGATGCGGTCCGGTTGGGCTTCTATCAGGCTGCCCGCCCCGATCGCGAACCAGATGCCGTGCCACCACTGCTCCATCACCAGTGCGGCCACGGCGGTGCCGTAGGCGCGGGAGAACCCACTGGCGTGGCTGGAGTGCATGACGGTGGCGAAGTGGTCGCAGTAGCGACCGTCCATGTGCCGCAGGAAGGCGCTCTCGGTGATCCGTCCGTCACGGAGCAACAGGGGCACGACCAGTGCGTACTCCACGACGCCCAGCGGCAGCAGACCATCTTCGACGGCCGCGCGGACGGCGTGGTGAACGGTCAGCGTGCCGCGGTGGAGTGCGCCCCCGACGCGCACCGCGTAGTCCATGGCGCAGCGCGGGACGGACACCCGTTCTCCGGGCGAGGGGGTCCGGGGTTCCAGGGCGGGGGTGTAGCACTCGGCGAGTTGGCCGGCCGCGTACAGGTCCCGTGCGGCGGCCCGGCCGCACAGGTCGTGGGCGAGTGCGTAGTAGCGCCACAGGTCCTGGCGGTGGTTGCACATCTGCCACATGCAGGTGCCGATCGTCTCCATGCACCCCGCGTACCGCTCGTCTCGCACCCCGGCGTCCGGGGTCAGTTGGGCGTTGATCATCCACACGGTGCGCTCGTAGCAGTCCAGCAGGTCGCTCAGGACGAGGGATCCGCGGGTGAGCGCCAGGACGCCCTGGCCGCACTCCTCGTGGCGCAGGTCCGGGCCGAGGTCCACCCAGTCGTTGACGAGCCCGGTGAGCATCATGTCGTCGCGGCCCGCGGGGCCTTCGGCGAACGACAGGTAGTGCGCGAAGATGCCGCTGTCCACGGCCTTGAAGTCACGCCAGTCATCCCGATCGGCGTGGACCCAGGTGGTCAGGCCGTCGGTCGGGTGCGTCCTGAGGCTGGCCTCGTGGCGGCGTTTGAGGTCGAAGAACGCCATGTCGCAGGCGACGTGCAGCCGGCGGGCCTGGAGTTCGCCGGGCAGGCCGGGCATGTCCCACAGGGCGAGGACCTCGTGCATCAGGTCGCTGCCCCCGGACGGGCCGGGGCGGGCGGTGTCGACGTTGTACTCGAGGTAGAAGGCGTAGTCCAACAGGGGGAGGTATGCCTGGCGCCAGTCTCCGTAGTCGTCGGAGAGGAGGCCCATCCACCACGACCCCATGGCGAAGTTCGGGTAGCCCGCGACGCCCCGCAGGCCGAACTCGTCCCGCACCTTCAACCACGAGGGCGCGGTGCAGAGCGGCAGCGTCGACTTCGTCGTGCGCCCGGCGTTGGCTCCGGCCCGGGCCCGGGCGCAGATGTCGCCTATGCGGTCCTGCCCGATCGTCACCGGGGTCCTTCGGACCTGGTCGCCCGCGGGGCCGCCGGAGCGCGTGCGGTGGATCTCGGTCAGCAACTCCCGGCCGTGGGAGGCCATCTCCGCGCACGCACGCGACCATGGCGTGAAACGCTCGCCCAGGCGGCGGGGGTTGCTGAGGGTGGCTGCGAGGGTCTCCTCCGGCGTGTACTGCCACCCGTCGCCGCCGGCTGGCCCGCGCTCCGGGCCGTGGTGCGTCCGTTGCACGGTGGCCAGGTGCGCGTCGAGCGGGGACCCGGCCTCGTGCTTGGGGAGCCAGAGCACTTCGAAGGCCGCCGTGTCCGACGTGGCCTGGTCTGCACCCGAGTTGGTCGCGTGGACTCTTCGGGAGAGCTTCGCCAGGAGGCCGTCGGAGGTCGGCGCGGGCCCGGCCGCAGCGCCGTTTTCCACCGTGGACGGAAGACAGACCACACGAGACATGCAACTGGTCCTTCCTCAGGGCGCGACGTGCGAGGGATCGGGGCGTCCGCACCACGACACGCCCCACCTGGGCGTGCCGGGGCCGGGTCCGTCCCCTCACCGCCGGGAGATTCCCGGTGCTGATGCTGCTGTCAGTGGCCGGTGCGGCCGGCCCGGCGTCCAGCAGTGACGCCTCGGAGCGGGCGGCCCGGCGGCCCGGAACCCATCGGTCCGGTCGCTCGGTGCGGGCAGGTCCGCCGGCGCGCCGGGCCCCCTACGCGGGGCAGCGGACGGCGCGGGTCGCGGGGCAGGGCGTCCACCGTGGTGAGTACAGGCACGTTGTGCGGCACGTCATGCTCCTCAGGACCCGGTACAGCACCTGGTGAACTACTGGCGACAATCGGCCACTTGCTTCAGACGCACAAGAATCGCGCAACACCACACGGGTGTACAGGGGTCGTCGGGCAGCACCGTCTCCCGGCGGGGTGCCTCCGGCCGCGGCCGAGGGGCGTGCCGGGCGCGTTCCTGGGCCGGAAAGGGAAAAAACGGCCCGCCGGGGTGGCGGGCCGTTGGGTGGGTCAGCGCTTGGTGACCAGGAAGGTGCCGATGACCAGGTGGTCGATGTCGGTGCCCAGGAAGCACTCGACGGCGTCGTCGGGGGCGCAGACGATGGGTTCGCCGGCGACGTTGAAGGAGGTGTTGATCAGGCAGCGCACGCCGGTGCGGGCGGTGAAGGCGCGCAGCAGGCGGGCCAGGAGGGGGTTGCTCTCGTCGGTGAGGGTCTGCACGCGCGAGGTGGCGTCGACGTGGGTGGCGGCGGCGATCTGCTCCCGGTAGGCGGGGCGGACCGGGAAGACGAAGGTCATGTAGGGCGAGCGGTGCTTCTTGCCCAGGTCGAAGACGGTCGGGGCGTCCTCTTCGAGGACCAGGGGGGCGAAGGGGCGGAAGGGCTCGCGGTGCTTGACCCGGTGGTTGATGATGTCCTTCATGTCCGGGTAGGACGGGTTGGCGAGGATGCTGCGGTTGCCCAGGGCCCGCGGGCCGTATTCGGTGCGGCCCTGGAACCAGCCGATGACGGTCTTGCCGGACAGCAGCTCGGCGGTCCGCTCCACGATCTGGTCGAGGGGCAGCTCTTCCCAGGTCACGGCGGAGGCGTGGGCCGTCAGCGCGGTGCGGATCTGCTCGGTGTCGTATTCCGGGCCGAGGTAGGGGGAGGTGTGGGCCAGCGGCGCGGCGTGGGACTGGGCGACGTGGGCGGCGGCGCCGATGGAGACGCCGGGGTCGCTGGCGCCGAAGCTGACTTCGATGCGTTCGAAGGGCAGGTCTTCGAGGAGCTTGGTGTTGTTGACGCAGTTGAGGGCCAGGCCGCCTTCGAAGATCAGGTCGCGCAGGTCGGTGGCGGCGGCCAGGGCGCGCAGTTGGTGGGCGGTGACGACCTCGACCAGCTGTTGGGCAGCGGTGGCCAGGCGGACGCGGAACTCGAAGGTTTCGCGGTTGCCGTCGTGGCCGTCGAAGAGCTTGTCGAGCAGTTCGGCGTAGGCGCGGGGGCCGCGTCGGTCGTGGGCCAGGGCCAGCGCGTAGCGTCCGTCGTCTTCGAGGGTGACGACGTTGCCGAGCAGGGGGTTGTCCTCGGGGGCGGGGGGCGTGCCGAAGCCGGCCAGGCCCATCACCTTGTACTCGTCGTTGTTGGGGACGAAGCCGAGGTAGCGGGTGATCTCCCCGAAGAGTTGGGCGAGGGAGTTGCCGAAGTCGATGGTGAAGCGGTCGAAGACCTCGACCTTGCCGTTGCGGATCTCGCCCATGATGGCGCTGTCGCGTTCGGCCTGGCCGTCGTTGATGAGGAAGGCGGCGTCGGTCAGGCCGGCGAAGGTGCGGCCGCAGGCCAGGTGGGCGCGGTGGTGGGGGACGGTGACCAGCTTGTGGTCGGGGAGGGCGTAGCCGGTGTGGCGGGTGAAGTCCTCGATGAGGGCGGTGCGGCCCAGTGCGCCGAGGTACAGCTCGCCGAAGGTGGTGAGGACGGTGAGTTTCTCCTCGGCGGTCAGGGGGGCCTGGGCGACGGCGGTGACGGTGGTGTCGGCGTAGGCGTTGTCGTGGTTCCAGCCGAACGCGAAGTGGTCGACGTCGTCGTAGTCCAGGCCGGCCTGTTCCAGGCACCAGCGGATGGCGTTGCGGGGGAAGGCGCTGGTCTTCTTGTTGCGGTTGAGGCGCTCTTCCTCGACGGCGGCGACCAGTTCGCCGTCGATGATCAGGGCGGCGGCCGCGTCGTGGCCGATGAGGTTGTGCCGGTCGACGCCGTCGGGGGCGTGGCCGTAGAGCCGGGCGAAGAGGTCGGCGACCTGGGAGAAGCCGTTGTAGCCCAGGATGATCATCGGGATTCCTCCGTGGATGCCCCCGGTGGGGTTGCCGGGAGAGGCGTGGAACTCCTGCGGGCAGGCCGGGTGGACGCCGAGCCGTCCGGGGGGAACGGCGTCGACCTCGTCTGCCGGGCAGTGGTGAAGGGGTGGGGTGGTGCCGGAGCGATCCGGCACCACCGGGTACCGGGACGGGTGCGTCGCGAAGGACCCCGGCCGCGGGCCGACGGTGTCCGGCCGGCGGCCCGGCCTGGGGCGGCGGGGTTACTTTCCGCGGCCGGGCACGACGGTCAACTCCGGTAGCGGGAAGACGAGTTGGCCGCCGGCGGCCATGTAGTCGGCCTCGCGCTCCAGGAATCCCTCACGGTAGATCCAGGGCAGGACCAGCAGTTGGTCGGGCCGGTGGGACTTGGCCTGCTCCTCGGAGACGATGGGGATGGTGGTCCCGGGGGTGAAGGCGCCGGCCTTCTCCGGGCTGACCTCGCCGATGCACGGCAGGTCCGCCTCGGTGAGCCCACAGAACTGGAGGATGACGTTGCCCTTGGTGGAGGCGCCGTAGCCCAGGGTGAGCTTGCCGTCCTTGCGGGACTGGTCGAGGAAGTCCCGCAGTTGGTCGCGGGCGGCGTGGGAACGCTTGGCGAACGCCTCGAACGGGGCCATGGTGGCCAGGCCCAGTTCCAGCTCGCGGGCCCGGATGCGGGCCAGGGCCGCCTCCTCCACGCGGTGCCGGCTGTCGCGGCGGGCGAGGGTGACGCTCATGCTGCCGCCGTAGACGGCGGTGAGTTCGGCGCGGATGACCTTCAGGCCGACGCGGTGCGCCATCCATTCGATCTGCTGGAGCGCGTAGTACTCCAGGTGTTCGTGGCAGACCACGTCGTAGGCGGTGGCCTCCAGCATCGCCGGCAGGTAGCTCTGCTCCATCAGCCACACGCCGTCGTCGTCGAGGATGTCGTGGACGTCCTGCATGAACTCCAGCGGCCGCGGCAGGTCGTAGAACATGGCGACGGAGGTGACGATCTTGGCGCGGCGGGAGCCGAAGTGCTCCTGGAACAACCGGCGGGAGAAGAAGTCCGGGATCAGGTCGATGTGGGCCGGGTAGTAGGAGCGGAACTTCTCGCCGGTGGGGTCGATGCCGACCAGGGTGGGGCCGCTCGCGTAGCCGCGCAGGAGGGTGGAGTCGTTGCTGCCGATGTCGAGGACCAGGTCCCCGGCGGCGGGGCGGACCAGCTCGGTGAGCTGGGCGACCTTGCCGTGCAGGTGGTTGATCATGAATTCGCGGATGCCGGAGCGGTAGCCGTAGCCCTCGCCGTACATCAGGGAGAAGTCGGCGGTGTGGCGCAGCTGGACCAGGCCGCAGCCGGCGGGTGAGCACTTGACCAGCTCAAGGGGGACCTGCGGGACGTGCTCCTCCCGGCTGCGGGGGAAGACGCCGGTGAGGGCCTGCGGGCCCAGGTCCAGCACGGGCAGCAGTTCGCTGTTGCCGCAGGCGCGGCAGGTGTCGATGGGCATGGGTTCTCCAAGTCGAGCTCGGCCGGCGACGGGCGACCGGTCGGGGGTCCGGCGGGACGCTGGGTGGGTGTGGGGACGCGGGGTGCGGGGGTCGGGGGCTAGTCCTCGCCCCAGACCAGGTAGATGATCGGGGACTCGCGGTGCGGCAGCTGACGGAGCGTGACCCGGCCCAGTTCCAGGAACTCGGTGAGTGCCTTGGTCTCGCCGGGCCACTTGGGGTGGGCGAGTTCGTCGAAGGCGATGATGCTGCCCTTGGCCAGGTGCGGGCGGATCGCGTGCAGCGTCTCCAGGGAGGGCTCGTACAGGTCGAGGTCGATGTAGGCGAGGGCGACGATCGTCTCGGGGTTCTCCGCCAGGTACTGGGGGACGGTCTTGCGGACGTCGCCCTGCACGACGAAGCTGCGCTGGGTGTGGCCGTAGGGTTCGTTGGCCTCGTGCGCGGCCAGGACGGCGCGCAGGTGGTCGACCTCGTCGGCCGGGACGGCGAAGCGGCCTTCGACGGCGCTGGGGGTGGCGCGGTCGACGTCGGCGATGTCGGGGAAGCCGGTGAAGGTGTCGAAGCCGACGACCCGGCGCAGCGAGTTGTAGGGCTCGTAGATGCTGCGCAGGGCCGTGAAGGCGGCGAGGTGGCGGCCGTGCAGGACGCCGAACTCCATGATGACGCCGGGCACGTCGACGATCTTGCGGTAGAGGGCGTCCATCGCCAGCAGGTCGGCGAGTTGGGGGCGGCGCAGGTACACCGGGAGGTTGTCGATCAGGTACTCGGGCGGGATGGGTGTCTGGGCGAGGAGTTCGGTCAGGCGCAGCCGGGAGTCGCGTTCCTGCGGGGACTCGTGCGGTACGACGCGCGGGTCCTTGTAGGGGGTGTCGGTCATGGTGGTCCTTTCGTAAGGGGCGCTGGGTGCGGGTGCCGGCGGGGTCAGCGGCTGGTCCGGCCGGCGTCCCACAGGTCCTTGCAGGTCTGCGGGAGGGGGATGCGGGGTTGCCAGTGCAGGACGGTGCGGGCGCGGCGGATGTCTGCCTGGACCCAGTCGGCGCCCAGGCTGCGGACCGGGCCGGTGTCCTCGTCGAGGGCGGTGCGGGGCAGGCCGGCGGCGGCCAGGAGGTGGGTGACCAGTTCCCGCATGGGGACGGCGACGCCGCTGCCGATGTTGAAGACCCGTTTGGTCAGGGGACGCCTGGCGGCTTGGACGACGGCTTCGGCGACGTCGCGGACATCGACCCAGTCCCGCATGGCGGCGGCGACGGTGACGGTGAGGGGTTCGCCGGCGAGGGCGGCGGCGCGCATCCGCGGCAGGAGCTTGCCGGGGAAGCTGGCCGGGGTCGGGTAGGGGCCGACGGTGTTGACCAGGCGGAGCACGGCGGCGTCGACGACGCCGGTGTTGGCGGCGGCCAGGACGGCCTGCGAGCCGGCGAGTTTGGCGCGCGCGTAGGCGTTGGTCGGGCGGGGGGTGAGGTCCTCGGCGAGGGGGACGCCGCGCTGGCCGGGGCCGTACTCGTGGATGGTGCCGAGGTGGACCAGGCGGGGTGGTTTGGCGCACTGCTGGAGGGCCTGGGTCAGGGTGCGGGCCAGGCCGGCGTTGGCGGCCAGCAGTTCCGCGGCGCGCTGTTCGCCGCCGTCGGCGGCGCTGGTGACGTCGGTGGCGCCGGCCATGTCGGTGGCGTTGACGACGACCTGCGCGCCGGTGTCGGTCAGGAGCTGGGAGAGGGCGTCGGCGGGGGCGGTGAGCAGGTCCAGGGAGCGGAAGGCGTGTGCGGCGACGTGCGGGGCGGGGGTGCGGGCCACGACCGTGACGCGGTGGCCGTGCCGGGCGAAGGCCGCGCAGACGTGCCGTCCGATGCAGCCGCTGCCGCCCAGGACGAGGACGCCGGGGGCGTCGGGGTCCGGGGGCGGGGCCGGTGAGCGGTTCTGCATGGGACCTCCGGAGGGTGGGAGAGGAAGGGGCGGGAGTGCGGTGGCGGTGGGGTGCCCGGGGTGGTCAGGTGGTGCGGGGGGAGGAGCTGGCGCCGACGGTGCGGGACAGCGCCCCGCCCTCCTCGGCGAGGTTGACCAGGTAGTCCCCGTAGTCGGTGCCGGCCCGTTCCCGGCCCAGCCGGTGGCACTGTTCGGCGGTGATGTAGCCCTTGAGGTAGGCGACTTCCTCGACGCAGCCGATGCGGATGCCTTGGCGTTGCTCCAGCATCTGCACGTACTGGCCGGCTTCCAGGAGCGAGTCGTGGGTGCCCATGTCGAGCCAGACGAAGCCGCGCCCCAGTTCGGCGAGGTGGGCGCGGCCCTGCTCCAGGTACGCCTTGTTGATGTCGGTGATCTCCAACTCGCCGCGGTCGGAGGGGATGAGGTCCTGGGCGAGTTGGACGACGGTGTGGTCGTACATGTACAGGCCGGTGACCGCGATGTTGGAGCGGGGTTCGCGGGGTTTCTCGGCGAGGGCGGCCAGGCGTCGGTCGGCGTCGAGTTCGGCGACGCCGTAGCGCCAGGGGTCCTTCACCGGGTAGCCGAACAGGGCGCAGCCGTCGAGGCGGGCGGCGGTGGTGCGCAGCAGTTCGGAGAAGCCGTGGCCGTGGAAGATGTTGTCGCCGAGGATGAGGGCCACGTCGTCGGTGCCGATGTGGTCGGCGCCGATCAGGAAGGCTTCGGCGATGCCGTTGGGTTCCTTCTGTTCGGCGTAGTCCAGTCTCAGGCCGAGGTCGGAGCCGTCGCCGAGCAGGTTGCGGAAGCTCTCCGTGTGGGCGGGCGAGGAGATGACCAGGATGTCCCGGATGCCGGCGAGCATGAGGACCGACAGGGGGTAGTAGACCATCGGTTTGTTGTAGACGGGCAGGATCTGCTTGGAGACCACGCCGGTCAGGGGCCGCAGGCGGGTTCCGCTGCCGCCGGCCAGCAGGATGCCCTTCACGTCCGGGTCCCGGTCAGGTCGTGCGGTGCCTGGGCGGGGGTGCCGAGGCGGGCTTCGAGCTCCTGGCAGAGTGCGAAGTCGGGGAGCAGGCCGCGGTCGGCGGCCTGGGCGAGGGTGAGGGCGGCACCGTCCCGTTCGGAGAGGATCGGGTCGATGTCGTCGGGCAGGGGCAGGGCCAGGGCCGGGTCCAGGGGGGAGAGGGCCAGTTCCTGCTCGGCGACGTAGGGGGCGGAGGTCAGGTAGGCCATGACGGTGTGGTCGGTGAGGGCGACGAAGGCGTGGCCGACGCCGACGGGCAGGTACACCGAGCGGAAGCCGGTCTGGTCCAGGAGGACGGTGTCCCAGGTGCCGTACGTCGGTGAGCCGCGGCGGATGTCGACGACGATGTCCAGGGACCGGCCGCTGGCGCAGTAGACGTACTTGGCGGCGCCGGGTGGGGCGGCGGTGTAGTGGATGCCGCGGACGACGCCGCGGCGGGAGACGCTGTGGTTGCTCTGGGCGACGGAGAACAGCGGTCCGCCCTTGGCGGCCTGGAAGGTCTGCTGTTGGAAGGGCGCGACGAAGACCCCGCGGTCGTCGGAGAACGTCTGCGAGGTGAATTCGAATGCGCCGTGCACGGCGAGCTTGCGCGCTTGCAAGGTGTCCCTCCGGATTGCGGGATGGGGGCTTCGGGCCCTGATGCCTGCGGTGTACGGCCCCGGGTTCGCGCTGCGGGTGGCGTGGTGGTGCCGTGGTGGGGTGCGCGGGGTGGGGCCGGGGGCGGGATGGGCGTCCGCCGCGGCCGGCCGGGCGCGGTGCCTGGGCACTGCGCGGTGCGGTATTCGGCGCCGGGCGGGGAATACCGCGAACGCTAGGAAATCTATCTTCGGGGGCGTACGGGGTCAACGGCGTTGATTTCAGGGAACTTTGCGGCTGGCGTCAGGGACCTTCAGGCCGATGTCAGGAGAAGGTCAGCCAACGTCAGGGCAACGTCAAAGGGGTGTCGAGGGCCGCGGCCAGGCAGGGGGCTGGCGACGCGTCAGGTCTTCCAGCACCCGGACGGTGGCGACAGGCGTGGGCAGGGCCTGGATCTCCTCGCGCAGGGCCCGGGCGCGCTTGCGCGGGGCGTCGTCGGCCAGCATCTGCCGGCAGGCCCGGCCGAGGGCGCCGGGGGTGTCGTCGCCGGTGGGCAGGGTCAGGGCGGCGCCGTAGTCGGCCAGGGCGCGGGCGGCGCCGGCGAGCATCTCGGCGCCCGGCACGATGACTTGGGGGGTGCCGGCGCACATGCCGGTCAGGCTGGTCACGCCGCCGCCGTGGTGGACGAGCAGGTCGCAGGTGGGGGCGACGACGTCCAGGGGGACCCAGCCGGCGTGCACGTCGGGGTGCTGGGCGTGGAGGTCGGGGGCGAGGGCGTCGGGGGCCGCGACGAGGACCTCGGCGCCCAGGGGGGTGAGTTCGGCGAGGGCGCGGGTGAGGAACTCGTAGAGGCGGTGCCGGGCGTCGCGGGTGACCTGGCTGCCGGCGGTCAGGCAGATGCGGGGGCGGTCGGAGCGGGTGTACATCCACGGCTTGAGGGGGCGGTGTTGGTTTCCCAGGACGAACCGCAGGGGCGTGGCGGGGACGGCGTGACGGGGACGGAGGCTGGGTGGGCACACGTCGAGGAACAGGTCCGGTTCGGGGAGCCGGTCGCGCCCCAACTCGGCCAGTTCCGGCTGGAGTTCCTCGTCCGCGCCGGGGTGGATGTGGTGGGCGTCGATGGCGTCCCAGGCTTGCCGCACGTAGGGGACGCCGAGGTCGGCGGCGAGGAGGGCGGCGGCGTAGCTGGTGGTGCCGCCCACGATCAGGTCCGGGCGCCGGTGCTTGCTGAACTCCCGCAGGGCGGGGAGGCTCGCGGCGGCCAGGCGGCCGAACCAGCGGCCGGTGAAGTGGCCCTGTTCGGCGAGGGACTTGCCCAGCGGGGAGTCGACCGGGCGGCCCGCGCGGTCCTGGGTGGTGAAGTGCTGGACGGGCAGGTCCGTGCTGGAGACGGCCGGGAGCGCCGAGGCGGTGATGGCGGGCAGGAGGTCGGCGTTGCCGGCCATGAACACCTCGTGGCCGGCACCGCGGGCGGCGGTGGCCAGGGGGGCCAGGGCGAAGACGGTGGCCGGCCCGCCGCCGGTGACGAACAGGATTCTCATCGGTCCTTCTTCACGGGTGGGTGCCTGGGGGTGGGGTGGGCCGGGAGTGCGCTTTCGCTCCCCCGGCCCCGGGTGTGCGCCGTCAGCGGGCGGCGAGGTCTTCCAGTACGGCGACGACCTCGGCCGGGCTGGGCATGGCGGCGATCTCGCGGCCCAGGTCGTGGGAGCGGTCCGTGTACGTGGGGTCTTCCAGGAGCGCGTCGAGGGCCTTGCCGACGCTGTCCGGGTCCACTTCGTGGGGCAGCAGGCTGCGGGCGGCGCCGTAGTCGGCGACCAGGCGGGCGGCCTCGCGCACCTTCGCCTCCTGGGGCAGGAGGAGTTGGGGGACGCCGGCGAGGGACGCGGTCAGTCCGGTCAGTCCGCCGGCGTGGTGGACGATGAGGTCGCAGGTCGGCATGAGGACGTCCAGGGGGATCCAGCCGGCGCGGACCTGCGGGAACTGGGCGTGGAGTTCGTCGGCGACCTCCGCCGGGGCGGGGATGACGATCTCGGCGTCGAGTGCGGTCAGGCGTTGCACCATGGAGCGGATCAGGTCGAAGTTGTTGCTGGTGGTGGCCATGCTGCCGCCGGTCACGCAGACCCGGCGCCGGGCGGGACGGGTGTACATCCACGGTTCGAGGGGGCGTTGGGTGTTGAGGGGGGTCCAGCGGATCTGTTGGGCGGGGGCGGCGTCGGCGGGGCGGATGGCCGGGGGGCAGTTGTCGATGAGCAGGTCGGGCAGGACCAGCCGACCCAGGCCCAACTCCGCGAGTTCGGGGGTGAGTTCGCCTTCGCTGCCGGTGTGGATGCCGACGGTGTCCAGGGCGGTCCAGGAGTGGCGTATCCACGGGACGTCGTACTCGTGGGCCAGCAGGGCCGCGGCGTAGGCGTGCGGGCCGCCGACGAGGGCGTCGGGGCGCCAGGCGGCCACCACCTCGCGCAGCCGGACGAGGCTGTGTGCGGCCAGGCGCCCGAACCAACGGCCGGTGTACTGGATGAAGTCGGGGTGGTCGACGTCGTCGGGGACGTGCTCGGGTTCGCCGGAGCGGCGGGTGGCCTTGAGGGCGGTCAGGTCGGTGGTGGTGGCCGCGAGGGCGGGCAGGCCGACGCCGGTGACCACCGAGGTGAGTTCCTTGGGGGCGGACATGAACACCTGGTGGCCGGCGTTGCGGGCGGCGGTGGCCAGGGGGGCGAGGGCGAAGATGTTGGAGGGCGTGGGCCCGGCGACAAAGAGCAGCTTCATGTGGGGTGTTCCTTCGGGACGCCGCGGGAGGGGCGGGGCTGCGGTGACGGGTCAGGTGAGCAGGTGCAGGGACTCCACGCCCATCACGTTGGCGCCGGGCATGAAGACGGGTGCCTGGTCGGGGTCGCAGCGCAGGGCCGGGAAGCGGTCGAAGAGGATGTCCAGGGCGAGGAGGCCCTCCAGGCGGGCCAGGGGGGCGCCCATGCAGAAGTGCGAGCCGCGGCCGAAGGACAGGTGCGGGTTGTTGCCGCGGTCCAGGTCGAAGGTGTGCGGGTCGCGGAACTGGTCGAGGTCGCGACTGGCGGCGGCCGTCCAGGCCATGACGACCTGGAGTTCGGGGATCTCGACGTCGCCGATCCGTGCGGGCTTGCGGGTGACCCGGCGCAGGGCGGCCAGCGGGGCGAACAGGCGCAGGGACTCCTCGATGGCCGCGGGGATGCGGCTGCGGTCCGTGCGGACGGCCTCCCCCGCCGTCGGGTGGGCGTCCAGGCACAGGATGGTGTTGCCCAGCAGCATGGTGGTGGTGATGTGGCCGGCCACCAGGAGGACGAAGGCGAAGTTGACGATCTCGGCGGTGGAGAGGCGTTCGCCGTCGACCTCGGCCTGGACGAGCTTGGTGAGCAGGTCCTCGCGGGGCTCGGCGATCCGCTGCTCGACGTGTTCGCGCAGGTAGGTGGAGAGGTTGTTGATCTGCACGAAGGTCTCTTCGCGCTGCTTGCGCAGTTCCTCGGTGTCCTCGCCGGTGGAGAAGCTCTGGTTGTTCTCCAGCAGTTTGCTGACCCACTCGCGGAACAGGTGGCGGTCGCTCGCGGGGATGCCCAGCAGTTCGGCGATGACGATGACCGGCAGGGGGTGCGCGAGGACCTCGACGAGGTCGAAGGCGTCGCCGGGCTCGACCTGGTCGAGCAGCTCGTGGGTGATCGCCTTGATGCGGGGTTCGAGGGCGGCGACCACGCCACGGGTGAACACCCCACTGACGATCTTGCGCATCTTGGTGTGTTCGGGCGGGTCCATCGTGGTGAGGTTGCCGGGGAAGATCTGCCGTTTGCCTTCGGGGGCCAGGATGCTCAGGTCGGAGGAGAAGGTCTCCGCGTCGCCCAGGACCTGGAGGCATTCGGCGTATCCGTAGACGTTCCACAGTCCCTTCTTCTCGTCGTAGCAGACCCTGCCCGGGGGCAGTTCGCCCCGCATCCAGAACTGGTCCTCGTGGAAGGTCCACTGAGTGCTGGCGTTCGTCACGGTCGTCCCTTTCGGTCCGGGGGTACTCGCGGTGGTGCTCGGGGTGTGCGGCGTGGGGTGGGTCAACGGGGCCGGTGCCCGGCGAGCCGTTCGAGGGTGCCGACGGTCTCGGCGGGGGTGGGCATCCGCTCCATGTCCCGGCGCAGTGCGGCGGCCGACTCGACGTGGTGGGCGTCGGTGAGCAGGCGCGACAGGGACCGGCGGAGCTGGTCGGGGTCGTCCTGGGCGGCGACGGTGTCCAGGGTGAGGCCGGCGCCGGTGGCGGCCAGGCGGTCGCCGTGGGCGAAGCAGTCGGCCATCTGCGGCAGGGCGAGTTGGGGCAGTCCGTGCAGGGCGGCGGTCATGGTGGTGGCGGAGCCGCCGTGGGTGACGATCGCGTCGCAGGAGTCGAGGACGAGGTGGAGCGGGAAGGGGTCGACCATGCGGACGGCGCCGGGCACCGGGCCGATCTGCTGACGGTGGTCGGCGCCGACGGTGGCGAGCAGTTCGACGTCGGGCAGCTCGCCCAGCGCGTGCAAGAGGCTCCGGGTGAAGGGGACGCCGTGGTAGGCGAGGGTGCGTCGGCCCAGTGAGACCACCACGCGGTGCGGGCCGGTGCGGGGCCGGCCCCACTCGGCGCGCAGCCAGTCGGGAACGGTGCCGCTGCCGTTGAACGGCACGTAGCGCAGGGGGGTTTGACCGGCGAGTTCGGGCAGTTGGAGGGCGGTGGGGCAGGGGTCGAGGACGGCGGCGGGGTCGGGCAGGGCGTCGAGGCCCAGCGCCTGGCACGTCGCCTCCAGCTCCTGGCGGGCGGCCGGCAGCCGGGGGGTGCCGATCGGGTCGACGCCCCAGCGGTGGTGGACGGCCGGGACGCCCAGGACCCCGCCGGCGATCAGGGCGCTGTAGTTGAGGGGGTCGGAGAGGATCAGGTCCGGGCGGTGCGCGCGGGCGAAGTCGAGGTAGGTGCCGGCCATGTCCTTGGCGTGCTCGATCCACACGCCGCCGAAGCCGCCCTTCATCCGGGGGTCGGCGCGGGGGCGGGATTCCAGGGGCCGTTTGCCGGGGGTCAGGGCGCGCAGCACCAGTTCCTCGGTGCGGAACCAGTCGCCCAGGCTCACGAAGTTCAGTCCGGCGGTGCGGGCCGACTCGGCGCTGTCGGGTTGGCCGAGGACGAGGACGTCGTGGCCGGCGGCGCGCAGCGCCCACGCCACGGGGACCAGGGGTGGCAGGTGACTGGGGTCGGGGGTGGTCATCACCAGGACGCGCATCGGGTTCTCCTTGTGGCCCGCTCCGGCGCGGGCGGGGCCGGAGCCTGGGCGGGCGGATCGGGGCGGGCTCGGCGGGGGCGGGTGGGTCCGGGGTGCCGGCGTGGACGTCAGCGCGCGAGGGCGGTGAGGGTGTCGACGAGCTCCGCCGGGGTGGGCAGGGCCGTCATCTCCTGGCGCAGTCGGGTGGCGGTGTCGCGGTGGACGGGGTCGTCCAGGAGGCGGCGGACGGCGGTCCGGATGGCCTGCGGGTCGGCGTGCGCGTTGGGCAGGGACTGGGCGGCCCGGACGCCGGCGAGCCGGTCGGCGATCACCTCCTGGTCGGATCCGGCGTGGATCGCGAGCTGCGGCGTGCCGGCGGCCAGTGCGGTCATGGTGCAGCCGGCGCCGCCGTGGTGGATCACCGCGTCGCAGGCCGGCAGCAGCAGGTGCAGGGGGGTGCGTTCCAGCAGGCGCACGCCGGGTGGGAGCGGGCCGGCCTGCGTGATGCGGGCGCGGTCGGCGCCGGTGAGGGTCAGCAGGACCTCGACGTCCAGGTCGGCGAGGGCTTCGAGGATGCGGGGCACCGCGAAGGAGGCCGGTCCGTACACGCCGCTGACGGAGGTCCCCCACACCACGCAGACGCGTGGCTTGGTGCCGTGGTGGCCGGTCAGGGAGGGCGGGACGGCGCCGGGGCCGTTGTAGGGGACGTGGCGCACGGGGATGCGGTGGGCGTCCAGCGGTGGGCGGGCGGTGGTGGGCGAGGGGTCGATGACGTGCGCGTAGACGTCCGGTCCCATCCGTCCCGCGTGGTGCCGCGCGAAGGCGTCGCTGGGGTCCATCGGGACGAAGCTGGCGCCGGGCGGGGCGCCGGGGACCGGGTCCTGGGGGCCCATCGGTCCCCACAGGTGCAGCAGCGCCGGAACGTTCAGGGCCCGTCCCACCAGGGGGCCCTCCAGGCTCATCAGGTCGTTGACGACCAGCTCGGGCCGCCACCAGCGGGCGAAGTCCACGGCCGCGTCGCAGCTGCGGGCGGTGACGCCGACGGCCCAGTCGTGGTTCTCCTTCGACCAGGTGTCCAGGTCGAAGTCGTCGAGGGAGCTGAGCTGTTCGCCGGTGAGGGGGTGCGGGGGCAGGCCGGTGAAGGCCCAGGTGCCCGCGCGGGCCTTGCGGTAGTTGTGCAGCCGGCCCCGCACGGTCATGTCCATCGCCTCCAGGACGGGTACCGCGAGCAGCCCGGCGTGGGTCAGCGGTTCCGTCTGGCAGGGGGTGCACAGGACCTTGACCTCGTGCCCGGCGGCTTGCAGGGCCCAGCCCAGGGGCACCATGGAGAACCAGTGCCCGGGCCAGTTGGACACCGAGAACACAACGCGCATCGCGTTCCTTTCGCAGGGTCGTGCAAGGTCACCGCCGGCGGCGGGGCGGGCGGTCGGACGTAGACTCGGGCCTGGCCGCCTGCCCTCCGGCGGAGCGCAAGTGGCCGTCGAAGGGGCGGTTTTCGCCCGTGGGTGCGAGGAGATCGGGGAGTGACGACCGTGGCCGGCAGTGGCGCCAGGAAGGACCGGGGGGACACCCGCAAGCGCATCCAGGAAGTGGCGCTGGAGCTGTTCGTGCGGCACGGCTACGAGAAGACCTCGCTGCGGGAGATCGCGGAGGTCCTGGGGGTCACCAAGCCCGCGATCTACTACCACTTCAGGTCCAAGGAGGACATCCTCCAGAGCATCTTCGAGGACCTGGGACGTCCGGTGGACGACCTCATCGCGTGGGGGCGGCAGCAGCCGCCGACGTTGGAGACGAAGAAGGAGCTGCTGCGCCGGTACGGGGCGGCGATGGACGCCACCGTCCCGTTGTTCCGGTTCATGCGGGAGAACGAGGCGACGCTGCGGGACTTGAAGGTCGGTCAGGAGTTCAACCAGCAGATGACCGCCATCGGCGAGATGCTCACCGATCCGCAGACGCCGCTGATCGAGCAGTTGCGGTGCATGGGCGCGCTGTTCACCCTGCACTTCGGGACGTTCGCGCTGGGGCACTTCGAGGGGGATCCGGAGGTCAAGCGCAGCGCGCTGTTGGCGATCGCCACGGACATGGTGGAGACCGCCCACGGCGAGGACGCGTGAGAGCGGTGGGTCAGGGCTTGCGGGCGACGGCGGCGTAGAGGTTGGAGCGCTCGTCGGCGTCGCCGGAGGTGGCGTCGGGGCGCCACTGGGGCGTGAAGACCAGCCCGGGGTCGAGCAGTTCGAAGTCGCCGAGGAGGCGGGTGACTTCGGCGCCGGTGCGGGGCACGATCGGGGCGCGCCCGCTGTCCTTGAACATCTCGATCGTGCGGCGCATGGTGTCGGCGTCGTTGTCCCAGGTGAAGCAGGACAGCGCGAGGTGGCTGCCGGCGGGCAGGGCGTCGCGGTAGCGGGCGGTGATCTCCCACAGCTGTGCGTCGTCCGGCAGGAACTGGGTGACGCCGAGCATGAGGAAGCCGACGGGCTGGGAGAAGTCGATGAGCCGGGTGGTGGCCTCGGCCTCCAGGACGGCCCGCGGGTCCCGGATGTCGGCGGCGACCATGGCGGTGCGTTCCTGGTCGCGCAGGAGCAGCGCGCTGTGGGCGACGGTGGCCGGTTCGTTGTCGACGTAGACGACGCGGGCCTGCGGATCGGCCTGTTGGGCGATCTCGTGGACGTTGCCCATGACCGGCAGGCCGGAGCCCAGGTCGATGAACTGGCGGATGCCGGCGGCCAGCAGGAAGTCCATCACGCGGTGGAGGTAGTCCCGGTTCTGTCGGGCCATGACGTTGGCCGGCAGCACCGACAGGACCTGGTCGCCCAGTGCGCGGTCGGCGGGGAAGTGGTGGGTGCCGCCCAAGAGATAGTCGTAGGCGCGGGCGGCGCTGGCGGTGGTGCGGTCCATGTCCTCGGGGATCCACGGAAGGGTCGCGGTCATCACGGGCTCCTGACGGGTGGGGTCGGTGGGTGCGGGTGCGGTCTCACGCCGGGTGGCGGGCCGCGTCGGGCGCGGTGGTGGGTCGGGCGTGGTGGACGACGGCGCGGTGGCGGACGGCGTCCAGCAGTTCCGCCTGGCGCAGCACCATCGGGTCCGGTGCGGGCCGCTCCCCCGGTGCGCGGACGGCCGCGGCGAAGGCGGTCAGCGTGTTGGTGACCTGGTCGTCGGGCGGCAGGTGCAGCTCTTCGCGCTGGGTGCCGCGTTCGACGTGGAGGACGGGCGCGTGGTCGGCCGGTGGCGTGAAGGCGTGCGGGACGACGATGCGGCCGGTGCTGCCGCACAGCTCGTACCAGGAGCGGTAGGCGTGGTCCAGGCCGAAGGTGAGGTGCGCGGTGACGCCCGTCGCGCTCCGCAGGAGGACGCCGCCGGCGGTTTCCACCTGTCGGCCGGCGCCGTGGGTGAGGGCGGCGCCGACGACGTCGAGGTCCTCGCCGAGCAGGTGCAGGGCGGCGCGCAGCGGGTAGACGCCGACGTCGGCCAGTGCGCCGCCGCCGAGTTCGGGGCGGTGCCGGATGTCGTCGTCGGGCAGCTTCGGGATGCTGAACTGGGCTGCGAACGACCGGAGTTCGCCGATCGCGCCGTCGCGGACGAGGCGTCGGACGGTGGCGTGTTGGGCGTGGTGGAGGAACATGACGTTCTCCGCCAGGACCAGGCCGCGGGAGTGTGCCAGGGACAGCAGGGCGCGGGTTTCGGCGGCGTCGGTGGTGGTGGGCTTCTCCACCAGCACGTGTTTGCCGGCGTCGAGGGCGGCCCGGGTCCAGGTGGCGTGCAGGGCGGCGGGCAGCGGGACGTAGACGGCGTCGACGTCCGGCCTGGCCAGCAGCGCGGGGTAGTCGGGGGCCGCCTGGCAGCCGTACTGGGCGGCGGCCCGCTCGGCGGCGGCCACGTCCCGGCTGGCCAGGGCGGCGAGCCGCACGTCGGGGCAGGCGGCCATGGCCGGCAGCAGGCGGCGGCGGGCGATGGATGCCAGGCCCAGGACGCCGATGCGCAGCGGGCGGGTCATCGGGCCGTCCGCATGGCGCCGAGGCAGGCCAGCAGGGTGCGGGCCTGGACGTTGACGTAGTGGCCGTGGCGGACCAGCGAGGTGAGTTGGCCGGGGGTGACCCATTGGTAGCCGGGTGGCGGGGTGAGCGGGGCGACGCTCTCGTCGGCCTCGACGAGAAGGTAGCGGCTCTCGGCGTTGAGGAAGCGGCCGCCCTCCTCGGAGTGCACGGCCTCGTAGCGGACGGCCTCGGGGGGCGCGGTCAGGACGTGTTGGAGGAAGGGGGGCCAGCGCCGGGCGGGCAGGTGGGTGTAGTTGGCGGGGGTGTACTGGACGGTGGGGCCGAGTTCGACGGCGTCCAGGAAGCCGCCTTCGACGCGGGCGTGGGCCAGGACGTGCGGGACGCCGTCGAACGTGCGGGTCAGGAACGCGACGACGCCTGGTTCGACCGGTTCGAAGAGGGGTTGGGTCCAGCCGGTGACCTCGCGGTTCCCGGCGCGCACCGACACCCCGACGGCCTTGAAGTAGCGGCCATCCTCGTGTTCGACGGCGTAGGGGCCGCGCTTCCAGCCGCTGACGTTGGCCAGGGGGATGCGGGTGGCGCTGACGGTGTGGCGGGCGCGTTCCTCGGTGAACCAGGACAGCAGGTCGGTGTCGGACAGGTGGGCCCGGCCGTCGGTGTCGGGCAGGGGGATGCAGGACAGGACGGTGCGGGCGTCCATGTTGACGACGTTGTCCTGGTGGAGGAGGGCAGCGAGCTGACCCAGGGTCAGCCAGCGGAAGTCCTCCAGGAGGGGGACGTCGCCGGCGGCCTCGACGATCATGTTGCGGTTGCTCTTGCGGAAGAACCAGGAACCGTGTTCGGACTGCAGGACGTCGGCCAGGACCCGGCCGCGTCCGGGGCGGGTGAAGTACTCGATGTACTTCACGGCGGCGCCGCGGTGGGCGCGGGTGTAGTTGCTGCGGGTGGCCTGGACGGTGGGCGAGAGCTGCACCAGGTTGGGGTTGCCCGGCTCCATCTTGGCCTGCATCAGGAAGTGCAGGACGCCGTCGAACTCCTTGACCAGGATGCCGAGGATGCCGACTTCGGGCTGGCGGATGATGGGCTGCTGCCAGTGGTGGTGGCCCCCGTCGTCGACGGCGGTGACGTCCAGCCCCTCGACGGTGAAGAACTTGCCGCTGTGGTGGCCGAGGTTGCCGGTGGTGGGGGCGAACGTCCAGTCCTCCAGGTCGGCCAGGGGGATCCGTTCGACGCGGAAGTCGTGGGCGCGGCGGCGCCGGCCGAGCCAGGCGGGGACGTCGGGGGCGGCGGCGACGGGGGCCGCGGGTTCGAGCGCTGCTGCGGAGCGGGCGAACCGTTCGGCGGTCGTGGCGTCGGCGCGGGGCCGCACCGTGGGCGGCGCGGCCTGGGGGGCGTCGGCGTGGGACGGCATGATCCAACTTTCCGAACTCCGGCGGGAGTTCCTGTCGGTCGGGACGGACCCGGGGCGGGATCAGGGGGTTGCCGGGGTGGCGGCGGCCAGGAAGTCGTCGAGGACGCCTTGGTAGTAGTCGGGGCCGAACCCCATGGCGGCGACTTCCGGGACGAGGGCGCGGAGCTTGGCGATGGAGATGGTGTGGTGGCCGCCGACGTCGACGTAGCTGCGGGTGGCGTGCAGCCCGGTGCGCTCTTCGAGGTGGTCGATGATGCGGTCGACGGGCACCGCGACGCCGGAGGCCACGTTGACGATCTGCCGGCTCGCGCCGCGGGTCAGGAGGTGGTCGACGATGGCGATGACGTCGTCGACGTCGATCAGGTCGCGGGTGGCGCCCTGGTGGACGGCCACGGAGCCCTGTTGGAGTTGGCGCAGCAGGGTGGGCAGGAGTTGGTGGGGAGGTTGTCCGGGGCCGACCAGGTGGCCCAGGCGCAGCGCCAGGAAGTCGGTGCCCGAGGTGCGCAGATGGCGCTCCATGGCGATCTTGTGGACGCCGTAGGGGGTGCCGCCGGTGAGGGTGAGGTCCTCGCGCCCGGGGCCGTCCGCGGTGCCGTACATCCCGGTGGACGCGGTGGAGAAGAACAGCAGGCGGCGTGCGGTGGCCCGGCAGTCCGCGGCGACGTCGCGCAGCAGGGCGGCCTCGCGGGCGAAGTCGGCGTCCGAGGTGTGACTGGCCCAGGAGACGCCGGCGGCCAGCACCACCGTGTCGGGGTGGCGGTCGACCAGGGGTTTCAGGTGGCGGGCGAGGAACCCGTTTCCCACTATGTCCATCAGAACCTCTCGAAGGGGGCCCTCGGCCTGGGCCGGGGAGGGGTGTCGTGCGGGGGCTGGCGGCGCGTCGCGGCGTCACCGCGGGATGCGTGCTGGCCGCGCCGTCACGCGAGGTCCTGACCGACCGGCGGGGCAGTCGGGAGGTGGTGCGGGGTGGCGGCGGGCACGTGCGCCGTCGGCCCGGCGGGGCCCGTCAGCTGTGCGTCTTGACGAATTCCCGGATCGAGGCGATCACGTAGTCGAGCATCTCGTCGGTCAGGGCGGGGTACACGCCGATCCAGAAGGTGTGCTCGGTGATCAGGTCGCTGTTGGTCAACTCCCCCACCACGCGCTGTGGTTGACCGATGTAGGCGGGGTGCCGGGTGAGGTTGCCGGCGAACAGGCGACGGGTGCCGATCTTGCGGCCTTCGAGGAAGTCGACGAGCTCGGCGCGCCGGAAGGGGGCGTCGGGGTCGATGGTGAGCACGAAGCCGAACCAGCTGGGGTCGCTGCGCGGCGTGGCCTCGGGGAGCAGCAGGTGGGGTACGTCGTCCAGGCCGTCGCGCAGGCGCCGCCAGTTGCGGCGGCGGGCGGCGCCGAACTCCTCGAGCTTGGCCAACTGGGTCAGGCCCAGGGCGGCTTGGAGGTCGGTCGCCTTCAGGTTGTAGCCCACGTGGGAGAAGATGTACTTGTGGTCGTAGCCGGCCGGCAGGTCGCCCATCTGGTACGTGAAGCGCTTGAGGCACTTGTCGTTCTCGCCGGGCTCGCACCAGCAGTCCCGGCCCCAGTCGCGCATCGATTCCACGATGCGGGCCAGGGCGAGGTTGGACGTCAGGACGCAACCGCCCTCGCCCATCGTGAGGTGGTGCGCGGGGTAGAAGCTGACGGTGGCCAGGTCGCCGAAGGTGCCGGTGAGTCGGCCGTCGTAGGTGGAGCCGACCGCGTCGCAGTTGTCCTCGATGAGGAACAGGTCGTGCTCCTCAGCGAGTTGGGCCATTTCGGCGACGTCGAAGGGGTTGCCGAGGGCGTGCGCGATGATGATGGCCTTGGTGCGCGGCCCGATGGCCTGGGCGACGCGGTCGGCGGTGGTGTTGTAGGTGCCCAGTTCGACGTCGACGAAGACCGGGACCAGTCCGTTTTGCAGGATGGGGTTGACGGTGGTCGGGAACCCCGCGGCCACGGTGATGACCTCGTCGCCCGGACGCAGTCGCCGGTCCTCCAGGAGGTGCGAGGTCAGGGCGGAGAGGGCCAGGAGGTTGGCCGAGGATCCCGAGTTGGTCAGGTGGGCCTTGCGGCGCTTGAGGGTCCGGGCGAAGGCGGATTCGAACTTGCGGGCGCTGCGTCCCGCGGCGATGCGCAGGTCCAGGGCCGCTTCGACGAGGGCGACGCGGTCGTCTTCGTCGAGGACGGCGCCGGAGGGCCAGATCTCGGTTTCGCCGGGCACGAAGCGCTGGTCGGCCTGGGTCTGGCGGTGGTACGTGCGCACGTCGTCCAGCAGCAGCGCCTTGGCGTCGCGGGTGTCCACTTGGTCTCCTTGATGTCCGGACGCGGCGGTCGCTTCCTCGCTCACCGCGACACCCGGGTGTCGGTGTGCTGCCACCAGTCGGTGTTGTCCCGGTACCAGGCGACCGTGTCGGCCAGTCCCTGGTCGAAGGCGATGCGTGGCGCGTAGCCCAGTTCCTGGCGGATCTTGCTGTCGTCCAGGGCGTAG
This sequence comes from Streptomyces lunalinharesii, assembly GCF_039532155.1. Lineage (NCBI taxonomy): Bacteria > Bacillati > Actinomycetota > Actinomycetes > Kitasatosporales > Streptomycetaceae > Streptomyces > Streptomyces lunalinharesii. The sequence continues at coordinate 707,592 of NZ_BAAARK010000001.1, forward strand.
CGCAGGTCGTGGCCCTTGCGGTCCGGGACCCGCCGTACCTGGGACCAGTCGGCGCCGCACAGGTCGATCAGGGCCTGGGTGATGTCGAGGTTGGTGCGTTCGTTGCCGCCGCCGACGTTGTAGGTCTCCCCCGCCCCGCCCTTGTTGAGGACCAGGCCGATGGCGCGGCAGTGGTCCTCGACGTGCAGCCATTCGCGCACGTTGTGGCCTTTGCCGTACAGGGGCACGGACTGGCCCTGGAGGAGGTGGGTGACGAACAGCGGGATGAGCTTTTCGGGGTGTTGGTAGGGGCCGTAGTTGTTGGAGCAGCGGGTGATCGACACGTCGATGCCGTGGGTGCGCCAGTAGGAGCGGGCCACCAGGTCGGAGCCGGCTTTGGAGGCGGCGTAGGGAGTGTTGGGCAGCAGCGGCCAGTCCTCGGTCCAGGCGCCGTCCTCGATGGAGCCGTAGACCTCGTCGGTGGAGACGTGCACGACGCGTTCGGTGCCGCACCGCAGGGCGGCCTCCATCACGGACTGGGTGCCCAGGACGTTGGTTCGGAAGAAGTCGGCCGGGCCCGAGATCGAGCGGTCCACGTGGGATTCGGCGGCGAAGTGGACCACGGCGTCGTGGCCGGGGAGCAGGTCGCACAGCAGGTCGGTGTCGCAGATGTCGCCGCGGACGAAGTCCAGGCGCGGGTGGGTGGCGGGCAGGTTGGCGCGGTTGCCGGCGTAGGTGAGTTTGTCCAGGACGGTGACGCGGGCGCCTTCCCAGCCGGTGAAGCGGTCGTCGAGGAGCATCCGGACGAAGTGCGAGCCGATGAAGCCGGCACCGCCGGTGACGAGGAGTTTCATCGGGTGGTGCCTCCTGTTGGGGTGCGGGGCGGCTGCCGTCTGCTGGGGCCTTGGGCGCGGGTGGGAGTCATCTGGTGGCGCTCCTTGGGCGGGAGCCCGGGCCGGACGGGGGCGCGGGGCGGGCCCGGTGCCGGCCCGGGGCGGGCGGGGGCTACAGGACGTCGGTCACGGTACGGGCCGGGGGCCGGCGCCGTTCGATGTCCTGCCAGCGGTCTCCGTAGGCGCCGCGGGTGTATTTGGGGTGGCGCATCAGGTCGCGGGGGAAGCCCAGCGTGGGGGCGCTGAGGTCGTCCAGGCGCGTGAGGTGGGCGCGGTCCAGGGTCACGTCCAGGCTGGCGAGGGTGTCGTGGAGCTGTTCGGGGCGGGTGGCGCCGAGGATCGGGAGGACGGGGTGCGGGCGGGTGCGCAGCCAGGCAAGGGCGACCTGGGCGGGCGTCCAGCCGCCCTCGTCGGCGATCCGGACCACCTCGCGGACCAGGGCGGTGTCGTCGTCGCTGTCGCCGGCCCAGTTCTCCACGGACAGCCGACCGCGTTCGCCGCGCAGGTACTTGCCGGTCAGGCGCCCTTCGGCCAGTGCGCCCCAGGCGAAGACGGTGACGTCGCAGGTCGCGGCCATGGGGAGCAGGTCCCGCTCGGGGGTGCGATCCAGCAGGTTGTAGCGGGCTTGGAGGCCGGCGAAGGCGGACCAGCCGCGCAGCTCGGCCAGCATGTTGGCGCGGGAGACCTCCCAGGCGGGCCAGTTGGAGGCGCCGACGTAGAGGACCTTCCCGGCGCGGATCTGGTCGTCGAGGGCGCGCATGACCTCCTCGACGGGGGTGAGGGCGTCCCGGGCGTGCAGCCAGAGCAGGTCGATGCGGTCGGTGCGCAGGCGGCGCAGGCTGGCTTCCAGGGAGGCGACGAGGTTCTTGCGGTGGTTGCCGGCGGAGTTGACGTCGCCGGGCCTGGTCATGGCGTTGTACTTGGTGGCCAGCACGAACTGGTCGCGGCGGCCGCCGGCCAGGACGGTGCCCAGGCACTCCTCGGAGCGTCCGCCGCCGTAGACGTTGCCGGTGTCGAGGAAGTTGCCGCCGGCCTGGGCGTAGGTGTCGAGGAGTTGGGCGGCGACCTCGGTGGAGGCGCCCCAGTCGTCGACCCCGAAGGTGCCGGCGCCCAGGGCGAGTTCGGAGATCCGCAGCCCGGTCCTGCCCAGGACGTCGTACTTCATGGGCATCGCGGTCACGCGCCGTAGGGACGTTCGGCGCGTGCCTGGCGCAGCGCCTGGGCCCACCAGGTGAGTTGGTCCAGCAGGGCCTTGGCGGCCGTCTCGCACCCCTCGGGCTCCTTGGGCCGGCCCTGCTCGTCGAAGGCGGCGACGCCGCCGTGGAAGCTGACGGTGTCGCGGACGGTGACGGCGTGGAGTTCGGCGAAGACCTGGCGGAGCTGTTCGACCGCGCGCAGGCCGCCGGCGATGCCGCCGTAGGAGACGAAGCCGACGGGCTTGGCCTGCCATTCGACCAGGTGCCAGTCGATGGCGTTCTTCAGGGCGGCGGGGAAGCTGTGGTTGTACTCGGGGGTGACGACCACGAAGGCGTCGGCGCGGGCGAGCCGAGGGCGGGTGGTGGCGAGGACCGCGGTCATCTCGGGCGCGGGTTCGCGGGTCGGGCCGGTGGTGCTCAGCGGGACGTCGGCCAGGTCGATGACGTCGACGTCCAGGTCGGGGCGCTGGGCGGCGAGGCGGGTGAACCACTCGGTGACGGTGGGGCCGAACCGGCCGTCGCGGACGCTGCCGATGATGACGGCCAGGCGCAGGGGCTGCTGTGCGGACATGGGGGTCCTCTTTCGAAGGCGGGGTGGTGACGGGTTCAGCGGGCGTCGGCGGGGACGCCGTGGGGTTGCGGTGCGTCCTGCCGCGGGCGGCTGTTCTTGGGCCGGGACCAGCGGCGCATGACCGGGCGTTCGACGGCGGCGTACAGCGCCCAGGCCGCGACGACGGAGACGGCGAAGCAGCCCAGGAGGAAGGCGATGGCGACCGGGGTGCTCCAGGCCGGTCCGGAGGGCTGGCCGAAGATGTTGGGTTGGGAGCCGAAGGCCCGGTGGCCGAACTTCAGCACCAGGTAGTGCACGAGGTAGAAGGCGAAGGAGATCTCCCCCAGCCACACCATGGGCCGGGTGCTGACCCAGGTCCGGCGGCCTTGGACGTCGGCCGCGGCGGCGGCCGGTATCAGCAGGGCGAGCGGGACGATGGTGAAGGCCGCGTAGTTGAACAGCGGGTTGTGGTCGACGTAGATCGGGACCAGGTAGGCGACGACCGTGAGGGCGGCGGCCGGGACGATCGGCAGGTTGATCCACCGGCCGGTGAGCAGGATCCGGGCCATGATCATGCCGAGCAGGAATTCCAGGAGACGGACGACCGGGAAGACGTAGACGAACCAGATCTGGGTCCAGGACACCGGCAGGAACGAGTAGTGCGGGGTGGCCGGGAGCAGGTGCTGGGCGATCACCGGCATCAGGACGACCAGCAGGGCGCCGACCCCGGCGGCGTACCACAGGCGGCTCGGGCGGATCTTGTTGACCGCCTTGATGAGCAGCGGGAAGGACAGGTAGAAGAGCAGCTCCACCGAGAGCGACCAGCTGACGTTGTTGGCGGCCTCGACGTAGGAGCTGTCGGGCATCCAGGCATGCAGCAGGAACAGGGTGACCACGGTCTGCTTGGTGAAGACCGTGGTGCCGATCAGGGCCAGGAGCACCAGCGCGACGACGAACGTCACCAGGTGGTTGGGGAAGATCTTCCACAGGCGTCGGCGCCAGAACCCGGTGGTGGTGTCGGCGGGCCGGGCCGACCAGGTCAGCACGAAGCCGCTGAGGACGAAGAAGAAGGACACCCCGAGGGCGCCCGCGTTGCCGAAGAAGCGGAAGTAGTCGGCGGCCGCGCCGATGTCGCGGAAGGCGCCGGCGGCGGCACCGTGCACCGCGAAGACCAGGGCGGCGGCGAGGAACCGCATGCCGGTGAGCGAGGGCAGTCTGGATTCAGGGGCGGGCGGCGTCATCAACGGGTGCCTTCCTTGGGGGAGTTCGGTGCCTGGGCTGGCGGTGCCGGGGAAACGTGTTCGGCCGGTGCGCCGGCGGCGGGCGGGTGGTGGGCAACAGTCTGGGGCAGCGGTACCCGCCCGGCCATCCGACGCATTCCTCAACGTGCCGTGTTGCGAGGGGAGTTCGAGGCGCGCAACCCCCACAGGGCGAGGGCGAGCCCGATGGCCGCGACGACGGCGATCAGCATCAGGGGCGCCCGGTAGGCGTCCACGGTGCCGGGTGCGCCGGGTGGCCGGCCGGCCAGCCCCGCCGTCAGGAGTGCGGCGCCGGCCGTGGGCACGAGGACCGCGCCCAGTTGCACGGCGGTCTGGTACAGGGCGGTGGCGGCGGGGCGGTCGGTGGCCGGCAACGCGCTGCCGGCGTGCAGGTTCAAGGCGGTGAAGGACAGCACGAACCCCGCGCCGACCAGGACCAACGTGGGCAGCAGGCCAGCGGCGTAAGAGTGCGGCGGGGTGCCGGCGAGGGCCAGCAGGTACCCGGCCAGGGGGGCCGCGGCACCCAGGGCGATCAGCCGCGGGGCGCCGAAGCGGGCCACCATCGGGCCGGCGAAGAGGGCGGCGACGGCCAGCGGGGTGCAGGCGGGCAGGAAGCCCAGTGCGGTCTGCCATGGGGACCAGTGCCAGGCGGTCTGGAGGTAGAAGGCGGCCAGGACCAACAGGGTGAGGTAGCTGCCGTTGAGGGTGGCGGCGCCCAGTGCGCTGCGGATCAGCGGCCCGTTGGTCAGCAGGCGGCGCGGGGGCCGGAGGGGAGTGCGGGGCCGGCCGGTCCCGCGCCGGGGGTCGCGGGGGACGCTGCGGGCGGCCAGGCACAGCAGGAGCAGGGCGGCCGGGGCGGTGCACAGGAACGTCAGCCGCCAGTTGAGGGAGGTCAGGGCGCCGGAGAGGAGCAGTCCGGTGGTGAAGCCGATGGCGCCGAAGAAGGAGTACACCGAGATGGCGCGCCGGCGTTCGGGGCCCTCGCGGTAGGTGGTGGTGATGATGGCCAGGCCGGTGGGTGCGGTCAGGGCCGCGCAGACGCCCTTGAGGACGCGGGTGACGACCAGGAGGGTGGGGTCACTGGTCAGTCCGCCGGCCAGGGAGGCCAGGACGAAGACGGCGAGGGCGCCGAGGTAGAGGGGGCGGCGTCCGAAGCGGGCGACCAGGGCGGTGCCCACGAGGAGGAGCCCGGCGAAGCCGAGTGCGAAGCCGCCCATGACCCACTGGACGGCGACGGGCGTCAGCCCCAGGCCGGCGCTGATCGAGGGCAGCGCGACGATGACGACGGAGACTTCCAGGGCGTCGATCAGCATGTTGCCGGCGAGCACGAGCAGCAGGGCCCAACCACCGCGGACGCGGGACGGGTCGTGGGGTGCGGCGGGGTGTGCGGGTGAGGCGTGCGGGTGCGCCATGGTTTCACCGCCAAGGGGTGGGCTGTGGGCCGGCCGCGACGCCCGGGGAGGGGCCGCGGCCGGTGGGAGCAGGTAGGCGGTGGGTCAGCCCAGGAGGGTTCCGCCGGTGGCGTCGAGGAAGGCGCCGGTGATCCAGCGGGCGTCGTCGGAGGCCAGGAAGGCGACCACGTCGGCCACGTCGCTGGGGTCGCCGACCCGGCCGAAGGCCGACAACTGGGCCATCTGTGCGACGACTTCGGGGATGTCGAAGACCGGGCTGCCGTTGTTGGTGATGCCGGGGGCGACGCTGTTGACGGTGATGCCGCGCGGGCCCAGGTGCTTGGCGAAGTGCAGGGCGAGCTGCTCGATGGCGCCCTTCGTCATCGAGTAGGCGACTTCCTGGGGGTTGGCGGAGCGCGTCAGGCCGGAGGAGATGTTGACGATGCGCCCGCCGTCGGGGATCAGGGTCAGCGCGCGCTGCACGATGAAGAACGGCGCCTTGGCGTTGACGGCGACCAGGCGGTCGAAGAGTTCGGGGGTGACCTCTTCGGGTGCCACGCCGCCCATGATGGCCGCGTTGTTGACCAGGACGTCCAGGGTGGTGGTGCCGGTGCGGTCCTTCAGCCCGGCTTCGAGGGCCTCGAAGAGGGTCTCGACGTCGCCGGGGACACCCAGTTCGGCGCGGACCGCGAAGGCCCGCCCGCCGTCGGCCTCGATGTCGGCGACCGTCTGTGCGGCGGCCCGTTCGTCGGCCGTGTAGTGCACGGCGACGACTGCGCCCTCGCGTGCCAGGCGCTGGGCGGTGGCGCGGCCGATGCCGCGGCTGGAGCCGGTGACCAGTGCGGTCTTTCCCGCGAGCTTGCCCACGGTGTCCTCCTTGGTGTGGTGGGGTGGTGGTGTGCGGTCAGCGCCCGGTGGGCCGGACGCGGCGTTGCGGTGGCCCGAACCACCGCTGTAGGGCGGCCGCCAGGCTGCTGGGCGTGCCGTCGACCCAGGCCAGGTGGCCGTCGGGCCGTACGAGTGCGGCGGCGAAGGCCGGCGGTGCGGTGCCGGGCGGCACGGTGGCGCGCAGGACCCGGACCCGGCCGTCCGCCCAGGGGGCGGCGCTCGCGGCCAGGGCCGGGTCGCCGGTGAGGTCGACGAGCAGGCCGCGGCCCGTCTCAAGGGGCGCGAAGGTGTCGGTGTCCTCGGTGCCGGTGCGCAGGTGGTGGTGGCGTACGGGGGTGCCCACCAGCAGGTGGTGCCCGGACCCGGGTGGGTAGGCGTGGTCCAGGCCGCTGATCATGGCGGCGAGGTGGGTGCGGGCCTCGGGCAGGGCGAGGAGTTCGCCGAAGACGGCGCGCAGCGGCTCCACTTCGGGCCCGCCGAGCAGCAGCAGTGCCTGGGCGGTGATGTTGCCGAGGATGCGGGCGCCGACCGGGTGGCGTTCGTCGTGGTAGCTGTCGAGCAGGTGGGCGCCGGCGGTGCCGCCGAGGTGCGCGGCGAGTTTCCAGCCGAGGTTGACCGCGTCGTGCAGGCCCAGGTTCAACGCCTGCCCGCCGACCGGCATTTGGTGGTGCGCGGCGTCACCGGCGAGCAGGATCCGGCCGTTGCGGTAACGGTCGGCCTGGCGGCAGGCGTTGCCGAAGGCGTTGAGCCAGAGCGGGCGACCGTGCGTGAGGTCCTCGCCGGTGACGTGCTGCCAGGCTGCGGTGACCTCCTCGAAGGTGGGGTCGGTGGTCCGGGGCGTGGCCGGGGTGCCGTAGCGGTGGACCATGACGCGGGTGACGCCGCCGGGTCCGCGGGAGGCGATGGCCAGTCCGCCCGGGTGCCGTTCGAACCGCCGGTCGGGCACGGTGACGTCGGCGACGTCGGCGCGCAGCAGTTCCTTGCTGGCGTCGTGGCCGGGGAAGGCGAATCCGCCCAGCTCCCGCACGGTGCTCCGCTCGCCGTCGCAGCCGATGAGGTAGCGGGCGCGCACGGTGCGGTGGACGCCGTCCGCCACGACGTCGGCCCGGACCTGGTCTTCCGTCTGGGTCAGGCCGACCAGGCGGTGGCCGCGCAGGATCCGGGCGCCCAGGCCGGTGGCCCACCGCGCGAGGAGGGCTTCGGTGCGGGCCTGGGGGACCTTCCACTGGCCGCTGTGCGGGCTGGGGCCGGTCAGGTCCAGGCGCATGCCGCCGAAGTGGCCGGGGCCGCCGCGCGGCGGATCGCCCAACTCCACGAGCAGACCGCGTTGGTGGAGGATGTCCATGGTGCGGGCGTGCAGGGTGGAGGCGCGGGATTCGGTGGTGGGGGCGTGCCGTTGTTCCAGCACGGTCACCGCCGCGCCGCCCAGCCGCAGTTCGCCGGCGAGCATCAGTCCGACCGGTCCGGCGCCGACCACGACGACGTGGGTGTCGGGGGCGGGTGCCGTCCCGGTCACGGCCGCCGGGCTTCGGCGTAGTCCTTGGCGTGGCCGAGGGTGGCGCGGCTGTTGGTGCTCAGGGCGCCGCGCACGTACGCGGTGGCTTCGGGGATGCCGGCCTGCGGCCCGAGGACGGCGGTGATGTTGGCGGGGTTGAGGACGACGGTGTGCTGGGAGGTGGCCCGCACGCCGCCGCCGTCCTCCTGGAAGGTCCACCGGCCGGTGTGGAGGGTCATCAGTGCCGGCAGGGTGGTCTGCTTGTAGGCGATCTGCCGGTGCGGGAAGCAGACGCGGTAGGACTGGGTGGTGTGGGTGGAGCCGTCCTTGGCCCGGGTCTGCATCGTCAGGTGCTGGAGGCCGGGGGTGGCTTCGGTGAGGTCGACCTCGGCGACGTGCGGGAGCCGCTGCGGCCACCGGTCCGCCTCGTTGATGAAGTCGTAGACGTCGTGCGGGGCGCCGTCGATGTGCACGGTGTCCTCGAAGGAGAAGGTCCACTCCCCCGCGGCCACGTCGGCTTCGACGTTGCTCTTGAGCGCGGCCAGTTCCTGGCGGGAGTTGCCGTCGACGGCCTCGTCGATCCACCGGAGCTTGTCGGGATCGTCGTCGACGGCGCGGTAGTCGTGCAGGAGGCGGACCCGACAGCGGTCCGCGGCGAGCGGTTCGACGACCCAGGCGCCGCCCATGGACGCCACCGGCGGGGCGGAGACCTCCTGGCGGAAGTCGATGCGGAGCCCTTCGGGGTCCAGGGTGCGGCGGGACGTCCAGTTCTTCGGTTCGCCGTTGGCGGTGGCCCAGATCTGGATCCGTTCGCTGCGCCCGTCCTGTTCGAGCTGCTCGACGTGGAGGGTCGGCGGGAAGATCCTGGGCCAGTTCGCCACCTGGGCGAGCAGCTGGTACACGGCGCGGGCCGGGGCCGAGATCGTGATCTCGTGCTCGACGGTGCGCGGGCCCGGTTGCGTCATGGTGGGTCTCCTTAGCTGGTGCGCCGGTCGGTCAGAAGTTGCCCAGGCCGCCGCAGACGTTGAGGGCCTGGGCGGTGATGGCGGCGGCGGTGTCGGACGCCAAGTAGCCGACCAGGCCGGCCACTTCCTCGGGGGTGGTGTAGCGGCCGAGGGGGATCTTGGCGGTGAACTTCTTCATGACCGCGTCCTCGGTGGTGTCGTAGGCGGCGGCGTAGCCCGCACGGACGCGCTGGGCCATGGGGGTTTCGACGTAACCGGGGCAGACGGCGTTGACGGTGATGCCGGTGGGGGCCAGTTCGTTGCCCAGGGCCTTGGTGAAGCCGACGACGCCGTGCTTGGAGGCCGAGTAGGGCGCGCCGAGGACGACGCCCTGCTTGCCCGCGGTGGAGGCGATGTTGATGATGCGGCCGCGGCTCTTGCCGCGCATGCCACCGGCGTTGAGGACCTCGCGGGTCACGGTGAAGACGCTGGTGAGGTTGGTGGCCAGGACGTCGGCCCACAGGTCGTCGGGGACGTCGGCGGTCACGCCGCCGCCGCTGCGCCCCGCGTTGTTGACCAGGACGTCGATGGGGCCGAAGCGGTCGACGGCGGCCTGGACGAAGGCGGTGACCTGAGCGCCGTCCCGCACGTCGCAGCTGCTGCCGTCGACGGTGAGGCCCTCGGCGCGCAGTTCCGCGACGGTGCGGGTGACGTCCTCGGGGGTGCGGGCGCCGAGGTGGACGGCGTGGCCCTGGGCGGCCAGGAGGCGGGCGGTGGCCAGTCCGATTCCACTGGTGCCGCCGGTGATGAGGGCGACTCGCTGCTGGTCGGGCACGGTTCTCCTTCACGAAGGGGGTGGGCGGGGGGTGTCGGCGCCGTGCCGGGCATCGACGGGCGGGCACGGCGCCGACGGCTTCAGGCGACGGCGCTGTTGAGCTGCTCGTTGACCAGGGCGATCAGGGCCCTGGGCGTGCTGGCTCCGGTGAACGCCGCGTCGTCCAGGACGATGTCGTACTGCCGCTCGATGCGGCCGAGGGTCTCCAGCAGGGCCAGCGATTCGAAGCCGAGGTCGCCGAAGGTGGCGTCGAGGGGCGTCTCGGCCAGCGTCTCCGGGTCGGCTCCGGCGCCCTCGCGCAGGATCTCCTTGAGGTCGTCGAAGGTGAAGGTGGGTCGGGTCATGTGCGTCCTCTCAACGTTCGGCTGGTGCGTCGTGCCGGCCGGGGTCGGCGGCGCGGACGACCAGTGCGGAGTTGAAGCCGCCGTGGCCGCGGGCCAGGATCAGCGCGGTGCGCAGAGGGGCCGGGCGGGCCTCGGTGACCAGGTCGATGGGGTGGCTGGGGTCGGGCGTGACGTTGATCGTGGGGGGAATGAGGCCGTCGCCGAGGGCGAGCAGGGCGGCGGCCACGTCCAGCGGCGCGGCGCCGGAGTTGAGGCGGCCGGTCATCGTCTTGGGGGCGGTGACGGGCACCGCGTGGGCGCCGAAGACGTCGGTGAGGGCCCGGGTCTCGATGCGGTCCAGTTCGGGCAGGGCCGCGGCGTCGGCGAAGACGACGTCGATGTCGGCCGGCGCCAACTTGGCGTCTTCCAGGGCGAGTTCGATGGCCCGGCGCAGGGTCGGGGGACGGCCGCTGGTCGGTGCCGGGTCGAACGTCGCGCCGTAGCCGGCGATCTCGCCGTAGACGCGCGCGCCGCGCTCGCGGGCGGCGTCGGCGTCCTCCAGGAGGAGCAGTGCACCGCCCTCGCCCGGTACGTGGCCGTGTGCGGCGGCGTCGAAGGGCAGGTAGGCGCGGTGCGGGTCCCGGGAGGTGCTCAGGCGCTCGCTGGCGAGCTGGGCGACCCAACCCCACGGGCACAGGGCGGCGTCCAGGCCGCCGGAGAGGACGAGCGGAGTGCCCTTGCGGATGTGGCGCCGTGCCTGGGCGAGTGCGTCCAGGCCGCCGGCCTGGTCGCTGACGACGACGCCGCTGGGCCCCTTCATGCCGTGCCGGATGGAGATCTGGCCGGTGTTGACGGCGTAGAACCACGCGAATGCCTGGTAGGCGCTGACGTGCCGGCTGCCCTTGCTCCACAGGGCCCGGAGTTCGTTCTGCCCGAACTCGAAGCCGCCGGAGGAGCTGGCCGTGACGACGCCCATGGTGTACGCGTCGAGGGTGCTGGGGGTGATGCCGGCGTCGGCCAGGGCCCAGTCGGCGGCGAGGAGGGCCAGCCGGGTGACCCGGTCGGTCTGTGCGAGCAGCGGCCCCGGAAGGTGGTCCTCGGCACTGAAGTCGGTTATCTCGCCGGCGAGTTGGGCGGGGTAGCCGGTGGGGTCGAAGCGGGTGGCCGGGGCGATGGCGCTGCGGCCGGTGCGGGTGGCGTCCCAGTAGTGCCTGGTGCCCAGGCCGTTGGGGGCGGTGATGCCGATTCCGGTGACCACCGTGGCGGGGCTCACGCGGCGGTCCTTCCGGGCCGGGTCAGCACCATGGCGCTCTGGAAGCCGCCGAAGCCGCTGCCCACGGTCAACACGGTGTCGGTGCGCCAGTCGCGGGCGGTCAGCGGGACGTAGTCCAGGTCGCACTCGGGGTCGGGGGTGTGGAGGTTGGCGGTGGGGGGCACGACGTGGTTCTCCATGGCCAGGGCGCAGGCGGCGATCTCGATGGAGCCGATGGCGCCCAGCGAGTGGCCGACCATCGACTTGATGGAGCTGACGGGGACGCGGTAGGCGTGGTCGCCGAGGCTCTTCTTCAGGGCGGCGGTCTCGTGGCGGTCGTTCTGCTTGGTGCCGGAGCCGTGGGCGCTGACGTAGTCGATGTCGGTGGGGTTGGTGCGGGCCTCGGCGAGGGCGGCGTCGATGGCGGTGGCCATTTCGGCGCCGTCCGGGCGCAGGCCCGTCATGTGGAACGCGTTGCAGCGTTGGGCGTAGCCGGCGATCTCGGCGTAGATGTGGGCGCCGCGCCGGCGGGCCGCCTGGAGTTCTTCGAGCACGAAGAGGGCGGCGCCCTCGCCCAGGACGAAGCCGTTGCGGGTTCCGTCGAAGGGCCGGGAGGCGTGGGCGGGATCGTCGTTGCGGGGCGTGGTGGCCTTGATGGCGTCGAAGCAGGCCAGCGTGATGGGCGAGATGGGGGCGTCGGTGGCGCCGGCGATCATGACGTCGGCCGAGCCGTCCCGGATGAGTTCGACGGCGTGCCCGACGGCGTCGATGCCGGAGGTGCAACCGGTGGAGACGACGGTGGTGGGGCCCTCGGCGGCCACCGCCCAGGCGGTCTCGGCGGCGAACGAGCTGGGCACGAAGGCGTTGTAGAGGTGGCGGGGCGCGTACTCGTGACTGACGTGTTCGAGGCGCCCGCCGTCGCTGACGACGCGGTACTCCTGATCCAGCGTCATGGACGCGCCGACCGCACTGCCGAGGGTGACGCCGATGCGGTGCGGGGGGTGCGCGCCGCGGTCCAGGCCGCTGTCGGCGAGGGCCCCTCGGGCGGTGACGACGGCGAACTGGGCGGCGCGGTCCATCCGCCGGACCTCTTGCGGGCCGAGGCCGTGTTCTTCGGGGTCGAAGGCGGCTTGGGCGGCGACCCGCGAGCGGAAGGGGGCGGGGTCGAAGAGGGTGATGGCCTGGGTGGCGGTGCGGCCCTCGCTGAGCAGGCTCCAGAAGTCCTTGGTGCCGATGCCGCCCGGGGCGAGCACGCCGATGCCGGTGATGACGACGCGGCGGGCGGTCATGAACGGGCCTGCCAGTGGTAGAAGCGCTGGGCCATGGCGTCGGCCGGCGAGCGCCAGGTGGCCGGGTCGTACGCCTGGATGAAGGGCTTGAGGTCGTCGCTGATGGCGACGAACCGCGGGTCGGCCTTGGCCTCCTCGATGCGTTGGCCGCCGTCGGCGTCGTCGAAGTCCTGGAGGTGGAAGTACAGGCCGCGGTAGGAGAAGAGCTGGCGGCGGCGGGTGCCCATGAGGTGCGGCAGATCGGTGGTGTCGAAGTCGGTGAAGAGCCGGGAGACGTCGGCGGCGGAGGCGGGGTCCATCCGGGCGACGATCAAGGTGGTGTGCATGTGTGCCTGCTTTCGTGCTCGGGCTAGCGGGCGGGGCCGAACCAGCGGGTGAGGGCGTCGGTGGGCGCGGCGGGGCCGGCGGGGTGGATCCAGGCGAGGTGGCCGTCGGGGCGCAGCAGGACGGCGGTGGTGCCGGCCAGCGGGCTGGTGGGCGCGAGCGCGTGGGGGGTGGCCGTGACGACGTCGACGGCGTGCGCCCACGGCGCGGCGGCGCGGCGCAGGTCCGCGTCGTCCGCCAGGTCGAGGAGGACGCCGCGGGCGGGGTGCAGCAGGCGGGTGGTGCTGGTCTTCTGGCCGTCGGCGGTGATCAGCTCCAGGTGGGGCATGCGCAGGCCGAGCAGGGGGTGGTCGCCGGGGCCGACGTCGTAGCGGATCTCCAGGCCCGAGACCATGCCTGCCAGGTGCCGGCTGACGACGTCGTAGCGGATGAGTTCGGCCAGCACGTCGCGCACGGGCTGCATCTCGTCGCCGCTGAGGAAGAGCATGCCTTGGGCCTGGGTGTTCATCAGCAGGCGCCGGCCCACGGGGTGACGTTCGGTGTGGTAGGTGTCCAACAGGCTGGTGGGGGCGGTGCCGCGGAGGACGGCGGCGAGCTTCCAGCCGAGGTTGACGGCGTCCTGGATGCTGGTGTTCATGCCTTGGCCGCCGGCCGGCAGGTGGACGTGGGCGGAGTCGCCGGCCAGCAGGACGCGGCCGCGCCGGTAGCTGGTCACCTGGCGGGCGGGGTCGCCGAAGGCGCTGACCCAGACCGGAGTGCCGTGCGAGATGTCCTGGCCGGTCAGGCGCTGCCAGCCGGCCGCCACCTCCGCGAAGGCGGGGGGCTCGGTGCGGCGGCGGGGCGGGGCGCCGCGTTCACAGACGATGATGCGGTCCACGCCGTCGCCGAGCGGGGCGGACATCACCATGCCGCCGGCGACGGTCTCGCCGATGGGCCGGGGGGTGATGTCGCAGCCGCGGACGTCGGCCAGGAACATCTCGCGGGTCGGTGCGGTGCCGGGGAAGTCGAAGCCGGCGGCCTTGCGTACGGTGCTGCGGCCGCCGTCACAGCCCACCAGGTAGCCGGCGCGCAGGTGGTGGGTGCCCTCGGGGCCGGCGACGGTCACCGTCACGGTGTCGCCGTCGGCGTCGTCGGCGAGGGCGAGGACTTCGTGGCCGCGGCGGATGTCGGCGCCCAACGTGGTGGCCCACTGCTCCAGGACGGTCTCCGTCATGGACTGGGGGACGCCCTTGACTCCGTAGTGGGCGCCGTCCAGCACGGCGAAGTCGACGGGCTGGCCGCCGAAGTGGCCCAGGGTGCTGGTCTCGATCTGGCCGAAGCCCGGGAGCAGGCCGCGCTGGTCGAAGACCTCCATGGTGCGGGCGGTGAATCCGAGGCCGCGGGATTCGCCGGTGCGCTGCGGAAGGCGTTCGAGAACGATGACGTCGACGCCGGCCAGGCGCAGTTCGCCGGCCAGCATGAGTCCGGCCGGGCCGGCGCCCACGACGATGACGGAAGCATCCATGTGTGTCTCTCCCTTGGGCTGGTGGAGCCCCTGTGTGAAAGGAAGGCGGAATAGGCGGTCCGGCCGCTGAAGGGGCGTCTCGGGCGGCACCTGCACGGTGCCGCGGTAGGTGCTGCACACCCTTCTTCGCGGCACGTGGCGAAGGTTCGGGAAAACGCTCCGGACAGGGCCGCGTCGGCAGGTGGCTCCTGGTGTGGAGCGGGCTTCGCGACGGCCGGGCACAGCCTTTGCAAAAAGGGGCCCTGAGGCGCTTGGGCGGCCCCGGAAAAGACGCGCTCGGCGGTTCCGGAACACAGTGCAGCGGAAGCTAGTAATGAGCTTCTTCGGTGCGGCTTCAGAGATCAACCCTATTTTTCCAGGAAGCTCGCAAGATTGCTCAGAAGAGGCTCAGCATTCATAGCGCAACCCAAGGGGAACGTCAGAGGAGTGTCAGATCGTGGCGTCGGCCACACTCCGCGATCGGCGGGAGTTGCCACCTGACGTGGTCCGCACGGTTATTTGTGATTCCCCTGTATTAAGCGTGCTGCGTGCTGACTCTTCTCCAGGAATACGAAGATCACTTGCCGACCGGCGGCCACTTCGGTTTTGCTGAACGCCCACTTCGGAAAAGGAGTTGACCTTCGGTGGCGGAGTCGATGCGTGCGGTGCCCGTGGCGGAACCGTGTCAGGGAGCGGCGTGCCGGGCGATGGGGAACACGCGCGTACGGGGCGGGGGCGACGGCTTTTCGCTGTGCGGTGCGTGTCGGGAGTCGACCGGGGAATTGCTGCGGGCCCTGCCGCACCTGCACGAGGAATGCGGCCGGATGTTGAGCAGTTCGGGCGGGCCGCGGGAGCGGACCAGCGGCGGCCCGCTGCCGGGGATGCCGTTCAACACCGCGGCCACGGAGGTCCGTTCCGGCATCGTGACCACCTTGGCGTCGTGGAGCGGACTGGTGGCGCAGGAGCGCGGGGTGGCGGCGCCGGCGCGGACGGTGCCGTCGTTGGCCCGGTGGCTGGTCGAGCACCTGGAGTGGTTGGCGGCGCATCCGGCGGCCGGTGAGTTCTCGGCGGAGCTGGAGCGGTGCGTGCGGGCCGCCCGTCGGGTGACGTCGTCGGGCGCCGTGCGCCGGGTGCCGCTCGGGGCGTGCGTGGAGACGGGGTGCGGCGGGACGCTGGTGGCGCGGACGGGGAGCCCGTCGGCGACGGCGGAGATCCGGTGCGACGCCGACGCCGGACACCGGTGGGCGGAGTACGAATGGGCCCAGTTGCGGGGCCGGATGACGCCGCCGGGAGCGGGCGGCGGCCGGCGCACGCAGTGGGTTTCGCCGCAGGACGTCGCGCGGATCTGGCGGGTGTCGCTGGGCAGCGTGTACCGGCTGGCCAGCGAGAACGCGTGGGGGCGGCGGCGGGTGGGCGGGCGTTCGCACTACGACGAGGCGGACGTGCGACGGACCCTCAGTCCGCGGCTGGCGGGTCAGTCGGCGCGCTGACGGCGGTGGCGGCCGGGGCGCGGGGGAAGGGGGCGGAGCCGGAAGGACCGTGGGGCGGCGGAGAGCCGTCGCCCCACGGTGCGGCGTCATCCGCCGAAGCGGAACCCGACCCCTCGGACGGTGATGATCCATTCACTGGATCCGAGCTTGCCCCGTAACGAGCTGACGTGCGTGTCGATGGTGCGGGTCAGCTTGGCGCCGAGGGTGCCGCGGGCGCCTTGGGCGCCCCACACCTTGTCCATGAGTTGCTCGCGGGAAAAGACCCGGGCGGGTTGTGAAGCGAGCAGTTGGAGCAGGTCGAACTCCTTGCGGGTCAGCTTGACGGGCTCCTCGTTGAGGAAGACCTCGCGGCCGTCCCGGTCGATCTGCAGGGGGCCGTAGGCGATGCTGCGGCCTTCCACCGGACGTGGTCGCACCCGACGCATGACGGCTTCGATGCGGGCCAGGAGTTCACGCAGTCCATAGGGCTTGACCATGCAGTCGTCGCAACCGGCCTGGAGGCAGAGCACCCGGTCGAGTTCGGTCCCGTGTCCGGTGAACGCGATGATGGGTACGTCACTGGATTCCCGAATGCTGCGACAGACCTCCAGACCATCGATGTCGGGAAGTTCGAGGTCGAGGAGAATGAGGTCGAATCCCTCATAGGATTTTAGGGCGTTGGCGCCACTGTCGGTGAGTTCGACCGCATAGCCGTGTCTCCTCATGGCCTGTCGCAGAATATCTCCGGATTGCCTGTCAGATTCCGCCAGCAAGACATGCATCGATCCCCCGGTTCATGGGCGCCTGAACGTCAATGATAAGGCGAGCGCGAATTCCGCTATGGGCCAGGGATTTCGAAACAATGGTCATTACCTGAGGGGCGGCGGAAGAATCATCACACAGCACTGTATGATCCCCGTCCACAAGTCCCCCATCCCTGCTGACGTAAGGGACGCCTCTACCCTTGTCCCCGGCGACATAAACAACCGCATAACCCGAACCGTCACCCTCGGCGCGGTTCCCGCCTGCCCTGCAAGCAAAATAGCAAGCAGACTTGTCGGTTTGTCAAGGAAACGATCACCCAAGGATGGCATGTACACACATAAACCCGTCGCAGAGTGCGACAAAGGGCGCTCTACACCCGAGGAATAGCGCGACTTTCCCGGGCGACACCCCACAGGAAACACACGAAACCGACAGGAGCCACTCTTACGTCGCGTGGCGCGTGAACCGTAAGGAATCGTGGGTTACGTGCCGCACCAACCAACCGGAAGTGCTGATTCCAGGGCGGGACGACCGTCCGCGCGAAGTTGGCGGGACAAATAGGGATGACCGCTCCCCGCTCGGGGACCTATCCTTTCGAACGGTGCGATCTGCCAAGGGCGGCCGTCGCGCAGTTGTGCAGATGTCCACGAGCGGCAGGGGGGGGCGAAGGGTGTGCGTGCACCGCGGCGCAGCGCGGGTGGCCGGGGGCAGTTGGCCCCGGCCCGACCCTTCCGCGACCGGACCCGCCGCTCCCCCACCGGGCCACTGCGGCGCCGGCGGGGGCGGGCGACCGCGCCGGTCAGCTCACCGAACCACTCATCGCCGGCACCGTCTCCTCGCCGTAGCCGGCACCGGCCGGTTGTGGCGCACGGCCGGGGCGGAGCCGCAGGCGCGGCAGCAGTTCGGCCGTCGCGATGGACGGCAACAGGTAGCGCCACAAGGTGGCCAGGCGGTGGGCGAGACCGGCGGTGGTCTTGGCCCAGTAGGGCTGGACGTTGGTGAAGAACCCCATCAACACGTCCGTGACCTCCGCCGGATCGGCCCCCGGCACCAACTCCCCGGCCCGGTCGGCCTGTTGCAGCAACCGCAACAGCACGGCGCGTAACTCCGCCTCGTGCGGGGCGGCGCCCGGGGCGCACCCGGTGCCGTGCTCGGCGCTCAGGCGCATCGAGGCCCGCAGCACCACGTCGGTGGCGAGCCGCTCGGCGTGCCGCAGGCTGAAGTCGACCAGGCACTGCAGCGCCACCGGCCCGTCCGGGGGAACGAACAACTCCCCCGGGACGCTCGCCACCGCCTCGGCGAGCTGCTGCTTGGAATCGAAGTGGAAGTACAACGCACCCCGCGTCAGCTGGGAACGGGTGAGGATTTCGGTGGTGCTCGTCCCGTCGTAGCCCCGCTCGCAGAAGACCTCGGCCGCCGTCCGGACGATCAGGCGCCGCGTCTTCATCCCCCGATGTTGCTGAGCCATGTCCCCCCTTGAGTTCGTGCACCGGTACCCGAAATCCCCAGGACCGACCTCGAACCGTCAGGTTGCGCGCCGGCCGGGGCCATCGGGGCAGGGATACCCACTGCCCCGCCAAGTACCGTGTGACACCCCTTCGTTGCGCGGGCCCACCGCGCACGCGGCGCCCGCCTGGCCGTCACCGTAGAACTCTCCCCGGCTCCAGGTCACGACGCCGCGCCAGTATGGCGCGGCGTCTTGTGGCAAGGGAAGTCCTTTACTCCTCAATGACCAGGTCACGACGTTCCAGGCACGGCGCGCACTGCATCCGGTCCGCCCGTGGGGGGGGTGGGGGCGGAGTGGTCCGGTTCGCCGTTGCGGTGTCGGCGGGTCGTGGCGAGCCTCAGGGGTTCGCCGGCGAGCCGGGCTGTGCGGGGTCGGGCGCGCGGACGTCGGCCTCGTCGCCGTCGCCGTCAGGCACGTTGGCGGTGCGCAGCGGCACTTCCTTGACGAAGCATCCGGCCACCAGCGCGATGCCGGCCAGCACCGTGCAGAACAGGAAGATCCGACTGGTGCCGTCGGCGACGGCGTTCTCGTAGGCCAGGCGCAGGGCGTGGGGCAGACGGGCCAGGACCGCGGGGTCGGGTTGTGCACCGCCGGTGCCGCTCACCGGCGTGCCGTCGGCCGTGCGGGCACCGGTCACGGCACCGGCGAACAGGGCGCCGCTGATCGCGACGCCGACGGAACCGCCCAGGGAACGGGCGAGGGTGGCGGTGGAGGAGGCCACGCCGAGCTGGTCGAGTTCGGCGCTCTGCAGGGAGATCAGCAAGGTGGTCTGGGTCAACAGGCCCATGCCCAGGCCCAGTGCGGCCATGAACACGCCCAGCACCACCGGACTGGTGTCGCGGTCGGTCCAGCTCAGCAGGAAGGAACCGGCGGTCAGCGCCGCACCGCCGAGGATCACGAACGCCTTGTACTTGCCGCTCTTGGTGATGAACTGGCCGCCGAACGCGCTGACCGCGACCATGGCGGCGAACATCGGGAGCAGCAGCAGTCCCGCGTTGGTCGCCGAGGCGTGCTGGACGACCTGTTGGAAGATCGGCAGGAAGGTCACCGCGCTGGTCATCACGCAGCCCAGGAACAGCCCGGCCACCGTGATCAGGGAGAAGTTGGCCTTCTTGAACAGGGCCAGCGGCAGCAGGGGTTCGGCGACCCGCCGTTCGACGTAGCAGAGCGCCAGGACGGCCGCCACGGCCAGCACGAACAGTCCCAAGAGCGGCGGTGAGGTCCAGGCGTAGTCCTTGCCGCCCCAGGTGGTGATCAGCACCACGGCGCTGATGGCGAGGGTGAGCAGGATCACGCCGGCGATGTCGATGCGAGCCTTGGTGCGCCGGCGGGGGAGTTGAAGCCAGCCCACCATGATCAGGGCGGCCGCGCCGACGGGGACGTTGACGTAGAAGCACCAGCGCCAGCCGAGTTGGTCGGCGATCACGCCGCCGATCAGGGGCCCGCCGACCATGGCCAGTCCCATGACCGCGGAGATGACGCCTTGGTACTTGCCTTGTTGGCGGGGTGGGACCAACGTGCCGATGATGGCCAGTGCGCCGACCATCAGCCCTCCCCCGCCCAGTCCCTGTAGGGCCCGGAAGGCGATGAGTTGGCTCATCGACTGGGCGACGCCGGAGAGCACCGAGCCGGCCAGGAACAGCACGATCGCCCCGATGAAGGCGCCCTTGTGGCCGTACATGTCGCCGAGCTTGCCCCACACCGGAGTGGAGACGGCGATGGTCAGCATGTAGGCGGTGACCAGCCAGGACAGTCGGTCCAGGCCGCCGAGTTCGCCGACGATCCGGGGCATCGCGGCGCCGAGGATCATGCTGTCCAGGGAGCCCAGCAACATGGCGAGCACCGCGGCGGCCATCACCATGTACAGCCGGGGGCCCCGCAGTAACGCTCCGCTCGCGGGCTGGCCTTGTGACACGGTCGTCCTCTCCTCGGCAGGGTGGTGCGCCGGTGGCGAGGGATCTCACCCACCAACTTACTTTCCGACAGGTCAGTTACTGGCCGACCTTAGGGCGGTGCGCGAAGCACCGTCAAGGAACGAACGCGTCAACCGGCCGAGAACGCCCTGCGGTTGGCTCCGCGGCAACCACGCGAGGGCGGGCCCGACGCACGGATCGGGCCCGCCCTCGTCACCACCTCGCGGTCAGCGGAAGTCGGCGACGTGGTCGCGGGCCCACTGGCCGAAGGTGCGCGGCGCGACGCCGGTGACGTCGCGCACGGTGGGTTGCGGGCCGAAGGCGGTGAGGTCGAAGTCGGCCCGCGCGCCGGGGTCGGTGGGGTTGCCGGCGTGATCGACGAAGCCGAGCAGGAAGTCCGCGGCGAGCGCGGCGAACCCGCCCTGCGCGCGGTAGCGCCGGCGGGCGTCCTCGGGGGTGACCTGCTCGAAGCGGACCTCTTGCCCCAGCGCCTCGGCGAGGGCGCGGGCCTGGTCACGCAGGCTGATCGGCGGCCCGTTCACGGTGTGGGCCGCGCCGTGGTGGCCGTCTTCGAGCAGGGCCGTCACCGCCACGTCGGCGATGTCCCGCTCGTGCACGGGGCACCAGACGGCCTCGGGACTGGGATCGCGCACCACGCGTTCGGCGCGGACGCCGGGCCCCCACAGGGCGACCTTGTTCATGGCGAACTCCCCCGGGCGCACATGGGTCCATTCCACCCCGGCGGCCTCGACGGCCCGCTCCACCGGCAGGTGGTGGACGGTGTCGTAGCCGGCGGTCACGGCGCCCGAGGACAACGTGACGATGCGCCGCACCCCGGCACGTTCGGCGGCCGCGACCACCTCGCGCACGGCGGTGGGAACGGGGAACAGGTACATCCGGTCCACGCCCGCCAACGCGGCGTTCAGGCCGCCCGGTTGCGTCAGATCACCGGCGACGACCTGCGCGCCGGCCGGCAGGTCCGCGCGGTCCGGATCCCGCGTCAGGGCCCGCACCTGAACGCCTGCCGCGAGGAGCCCCTCGACGACCACCCGGCCGACGCTACCGGACGCACCGGTCACCAGAATCTTCATGTCCATCCCCCTGCATGCCGAGGTGCCCGTCCGCCAGGCACCGCTCGTTTCCCGTCTCGGGTAAGGATTCCGGCCACCGTACGCCCATGACAGCGCAGGATGCACCGCTCACCTTGCGCCATCACCACCGCCCCACAAACCGCCGCATTTCCCGCAAACCGGCCGGCATGCACGTGCCCGCTGGTCAGCGGCCCGACGCGGGGCGGCGACCACCGGCGGGGACCCGACACCGTTGCCGCACACGGCCCCGCACACGCTCCGCCGGCACGACCGACAGCACGAAGACATCCCTGATGGGCCCAACTAGACCACTTTGGCCGACAGTTGACGGATCGCGTCGGTACCGACTTGCGCGGGCCGGGACCGGTCCACTTAGCGTGACCGGGCGGTGGCCGTTCCGCCCGCCCGCCACCCACCCCCCACCGAAGGAGCACCACCATGGCCGTCGACCCTCGCACGCCGACCTTCCAGAGCGACGACGCACGCCGCATCACCGCCCTCTTCGACGAGTTGGAGTCGGCCTTCGCCCAGCAGGACGCGGCGGAGTTCGACCGCCGCTTCACCGACGACGTGGTCTTCACCGCCGTCAACGGGATGCGACTGGTCGGCTGGGAGGCCCTGCACGCCTACCACCGGGAACGCTTAGGTCAGCACGCGGAGGGCATCGAGACCTGGTACGAGATCGAGCGGATCACCTTCCCCGGCCCCGACGTCGCGGTGGTCTTCTTCCGCCAGCCCGTCGCCATGGCCCAGCACCAGCGCGTGAACGTGGGCACCTGGGTACTGGTCAAGCAGGACGGCCAATGGCGCGTCTCCGCCGGCCAGAACACCGGCGTCGCCGCCGCCTGAACCACCCCAACACCCCAGACACACCCCCACCACACCAGACCCCACAACCACCACGCCCCCCACAACCCACCAACCCCCACGGCCGCCTGGGCCCACTGAGCAACCCCACCCCACCCCAGAAACGCAAAAACCCCAGACGAAATGTGGTTTTCACTGGTGTCCGAGGGGGACTTGAACTCTCGCCTCGGGCACCAGCCAATTGACTACGTGACCTGCGACGATGACCGCGAAGCGCCGCAGAGTTGACAGCCTCTGTTGGTCATGCGTTCCCGCTTTTTCAGGCCGTTTCGGACTGCTGTTGGTCATGCGTTGGTCACGTAGCCAACCGGTCCACCTTCGACCAACGGAGCCTGCCGTGTCGACGGAGAACCAACCCCTTCAGTCCAGGGAAGCCAACGCAGCCGCAATGAGCGAACGTGCCGCAGCTCCCCGCGCTGCTCCCCGCGAGAGCCGCACAAAGGCTCTGGCGTACAGCTCGACCTGGCTCGGCTGCGTCAGCGTCGATGCGGCATCCAGCGTGTCCGCGTGCACCCTGGAGTCGTCGAAGATCGTGAAGGTAGGCATGGGCCACGCGGTTCGCTGTGCTGACAACGGGATGATGCCCACGGCGACGTTCTGGAGATCCATAACCCCGAGCAAGTGACCAAGCTGTGCCGCCATGGTCTCGACGCTGCACAGCCGGTACCGCAACACCGACTCCTCCAGTACGAACGAGAACCGGTGTGTGCCATTGCTTAGCACCGCGTTGCGCCTGATGCGGGCCGCGACGGCGTCGCTCACGTCGTCCGGGGTTCCCCGGAAGTCTGCGATGGACGACAGCAGAGCGGTGGCGTATCCGGGCGTCTGAAGGAACCCCGGGATCACGTCGGACACGTAGACGCGGAACACCTTGGTTTGTTGGTACAGATCCCCTGTGGACTCTTGCAGTCGACGGAGCCCTGTCCGTTGAAGTTGCCTCCACTGCACATGCGCATCGGCGGACTGCCTGTTTGTCGCGATCAAGTCAGGGACCTGATCATCAGCAGTGCAGGCTCGGCACCACGCTCTGATGTCCTGATCGGAGGGAGGCGTCTTGGCGTTTTCGATCCGGGAGGACTTCGACTCCGACCACCCACATCTGGCGGCCAGCTCCCGCCCGCTGATTCCCGCGTCCTTCCGAATCTCGCGTAGACGGCCGGCAAGTTCCTCGCGGGCCGTCTGGACGCGTGAAGAGGGGTGTGGGGGCATGAAGCTGGCCTTCGTCAGATCTCGTACAGGTGGTGCGGGACAGCTCGCTCCCA
Organism: Streptomyces lunalinharesii; assembly: GCF_039532155.1. NCBI lineage: Bacteria > Bacillati > Actinomycetota > Actinomycetes > Kitasatosporales > Streptomycetaceae > Streptomyces > Streptomyces lunalinharesii. The sequence goes on from NZ_BAAARK010000001.1 coordinate 730,567, forward strand.
GACCGCTTCGAAAGCCGCGGAGCACAGCTTCAGGGCCTCCGGGGCAGCCGTGATCTCGTCCTCGACCACCACCCCGTCACCGGAGAAGTGATGCACTCGGAGTAGCGCGCCGTCGAACAGCCAGAAGTCATTTCCAGGCAGCGGGATACTCGTGGACCGTCGCCGTGGCAGCCATCGAACCTCTTCGCCGGCCGTAACGTTGGCGTGCGTGACGTAGTGCTCCCATCGGATGTACTCCGACACAGGCTCGGAAACCACCCGGGCGCGCCGGATCACCACGCCTCGGGTCACAGTGTCCGCGATCAACTGGTCGTAGGGGTGCCACCAGGAGTCACGATCCTCCCAGTTGATCCGATCACCCTGCTTCCATGACTCGAATCGATCTGTGGGGGCGTAGGAGTCGCGCAGCTCCAGATGGACGGCGGATCGCTGGCACTGCCCCAGCAGCTCAGCGAAGCTGGGCACGCTCGACCGCATCACACGCCTCCCTGATCATCGGAATCATCCGGGCCGGAATCCTAACGATGGATTCACTGTCGGGCACCGGACCGTTTGCGGGGCTGCTCGCCTCGCACTCCGCCTGAGTCTGGGGGCTCGGCTTCCACCCCTGCAACAAGATCTCCTGAGTTGCCACATCCGCCCACACGGTGGGGCAATGGTCCCGGTCGGTGGTGGGATCGATTCCGACGAACTCTACGGCCATTGCTGACTCCCTGGCCTAGGTGCTTGCTCGGGCTTGCATAACCCTTGCCGGCCAACAGTAACAACGTCAATAGCGCTATCAGCCATGCCAATTGATGTGCAAGCTCATGCAATTTCGTGGCGCCTTGCACTCTCCGATTTCTACGGTCTTGGCATGGTCCGATCCCGTCGAGAGGTAGCACCAGCCATGACCAATCCAGTCAGGTACTCGCAGAAGCCGGTCGAGCTGCCGCTAGACCACCGGCTTTTGGACGGTGCCCCCGAACCCGATTGCGGAGTGTGCGCCGCCCTGGACCTCCAGCGGAGCCAGGCACGGAAGCGGAATGACTGGTCTGCCGCCTGCGCCGCTGCACGCGAAATTAGGAACCACCCTCATGGCGGCGACCAATGACCGCCCGAGCCGCAGGCGGAAGAGGGCGAAACGCTGACGTCTCCGTGGACGGGTGGACGGAATATGGCGGGCGACTGGACGTGGCCTCTGGAGTCGTGTCCATCCCCCAGGGAGCGAAGGTGCCACCGTGCCCCTTCCCGTGCCTCAAATGCCGGGCCAAAGGACGCCAGCAAGTGCTCTGCCGAAGAGGGCACCTGATGACTGAAGAAACATCTGGCATGTGGGTCTGCCACATCTGTTCGCAGACGACCGGAGTCTGAGACTCCCGTTCCTCCCGTGACGGCGGCGGCGGGCGGTAGGGACGGGCAGCAGGTCCCCCGACCGGGATCAGCCTTTGAGTACGGGCAGACGTGCCCGGTCTGAGCTGACGAACTCAGGCTCTCGCCCCGGTCCGCCCCTTAGCTGGGGTGCTGCCCTGGGCAGTGAGGGCAACCGCGTCGGCCCCAGGGAAGCCGAAGCACCCCCGCCCCGATCGCTCAGCAACAGGAAGGGCTAGCGGTCGGGGCGGGCTGCACGACGGCGCGGGAACCGACTCCCCGCGTCGCCTCAGTGTTCAACAGGAAGGAACACGCGAGAATGGGTAAGAAGAACGAGGACGACTGGGACCCGTACGCCAACCAGGATCAGGTGACTGATCCCGACACCCGTGTCTCTCAGAACGGTGACGTTCACAGCAGCATGGCTGACGACGAGGACCGCGAAGGGAAGTAACGCCTGTGATCCACGGCGAGAACCTGGCGAAGGACCTGCGGCGTGACCACGGATTCGTTCACGTCGGACGCACCAGGGACGGTAACGCCGTGGTCATGCGCAAGGGCGACAAGTGGACTGTGGTCCCCCTTCGTTGGCTCACTGAAGAGGCCGTGGACACCATCAAGGCTCAGGCCGGAATCGCTCTCGTCTGAATCACCGCTGACCAAGCAAAGGAACGCCCCCGCCGATTTCGTCGGGGGCGTTCCTGGGTTGATTTGAAAGGTCAGAGCAGAGCCCGGAACGGGTGTTGGCCAACGAAGAAGCGGGGGAGGCCGACCGCTTCACCGGTTGCTCCACCCCTGAGACCCCTGAGTCTGCTTGGGGGCCGGGCGGTAGGAGTCCATCTACACCACGGTGGACCGGCTCTTCTCAGGTTCCGCACTGGCCGTCATGGGGCGCGGCGCCGGAGTCGGCTGCTCGGCATGGTCGAAATCGTCACCCTGGAGCGTGAAAACCAGACAGACCGATCATGCGGGGGTGGGCGGTGGCCCACGCCTAAGCGTCGGACAGTTCCCAGCCGTTGACCTTCGGCAGCCTCACGCGGTCGTCGTCCAGCATCGGCACCGACCCGAGCAGGAAGGGAAGGATGCGGTTGTACGAACCGCCCGCAGCTCCCGACTGACCGACGTAGCGGCCCCAGTCGGATGGGGTGATGTGGGAGTGGAGCACCATGGCAGGCTCCCTGACTGCCTGGGCTTGTTCCTTGGTGGTGTTCCGGAGTGTGGTCCCGTCCCAGAGGGTTCTGTCGAGTTGGGCTGGGACGTGGTCGAGGAAGGCAACACCTATCGGCTGCGGAAGCTCACCAAGGACGCCAACGCCGTGATCTACGTGGACCAGTCCGTAATGAACGTCCTCAAGTGGCAGAGAGAGCGCCGGCAAGTCGAGCGGGAACGCCTCGGGGCGGTCTGGACGGATCACGACCTCGTGTTCGCCCGTGACGGCTTCAAGCTCTACCGGGGCGAAGCAGGAGGACCGCAGGACACCGAAAGGGTCTCGGCACGGTGGCGCACCCTGCGCACCCGATTGAAGCTCCCCGAGGGGTTCCGCATTCACGACTGGAGGAACAGCAAGGTCACGAACGATCTGGAGGCCGGGGAGAACCCCGTAGAAGTCTCCGCCAACGTCCGGCACCACTCGCCGGGCTGCACCATGGCCCGCTACAGCCGCAGCAGGATGAACGGAGCCCGGAAGCTCGCCGCCTCCGGAGCCAACAGGATCGGCCTGTCATCCCTGGTCTGACCTGGGAGTTCGCTGGGCCGTTGGTCACGTGGTCGGTCACGCCACACCCCAGAAACGCAAAAAACCCCAGGTGAACTGGGGTTTTTACTGGTGTCCGAGGGGGGACTTGAACCCCCACGCCCGATAAAGGGCACTAGCACCTCAAGCTAGCGCGTCTGCCATTCCGCCACCCGGACTCAGGTGATCTTCGCGGGGCATTCCCCGCGGCGACATGGATAACAATACCAAGGTTTCGGAGTGGCTTTCACCTGCGTATCCATGCCGGGCATAAGGCCGGCTTATGGGCATCGGTGAGGAGGGAGACGGGCGAGCGGAGGGCTGGTTGCCGCCTGTCTACGCAGGTGGCGGACCACCGATCACGGACCGCGGACCATGCCCGTCAGCCACCCCTCACGGGCCACCCCTCACCGGCCACCGACCACCGCTCGCCCCCGCGCACACCCCACCGCCCCCACCCCCTCAAGGCATCAACTGATACTCCGGAAAGTTGCCCGGGAGGCGTTCGGGGGTGGGGCCCTGGGTGACGGCGTGGACGAGGAGGTCGCCGCCGACGAAGGCGCCGCGCCAGGAGTTGCCGAAGCCGCCGAAGAGTTCCGCGCGGTCGCCGCGGGAGCGGGGGGCGTTGTGGCCGACCTTGAAGGCGCGGATCTGTGGGGCGAGGCGGTCGAAGGTCTCCTCGTTGTCGCAGGAAAGGGTGGCCACCAGGGCGCCGTTGCTGGCGTTCATGGCGGCGAGGAGTTCCGCCTCGGTGTCGACGAGGACGATGGTGTCGACGGGGCCGAAGGGTTCGGCGTGGTGGAGCGGGGAGGACGGGGGCGGGGCCAGGAGGGTGGTCGGGGGGAGGTAGGCGGAGGTGTCCTGGGCGGGGAGGAAGTGGCCGTCGGCGAGGGTGCCGCGGTGGAGGGGGACGGCGCCGCGGGAGATCGCCTCGGTGGTGAGGTCGGCGAGTTCCTTGGCCTTGGTGGCGTTGATCAGGGGGCCGAAGTCGAGGTCGGGGAGCGGGGCCGCGGGGTCGGGGACGGCCAGGGGGTGGCCGAAGCGGACGCTGCGGACGGCGGGGAGGTAGGCGGCGAGGAAGTCGGCGAAGGCGTCGCGCTGGACGACGAAGCGGGGGTAGGCGGTGCAGCGCTGCTTGGCGTAGTCGAAGGTCTTGCGGAGCTGCGGGGTGAGGGCGGGCCAGTCGGTGAAGTTCCAGACGGCCCAGGTGTTGAGGCCCTCCTGTTCGAGGACGTGGCGCTTGCCGAGGTCGGCGACGGCGGTGGCGACCCGGGCGCCGGTGTCCCGGCCGCCGACGAAGGAGACGCAGCCGATCTCCGGTGACCGGACGAGGGACGGGGAGAGGGCGCTTCCGCTGCCGCTGACCAGGGTGATCGGGACGCCTTCGCGGGCGGCCAGGGCGCTGGCGAGGGTGAGGCAGACCAGGCCGCCGTCGGTGGGCGTCTTGGCGATGACGGCGTTGCCGGCCAGGGCCTGGACCAGCATGGCGTGGACGAGGACCGACATCGGGTAGTTCCAGCTGGCGATGTTGCTGACCGGGCCGGGCAGCGGGGACCGGCCGACCAGCATCCGGTCGCTCTCGGCCACGTACCAGCGGACGCCGTCGATGGCGCGGTCGACGTCGGCCCGGGCGAGCTTCCAGGGCTTGCCGATCTCCCAGACCAGGAGCAGCGCGAGCAGTTCGCGGTGTGCGGCGAGGGCGTCGAGGGTGGCGGTGATCCGGGCCTTCCGTTCGGGCAGTGGGACGTCGCGCCAGACGCGGTGCTGGTCGAGGGAGGCGCGTACGGCCCGGAGGGCAGCGTCCGCGTCGAGGCGGGGCGGGCCGGCGATCGGGGTGCCGTCGACGGGGCTGGCGGCGGGTTGCGGGTGGCCGTCCCGGTGCCAGGTGCCGGCCCAGAGGTTGCCGACCTGGTCGCCGTGGAACGCCTCGGAGGCCACGGCCAGGCTGCGCTGCCAGGCGTCCGGCCAGGAGGTGCCGGGCTTGCGGATCAGGGGCGGGGCCTCGTCGGGCGGGGCGGGCGGAGCGGGGGTGGGGGCCATCGGTGTCTCCGTTGTCGGGGCGCGATCGGGGGCCGGGCCGGGCCGGGGACGGGCGGGGCGGGGAGCGCGGCGCCGGGTAGGGCGAGTGTCGCGCGGGGCGGGCGGCGGCGCGCGCGGGGCGGCGCCGGTGAGGTGCGGGGTCGGGCGCGGGAGGGGCGAAGGAGGGGGCGAAGGATGGGGGCGACGGCCGGTGGGTGAGGGTGACGGCCGGGTGGCGTGATCGCCCCGCCCGCCGACGCTTCCTCTGGACAAGGGCCGGGCGATGCGGGATAACAGGTTCATACAGTATTCGTCGACCGACGACTGTATACAGTCTCCAATCTCCCTTCCCGTGGGGACGTGGGCGTTCTTCTCAGCGCCGTCGAGGTGGACACGTGGGACTCGGCGTCGGGGTGCGCGACGACGAAGGCGGCAGCGGCAACCGCGGGCGGTCCGAAAGGAAGCGATGCACATGCCCGACGACGCAACGCACGCACAGGACGCGACACAGGCGGCGGGCGCCCGGGACCTCGTCTCCGGCGGGCACCTGGTCGCCAAGGCGCTCAAGGCGGAGGGCGTCGAGGTCGTCTACACCCTCTGCGGGGGCCACATCATCGACATCTACGACGGTTGCGTCGACGAGGGCATCCAGGTGGTGGACGTCCGTCACGAGCAGGTCGCCGCCCATGCCGCGGACGGGTACGCGCGGCTCACCGGGCGGCCGGGCTGCGCGGTGGTCACCGCCGGGCCCGGCACCACCGACGCGGTGACCGGGGTCGCCAACGCCTTCCGGGCCGAGTCGCCGATGCTGCTGATCGGCGGTCAAGGGGCGCGCACCCAGCACAAGATGGGCTCGCTCCAGGACCTGCCGCACGTCGAGATGATGACGCCGATCACCAAGTTCGCGGCGACGGTGCCGGACACCGCACGCGCCGCCGACATGGTGTCGATGGCGTTCCGGGAGTGCTTCCACGGGGCGCCCGGGCCGTCGTTCCTGGAGATCCCCCGCGACGTGCTGGACGCCGCGGTGCCGGCCGCCGCGGCCCGGGTCCCGCGGGCCGGGCACTACCGGGCGTCGACCCGCTCCCCGGGCGACCCCGACGACGTCCAGCGCCTCGCCGACCTGCTGGTCCGCGCCGAGAAGCCGGCGATCCTGTTGGGCAGCCAGGTGTGGACGACGCGCGGGACCGACGCCGCGGTGGAACTCGTCCGGGCGCTGAACGTCCCGGCGTACATGAACGGGGCCGGGCGCGGAACGCTGCCGCCCGGCGATCCGCACCACTTCCAGTTGTCGCGCCGGTACGCGTTCGCGCACGCCGACGTGATCGTGATCGTGGGGACGCCGTTCGACTTCCGGATGGGGTACGGCAAGCGCTTGTCGGCGGACGCGACGGTGGTCCAGATCGACCTGGACTACCGCACGGTGGGCCGCAACCGCGACGTCGACCTGGGGATCGTGGGCGACGCGGGCCTGGTCCTCAAGGCGGTCGCCGAGGCCGCGTCCGGGCGGATCGACGCGGGCGGCGCCAAGCGCAAGGCGTGGCTGGACGAGCTGCGCGCCGCCGAACAGGTCGCGCTGGACAAGCGGTTGCCGCAGCTGCGGTCGGACGCCTGCCCCATCCACCCGTACCGCCTGGTCAGCGAGATCAACGACTTCCTCACCGAGGACTCGGTCTTCATCGGCGACGGCGGGGACGTGGTGACCTTCTCGGGCCAGGTCGTCCAGCCGAGGTCGCCCGGGCACTGGATGGACCCGGGGCCGCTGGGCACGCTCGGCGTCGGCGTCCCCTTCGTCCTGGCGGCCAAGCAGGCGCGACCGGAGAAAGAGGTGGTGGCGCTCTTCGGGGACGGCGCGTTCAGCCTGACCGGCTGGGACTTCGAGACGCTGGTCCGCTACGACCTGCCGTTCGTCGGCGTCGTCGGCAACAACTCCTCGATGAACCAGATCCGTTACGGCCAGCGGGCCAAGTACGGCGCGGCGCGGGAGCGGGTCGGCAACACCCTCGGCGACGTCCCCTACGACGCGTTCGCGCGGATGCTGGGCGGATACGGCGAGGAGGTCCGCGACCCCGCCGACATCGGCCCCGCGCTGCGCCGCGCCCGCGAGTCGGGGAAGCCGTCGCTGATCAACGTGTGGATCGATCCGGACGCCTACGCCCCCGGAACGATGAACCAGACCATGTACAAGTAGGAGGGTTCGGCCGTGTCCAAGGCACTCGACGGCATTCGCGTCCTCGACATGACGCACGTTCAGTCCGGGCCCTCCGCCACGCAGTTGCTCGCCTGGCTGGGTGCGGACGTGATCAAACTGGAGGCGGTGAGCGGGGACATCACGCGGCGTCAGCTGCGGGACGTCCCGGACGCCGACTCGCTCTACTTCACGATGCTCAACTGCAACAAGCGCAGCATCACCCTCAACACCAAGACCCCGCGGGGAAAGGAGCTGCTCACCGAGCTGATCGCCCGCAGCGACGTCCTGGTGGAGAACTTCGGGCCCGGCGCGGTCGACCGGATGGGCTTCACCTGGGAGCGCATCCAGGAGATCAACCCGCGGATCGTCTACGCCAGCATCAAGGGCTTCGGCGAGGGCCCGTACACCGGCTTCAAGGCGTACGAAGTGGTGGCGCAGGCGATGGGCGGGGCGATGGCGACCACCGGCTTCGCGGACGGGCCGCCGCTGGCGACCGGTGCGCAGATCGGCGACTCCGGCACCGGGGTGCACTGCGTCGCGGGCATCCTGGCCGCGCTCTTCCAACGCACCCGGACCGGCCGCGGCCAGCGGGTCAACGTCGCCATGCAGCACGCGGTGCTCAATCTGTGCCGGGTCAAGCTGCGGGACCAACAACGGCTCTCCCACGGCCCGTTGACGGAGTATCCGAACGAGGACTTCGGCGCCGAGGTGCCGCGCAGCGGCAACGCCAGCGGCGGCGGCCAGCCGGGGTGGGCGGTGAAGTGCGCGCCCGGCGGGCCGAACGACTACGTGTACGTGATCGTGCAACCGGTCGGTTGGCGACCGCTGACCGAGCTGATCGGCCGGCCGGAGCTGGCCGAGGACCCGGACTGGGCCACGCCGGAGGCCCGGCTGCCCAAGCTGACGAAGGTGTTCCAGCTGATCGAGGAGTGGAGCAGCACGTTGCCGAAGTGGGAGGTGCTGGCCAGGCTCACCGCCCGTGACGTCCCCTGCGGGCCGATCCTGTCGACCAAGGAGATCATCGAGGACCCCTCGTTGGCGGCCGACGGGATGGTGGTGGAGGTCGCGCATCCGCAGCGGGGCTCCTTCACCACGGTCGGTTCGCCGCTGAAGCTCTCCGACTCCCCCGTCGAGGTCCACCGTTCGCCGCTGCTGGGCGAGCACAACGCCGAGGTGTACGGCGCGGAACTGGGGTTGGGCGAGGCGGAACTGGAGCGCCTGAAGACGACGGGAGTGATCTGATGGAGCCTCAACGTGACGCGGTGGAGCGGGTGTTGGCGGCGGTGCGCGGGAGCGGGCGGACGGTGCTCACCGCGCCCGAGGCCAAGGTGATCGCCGAGGCGTACGGGATCGCGGTGCCGGCCGAGGGGCTGGCACAGACCGTCGAGGACGCGGTGGCGCTCGCCGATCGGATCGGCTTCCCGGTGGCGTTGAAGATCGCCTCGCCGGACATCCCGCACAAGACCGAGGCCGGCGGGGTGCGGACCGGCCTGGGCTCGGCGGCCGAGGTGCGCGGCGCGTTCGCCACGATCGTGGCGAACGCGCGGGCGTACGCACCGCAGGCCCGGATCGTCGGCGTGCAGGTGCAACAGATGGTGACGCACGGGCAGGAGGTGATCGTCGGGACGGTCACCGATCCGACGTTCGGGAAGGTCGTGGCGTTCGGGCTGGGCGGGGTCCTGGTGGAGGTGCTCAAGGACGTCACGTTCCGGCTCGCGCCGGCGACGGCCGAGGACGCGGCGTCGATGCTCGACGGCATCCGGGCGGCCGAGGTGCTGCGGGGCGTGCGCGGCGGCCCGGCGGTGGAGCGGTCGGCGCTCGTCGACCTGATCGTCCGCACCTCCCAACTGGCCGCGGACTTCCCGGAGATCGCGGAGATCGACCTCAATCCGGTGTTCGCCGCCGCGGACGGCGCGACGGCCGCGGACGTGCGGATCCTGTTGGGCACGGAGGCGCCGCCGCAGCGCCCGCGCCACGGCCGGCAGGAGATCCTCGCCGCGATGCGGCGGCTGATGCGCCCCCGCTCGGTGGCGGTCATCGGGGCCTCCGGCACCCCGGGCAAGATCGGCCACTCGGTGCTGCGCAACCTGCTCGACGGCGGCTTCCCCGGCGAGATCCATCCGGTGCACCCCACCGCCGACGACGTCCTGGGCCGCAAGGCGTACCGGTCGGTGCTGGACGTGCCGGGCGAGGTGGACGTGGCGGTGTTCGCCATCCCCGCGCCCCTCGTGCCGGCGGCGCTGGAGGAGGTCGGCCGCAAGGGCGTGCCGAACGCCGTGCTGATCCCGTCCGGCTTCGCCGAGACCGGTGAACACGCCCTACAGGAGCGGATCGTGGCGATCGGCGCGGAGTGGGGCGTCCGACTGCTGGGGCCGAACATCTACGGCTACTACTCGCCCTGGCAGGACCTGTGCGCCACGTTCTGCACCCCCTACGACGTGAAGGGCAAGGTGGCGCTGACCTCGCAGTCCGGCGGCATCGGGATGGCGATCTTAGGCTTCGCCCGGGCCACCCGGACCGGGGTCTCGGCGATCGTCGGGCTCGGCAACAAGGCGGACGTCGACGAGGACGACCTGCTCACGTACTTCGGCGAGGATCCGCACACCGACTGCATCGCGATGCACCTGGAGGACCTCAAGGACGGTCGGGCGTTCGTCGCGGCGGCCCGGGAGACCGTGCCGAAGAAACCGGTCGTGGTGCTGAAGGCGGGACGGACCGGCGCCGGGGCGCGGGCCGCCGGCTCGCACACCGGTGCGCTGGCCGGCGATGACGCGGTCTACGACGACGTCCTGCGGCAGGCCGGGGTGATCCGGGCGCCGGGCCTGAACGAGCTGCTGGAGTACGCCCGGGCGCTCCCGGTCCTGCCCGTGCCCCGGGGCGACAACGTGGTGGTCATCACCGGCGCCGGTGGTTCCGGGGTGCTGCTGTCGGACGCGCTGGTGGACAACGGGCTGCGGCTGATGGACGTCCCCGCGGACCTGGACGCGGCGTTCCGGCGCCTGATCCCGCCGTTCGGTTCGGCCGGCAACCCGATCGACATCACGGGCGGCGAGCCACCGGCGACCTACGAGGCGGCGCTGCGGCTGGGGCTTGCGGATCCGCGGATCCATGCGCTGGTGCTGGGCTACTGGCACACCCTCGTCACCCCGCCGGCGGTCTTCGCCGAGCTGACCGGGCGGGTCGTCGAGGAGTTCCGGGCGCGCGGGATCGACAAGCCGGTGGTGGCCTCGTTGGCCGGGGACACCGAGGTGGAGGAGGCGGCCGCCCGGCTCTTCGCGCACGGCGTCGTCGCCTACCCGTACACGACCGAGAAGCCGGTGGCGGTGCTCGGCGCGAAGTACCGCTGGGCGCGGGCCGCGGGGCTGCTCGACACCTGAGCGCGCCCGGAGCACCGAGCGAGCGGACCGAGGACGCGCTGACCGGGTTTTTCGATTCCGAGGTGAACGGTATGGACGACGGCGGACGGGACGGCACGGCGACGACGGGAACCGCGTATCGGGAGGTCATCGACGCGAAGGGCCGGGTGTACCGGATCGGGGAGACCGACCGGGAGCTGCTCGGCGGTCACTCGCGGAAGCTGATGGTGTATCTGCCGTGGCTGGCGATGATGGCCATCAGCGTCTCCGAATACGCCTACGGATCGGCCGAGGGCACCCTGTCGCACGCCCACGGCTGGTCCCGGAGCGACACCTTCTGGATCCTGAGCGTCTGGGTCTTCTGCCAGGCCGGGATCGCCTTTCCGGCGGGCTGGTTACGGGAGCGCGGGCTGTTGACCGCGCGCCGCGCGATGTTCGTCGGGGCGGTACTCAGCCTGTCGGGGTTCGTGGCCCTGGGGCACCTGGACGACGTGCTGGCCGCGCTCTGCGGCTTCGGGGTCGTCGGCGGCATCGGCTCCGGACTCGTCTACGCGACCTGCATCAACATGGTGGGCAAGTGGTTCCCGGAGCGGCGCGGCGCGAAGACCGGATTCGTCAACGGTGGGTTCGCCTACGGCGCACTGCCGTTCATCTTCGTCTTCAATTACGCCTTCGACACGTCGGACTTCACCGAGGTGCTGGACGGCATCGGGGTCTACGTGCTCGTGGTGGTGGCGGGCTGCGCCTGGTTCTTCAAGGACCCGCCGAAGAACTGGTGGCCCGCCGACGTCGCCCCGCCGCATACCGACGACTCGGTGCGGCGCCCCGCCTTCCTGGTGAAGAACCCGCCGGCGGTGCGGCAGTTCACGCCGAAGGAGGCGATCCGCAGCGGCATGCTGCCGCTGATGTGGGTGAGCGTGGTGCTGACCGCCGGCGTCTCGATCTTCGGGATCTCCTTCCAGGTGGACTTCGCGAAGGAGGTGGGGTTCGGCCCGCTGGTCGCCGCCTCGTCGATGGGCGTGATGTCCGTCGTCAACGGCGTGGGGCGGGCCGCGGTCGGCTGGCTGTCGGACCTGTGGGGCCGCAAGACGACCCTGGTGGTGGTCATCGTGGTCCTGGGCCTGGCCCAGTTCGGGGTGTTGTGGGCCGGCGAGCTCCACAGCCAGGGGCTGTTCCTGGTCTTCGCGTTCCTCTCCGGATTCGGTGGCGGGGCCTTCTATCCGCTCTTCGCCGCCCTGACCCCGGACTACTTCGGCGAGAACTACAACGCCTCCACCTACGGACTGGTCTACAGCGGGAAGTTGATCAGCGGCCTGTTCGGCGGCGGACTGGGCTCGATGGTGGTCGGCGCCTGGGGGTACGACGGCGCGTACCTGCTGGCGGGCGGCCTGTCCCTGGTGGCGGCGGCGTTCACGTTGTTGCTGCACCAGCCGGGCCGTCCCCGCCTGCGGGACGTGGCGCCCAATCCCCGGCCGATCAGCCGGGAAATGACGTGAGCGGGCGGCGACACGTTCGGGTGCATTCCAGGGCAGTTCGGAACCGTGCCGTGTCCTGGGGGCGGCCAGTCCGTTTGGGTGAGTGCCGACGGGGAGCGTGCCGGGTGCGACAGCGCCCGGCCGGTACGTCCGTCGCGCCGGCGGAAGACACCGCTCGATCACTGACCCAGAAAGGGACTGTCCACCATGACGTACTCCAAGGCCGCTGCGGTTGTTGCCGGCGCGGTGATGGCACTGGGCGTCGCCGCCCCCGCGTTCGCCGACGGCCACCGGGGGGTCGCGGCAGCGGCCGACAACCTCCTCAACAACGACACGGTCTCCAAGGGCGTCGTCAAGAAGCCCAACGTCAACATCGACGCCGTGGTCAACGCCGTCACCAAGACCGCGGGCAAGCTGAAGCCGACCCAGGGCGGCGCGCCCAAGGCTCCGGTGCGCCGGACCACCCACACGCACCACTGACGGGCGCGCCCCGACCGGCGCCCGCACGGCGAACGCCCCGTCCCTGCTGTGGCAGGGGCGGGGCGTTTCGCTGTCCCGGCGGCGCACCCCGGGGCGGGACCCGAGCGTGGACCGGGCGTGCGGGGCGTGGGGCTAGACCGGCTTCGCGTCGCCGCTGTTCACGGCCCGGTCGGCGATGGCGCGGTGGTGCTGGACCACTTCTCCGATGATGAAGTTGAGGAACTTCTCGGCGAACGCCGGGTCCAGGCGGGCGTCTTCGGCCAGGCGGCGCAGGCGCGCGATCTGGGCGGCCTCGCGGGCCGGGTCGGCGGGCGGCAGGCTGTGCCGGGCCTTGAGTTCACCGACCTGCTGGGTGCACTTGAAGCGCTCGGCGAGCAGGTGCACCAGCGCGGCATCGAGGTTGTCGATGCTGCCGCGCAGGTAGAGCAGCCGCTCGCGGGCCGCCTCGTCCGCGACGGAGGCCGCGTCGCCGGCCGCCGGTGCTGTCCCTTCGCTCATGTGCGTCTCGCCGTTCCTGGTCGGTTCGTGGTGGTGCGTCCGTGATCAGCTGGTGCGTGATCGCCTGCACCCTACCCGGCGGCGGGCCGGTCCTCGCCGCGGGTCTCGCGGATCGGACGGGGCCCCGCCGGCAGGGGCGAGGATCGGCCATCTGCGGTCGCGATCGGCTCAAGCGTCCTCGCGGTCGCGTTCGTGGTACATCCGCCGGGTGTGCTCGGTGTGCGCGCGCATCACGGCGGTGGCGCGGGCCCCGTCGCCGTCGGCGATCGCGGCGATCAGTTCGCGGTGCTCGACCCAGGACCGCTTGCCGCGCTGCCGGGCGACCGGGGTGTAGTACCAGCGCACCCGGCGTCCGACCTGCGCGGCGAGTTCGGCGAGCACGGCGTTGCCGGCCAGCTCGGTCACCTTGGCGTGAAACGCCGCGTTGAGCGCGACCGCGGTCTCGACGTCGTCGTCCTGGACGGCGCGCTCGCCCTGCTCGCAGAGCCGCTCCAGGGCGGCGATGCCGGTCGGGTCGGCATGGGTCGCGGCGAGCCGGGCGGCCTCGGCCTCCAGGAGCGTGCGGACCGTCAGGAGCTGGTCCGCCTCCTGCTCGGTCGGCTCGTGGACGAAGGCGCCCTGGGCGGGGCGCAGATCGACCCAGCCGTCGGTGTTGAGCCGCTGGAGCGCCTCGCGGACCGGCTGGCGGGAGACTCCGAGGTGGCCGGCCAGTTCGCTCTCGACCAGGTGCTGGCCGGGGCGGAGCGCACGGGTGGTGATCAGGTCGAGCAGTGCCTCGTAGACGCGCTCGCGCAGCGGTCCGGGACGTTCGAGCTTCGGTACGGCGCCCTGCGGCAGACCTCTGGACAGCATCGGGGTCCCCTCCGTAATTGGCTATCGTCTACAGTCTACTGAGTGCATCCGTTCCGCCACAGGCCACCGCGGCGATCCACCGGGCGGTCCGCACGGCGGGGGCGGGTGGACGCCCGCGCCGGACGAGGGACGACGGCAACCACGGCCACCACCGCAGACAGAACCGGGGCTGATCAGACATGGGACGGGTCACCGAACGACGCCGCGTCATCCGGATCCGCGACGGCGCGGTCAGCAGCCGCCCGGACACCCTGGTCGTCGAGGAGCCGTTGGAGATCCGGCTGAACGGCAAGTCGCTGGCGATCACCATGCGCACCCCGGGGGACGACTTCGCGCTGGCCGCGGGCTTCCTGGTCAGCGAGGGCGTGTTGGCCCGCGCGGACGAGCTGGCGAACATCGTGTACTGCGCGGGGGCGACGAGCGGCGGCGCCCCCGGACCGGACGGGGAGCAGGCCGCCGGCGGCAACAGCTACAACGTCGTCGACGTCCGGTTGGCGGCCGGGGTCACCATCCCCGACCTCACGCTGGAGCGGAACTTCTACACGACGTCGTCGTGCGGGCTGTGCGGCAAGGCCAGTCTGGACGCGGTGCGCACGACGGCCCGCTGGAGCCTGGACGCGGCCGCGGAGCCCGCGCTGCGGATGGCCCCGGAGACGTTGGCGGGCCTGCCCGACCGGTTGCGGGCCGCCCAGCGCGTCTTCGACCGGACCGGCGGGCTGCACGCGGCGGCGCTCTTCACGGCGGACGGCGAACTGCTGGACGTCCGCGAGGACGTGGGGCGGCACAACGCGGTGGACAAGGTCGTCGGGCGGGCACTACAGGACGGTCGACTGCCGCTGTCGTCCTGCGTGTTGATGGTCTCCGGGCGGGCCTCGTTCGAGCTGGCGCAGAAGGCCGTGATGGCCGGCATACCGGTGCTGGCCGCGGTCTCCGCGCCGTCCTCGCTCGCCGTCGACCTGGCCGTCGAGAGCGGGCTGACCCTGGTCGGCTTCCTGCGCGGGAAGTCGATGAACGTCTACGCGGGCGCGCACCGGCTGGCGCTGGACAGCACGGCCGCCGCGGGCTGAGTCCGCCCGGCGCGCCTCGGCGGCGCGCCCCGGGGCTCACTCCCCGGGTGCCACGATCCGGGTCAACAGGGCGACCAGTTGCGCGCGTTCCTCGTCGGTCAGTGCGGCGGTGAGCTGGGCGTTGGCCTCGTCGCCGAGCCGCTGGGTGCGGTGCAGTCGCCGTTGCCCCGCCGCCGAGATCTCGACGGCGTTCTTCCGGCGGTCCTTGGGGTCGGGGGTACGGGTGACCAGCCCGTCCTTTTGCAGGTCGTTGACGAGCGCGACGACGTCCTTGGGGTCGATGCCGGTGGTCCGCCCCAGTTCCGCCTGCGAGACGGGGCCGAGTTCGGCGACCGCGCAGAGCACGGCGTGGTGCATCATCCGCAGGCCCTCGGTGGCGAGGGCCTCGGCGACGAGCCGGTGGCCGCGGGCGGCGGCGCGGCCCAGCAGCCAACTGGGCAGGGCGCGGATCCGGCTGGGGGCGTAGGGGGCGGGGGTGTCGGCCATGGGGGCACCGTACCCGGGAATCCGTGGGGTGGACCAACGTAGGGTTCTCCCACAAAAACCATTGGCAGACCCAACGGTTCACGCTTATCGTTGGGGAATCCAATGAAACCGGTCGCGCGGTGCGACCGCCCTTCCCCGGAGGTGACGGCCCGTGCGCCGTGTCCGCTACCACGCCTACGGCGGCCCCGAGGTCCTGCGCCTGGAGGAGGCCGCGGACCCGACGCCCGGCCCCGGCGAACTCCTCGTCCGCACCGAGGCGATCGGCGTCACCCTGCCCGCGGTGCGCCGGGTGCGCGGCGACGGCAAGGGGGGCGGCGACCCCCTGCCCGGCGTGATCGGCGGCGAGATCGCGGGCGAGGTGATCGCCCTGGGCCCGGACGTCACCGACGCCGCGGTCGGCGACCGGATCACCTCGATCACCCTCACCGGTTCCTACGGCGACCTGGCCCTCGCCCCGGCCGCCCTGGCCAGCCGCGTCCCCGACGGCGCGAGCGCGGTGCAGGCGGTGGCGTTGGTGCGCGGCGGGCACGTGGCGCTGGCCGCGCTCAGCACCGCCGCACCGTCCCGCGCCGAGTCCGTACTGATCACCGGGGCGGCCAGCGGCACCGGCCACCTCGCCGTCCAACTGGCCAAGCTCCAGGGCGTTCCCCGGGTGGTGGCCGCGGTCGGCTCGGCGGCCAAGGCGGAGTTCCTGTACGGACTGGGCGCCGACGAGGTGGTGACCTACGACCGGGAGTCCTGGGGCGAGCCGGTCGACGTCGTGCTGGACGGGGTGGGCGGGGAGCTGCTGCCGCGGGCGCTGGCCGCGCTGGCGCCGGGCGGACGACTGGTGTTCTTCAGCTCCGGCGGCGGCACGGTGCCGGCGTACGAGCTGCTGGCCGGCGCCAAGACCATCACCGGGCTGACCATGCGGCGCTTCGCCACCGTCCACCGCGCGCGGTACGCGCGGCACCGGGCGCAGCTGTGGGAGCTGGCCGGGGCCGGCCGGCTGCGTGCCGCGGTCCACGCCGAACTGCCGTTGGCCGATGCCGCGCAGGCCCACGCGATCATCGAGGCGCGGGCCAACCTCGGGAAGGTGGTGCTCCGCCCGTGACCGGCCGGGCCGCGCCCCCGACCGAAGCGGGCGCGCCCATTCCGCCCCACCGGTCCCGCATGGCGCACACGGCGCAGCGCTCCCGGCCCGGGAGGGTGAATTCCGGGCCGGGCGCGCAGAACCGACGCAGGCTCCTTGTCGCGCTCCCCGCACGGCAGTAGCTTCCGTCGCATCTGCACATAGGACGTTGGATGTCCTGATGACCCGACCCGATGCCTCGAAGGGCAGGCCGGACCATGACGTCAGATCTCCGCGCGCACCCCCTCCCCCGCCGTAGACCCCGGCGCCGCCGCGCCCCGTCCGCCGTCGCCGCGCTCACCGCCACCGCGCTCGGCGCCCTGGCGACCGCGCCCGCCCGGGCCGCCACCGACGCCCCGCCCGGCGGCTTCGCGCAGCAGGTGCTCTTCACGGCGGCCCACGAGAAGGGCTACGCGTGCTTCCGTATACCCGCCATCGTGCGGACCGTCCGCGGCACCCTGCTCGCCTTCGCCGAGGGCCGGGTGCACGACTGCGGGGACGCCGGCGACATCGACCTCGTCCTCAAGCGCTCCGGCGACGGCGGCCGGAGCTGGGGCCCGCTCCAGGTCGTCAACCACGGTGCCGGCGACACCCACGGCAACCCGGCACCGGTGGTGGACCGCCGCACCGGTCGGATCGTCCTCGCCGAGACCTACAACAAGGGCCGCACGGACGGCCTCAGTTGCGACGTCCCCTGCGACCGCACCCCGCACCTCCAGTACAGCGACGACGACGGGGCCACCTGGTCCGCCCCCCGCGACCTGACCCGCACCATCCGTCCGCGGCAGTGGAACTCCTGGTACGCCACCGGGCCGGTGCACGGCGTCCAGCTCGCCCACGGACGACACGCGGGACGGCTGGTCTTCGGCGTCAACGCCGAGAGCTTCGCGGGGGGCCGGATCACCGCCAACCACGCCGCCCTCGTCCACAGCGACGACGGGGGCGCCACCTGGAAGGTCGGCGCACAGGACAGCTGGCCAATCGCCCGGGACGGCACCTTCCGGCAGAAGCCCTCGGAGATGACCCTCCTGGAGCGCTCCGACGGCTCGCTCTACGTCAACGGCCGGGAGCAGGACGGCACCGACCTCGGCAACCGCACCGCCGCGGTCAGCCGGGACGGCGGCGACACCTTCACCGCCCCCTTCCGCGCCGTCCCCGACCTCTACGCCCCGATGGTGCAGGCGTCGGCGCTGCGCCTGCCCGGCTCGCGAGGCGGGCCCGGCCGCACCCTGCTCGCCGCCCCCGCCGACCCCGACCGCCGCCGGGTGATGACCATCCGGTCCTCCTACGACGAGGGCCGCACCTGGGAGGGCGTGGACCGGGGCGCCCGGGTCACCACCGACTGGTCCGGGTACTCCGACCTGGTCGCGGTCTCCCCCACCGTCACCGGCCTGCTCTACGAGGGCGGCGCCGCCGACGCCCGGGACGAGATCCGCTTCGCCCGCTTCACCGAGCAGTGGCTCGGACCGCGCCGCGGCCAGGACCCGACCACCCCCGACCGGGCCCGCGGCGCCCGGCCGGCGCTGGTGCTCGGCGGCGCCCGGCTCACCGACGGCCCGTTCGGCCGCGCCCTGTCCTTCGACGGCACCGACGACGCGGTGCGCCTGCCGTACCGCGAGGCGCTCCCGCTGGGCCGCGCGGACTTCACCTGCACCCTGTGGCTGCGCTACCGCGCCACCAGCGGCGAACAGCCGCTGCTGTGGATGGGCGGCGTGGGCAGCCGGGCCCCGCAGGTCGCCATCGAGGGCGATCCGGCGCACGGCCGGATCACCGCGCGCCTGACGGCGGTCGACGGCGCCCGACCGCCGGCCACCGCCCAGGTCACCGGCGCCGTGGCCGCCGGCGACGGGAAGTGGCACCACGTCGCGTTGCGCCGGGTGGGCGGCCGGCTGCTGCTGACCGTGGACGGCGCCGCGACCACCAGCACCGCCGACGTCCCCGGATCGGTCAGCCGGACCACGACGTTCGGCGTGCACCTGGGCCAGCGGCCGGACGGCCGGGCCCAGTTCACCGGCGCGCTGGCCGAGGTCCGGGTCTACCGCCGGGCCCTGACCGACGCCGAGCTCTCCCGGGTGCGCGTCGACGACGCGTCGGTGGCCGGCCCGTTGGTGCTCGGGCTGCCGCTGGACCGGGTGGCGGGCGGCCGCTGAGCGGACCGGTCGGGCCCGGCCCCGCCGGACCCGACCACCGGCCGCCCGTCGGCGTCCACCTGGGCCGCGTACCGCTTGGCGAGCACCGCACACACCATCAGTTGCATCTGGTGGAACAGCATCAACGGCAGCACCGCCAGCCCCGCCTGAGCGCCGAAGAGGACGCTGGCCATCGGGAGCCCGGCGGCCAGGCTCTTCTTGGAGCCGGCGAAGGTGATCGCGATCCGGTCGGCCCGCGAGAAGCCCAGCTTCCGCGAGCCGTACGAGGTGAGCGTCAGCATGACCGCCAGCAGCACCGCCTCCACGCCCACCAGGCACAGCAGCCGCAGCGGGGAGACCTGGTGCCAGATGCCCTGCACCATGCCGGCGCTGAACGCGGCGTAGACGACCAGCAGGATCGAGCCGCGGTCGACGTAGCCGAGGACCTTCTTGTGCCGGGTGAGGAAGCCGCTCACCCACCGCCGCAGGAGCTGTCCGGCGACGAACGGGAGCAGCAGTTGGCAGACGATCGACACCAGCGAGTGCACGGAGAAGCCACTGCCGTTGCCGTGCAGCACCAGCCCGGCCAGCAGCGGGGTGAGGACGATGCCCACGATGCTGGAGAACGAGCCGGCGCAGATCGCCGCCGCCACGTTGCCGCGCGCGATGGAGGTGAAGGCGATGGAGGACTGGACCGTCGACGGCACCAGGCACAGGAACAGCAGGCCGGTGTACAGCGCAGGCGGCAGCACCAGGGGGACCAGGCCGCGGGCGGCCAGGCCGAGCACCGGGAAGGCGACGAACGTGCAGGCCAGGGTGGTGAGGTGGAGGCGCCAGTGACGCAGGCCGTCCATCGCCTCCCGGGTGGAGAGCCGGGCCCCGTAGAGGAAGAACAGCAGGGCGACGGCCCCGGTGGAGGCACCGTCCGCGGCGGTGGCAGCGACGCCGCGGGCCGGCAGCAGGGCGGCCAGCCCGACGGTGCCGAGCAAGGCGAGGAGATAACCGTCCACGGGGAACCAGGAGGGCGGGCGGAACACAGGGCGGCGCATGGTCTCTCTTCGGGGTCGACGACTCACGGACGGTGGCATGGACGGTGCCCTCTCCAGACTGCCGGGGCGCGCGGCGATCGGGAACCCCTCTCACCATGGTGACTGTCATCATGAACTGCGATGATGGGGTGTCGCCACGACGGTCGCGCACGCCGGGACGGTGGGGACCCGTCGAGAGGGAGGCGTCGTCCGTGTACGAGCCCGCACAGCTGCGCACGTTCCTGGCCGTGGCGCAGACGCTGAGCTTCACCCAGGCCGCGCACCGGCTGGGGCTGCGCCAGTCCACGGTCAGCCAGCACGTGCGCAAGCTGGAGGACGCCGCCGGGCGGCGGCTGTTCGCGCGCGACACCCACGCCGTGGAGCTGACCGAGGACGGCGAGGCGATGCTGGGGTTCGCGCGCACCATCTTGGAGGCCAACGAACGGGCGGCGAGCTTCTTCGCCGGGACCCGGCTGCGCGGGCGGCTGCGCTTCGGCGCGTCCGAGGACTTCGTGCTGACCCGGATGCCGGAGGTGCTGGAGGGGTTCCGGCGCGACCACCCCGAGGTCGACCTGGAGCTGACCGTGGAACTGTCCGGCACCCTGCACGAGTGGCTGGCCGCCGGACGGCTCGATCTGGTCCTGGCGAAACGGCGGCCGGAGGACCGGCAGGGCCGGCTGGTGTGGCGGGACCGGCTGGTGTGGGTGGGCGGCGAGCGACTGCGCCTGGACCCCCAGCGACCGGTGCCCTTGGTCGTTTTCCCGCCACCTGCGGTGACCCGGGCGCGGGCCCTGGAGGCGCTGGAGGGCCAGGGCCGGCAATGGCGGATCGCCTGCACCAGCGGAAGCCTGAACGGGCTGATCGCGGCGACCCGGGCGGGGCTCGGCGTGATGGCCCACACGCTGGGGATGATCCCGCCGGGCCTGGTGCGGATACCGGCCCGCGCCGGGCTGCCGGAACTGGGCGAGGTGGACTTCGCGCTGTTGCACGCCCAGCGCGCGGGGGCGGCGCGCGGCCCGGCGGAGGCGCTGGCCGAGGCGATCCTGGCGGGCGGCGACCGGCTGCAGCTGCCGTAGCCGGGTCCCGGTGATTCCCGGGCGGCTTCCCGGGCTCTCCCGGGAACCTCCCGCGGATCGTCACAGCAGCTCGGAGCGGGTTTCCGAGCTGCTCTGACGTCGTGACAGATGCAGAGATTCGGTGCAGATCCGGTCCCGACCCAGTGTTCGTCCGGGCACGGATCGACCAGATAATGTCCAGGGTTACCCCAAGTAACCCGATTTCCCTGCCTGGCCGGTTCCGGCTACTCGGCCGGCACGGCGTGGTAGCGCACTCCCGCCCGCCGGCCCCGTGGGGTACGGTCGCGGCCTTGTGAGGAGCACCACGAGGAGCTGGGCAATTGCGCGAGTTCACCGTCCCCCCTTTGGCGACCGCGCCCCGGGTCGGCGGGCTGGCCGACTCGGTGTACGACAACGCGGAATCCGACGCCGGACGGACCGCGCTGGCACGTAAGGACGCCGCGGGGCAGTGGCAGAACGTCACCGCCGCACAGTTCCGCGACGAGGTCATCGCGCTCGCCAAGGGCCTGCTCGCCGAGGGCGTGCGGTTCGGCGACCGGGTCGGCATCATGTCCCGCACCCGCTACGAGTGGACCCTCTTCGACTACGCCCTGTGGTCGATCGGCGCCCAGTCCGTCCCGCTCTACCCCACGTCGTCGGCGGAGCAGGTCTTCTGGATGCTGCACAACGCCGAGGTGTCGGCCTGCCTGGTGGAGCACGAGGACCACGCGATGACCATCGGCTCGGTCATCGGCAGACTCCCCCAGCTGCGGAAACTGTGGCAGTTGGACGCCGACCCGGTGGCCGAGCTGACGGCGGCCGGCGCGCACATCGACGACGAGGTGGTGCACCGGCACCGGATGGCGGTCACCCCGGAGGCCGTCGCGACGATCATCTACACCTCGGGCACCACCGGCCGCCCCAAGGGCTGCGTGATCACCCACGCCAACTTCATGGCCGAGGCCGACAACATCGTGCTGCGGTACGACAAGGTCTTCCGTTCCAAGCCCGGCGACGAGGCGGCGACCCTGCTGTTCCTGCCGCTGGCGCACGTCTTCGGCCGGATGGTGCAGGTCGCGGCGGTCCGCGGCCGGGTCAAGCTGGGGCACCAGCCGGAGCTGGCGGCCCGGGCGCTCCTGCCCGACCTCCAGTCCTTCCGCCCCACCTTCATCCTCGCGGTGCCGTACATCTTCGAGAAGGTGTTCGCCGCGGCCCGGCGGCGCGCGGAGACCGACGGCAAGGTCGGCCCGTTCGACAAGGCGGTCGAGGTCGCGGTCCGCTACGCGGAGGCGCTGGAGCACAAGGCGTTCGGCACCGCCTCCGGCCCCGGCGCCGCCCTGCGGATGCAGCACCAGCTCTTCGACAAGCTGGTGTACAGCAAGGTCCGCGACGCGATGGGCGGGCGGGTGCGGCACGCGATGTCCGGCGGCTCGGCCATGGAACGCCGGCTCGGCCTGTTCTTCGCCGGCGCCGGCGTCCGGATCTTCGAGGGCTACGGCCTGACCGAGAGCACCGCGGCGGCCGCCGCGAACCCGCCGGAGCGGACCCGGTTCGGCACCGTCGGCACGCCGATCCCCGGCACCACCGTCCACCTCGCCGAAGACGGTGAGATCTGGCTCTACGGGGGCCAGGTCTTCCAGGGCTACCACAACGACGCCAAGGCCACCGACGCGGTGCTGCACGACGGTTGGTTCGCCACCGGGGACCTCGGCGCGGTGGACGAGGACGGCTACCTGACGATCACCGGCCGGAAGAAGGAGATCCTGGTCACCTCGGGCGGCAAGTCGGTCTCGCCGGTGCCGCTGGAGGAGCGGGTGCGGGCGCACCCGCTGGTCGCCCAGTGCATCGTCGTCGGCAACGACCGGCCGTTCGTCGCGGCGCTGGTCACCCTGGACCCGGAGGCGGTCGCCCACTGGCTGACGATGCGCGGCAAGCCGGAGATGCCGGCGCGCGACCTGGTGCGCGACCCCGACCTGGAGACCGAGGTCCGGCGCGCCGTGGTCGCCGCCAACACCCTGGTCTCCCAGGCCGAGTCGATCCGCACGTTCCGGATACTGGCCCATCAGTTCACCGAGGAGCACGGGCTGCTCACACCCTCGCTCAAGCTCAAGCGCAAGGCCATCGAGACGGCGTACGCGGCGGAGGTGGAGGCGCTGTACCGGGGGTGAGGCGGGGCGGGCCGGCCGGCGGGCGAACGGCCCCGGGCCGGCGGGCGGACCCGCGGGCGAATCCTTCCCCGCGGACGGGAATGTCCGAGGACGGATGATCGTTGTCAGCACAGAACACGAAAGCCGACGTAAGGATCGAATCCCCCGTGAGCACGGTTCCGTCCATCACGCTCAACAACGACGTCACGATGCCCCAGCTCGGTTTCGGTGTCTGGCAGATCCCCGACGACGAGGCGTTCGCCGCCGTCGGCCACGCCCTGGAGGCCGGGTACCGCAGCATCGACACCGCGGCGATCTACGGGAACGAAGAGGGCACCGGCAAAGCGCTGGGCGCCTCCGGCATCGCGCGCGAGGAACTCTTCGTCACCACCAAGCTGTGGAACTCCGAGCAGGGCTACGACGCCACCCTCCGCGCGTTCGACGCCTCGCTCGCCAAGCTCGGGCTGGAGTACGTCGACCTGTACCTCATCCACTGGCCGCTGCCCTCCCGCGACACGTACGTCGACACGTACAAGGCGTTCGAGAAGATCTACGCCGACGGCCGCGCGAAGGCCATCGGGGTGTCGAACTTCCTCCCCGCGCACCTGGAGCGGCTGCTCGGCGAGACCTCCGTCGTCCCGGCGGTCAACCAGATCGAACTCCACCCGCAGCTCCAGCAGGGCGAGTCCCGCGCCGTCCACGCCCGGCACGGCATCGCGACCGAAGCGTGGTCGCCGCTGGGCCAGGGCCGGGGCCTCCTGGAGGACGCGACGATCGTCAAGATCGCCGAGAAGCACGGCAGGACTCCGGCCCAGGTGGTCCTGCGCTGGCACCTCCAGCTGGGCAACGTGGTGATCCCCAAGTCCGCCACCCCGTCGCGGATCCGGGAGAACTTCGACGTCTTCGGCTTCGCGCTGGACGACGCCGACCTGTCGGCCCTGGCCGGCCTGGACTCCGGCAACCGCCTCGGCCCCGACCCGGCCGCGTTCGACGTGGTCTAAAACGCCCCGGCCCCGGGCGCGAGACCCGCACTGCGGTGCGCAGCGGCGCCGTCCGTCCCGTCCGGGGCGGGCGGCGCCGCCGCACGTCCGCGGTCCCGGAGCGCGCTGGTCGGCGGGGCGAACCGCCGGCGTGAGCTGCCCGGACGCCGCCCGAGTGGCGCGGGCCGCGGGTGGCGGCAAATGTGGAGAGGGGGCGGCCGCGGCACGACCGGCCGCCGGGGGCTGCCGCTGGGCAGCTGACACCCGCTCCGAGGAGGCACCGATGCCCGACGTCACCACTCCCTACACACCCGGGACACCCTGCTGGATCGACCTGGCGGCCCCCGACCAGAAGGCCGCCATCGACTTCTACTCCGAGCTCCTCGGCTGGCGCGGCGAGGTCGGCCCTCCGGAGACCGGCGGCTACGCGGTCTGCCATCTGAACGGCAAGCCGGTGGCCGGCATCATGGCCGCGGTCGCGATGGGCGACCAGCCCGCCCCGCCGACCGTCTGGACCACCTATCTCGCCAGCGCCGACGCGGAGGCCAGCCAACGGTCGGTGGAGTCCGCCGGCGGCACCGTGCTGATGCCGGCCATGGACGTGATGTCGTTGGGCCGGATGTTCATCGCGGCCGACCCCACCGGAGCGGTCTTCGGCGTCTGGCAGGCGGTCGACTTCCCCGGAGCCGGTGTCGTCAACGAGGCCGGCGCGCTGATCTGGAACGAACTCAACACCTCCGACCGGTCCGCCGCCTCCGCCTTCTACCGGGCGGCCTTCGGCATCGAGTCCGCCACGTTGGAGGGCATGGAGCACTATTACGCGCTCCAGGTGGACGGCGGCGCCGTGGGCGGCATGCAGCCGATGCCGGAACACCTGCCGGCCGACACGCCCTCGCACTGGCTGACGTACTTCGCGGTGGCGGACCCGGACGCGGCGGTCGCCAAGGTCACCGCGGCCGGCGGCAACGCGATCGTGGAGCCGTTCGACATGATCGCCGGCCGGATGGCCGTGCTCACCGACCCGCAGGGCGCGGTCTTCGCGCTGATCCGCCCGAAGCCGATGGAGTGAGCGGCAGCGGGTGGCCCCGCCGCCGCCGGCGAACTGCCGGTGGGGGCGGGGCCACCCGCTGCCGTCGCGACGCCCCGGCCCCCGCGCGAGACGGGAGCCGGGACGAGAACGGCGGCGCGAACCTCACACGCCGCCGACGCCGACCCCTTCGTTGCCGTTGGAGCCGACGCCGCCGACCCCGACGGTGCCCCGGGCGCCGACGCCGCCGACGCCGACGCCGCGGTCAGGGCTGCCGACGCCGCCGACCCCGACGCCTCCGCCGCCGCCGTCGCCGGCATGCGCGGGCTGGGTGACGGCCGCGGGGGCCTGGGGCTGGGCGGGCGCGGCACCGGCTATGCCGGTGCTCAGGAATGCGGTGACGGCGGTGGCGGCCAGCACCGTGGCAATCGAGCGGAACATGATCAAACCCTTTCGCTGCCCCCCTCGTGTCCCGCCCATCCTCATCGCGGTCGGGGCGTTCTGCCGGTCGGTGCGGGCCATCGCAGTGACGTGGCCCGGTGGCGGTTGCCGTCCGAAGGCCCTCCGCACCGCCCTGCGCGGGAGGGGCCCGGGGCCGTTCGCGGCCCCGCGAACGGCCCCGGTCACGCGGATTCGACGCGTGCCTGGACGCCGTCGAGGACCCTGGTCCTCACCAGTGACCCGCTGTCCTACGACACCATGAAGACCGTCGTGCTCCGCTCGCTGTGGTTCTCGCCCCTGCACACCCTGCGCGGCCTGCGGAGATACCGGCGCCAGCCACTTCGCCGGCTTCCGGCACCCGGACCAGTTCCTCGACCTGCTGCTCACCACGGTCCGCCCGGCGATCACCGCTCCGCCACCGGCGGCCTGACGTCCGCACGGCGCCAGTGGCGGAGCCCGGCCCACCCCGGGGCTACGGCTCCAGGGCGCGGGCGGTGTGGACGGTCTGCGCCGAGAGCAGGAAGGCGTCCGGGCGGCGGGTGATCCCGGCGGGGTCGTGGGGGTCGGTGAGCCGGGTGAGGGTGGAGACGTCCTCGGGGTCCAGTTGGTCGCCGTACTCCTCGGTGGCGCGGCCGAGGTTGGCCTGGATGTAGTGGCGGGCGTCGTCGGCGAGCGGTGCCGGCAGGTCCAGCAGGAAGCTGCGGGTGCACGGCGTGCGCAGACCGGCGTTGGCGAGGAAGGCGGGCCAGTCCTCCAGGGCGTCGGTGGCGTCGGGCAGGGCGGCCCGCATGTCGGCGAACCAGTCCTCGGCCGCGGCGTCCAGGCGGGCCTGGAGCCCCGGGCGGCCGATGCCGATGTCGCGCGGCAGGAAGCGCGGCGCGAGGCCGCCCTCGCAGACCGCGAGCAGTCCGCCGGGCCGCAGGTGGCCGGCGAGGGCGGCCACCGCACCGCGCTGGTCGCCGACGTGGTGCAGCGCCTTGCTGGACCAGATCAGGTCGGCGCCGCCGAGCGGATCGAGGCCGTGCGGGACCTCGGCGCAGTGGGTGTGGATCCGGTCCGCCAGCCCGAGCCGCTCGGCGCGGGCGCGGGCCCGGTCCAGCAGGGCCTCGGTGGCGTCCACCGCGCACACCTCGGCGTCCGGGAAGGCCCGAGCCAACAGGCAACTGACCACGCCCGGGCCGCTGCCGACGTCCAGGATGCGGCGGACGGGCACCGGCCCGCCGTCGGAGCCGTCGGGGGCGTCGGGACCCAGCAGTTGGCGGAGCCAGGCGGCGGCCTGCTCGTAGAGCGGGGTCTGGATCTCGGCGCCCCGTTCGAGGTGCGGGCCGAGCACCTCCCAGTCGATGGCAGCGCCGTCCTGGCCGGCGTGGGAGGGGTGGTGGTGGCCCGGGCCACGAGGGCGCGGCGGGTTCGGGGGAAGGTGCCCGGGCACGGGGTGGTCGTGACTGCTCATGGCAACGAGCCTCCGGTACGGGGTGGGTGCCGGCAAACGGCCGGGCCGGGCCGGCGGCCCGGCCGCCGCCCCTGGTTCCGGCCGGGGACGGGATCACCGTAGGGTCTTGGCCTGTGGGTACTCCGGGATGGATGCCGCCGACGGAGACCGAGCGGCGGCTGTATGAGGCGACGGCACGTGGGGACGGGGACGGACAGGTCGCGGCGATCGCCGGTGAGGATCTGTACCTGGCGGTGCCGCAACAGGGTCAGGAACCGCTGCCCGTCTACGACGATCCGGTGGCGGGCGGTAAGTGCATTCCCGTGCTGACGCGCGGCATGCTGCCGGCCTGGGAGCCACAGCGACTTTTCGACCGGGTCACGGTCGAGGAACTGGCCCAGGACTGGCCCCACGACAAGTGGCGACTGGCGGTCAACCCGGGCACCCCGTACGCCGCGTACCTGTTCGCGACGCCGGCCCACCGCACCGGCTGGTTGCGGATGCGGGCGCAGGTCGGGGCGCGACCGGGCGGGCTCCTGGTGACCCTCCCCCATGGCCTGCACGGCATGGGAGGTGCCCCCATCGGGGGACCGCTGCACGGCCCGGTGGCGCAGGGGCTGGCCTGCGGGGCGCCGCTCGCCGTGCACCACAGCGTGCCCTGGAACGAGTTGGGGACGGCGTTCCTGGACTACTCGACGGACGCCGAGACGCTGCGCGCCCAGTGGTCGGTGGGCGACCCGGTGAGCTGGCAACAGCGCTTCGACCAGCTGCTCGGCGGGCAGTTCGTGCCGGCGGAGACCGAGGCGGCGCTGCGCGACCGGTCGCGTGCGGCCGACGGCGGCGTGGCGCCCGCGGTCCCGGAGCTGGTGGGCCGCTACGAGGAGCGGTTCCGGGCGGACGGGCTGCTGCCGGCCAACGGTCGGGTGGTGTCGGTGGTCGCGCTGGACCTGGCGCACGCCGTGGGCCTGGTCCGCTGGAGCCTGGGCGCGCGGCTGTGCGCACCGCCGCAGGCCGAGCAGGCGGCGGCGCGGGTGGCGGCGCGGGCCGCGGAGGTCTACGGCTCGTGGGAGGAGTTCGCCGCGGGCTACGCGCTCGGCCGGGCGCTGGCGTTCGACAACGGCTGGTTCGGGCCGGCGTACGGCGAGGCGGTGCACCTGCACCGGGTGTTGACGCAGGATCCGGCGTCCCCGTGGCGGGCGCTGCCGTTCCCCTGACGGTGCCGGGGTCACACCCGCGGGTGGGGCGTCGGTCGGCGGCTCGCCGGCGGGCGACGTACCGGGGCATGATGCAGGACCGGGACCGGACGATGCCGGACCGGTACGGCACACAGGACGGATGCGCGATGGACGGGAGCGGTATGGGGGGCGTCGCAGGGCGGCGGGCGGCCGGCGCGACGGAGGTCCGGCATGGGAGCTGAGACCGCACCGTCCACGGCCCCGGTGCGGACCGGAGCGCAGCGCCCGGCCCGCCGGCCGCGCTGGAGGCGCTACCGCACGGCGCTGCGCCGGACGCCGCTGTCCGTCTGGCACGACGACGTGACGGACTACGCGGCGAGCCTGACGTACTACTCGGTGCTGGCGCTGCTGCCGTCGGCGATCCTCACCGTCTCGCTGATCGGGTTGGCCGACCCGGCCGGCACCGAGCAGTTGATCAACCGGCTCAGCTCGATCGCGCCGGCCGAGTCGGGGGCGACCGTCCGGCACGCGCTGGTGGTGATGGCGCACCAGCGCACCGCGGCCTGGGTGGTGGTGGGCGGTGCGACGGTCAGTGCGCTGTGGTCGTCGTGCAGCTATCTGGCGGTGTTCCGGCGGGCCCTGCACGCCATGCACCGCACGAAGGACGACCGGCCGCCGTGGCGGAAGGCGCCGCGGATCATCGTCACCGCGCTGTTGTTGATGGCGCTGCTGATCTGCAGTGCGGTGGCGCTGCTGGTGAGCGGGCCGGTGGCGACGGCGTTGGGGCGCGCGCTGGGGTTCGGCGAGGCGGGCGAGACGTTGTGGAACGTGCTCCAGTGGCCGCTGTTGCTGGTGCTGGCGACGGTACTGGCGATGGTGCTGTTCCGGTCCGGGCCACCGCATTCCCGCGGGGTGCGACGGGCCGGTCCTGGCGGGGTGCTGGCGGTGCTGCTGTGGCTGGTGTCGTCGGCGGGTTTCGCGTTGTACGCGTCGTACGTCGGCACGTTCAACCGGCTGTACGGGTCGCTGGCGGGGCCGGTGGTGTTCCTGATCTGGCTGTGGTTCTCGAACCTGTCGCTGCTGTCGGGCGCGCAGTTCAACGTGGAGCTGGCGCGGGCCGGGCGGGTGATCGGGCCGCGCCGCCCGAGCTGACGCCCGAGCGCTCAGAGCCCGCCGTGTCCGGCGGCGATCTCCTCGATGCGGCGGGCCAGGCCGAAGTCGAGGTGGGTGATCCGGCCGCCGGCGCTGTGGGTGTTGACCGCGACGGTGAGCTGGTTGTACCCCAGGGTCAGCTCGGCGTGGTGGCCCAACTCCTCCTGGATCTGCGCGATGTGGAGGACCATCGCGGCGGCCTGGAAGTGGCGGTCGAAGCGGTAGCTGCGGTTCAGCCGGTCCTCGTCGACCGTCCAGCCGGGCAGGTCGAGGATGCGGTCCTCGATCTCCGCGTCGTCGAGTGGTACCACCTGCGCGCCCATGTCGCCTCCCGCCGTGTGCCGGTCACCGCCGCTGGGGTGCGGCAGTTACAGCCTGGCACGGCGGGGGCGGTTCCGCGTCCGGCAACGGGGGCGCCCCCGCGGTCCGCCGCGCGTCGCGGCCACCCCGACCTCCCGAGTTACCGCAGGTAACGCCTGGCAGGTCGGCTACCGTCGGCGCCATGACCACTGCCACGGCGTCCGCGTCGGAAACCACGGGTGTGGGCTCCCTGTTGCGCGAGTGGCGCGACCGGCGCCGGATCAGCCAGTTGGAACTGGCACTGCGCGCCGACTCCTCCGCCCGCCACATCAGCTTCATCGAGACCGGCCGCGCCCGTCCGAGCCAGGAGATGGTGCTGCGCCTGGCCGAACACCTCGACGTGCCCGTCCGCGAGCGCAACGCCCTGCTGCTCTCGGCCGGTTACGCCCCCGCCTTCCCGGAGACCCCGTTGGACGCCCCGTCGATGTCCGCCCTCCGGGCCGGCATGGACCGCCTGCTGGCCGGCTACGAGCCGTATCCCGCGCTGGTGGTCGACGGGACGTACCAGGTCCAGGCGGCCAACCGGGGCATCGGCGTGCTGCTGGAAGGCGTCGATCCGGAGCTGCTCCGCCCGCCGATGAACGCCATGCGGATCACCCTCCACCCGCGCGGCATGGCGCCCCGCATCCGCAACCTCCCACAGTGGCGGGAGCACCTCTTCGACCAACTGGACCGGCAGTTGGCGCTCCTGCGCTCGGCACCGCTGCGCGCGCTCCACGACGAGCTGCGCTCCTATCCGATGCCGGACGGCGAACACCGGGCCGCGGCCGCCGGCGAGCACCCGCCGTTCGCCCTGCCGCTGGTGATCGAGCACCGCGGTGCGGTGCTGTCCTTCCTCTCGACCCTCACCACCTTCAACACGCCGATGGACGTGACCGTTTCGGAGCTGGCGCTGGAGGCGTTCCTGCCCGCCGACCCCGAAACAGCCGCGCACCTGCGCGACGTCGCCGGGTGAGGGCGGCTCAGGCCGCCGGGACGCGGTCCAGGAAGCCGAGCACCGACACGATCCGGCCGTCCGCGGCGAGCCGCACCACGTCGAAGCCGGCGACCGGCGCCGACCCGTCCGGCGCGACCAGCTCCCACCCGAACCGGGCGATGTCGTGGTGGCCGTCCACCGCGCCGAGCGGGCGGAACACGAAGCCCGGGAACTGCTGGTGCGCCCCGGCGATCAGCGCCGTGAGGCCGTCGTGCCCGGCGACGTCGGCCAGCGGGTCGGTGTAGGTGGCCTGCGCGGTGAAGGCCGCCGCCACGGCCCGGGCGAGCGCCCCTTCCTCGGTGGCGTTCCAGGCCGCGAGGTAACGCTCGGCGGCGGCCGCGTGGTCGAGGGCCGGTACGGGGGCGGCCTGCTGCACGTTCTGCGACATCACGAACTCCTGGTGGTAGGCGGCGGAGGCGTCCGGTACGGATCCGGTGCGCGCCCGACGCGCGATCCGGAACGCATCCGGCGGACGGTGACTGACGGAGTGTCAGCGCCGATCCACGGGCCGGAGTGCGCCGGCCCGTGAACCGATGCCCCGACTCTGCCGGAGCGCGGGGAGCGGGTCGATTACCGGAAAGGTAATGCCCCTGGTCGCAGCGGTGCGGCCAGGGGCAGGGGTCCGGGCGGGACGGTCGGCGGGGGTCAGCCCGCCGCGGGGCCGGTGGGCGCGACCGGGGCCGCCGAAGCGTCCGCGGTGGGCTCCGCGGGGGCTTCCCCGGCGGCGTCCGAGCGGGCTCCGCGGCCCGTCGACCGGCGGGCGGCCATCAGCGCGTACACCAGGATCCCGGCGAAGAGGAACAGCACGCCCTGGTAGATCGCGGCGTAGCCGGCGCCGGCGACCAGCCAGAAGGTGAAGCCGAAGGCGACCAGCGCGAGCGTCATGTCGCGGGCGAAGCGGCCGGGGCGGACCCGGTCGCGACGGCCGGTGAGCAGGAAGTAGACCTGCGCGCCGGCGGCGAGGAGGTAGGGCACGGTGGCCGAGAAGGTCGTGATCAGCACCAGGGTCTCGAAGACCCCGCCGCTGCCGGTGAAGTAGTTGATCACGGTCAGGGCGCTGGCCAGCACCGCGGCGGCCAGCACCCCGAAGGTCGGCACCCCGCGCCGCTTGGTGAGGAACGCGGCCGGGAAGAGGCCGTCCTTGGCGGCGGCGTACGGGGACTGCGCGCTCATCAGCGTCCAGCCGTTGAGCGCGCCGATGATGGAGATCACGGCGGCGGCCGCGATGAGCGTTCCGCCCCAGTGGCCGCCGAACATCGCGTCCACGGCGTCGGAGAACGGCGCCTTGGAGTGCACCAGCTTGTCGTGCGGGACGGTGCCGAAGACCGACGCGGTGCCCAGCAGGTAGACCACGGCGGCGCCGATGGTGCCCAGGACGGTGGCCCGGCCGACGTTCCGCTCGGGGTTGCGGACCTCGCCGGCGCTCATCGCGGCCGACTCCACGCCCACGTAGCTGTAGAGCAGGATCGCGGCCGCCGCGGACAGTCCGCCCAGGGTGCTGCCGCCGCCCTCGTGGAACGAACCGAGCTTGTGCGGGTCGAAGAAGAACAGGCCGACGACCGCAATGAACAGCAGCGGCACGAACTTCAGGACCGTGGCGACCAGTTGGACCGCGCCGACGTACCGGGTGCCCGCGAAGTTGGCGAGCGCCGGCAGCCACAGTGCGCCCAACGCGACCATCAGGTCGACGCCGCGGGACTCGTGGCCGGGGAAGAGCACGTGGACGTAGCCGACGGCGGCCACCGCCAGTGCAGCGTTGCTGACCCAGGTCATGGTCCAGTACGACCAGGCGGAGAGGAACCCGGCGAAGTCGCCGAACGCCTCGCGGGCGTAGACGTAGGGCCCGCCGGTGTCGGGGTGGCGCTGGGCGAGCCGTCCGAAGACCAGGGCGAGGGAGATCGCGCCGAGGGTGAGGACGCCGAAGGCGACCAGGCTGATGGTGCCGAAGGGGGCGACCGAGGCCGGCAGCAGGAAGATGCCGCCGCCGATGATGTTGCCCATCACCAGGGCGGTGGCCGTCAGCAAGTTCATCCGGAACGGGCGCTGTGCTGATGCGTGCAGGTCAGAGGCGGCAGGGGTGGCCTCTGCAGTGGGATCGCGATGCATGGTGGTGTGACGCGTCTCTCATCGTGCGGGCTCGCCGGGGTGCCGGCTGAGCCAATGGTCACCGGCCGCACGCACCACTCAAAATCGCCGCGAATCGTCCTGTCGAAGCCCCCCGCCGGGCGAATTTCTTCGGCGGGGCCGCCCGGCCACCGAACGGTCCGCCGGGGTGGCACGACGTGTCGCCGCTGGTCAGGGGCCGGACGGCCGCGCACCGGGGCCGGCGGTCAGCCGGTGAACCGGTCGGCCGGCTCCGGTCCCGGCTCCGACCCGGGCTCGCGGTGCGGGCGCTGTGTCCCGGCGCCGACGGGCAGGTGCGGGCCGTGCGCCTCCCGCAGCCAGCGGCGCAGCACCTGGTGGACCTGCTCGGCGCCGGTCAGCGGCGTGCCGTCCGCAACCGGCGGGGAGAGTTCCGCGGGCCACAACAGGAAGGGCCGGCTCTGCGGGCCGCCCAGCCCGCCGTGCGAGCCGATCTGCTCCTCGAAGGCGTGCACCGCGCCGGTCGCCGGCTCGCAGACGGAGTTGATCATGAGGTCGGCGACGTGCGGGAACCGGTCGGTGCGGCGGACCGCGGCCGCCGCACCGGGCCCGAAGGGCGCCAGCGGATCGGCGCCGATCACCCGGCCGCCGTCGAGGTGGTGCTCGCCGCCGTCCGGCCCCAGCACCACCGGGCCGTGCGCGGCCGAGCGGACGAGGACGAAGCCGATGCCCGGGTGACCGGCGAGCGTGTCGAGCAGCGCCGGGTAGCGGCGGTCCACCTCCTCTCGGGTGATCCGGCCGGGGACGTCCGGGAAGGACACCAGACCGAGGTTCCCGGAGGCCAGGACGATCGGCTGCGCACCGCGCCGGTCCCCGTCCGACGGGCCCTCGGGCCGGCCCAGCGCCGCCCGCGCGGCCTCCCGGGCCTCGGCGCCACTGGGGGTGCGCCCGGCCTTGCCCCGGACCGGCAGCCCGCACCCGGCGCGGACCAGGTCCCCCAGGGTCAGCCCGTAGCGGTCCCGGAAGGTCGCCCCGGGGCTCTGGCCGTGGTCGGAGAGCAGCACGACGCGGTACGGCCGGGGCGCGTGCCGGGCGGCCTCGGCGATCAGCGCGATGCACCGGTCCAGGCGGCGCAGCACCTGGTGGGTGTCGCGGTGCACGGGCCCCGAGTGGTGGGCCACCTCGTCGTAGGCGACCAGGTCGGCGTAGACGGCGGTGCGGCCCGCCAGCATGTCGCCGACGACCGCCGCGACCACCACGTCCCGCTCGACGACCGTGGCGAAGGCCCGGATGACCGGGTACAGGCCGCCGCGCTTGACGCGCGGGCGCTCGCGGCGGCAGCGGCTGCGCAGCGCCTGCCCGACCTCCCGCAGGACGTCGGCGACGAACGAGACGGCGGTGCGGGTGGCGTTGGCCGGGTCGGAGAAGTAGGCGAAGTAGCCGGCCCGGGAGCGGTTGCGCCGCCCGCGCCGGGCGGCCACCGACATCACCAGGGCGACCTGGTCGGCGCCGCCGCTGAAGAGGTTGCCGCGGCTGGCGCCGTCGTGCGCGAGCAGGCCCTCGTCGCCGGTGCGGGCGACGGCGCGGCGTTGGAGTTCGGCGGCGCTGCTGGGCCGGTTGCTGACGACGAGGCCGCCGGTCTCCTTCTCGTACCAGCGGAAGGCGGGCAGATCCTCGTTGCTGCCGTGCAGGAGGGCGAGTTGGCTGGCACCGGTCTGGCTGGACCAGTCGGTGTGCCACGGCGTCAGTCGGTGGCTGGACTCGATCCAGCGGGCGACGGTCGGCATCAGCGGCTGCTCGCCGCGGGTCGCCGCCTGGAGGACGTCGTGCCCGACGCCGTCGATCTGGAGGAAGACCGTGCCCGGCGTGGCGGGTCCGCGGCCCGCGCGGGCCCGCCGGCCCCGCCGTCCGGCCAGTCGCACCAGGCGCCGTCGGTACGCCTCGTCGTTGCGCACCGCCAGGAAGGTGGAGGTCGCCGACGACGCCGCGGACATCACCGCCGCGACGATCACCGCGGTCTCCGGTGTGCTCCGCCCCCGACCGGCCGTCATCACGTCCAGCGCGACCAGCAGCAGCGAGCCGTTGAGGAAGAACACCAACAACCCGAGCACCAGCGCCGGCACCAACAGCAGCGCACGCACCAGCAGCGGCCACACCAGGGCGCTGAGCAGGCCGAACGCGCCGGCTCCGAGCGCCGCGGTGAGCGCGGTGCGGGTGAGGCTGTCGCCGCCGGCGGCCTGCAGCCGGAAGTCCGGCAGCACCGCGGCCAGGGCCAGCAGGGTCAGGCTGGAGACCGCCCAGACGGCCAGCACCCTCAGGAGGGCGCCGCCCAGGGCCTTCCACCGCGCGGTCCGCACGCCGTCCCGTCCTCCGCACTCCGGCCCGCCGCACCGGCCGGGCGGGCATTCCGGCCAAGGGTGTCATCAAACCGGCCGGGTGTCATAAAGCGGGCGGCGGCAAGTGGGCGGGGCGTCGAACGGTGGCCGCCGCGCCGACGGCCGACACCCGCTTCCCGGGGGACCGGGGCTCCGCTTCCCCGGCGATGAGGCAGGATCGGTAGGGATCGAAGCGGGGACGGCCGGCTCCGGAGCGGAGCGACC
Source organism: Streptomyces lunalinharesii (assembly GCF_039532155.1). Taxonomy (NCBI): domain Bacteria; kingdom Bacillati; phylum Actinomycetota; class Actinomycetes; order Kitasatosporales; family Streptomycetaceae; genus Streptomyces; species Streptomyces lunalinharesii. The sequence goes on from NZ_BAAARK010000001.1 coordinate 765,768, forward strand.
GCCCGCACATCCGACGCCGGGCGGCGCACGACCCGGCCGGACCGGGAGGTGGACGGAGCGTGTCGCTGGAGGTCACCTGGTGGGGCCATGCCACGGTGACGGTCGAGGATTCCGGGGTGCGGGTGCTGACCGACCCGCTGTTCGCGACCCGGCTCGCCCACCTGCGGCGCCGCCGCGGCGCCCTGCCGCCGCCCGAGGCGGCCCGCGCCGACGTGGTCCTCATCTCCCACCTGCACGCCGACCACCTGCACCCGGCGTCGCTGGCCCGGCTCGCCCCCGGCACCCGGCTGGTCGTGCCGCACGGCGCGCCGGCCGCCGTCCCGGGACTGCGCCGGGTGGCGGCGGCCAGGCGCCTGCCCGTCATCGAACTGCGGCCGGGCGAGGAGTGCCGCATCGCCCCGACGACCGGACCGCCGCCCGCGGCCCCCGGTGGCGCCGCCGCCCCGGACGGCGCGGCCGCTCCGCGCGCCCTGACCGTCCGTGCGGTGCGCGCCGTGCACGACGGGCGGCGACTACCCTACGGGCCGCATCGCGTCCCGGCCCTCGGCTACGTCCTGCACGGCACGGCCCGCACCTACTTCGCCGGCGACACCGGGCTGTTCGAGGAGTTGCCGGACGAGGTCGGGCCGTGCGAGCTGGCGCTGCTGCCGGTGGGCGGCTGGGGCCCGTTCCTCGGCCACGGCCACTTGGACGCCCGCCGGGCCGCGGTGGCCGCCGCCCGACTCGCGCCGTTCAGCGCCGTGCCGGTGCACTATGGCACCTACTGGCCCATCGGTCTGGACGCGGTGCGACCGCACGAGTTCCACACGCCGGGCCAGGAGTTCGAACGGCAGGCCGCGCTGCTCGCGCCGGGGGTCACGGTGCACCGGCTGGCGCACGGCGAGTCCGTCCGCCCGAGGACCCGCCGATGACGGCCGCCGCCGGCACCGTGGCCGCGGCGACGTTGGCGGACGGCCTCCACCAGGTGGTCGCCCACGTCCCGCCGGAGTCGACCCAGCAAGCGGTGGGCTACCCGTCGCTGTTCCTGCTGGTGGTGCTGGGCTCGCTGGTGCCCGTCGTCCCCACCGGCGCGGTGGTCAGTTCGGCCGCGGTGGTCGCCTTCCACCACAGTTCGCCGCTGGCGCTGCTGTTCGTCTTCGTGGTCGCGTCGGGCGCCGCGTTCCTCGGGGACCTGGGCCTTTACTGGCTCGGGCGACGCGGTGTCCGCTCGCGCAACGGCTCGCGCTGGCTGGCCCGGCTGCGGGCCCGTGCCGCGCCGGAACGCCTGGCGCAGGCGCAGCAACGGCTGCGGGAACACGGCGTGCTGGTCCTGGTCCTCTCCCGGCTGGTCCCGGCCGGGAGGATCCCGATCATGCTGGCCTGTCTGCTCGCCGGCATGCCGCCGCGGCGCTTCGCCCGCGGCGACCTCCCGGCATGCCTGGCCTGGGCGGCGACGTACCAGCTGCTCGGCCTGCTGGGCGGCTCCCTCTTCCCCGAGCCCTGGCAGGGCGTGGCCGCCGCGATCGGCCTCACCGTGCTGTTCGGCGCCGCCCCGGCCGCATGGCGCCGCCTCCGCCCGGCACCGCCGGTCGCCGAGGGGCGGACGGCGGACGGGGACGGCTGAGGGGGCGGCCGCGGGGGCAGTTGGGGCGGTCGGGGCGGTTGCTGCCGCGGGCGCGGCGCGGGAAGGGTCGGAACGGTCACCGCGGCCCCCGCATCACCGCCGCAGCCGCACCCTCCGCATCGACCACCCCATCCACATCATCATCCACATCAACCGCAGCCGAGCGGGGCCCTCACCGTTCCGCCAACACCCGGGAGGCGCCCACCGGGAGGTCCCACAGGTCCGACCGCGGACGGCCGGTCGCCGCCCACGCGGCCCGGATGCGGTGCAACGGCTCCAGCGGAGGTTCGGCGGACAGCAGGAACGTCGACCAGTGCATCGGCGCCAGGACCCGCGCACCCACGTCCTGGCAGGCCCGCACCGCCTCCTCCGGGTCGGTGTGCACCGGCCGCAGCATCCAGCGCGGGTCGTACGCCCCGATGGGCAGCAGCGCCAGATCGATGTCCCGGTAGCGGCGGCCGATCTCCTCGAACCAGTGGCCGTAGCCGGTGTCCCCCGCGAAGTGGACCCGCCGCCCGTCCGGAGCGGTGAGCACCCAGCCGCCCCACAGGGACCGACAGGTGTCGGTCAGCGTCCGCTTGCTCCAGTGGTGCGCGGGCACGAAGTCGACCCGCACCGGGCCGTCCGGGCCGGGCAGTTCCACCGCCTCCCACCAGTCCAGGTCCGTGACCCGGGTGAACCCGCGCCGCCGGGCCCAGACCGCCAACCCCGCGGGCAGCAACAACGGGACGTCACGCGGCAACCGCTTCAACGTCGGGGCGTCCAGGTGGTCGTAGTGGTTGTGGCTGATGACGACGGCGTCGACCGGCGGCAGGTCCTCCCAACGGACCCCGACAGGGGTGACCCGGGCAGGCGTACCGAGGATCTTCCGCGACCACACCGGGTCGGTGAGGACGGTCAGCCCGCCGATCCGGACGACCCAACTGGCGTGCCCGGCCCAGGTCAGCGCGACGGTCGACGGTCCGACCCGCGGCATCGGGCCGGGCTCGAAGGGGAGTTGCTGGATCTGCTGGAGCATCTCGGGGGACGGGCGGAGCTTGCCCTCCCGCGCGATCCGGGCCAGCGCGCGGACGCCGGGCAGCGGCGCCGTCAACCGGTCGGTGAAGTCCCGGGGCCAGGTGCGCGGCTCGCCCAGGGGGCGCGGCTCGGCGAGCGGTGGCGGCGGCGCGGTCGCCGGGAGCGCCACGGTGGCGGTGTGCCCGGCCGCGTCCACGGCCACGGCGCCGTGGCCGGTACCAAGGGTGCCGCCGTGCCCCTCGTCGCCGGGACGGTCGTCCGCACCCGCACGCGGCTCGGCGCGGGCGGGCTCGTCCAGGGAGCGCCCGGCGGGAGAACGCTCGGTCTGTTCGGTCATCTAGGGGCTCCATTCGATGGCCGGCGGAACCGCAGTGCGGAACCGGACGTCACGAGGCGGGCGGGTGGGCCACGGCGGGAACGCGACGGCGGAGGGGGAACGGAGGGGCGGGGCAAGCAGTGCTGGGCGACGAAGGCGCAGCAGCGCGCCGCAGGCGACGACACCGACGACGACGAGGGCTCGGGCGCGCCGGGGCCCGAACCGGAACCGGGCCACGGACGGCTGGCACAAGGCCGGGCCCCCGGGGCGGCACCGGCATCGCGCCGCCACCCCGGGCACTGCTGCGGCCACCGGCTCAGCGGTCCTCGCCCCCTTCCGCGTCCGGCCCCCGCACCGCGCCCAAGTCCCCCGCCGCCGGTGCCTCCCCGGCGCGCGCCGCGCCCGCAGAACGGTTCGGCCGCCCCCGCGCCCCGCCCAGTTCGGCCAGCGTCCGCTCCAGGTCCCGCAACCCCGCCCGCACGTGCGGCAGCGTCAGGGGGTCCGCCGCGTCCAACGTCCGCTGTCGCAGCGCCATGTCGGCGCCGAGCAGCCCGTCCACCCCCAGCCGCACCCGCAGGGCCGCCGGATCGTCCTCGAAACGGTGGCCCCCGCGGGCCGCCCACTGCGCCAACTCCCTTTCCAGACAGGCCGATCCGACGATCCCGCGGTCACCGAGCGGCCGCCGCAACGGTTCGAGGTCGGCGTACAGATGGCTGCCCGCGTGCGGCGGACGGCACAGTGCGCCGGCCCCGGTGAGCGCGCGGTGCAGCGCCCCGGTGAGCGCCCCGTACACGCGCGCGGCGACCGCGGTCCGTTCCCGCACGGCGTCGGGTTCACCGAGCGCGTGGGTGACCGCGCCGGCCAGCGGCCCGGGAAGCGGGGTGTGCAACCGGGCGAGCGTCTGGCCCACCGCGTCCCGTAGGACGGCGCCCCGGCGGGTGCCGGGGAATCGGGCCAGCGCGACGGGCCAGGAGACGGGCAGCAGTGCGGCCCGCAGATCGGTCAGCACCACGACCTCGCCGGGCAGCATCTCGGCCGGGCTGAGCACCACGGTGTCGTGCGGATCGTGCAGCAGGTCCCGGCGCGACTCGTCGCTGACGAGCCACAGCCCCTCCTCCGCCGCCGCCTCGCACACCTCGTGCAGTTGCTCCGGCGGCGCACAGGTGCCGGTCGGGTCGTCAGCGATCGAGAGCACCAGGACGCGCGGCGTGTCCCCGTGCATCCGGGCCCGCCGTACGGTCTCCAGCAGCGCGAACGGGTCCGGCAGCCCGCCCGATTCGGCCGGCACCGGCGTCACGTGCACCGGCCGGCCGAGCAGCCGGGCCGGCGGCGCGTACCACTCGGCGCACGGCCGCGGCAGCAGCACCGCACCGTCCACCGCGGCGTACAGGGCAAGGAGCAGGGCGGCCGCCCCGGGCGCGGCGAGCACCCGGTCGGGCGGGGTGAACAGGCCGCGGCGCTCCCAGTAGCCGCAGGCGGCGGTGCGCAGCGGCGCGGAGCCACCGGGAGGTTCGGGGGCGGTGCGACCGGCGACGGCGGCGAGGTGCGCGGCGAGTTCCGGGAGGACCGGCAGGCCCGCCGGCGGGGCCGGATCCGGCTCCCGCTGCGGATCCGGTGCGGTCCGCTGCATCCGTACCTCCACTCCACGGCGGCCGGTCGATCGTGGGCCCATCACATGATGAACGGCCCCGACCACCTTCGCAGATCACGGGGGTGGCGACCGCGGACGACACGTCAACGGAGGGTGACCGCGCCCCCCTGAGCCGAACGGCACCGTCGCCGCACGGGGACGCGGCCGTAGTGGGGCGTCATCGTGGCCATACGGGAGCGTTGCCGTGGCCGTACGGGAGCGTTGCCGTGCGGGAACGTTCCCGCACGACAGGGCCGGGCGGGTCCGTCCTCGTACGGCGTCGCCGGGCCCGCCCCGGCGGGCCCGGCAGTTACAGCCGGTGCATCGCCGAGGGCCGCCGACGCGCCCCCGCTCCCCCGGAGAGACAACGGCCGGCTGCGCCCAAACGGGGCTGCCCACGCCCAGACGGGGCACCGCCCGCCGCCGCCGAGGCGCCCGCCCCATCTGCCTCGTCCGTCCCGTCTGCCTCGTCTGCCCCGTCCGCCCTACGGCGCCTCGTACCGGTGCACGCGCACCTCTTCCGCGACGGACCCCGGCGCGCTCCACTCCTGCCGTTCGGTGCCGCGCCGCACCCAGCCCCGCCGCTCGTACAGCGCAACCGCCGCGGAGTCGGAGGTCTTCACTTCCAGGACGAGCCGCACCCCGCGGGCCGCCGCCTCCGCCTCGACGGCGGCCAGCAACCGCGCGCCGAGGCCGCGGCCGCGCGCACCGGGCGCAACGTAGAGACGGCTGACCTCACGCCCGCACAGCGCGGCGTGACCGAGCACCACCCCCGCCGCCTCGGCGACCCAGGCGGCGGTCAGCCCGTCAGGAGTGAGCCACCGCTGCGGCTCAGCGGGCCAGTGATGGGGGTAACCGCTGTCCGCGTGCACGTCGGCGAGGACCGCGACGCAGCCACCGAGGTCCGCGTCGACCCGCCGCCGCACCACCTCCGGCGACCGTCCCCCATCGCCCGCCACACCACCACGCGTCCCGCACATCGCCGCCGCCCCCTACTCATCCGTCCCCGGGCTCGACACCGGCCCCGACACCGGCCCCGTCCGCACCACTTCCCCCCATCCTCACAGCCGCACCTCTATGCCTCCACCCCTCCATTCGTCCCTCCCTCCGCACCTCCCTCTCACCGCGCCAGCCACACGCCCCCCACAGAGGTCACCGGCCCCAGAACCATGCGTCCTTCCCCGTTCCTCTTCCTCCTCTTCCTCCTCCTCTTCCTCCTCCTTTTCCTGTTCCTCCTCCTGTTGCTTTTCCCTCCCCCACACCGGCTCCCCGGCCTGCGCCGTCCCTCCCGGGGTACAGGAGACCCATGCGAACGCCAACGCTCCTCACCCACCTCGACCGGTGGGCCTTCGACCGGATCGCCACCCGCGAGTGGCCGGGCGCCCAGCGCGTCCTGCCCAAGCTGACCCGCAGCGCCAACCACGGACTCCTGTGGTTCGGCGTGGCGGCCGGAGCGGCGGCGCTCGGCGGGCGGCCCGCACGACGGGCCGCCGTGCGCGGCATCGCCTCGTTGGCCGTGGCCTCCGCAACGGTGAACACCCTCGGCAAGCGCTCCGTGCGCCGCGCCCGGCCGCTGCTGGACGCCGTCCCGGCGATGCGGCGGCTCCACCGCCAGCCCTTCACCTCCTCGTTCCCGTCCGGGCACGCGGCCTCGGCGGCCGCCTTCGTCACCGGTGTCGCCTTCGAGAACAAGTGGTGGGGGCTGGCCCTCGCACCGGTCGCCGCCTCCGTCGCGTTCTCCCGCGTCTACACGGGCGTGCACTATCCGGGCGACGTGTTGGCGGGCGCCGCGCTCGGCGTGGGCGCGGCCTTCGCGGTCCGCGGCTTCGCACCCACCCGCGCCCAACTGGCCCCGCCCGCCCGGCCGCGCGCCGAGGCGCCCGCGCTGCCCGGTGGGCGCGGACTGTTCGTGGTCGCGAACGCGGGCTCCGGCCAGCGTTCCGGCCCGCGCCTCGACCGGGCTTCGGAGGTGTACGGGGTCCTCCCGCACGCCGAGGTCGTGGTCTGCGGCGATCCTGACGGGCCACCGCTGGACAAGGCCCTGGAGGAAGCCGCCGAACAGGCCAAGGCGCGCGGCGGCGCACTGGGCGTGCTGGGCGGCGACGGCACCGTCAACGCGGCGGCCACGGTCGCGGTACGGCACGGCCTGCCGCTGGCCGTTCTGCCGGGCGGCACCCTCAACCACTTCGCCTACGACCTCGGGATCGAGACCTACGCGGAGGCGGCACGCGCCGTGGAGAGCGGCGAGGCCGTCGCGGTGGACGTGGCGCGTTTCCGGGCCGAACCGCACCAGGAAGGCCAACGCTTCCTCAACACCTTCTCCATCGGCGCGTATCCGGAGCTGGTGCGGATCCGGGAGCGGTGGGCGCACCGCATCGGTGCCTGGCCCGCCGGGGTCCTCGCCGCGTGGGAGGTGCTGCGCACCGCCGCGCCGCTCAGTATGGAGATCGACGGTGAACGGCGCTCGGTCTGGCTGCTGTTCGTCGGCAACTGCCAGTACCGCGGCCTGGGCACCGCTCCCGTCCGCCGTCACGACCTCGCCGACGGCGTGCTCGACGTCCGGGTGGTGCACGGCGGCCGGCTGGCCCGCACCCGACTCCTCGCCGCTGCCCTCTTGGGCACCCCGCGCAGCTCCCCGGTCCTGGGCGAGGCACGCCTTCCCCGACTGCGGATCGGCGGCCTCCCGGACGACGTGCCGCTCGCCTTCGACGGCGAAGTGACCACGGTGAACGGCGAGTTGGCCCTGGAGAAGAACAACGAGGCCCTCACCGTCTACCGCCTCCTCCCAACCTGAACCGCACATCCCACCTGGCCCACCTGACCCTCCTGCACTGACTGGGCCGCCTGACCCGACTGGGCCGCCTGGGCTTCCTGCACCTCCTCTGTCCCTCCTGTCCCTCCTGTCCCTCCTGCCGACCGCGTCCCGCCTCGGACGCAGCTGACGCTCGACCTCTCCCCCGGGCCCCCGCCCCCGGGGCCCCACCCCCTCCCCACCCTCACCCCCTCCCCCAACACCCCACCCCACTCCCCACGCACCCCACCCCACACCCCTTCTCACGCCCCAGCGCCCAGTTACCTAGCCCTCACCTCTCCCCCACGTCCACATCGCAAGACACCACTCTCGCAATACGAGACAGCCGCGTACGGTGTGAGGGCAGCACGCCACTGGGCTTCCGCACCCGGCCGTGGCCCGTCACGGCTTCGCGCGGCAGCTCTCCGACGCCCGCGAAGGAGCCGTCCATGCCGCAGGAATCCGCCGTCTACACCCACGGTCACCACGAGTCCGTACTGCGCTCGCACACCTGGCGCACCGCCGCCAACTCGGCTGCCTACCTGCTGGGTTCACTGCGTCCCCACATGCAGGTCCTGGACATCGGCTGCGGCCCCGGCACCATCACCGCCGACCTGGCCGGCCTGGTGCCGGACGGCCACGTCACCGGCCTGGAGCACGCACCCGCCGTGCTGGAGCAGGCCCGCGCCACGGCCGCCGCCCGCGGAGTGGAGAACATCCACTTCACGGTCGGCGACGTCCACGCACTGGACTTCCCCGACGACACCTTCTGCGTGACGCACGCCCACCAAGTCCTTCAGCACGTGGGCGATCCCGTGCAGGCGCTGCGCGAGATGCGTCGCGTCACGAAGCCCGGCGGCATCGTCGCCGTCCGCGATTCGGACTACGCCACCATGACCTGGTATCCGGAAGTCGAGGGCATGGACGGCTGGTTGGACCTGTACCAACGGGTGGCGCGCGCCAACGGCGGCGAGCCGGACGCCGGACGCCGACTGCACGCCTGGGCGCGCCAGGCCGGTTTCCCGTCGGAGAACATCACCGCGTCCGCGAGTGCCTGGTGCTACCGGACCCCGGAGGAGCGGGCCTGGTGGTCGGAGCTGTGGGCGGACCGCACGGTCGCCTCCTCCTACGCCGAGCTGGCGGTGGACGGCGGGCACGCCTCCACTGAGGAGCTGTCCCGCATCGCCGCGACGTGGCGGGAGTGGGGAGCCCGGGAGGACGGATGGTTCGCGATGCTGCACGGCGAGGTGCTGTGCCGGGTGTGACGTAGCGTCAGACCCGGCTCGCCGTCACGCCGCCTCCATCGCGTGGGCACGGCGTGGTCACACCGTGCCCCGGGGTTAGCGCAGCCGCGGGAAGCCCAACTAGGCTGATCCATATGGACATTCTGGGGACCTCACTTCGGGTATGTGTCGGCGACCTCGATGCCGCGGTCAAGGTGTACGAGCGGTTGACCGGCGCCGAGGCGATCCGCTTCCAGCGCGGCGGGGTGGCGGTCGCGGCGGTCGGGTGCTTCTTCCTGATGAGCGGCCCGGAAGCGGAGCTGTCGGTACTGCGGAAGATCGCCGCGACCATCGCCGTGCAGGACGTCGACGTGGCGGTGGCCGATCTCACCGCGGTCGGCGCCGACATCATCGCCGGGCCGCTGGCCACGCCCATCGGCCGCAATCTGATCGCCCGTCATCCGGACGGGTCGGTCTTCGAGTACGTCGACCGCAGCCAGGGCGCCTAGGCACCATCGCGCGACGTGTGGCGCCGCACGTCGCGGCCTTGCCTCTCGCAGGTGCCTCCCGCAGGTGCCTCTCGGTGGCGCCCCGGTCGGTCCCGCCGCCGAGGCGATGGTGCCCGCACGTCGGTCACACCTCCAGGACGATCTTGCCGCGGGTGCGGCCGGCCATGCTGAGTCGGAACGCCTCGGCGGCTTCCGGCAGGGGAAGCACCGCGTCGACCGGGACGGTCAGCTTTCCCGCGTCGGCGAGGATGGCCAGTGCGGTCAGGTCGGCGCTGTCCGGTCTGACCCACACCATGTGCCCGCCCTTCGCCCGGACTTCGCCGTCGGCGATCGACACCACGCGGCTGCGTTCCTTGAGCACGGCCTGGGAGACGTCGACCGCCCCGCCGCCGACGAAGTCCAGTGCCACGTCGACGCCTTGGGGTGCCAGGTCGCGGACCCGGTCCGCCAGGCCGTCGCCGTAGGTGACGGGTTCGGCGCCCAGGGAACGGAGGAAGTCGTGGTTGCGCTCGCTGGCCGTGCCGATCACGCGGGCCCCTCGGCGACGGCGATCTGCACGGCGAGTGAGCCGACTCCGCCGGCGGCGGCGTGCACCAGCACCACCTCGCCCGCCCTGGTCCGGGCCCGCTTGAGTGACTGATAGGCCGTCAGTCCGGCCAGGGGGAGACCGGCGGCCTGGTGCCAGTTGAGGGAGTCGGGTTTGCGGGCCAGGGTGCGCACCGGCGCGGCGACGAGTTCGGCGTACGTGCCGTGTTCCACCTCGTCCTTGCGGACGTAGCCGATGACGTCGTCGCCGATCGCGTATTCGGAGGCGTCGGCGCCCACGGCCTCGACCACCCCCGCGACGTCCCAGCCGGGGATGAGGGGGAAGTAGACGTGCATCATGCCGTCGAGATGGCCGGCGACGATCTTCCAGTCGACCGGATTGACGCCGGCGGCCTTGACCCGGATCAGCACCGAGTCGGGTCCGGCCTTGGGGTCGGGTTGCTCGGAGTGGGTGAGGACCTCGGGGCCGCCGTAACTGTTCGTGGTGATTGCTTTCATGACCGTCACAACGCGTGACGATCGGCGGGGATTCCGGAGTCCGGGGATCTTTTCCAAGTGGCATATGCCAACCCGGAACGGGGCGCGGGGCGCCGGCGGGACGGACGGACCCGCCAGCGCCCCGCGCCGCCTCCGCTACGCCGGATCCGCCGGACGCATCCGGAACTCGTACCGTTCCGGCAGCGGATGCTCCGCCCGGGCCCGGTCCGCGGTCACCGGGCCGTCCCCCGCGACCAGTCGTTCGGCGATGGCGTACCAGGTGTCGCTCAGCACCTCCGCGCCCTCCTGCAGGTCGGCGATCTCGAAGCCCTCGTCGAAGACCTGCCGGGCCGCCCGCGGTTCCCCCTGGGCGAGCAGGACCTGCGCCGTCAGCAGCCGGAAGCGGCCGCCCGTACGCTCCGCCGGGCGCAGTGCCGCCAGCATCGCCGCGGCCTCGTCGGCCCGTTCCGCCGCGAGCAGCGCGGGGACCGCCGTGCGGGCGAGGGCCGGCAAGGTCTCCCGCCAGACCCGGGCGGTCGTCGGATCGGCGGAAGCGGCCGCCCTGGTGGCGCAGGCGAACGCCTCGGTGAAGCGGTCGGCGGCGTGCGCGGCTTCGCCCGCCACGGACTCGGCGACGGCCAGGCAGTACAGCGGGAGGCAGCCGGCGCCGTGGGCCAGGGCGCGCTCCCAGCTGCGGACGGCCTGCGCGCGGTCGCCGGCGTGCCACTGGGCGAGCCCGAGGTGGTACTCGGCGGCCGCACCGGGACGGGCGGACTCCAACAGGTCGCGCCAGGCCGGGGAGACCAGCGCCGGTCCGGGGAGCGGGGCGGCGGCGGGCAGTTCCCCGGTCCTGAGCAGGGTCAGCCAGGGCTGCTGCGCGGCGCCCAGCGTGGCCGGGTCGAAGGGCGTGCCGGGGAGCTCCAGGCCCGCGCGGGCCGTTTCGAGGGCACCCCAGCCGGAGCCGGTGGCCAGGTGTTCCTTGGGTTCCTGGTCGGCGTGAGGGAGCCAGGCGGCGTACGCGGCGTCGACGTCGGCCCGTGGGAGCACCTCGGTCAGTCGGGTCTCGACGGCGTCGCGCGCCGCCGCCCAGTCGGTGCCGTGCACCGCCGAGGGGTCGGCGGTGAGCGGTCCGTACGCCTCCAGCCAGGTGAATTGCCCGCCGGCTTCGAGTGGGACGTGCTCCAGTTGGGTGCGGGCCAGGCCGGCCTGGATCTCCGCGTAGCCGCCGGTGCCGGGCTCGGTGAGCCAGCGCTGCCAGCGGCGGCCGGCCCGGCCGGATCCCCATAGGAAGAGCTTGCGGCCGGACAGGGTGCCGGTGGAGGTCTGCACCAGGCCGTGGCCGTCGCGGTCGAGGGAGGCGATCCAGGGGCGCGCGCCCTGGGGCAGGTCGTAGAAGTAGTCGGCGGGGAACTCGCTGCGCAGTGGGTAGGTGCGGTCGGCGCCGTCGGACTCCGGTACCGGGACGTGGCGCAGGGTGCGTTGGTACCCGAAGTGCCAGGCGGCTTCGGCGGGGGCCAGTACGCGGGTGTGCGGGTCTTCGGGGACGGCGGTGTTGGACCACCAGTACGCCGGGGCGGTGTGGTGGTGCGGATTTCGGAGGCGCACGCCGACGTAGAGGAACTCGGCGCCGTCGGGCAGCCACAGGTCGACCTGGAAGGGCAGGTCGCGCAGTCGTTCCCACTCCCACAGGCGCAGCATCGTGCCGCCGTCGGGGGCCGGTACCCGGGCGGCGTGCAGGGGGGCGCAGGAGAGGGTGGTGTGCCCGGTGGCGCCGACGTTCCATTCGATGCCGCCGGAGAACCACGCCCCGTTGAGGGCGAAGGCGGCGGGTTGCACCACGGGGTTGCGGTAGAGGAGTTCCCGGCCGGTGGGCTTGTGGTGGAGGGAGTGCACCCGGCCGCCGAGTCCGGGCAGGACGGTGGCGCGCAACCGGTCGTTCTCGATCACCAGTGCGTCGACGTCGGTCAGGTGGCGGTCCCGACCGTAGCCGTCCCGCATCTGGGTGGGCAGGATCGAGCGCAGTGGTGCGTAGCCGGTCTGCCGTGCCATGTCGGCGGGCAGAGCGGCGTCCTGGGGGATCTCGATGCGGTGCGCGTCGCCGACCCCGTGCAGTGCGGGCAGCGGGTTGTCCGGGCCGAGGGCGGCCATGGGGAGGGTGAGGGTGGTGCGGTGCACGCTGGTGGCCACGGCTGCCTCGCAAGGTCGGACCGGACCACCTCGGGTGTGGCGGCCCCTTGTTGACCATGGAACAACGTGCTGGCCCGTCTGAACAGTGCTGTTGTTGGCCAGCTGGGGTCAGGGTTGCGCAAAGACGTCGGCCAGGAGGTCGGCCAGCAGGGCCGCCCCGGAGCCGTCGGGGTCGCGGTCCGGGTCGTAGATCGCCACGGTCACGCCCACGCAGCGCGGGGAGGCCGCCAACGGGGCGAGCAGTGCACGGAGTTCCTCGGTGAACAGGCCGTCGGGGTCGGGGCTGTCCACCGCGGGCATGACGGCGGGGTCCAGCACGTCCGCGTCCAGGTGGATCCAGAAGCCGTCCAGTGGGGAGTTCTGGAGGTGTCGCAGCGCCTCCCGGGCGGCCGTTGCCGGCCCGTGCCGCCGGATCTCGCCGACGTTGGTGCAGCTGATGCCGAGTCGGGCCAGCTCGGGTTGGTCCTCGTCCGCGTCGCGGACCCCGAGGAGGCACACGTCCTCGTCGCGGACGTACGGGCGCAGGCCCTCGATGTCCGTCAGCTCGGCCTGGCCGCGTCCGGTGATCTGTGCGACGCCCTCGCCGGCGGCGGCGCCCACCGGGCCGGCCACCGCGGTGTTGTCCGGATGCCGGAAGTCGCCGTGCCCGTCCAGGTAGGCGACGCCGTACCGGCCCAGCCGCCGCAGGGCGAGCACCGCGCCGAGCAGGATGCTGCAGTCGCCGCCGAGGACGACGGGGAAGTCGCCGCCGCGCACGTGGCCCTGCACCCGGCGGGCGAGTCGCGCGCTGTACGAGGCGATCGCCGGGGCGTGGAAGTCCCCGTCGCCCTCGCGCCAGTCCCCCAGGCCGTAACGGGGCGGCACCACCACGCCGCCCTCCAGGGCGCCGAGCCTTCGCAGCAGTCCCTGTTCCCGCAGCGCCCCGGCGAGCTTGTAGCAGCCGGGCACCGCGCCGGGGGCGGGCGGGCGCAGTCCCAGGTTGGACGGAGCATCGATCAACACGTTCCGGCGCATGCGGCGATCGTAACGGGCGGCGCACAAACGGCCGGTCGTTGCAGGGGGTTGCACGGAAATTGCCGGGCGGCACGGGGTCGGTGCGGCATAGCCTCTACTGCTGCACACGGGAACGGCGAGCAGAACGGAAGCGGTGGAGATGGCCACGCAGCACACCTACCGAGTGATCGTCCGCGGCAAGTGGGACCAGCTCACCCAGGAGGCCCGGGCGACGCTGCTCGCCGAGGTCGAGGAGCACGGGCTCACGCAGATGCAGTTCACCGCCGAGGGCTCGCTGACCTACGACGCCGCGCTGCACGCCTTCAGTTACCGCTACGTCATCGTCTCGGACGCCGAGTACGGCGAGGAGATGGCCGCCGCGCTCGGGGAGGAGAAGGCGGAGGAGACGCTGCGGGCGGCGGGGCTGGGCCATCGGGAGCTGCGGTCCACCGCGACCGACATGGACACGATGAAGATCAACCGGAAGGGCCGGTAGGGGCACGCCCGTTGGGGTGCGTCCCGTCGGGGTGCGTCACTTCCCCGGTGCGTCGGGGCGCGGCTCGTTGAAGCGGAGCCGGTTGCCGAAGGGGTCGATCAGGGTGAGGCCGGTGCCGAACTCGTCCTCCTCCAGGCCGGGCCGCAGGTAGGGGTAGTCCTTGGCGGTCAGTTCGGCGTGCAGGGTCCGCACCCCCGTCAGCTCGACGTAGACGGTGGAGCCGGGCGTCGCGTCGCCGTGGTGCTCCGAGAGGTGCAGTACCAGGCCGCTGCGGGAGACCTGGGTGTAGAGCGGTGTGTCGGGTGCGAAGCGGTGTTCCCAGTCGAGGGTGCAGCCGAGGTAGTCGAGGTAGAAGTCGTGGGCCTTGGCCACGTCGAAGATCCGGAAGATCGGTACGGCGCGTCGGACGACGACGTCCCCCGCGCCCTTGGAATCGTTCACTCCGCCTCGCCGCCTTTCGGGACGTCCCGGTCCGCCCGGTCGCCCTCCTGGGCCGCCCGGTCGGCAGGGGCCTACCGGTCCGTCCGGTCGTCTGCGTCCTCAGGGACCATCTCACGGGTGACGGCCCAGCGCTCGTGATCGCGCCAGGCGCCGTCGACGAAGAGGAAGTCCGGGGAGAACCCCTCCAGGCGGAAGCCCGCGCGCTCGACCAGGGAGATCGACTGTCTGTTGGTCGGCTGGATGTTGGCCTCCAGACGGTGCAGCCCCAGGTGGCCGAAGGCGTACCGGAGCACCAGCCGCAGGCCCTCGCTCATCAGGCCGCGGCCGGCGGCGGGCGCGAAGGCGCCGTAGCCGATGGCGCCGCTGCGGAAGGCGCCGTGCACGATGTTGTTGATCGTGAGGTAGCCCGCGATCCGGCCGCTGTCGTGCTCGCAGATCAGGAAGCCCTCCCGGAGCGGTTCCTGCAGCCGCGCCAGGTAGCCGTCGAACGCGGCGTCGTCGTCCGGCGGGAAGAGCCAGGGCCGGTGCAGTTCGGTGCTCTGCCGGCTGAGCCCGGTGAACTCCGCCCGGTCCGCGGCGGTGAAGTGCCGGATGCCCACCCGGGGGCCACGTGCGAGATAGCGGTCGGTGCGCGTCATCCGCAGATCGTACGAGTGGCTGCGGCGCCGGACCAACCGCATTCTTCCGCCTGGTGACCGGCCGTCCCGTGGCCTACGGGCGGCCGGCTACCCGCCCGTAGGCCACCACGTCGGTACGACCGATCGGGCCGGTGTACGGGCGCGGGTGCGGCCGGCGTCCTACGGGCGGGCGGAGGGGCGCCAGGCGGGCGCATCGGCACCCCAACGGCCGGGTGCCGTGCGCCAGTTCGCCGGGCCTCCCGCGAAGGACACCGGGGGCAGTGCGTGCCGCAACCGTCCTACGGGGCTGTGGGTTTCGCAAAGGTGGCGGGCGGGGTCGTGGCCGGGAGCGGCCGTGCGGCCGGTGGCGTCCTCGGGGCCGGCCGGCTCGGGCCCGTCCGTGAGGTCCTCGACCAGCCAACGCGCCGTACGGGCGAGGGCCAGCGTGGCGAGGCGCGAGCCGCCCGTCCGGGACTGCTCGGTCAGCGCCCGGAGGACCGCGGCGGCCAACAGGTAGCCGGTGCCGTGGTCCAGTGCCTGCGCGGGCAGTGCGCCCGGGGTGCCGTCCGCGGTCGCTTCGACGGTGGCGATGCCGGTCGCGACCTGCACGAGGCTGTCGAATCCGCGGCGGTCGCCCCAGGGGCCGTCGTCGCCCCAGGCGGAGAGCCGGGCCACGACCAGGCCGGGGCGGCGCTCGGCGAGGGCTTCGGGGGCGAGTCCGAGGCGGTCCAGGGCGCCGGGGCGGTAGCCGGTCACCACGACGTCGGCCTCGGCCAGCAGCGCCTCGAAGGACGCGCGGCCGCTGCGCGAGCCCAAGTCGAGGGTGGTGGAGCGCTTGCCGAAACCGGTGTCGCAGTGGGCGTCCTGGCTCTCCGGGAGCTGTGGGGCGTCGATGCGCAGGACGTCGGCTCCGAGGAGGGCGAGGGTGCGGGTGGCCACCGGGCCGGCGATCACCCGGGTCAGGTCCAGCACGCGCAGTCCCGCGGTGGGCAGCAGGGGGTCGCCGGCGCGGGCCGACAGGGGGCGCGGCGGGGTGTCGGCGCCGAGGGTCTCCCGGGTCACCAGGGGGTGGCGGGCGACGGCGGCGCCCTGTGGGTGGGCGGACCACTCCTGGGGGGTGCGGGCGGCGACAGCCAGGCCGCCCGCCGCGTGGACGGCCTCCTGGAGGTCTTCGGAGCGCCGTGCGGCGATGGCGGCCTCGGCGTCCGCGGGCGTCGCCGTGGCGGTCAGGCCCAGGGCGTCGAGCAAACGGGTGCGGTGGTGGGGGTAGTTGGCGTGGGTGCGCAGCCAGCCGTCGGAGGTGCGCCAGAGGCGGGAGAGCGGCGCGAAGGAGGTCGGGGCGCGGCCGTCGATCCGGAGGTGGCGTTCGCTGACGAAGGCGGTGGCCACGGCGCCGTCGTCGACCCGTACGGCGGGCAACGGGACGTCGTCGCGCCGTGCGGCCAGTTCGGCCGCGGCGAGCGCGCAGACGGCCACCGTGGAGCGGGCCAGGTCCATGACCGGGAGGCGGGCCGCGAGCAGGCCGGGCGGGCCGGCGTAGGCGATCCGTTCGGTGCGCCCGGGGGCGCCGCCGAGCGCCGCCCATGCCTGGTCCGTGCCGGTGGTCCGCCGTCCCGCGTCGTCTCGTTGCACCATGAACCGAGTCTGGCACTGAGTGCCATCCTTGACCAGTAGGTGAGGGCGTCCGTTGCTCGTCTACGGGCGGTGGGTCCACCAGCGCTCTCCCGCCGTGGACGCGGCCAGTGCCACCTCTCTGTGGGCCCGGCGCAGCACGGCGCGGGCGACGAAGGGGTGGAGTCGGCGTAGGCGGCCAGGTGGAGCCGTCCGCCGCGGTGGTGGGTGCGGACCACCGTGGCGAGGGTGACATGGTCGTCGGCGACCAGCAGGGACGCGCGGAAGTCGAGGTGCCCGGCGTCCTTGCCGAACAGCGTCTCGCCGGCTTGCCGGGCGAGGACGGGGAACGGGGCGCGGCGCAACGCCCGCTGCCACGCCTCCGGTTCGCGCGGCATGCCGGGTCGCAGCGGCAACTGCCAGGCGTCGTGAAAGTCCGAGCGCGGGAAGGCACTGCGTGCCAGGGTCGCGCCCGCCGGGAGGGGCACGGCCGTGGTGGCCCGGGCTCGCTCCGGAGCGGCCCGGGGCGAAGGCGAAGCGGATACGGCGGCCCGGTTCGTAGGCGACGACGTGGTGGCGGACCGTTCCGTGCCCGCCGTCGGCTCCCACGCCCAGGGGGCGGTCGAGGCGCAGCGGCGGCCAGGCGGGCGTCGGGAAGAGCGGGTCCAACGCGCCGCCCACGTGGTCGAGGAGGGCCCCACGGTCTCTGCGGGGGCGCGGACAGTGCGGGCATGGACGTCGCAGATCGTGCGCACGGAGCACCTCCATACGGTGGCGTATGTTTTTACCATACGGTAGCGTATGGTCATGGTGCGAGAGCGGACGAAGGGCGCCGGCGGCGGCGCCGCACGGCAGCGACTGACCGTGCAGGACTGGGCGGACGCGGCGCTGGCGGCCATGGGGGAAGGCGGCCTCTCCGCCGTCGCCGTCGAGCCGCTGGCGGCCCGGCTGGGCACCACCAAGGGCAGCTTCTACTGGCACTTCACCAACCGCGACGCCTTGATCGAGGCCGCCCTGGACCGCTGGGCGCAGGCCCGCACCGAATCGGCGATCGCCGAGCTGGCCGACGAGCCCGACCCGGGCGAACGGCTCCGCCGCCTGTTCCTGCGGGCCACCCGCCGGGCCGCCGAGGATCCGCTGGAGGTCTCCCTGCTGGCCTCCGCGGGCGATCCACGGGTGTCGGCCGCGCTCGCCCGGGTGACCGACCGACGGATCGGCCACATCGCCGACCTCTTCGTCGAGTTGGGCTTCCCGGAGGACGAGGCGCACCGTCGCGGCCTGCTCGCGTACACCGCCTACCTGGGACACACCCAGCTGAGCCACTCGGTCCCCCGGTCCCTACCGGACGGCCCCGCCCGCGAACGCCACCTGGACGCGGTGCTGGAGACCTTGCTGCATCCGGCGGGAACCTCCGGGCCGGCCCCGGACGTTCGACCATCGAACCCGCAACGCCGAGCAGCGGACGCCACCGCCGAGAGGGGGTAAAGACACCGACCGGACACCCGCAACGGGACCGCCACCCCCTGTACCGGACGGCCGGCGCGCAGGGGTGACCGGCAGCCCGCCCCCACGGAGAGCAGCGCGGCGCGTACGACTCGTCCTGCAACAGGCACGCCGACCAGTAGAAGTCGGCGGTGTCCCCGGGGCGAGCACCTCACCACACCCGTACGGGAGGAACCGTGACCGGAACCATCTCCTTCCCCCAGGACCGCAGTTGTCCCTACCACCCGCCGACGAACTACCGGCCGCTGCGCGCATCCGGTCCGCTCTCGCACGTCAGCTTCTACGACGGCCGCACGGTCTGGGCGGTGACCGGGCACGCCGAGGCACGGACGCTGCTGGTCGACCCCCGTCTGTCGTCCGACCGGCAGAATCCGGCCTTCCCCATCCCGATCGAGCGGTTCGAGGCGGTCCGGCGGGTGCGGACCCCCCTGATCGGCATGGACGACCCCGAACACAACACCCAGCGCCGCATGTTGATCCCCAGCTTCAGCGTCAAACGGACCGCCACGCTCCGACCGCAGATCCAACAGATCGTGGACGGCCTCCTGGACCGGATGCTGGAGCAGGGCCCACCCGCCGAGTTGGTCTCCGCGTTCGCGCTCCCGGTCCCCTCCATGGTGATCTGCGCACTGCTCGGCGTCCCGTACGCGGACCACGACTTCTTCGAGGAGCAGTCGCGCCGCCTCCTGCGCGGAGGCACGGCCGAGGAGATCGAGCAGGCCCGACGCGAACTGGAGGGATACCTCTCGGACCTGATGGCCCACAAGGAGACGGCCCCCGGTGACGGGCTGCTGGACGAGCTGATCACCGAACGGCTCCGGGCCGGCACGCTCCAGCGCCAGGAGCTGGTGCGGCTGACCATGGTCCTACTGGTCGCCGGGCACGAAACCACCGCCAACATGATCTCGCTCGGCACCTTCGCCCTCCTCGAACACCCCGACCAGCTGGCCCAGTTGAGGTCCGACGAGAGCCTGATGCCGGGCGCGGTCGAGGAGTTGCTGCGGTTCCTGTCCATAGCCGACGGCATGCTGCGGGTCGCCACCGACGACATCGAGATCGCCGGGCAGACCATCCGCGCCGGCGACGGCGTGGTGTTCTCCACCTCCCTGATCAACCGCGACGCGACGGCCTACCCGGCACCGGACGAACTCCAGGTCGACCGATCCGCCCGCCACCACGTCGCGTTCGGCTTCGGCATCCACCAGTGCCTGGGCCAGAATCTGGCCCGCGCCGAGCTGGAGATCGCGCTACGCTCGCTGTTCCGGCGGGTCCCCGCACTCCGACTCGCCGTGCCGGCTGCCGAGATTCCCTTCAAGCCGGGGGACACTCTGCAAGGAATGATCGAACTGCCGCTGACCTGGTAGCGCCGTTCGGCCCACCGCACGCGGCACGCCAAGGAAAGAGGTCCGAAGATGCGGATCACCATCGACACCGGCGTCTGCATCGGTTCCGGCCAGTGCGCGCTGACCGCCCCGTCGGTCTTCACCCAGGACGACGACGGGTTCAGCGCCCTGCTGCCGGGCCGGGAGGACGGCGGGGGCGACCCACTGGTGCGCGAAGCCGCCCGCGCCTGCCCCGTACAGGCCATCGAGATCACGGAGGACTGACACCGACGGGCCACGCCCCGCGCCGGCGACCGCCCCCGAGCGCTCGCCGGCGCGGACGCCCACCGCCCGTCCGGCCGACCACCGGCATCGGGTGCCACGGCACGCCCCCCCGTGGCGCCGCCGGCACCCGTCCACGGCAGCCAGCCGCCCGTTACGGCACGACCCCCTGGGTGACGGGCAGTTCGAGGACGCCGGCATCCCCCGGCGCGCTGGTGACCGTCACCCGCTTCACGCCGCGATTGCCCACATAGGCCGAGTCACTCGCGGCGATCACCAGCCGCAACCGGTGCCCCGGCTGGTAGCGGTGCACGATGCCCGGGAGTTCCACGGTGAACGTCCGGGTCACGTCCGGCACCCGGGCCGGGGCCACCAACCGGTGCACCAGCGCCTTGTGGCCGTCCGGCGCGACGTCGTAGAGCTTGGCGAAGAGCACCAACTTGTCCGCCGCGTCAGAGGAGTTCTGCACCCGCTCGGCCTCCGGCGAGACGACCTTCAGCGTCACCTTCGGCGCACCCACCACGTCCAACGGCCCGCCCGTCACCGGCTCCGAGATCCAGTCCAGGTAGGTGCCCTTGATGTCGTAGGGCTGCGGGTCGGGAAGCCCGAGCATGCCGGACAGGGAGTTCTCCGAGTGACTGGTGGGAACCCGTAGGTTGCGGTAGTCGCGACTGCCACGGGCCACCTTGGATCGGTCGTCGACGAGCTTGCCGTCCCCGGAGAGGTACAGCCGGCGGTCGTCACCCGCCGGGAAGGCGGGCGAGGAGGCGTAGGTGGGGCCGCTGCTCACCCAGTCCCGGTAGTACGCGAAGGCCGGTCCGGTGCTCGTCGCCGTCCGGTGCCGCAGGTAGCGGTCGAACCAGGCGAGGATCCGCCCACCCACGTAGCTGGTGTCCAGGTTCCCCTTGCCCAGGTCGAGTTCGCCCGGCGCCGGGTCCTTCATCCCGCCGCTGTGACCCCAGGACTGCCAGATCATCTTGACGGGCGTGCCCTGGCCGGCGAGCGTCCGGTACGTGGCCGCGGCCTCGTTGAGGTTGAAGAGGGTGTCGGCCTGGCCCTGGACGAGCAGGGTGGGCGCCTTGACGGACTTCAGGTAGGAGACCGGGGAGACGCTGCGGGCGTAGTCGAGCATCGTCCGGGTCTCGTCGGCCGGGTAGGCGCGGGAGTCGAGCAGCCGCTTGGTGCGGCAGGCCGGCGCGACGAAGTGCAGGCACCAGGCGCCGCCGGCCCGCGACGAGTCCAGCCCCGGGTGGAGCAGCCCCTGCGCCTCCCCGATGAGGAAGAACCCGTTCGTCCACTGGTACTTGTACGCACCGGGGACCGGGCCGCTGACGCCGTCCGTGCGCCCGGCGTTGTTCGGGTCGAGGGAGTAGGACAGGTCGTTCCAGGTGATCAGCGGGACCAGTGCGTCGACGCGGTGGTCGACCGCGGCGGTGGCCATCTGGATCGCCCCGCCGTACGATCCGCCGATCATGCCGACCCGGGGGTCGCCGGGGCGGTCCTGGGTGACGAAGTCGACGCGGGTGCCGTCGTCGGCGGTACGCGTACCGGCCAGCAGGTCGATCAGCTGGCTCGCGGCCCTGCCGTCGATCTCGGGGTCGTCGAGGGAGATCGGGCAGCCGGTCTTGCCGAATCCGAGGCCGGAGTAGGCGAGCGCGACGTAGCCGCGGTCGGCGAACGCCCGGGCGGTGGCGTTGGTCGAGCCGTCCGCC
Source organism: Streptomyces lunalinharesii (assembly GCF_039532155.1). NCBI lineage: Bacteria > Bacillati > Actinomycetota > Actinomycetes > Kitasatosporales > Streptomycetaceae > Streptomyces > Streptomyces lunalinharesii. The sequence continues at coordinate 787,044 of NZ_BAAARK010000001.1, forward strand.
TTGCTGCCGCCGAAGCCGTTGGTGGTCAGCACGGCCGGCGCCGGGTGCGCGGCGTTGACACCCGACGGGCGGTAGAGGTCCGCGTCCACCGCGCACAGCCGGTCGCCCGCCCGCACGGTGACCTTCAGGGCGGTGACCGTGTACGGCGCTGCGGCGTCCCCCGCCGCGGCGGCGGGGGCGCTCAGGACGAGGGGGGCGGTGAGGGCGGTACCGGTCAGCAGGGCGAGGGACATGCGGAGCACGGGGCGGGACGCGGCTCGGGACACGCTGGGCACGCAGACCTCCAGAAGGACACGTCGTACCAACCAGCCGGTAACGGCGCGCTCATGTTGTGACACGAGTAACGGACATGTCAACGCTCGTGACGTGCGTCGGTGATAGGACGTCAGTTCATCGCATTCGGCGGGGAAATGGGGCGATGGCACGCCCTTTGCGGGGGTGCGGTGAGCGCGAGCGCAGTCGGGGCGGCGGGCCGATGCGCGACGCCGACCAGGGGCCTCGTCCTGACGCAACGACACGGTAGGCCGGGGGGTGCGGGTGCCTCCCCGCCGACCTTCCGGGGGCCGGCGGCCCACTCCCCCGGTGCTGGCCGCGCGCCTCCCCCCGTACCTCGACGAGCCGGGCGCCTCCGCCACCGACCTCACTCGCCGGCGGTGCGTAGCCGTGCCACCCCGTCGGCTCCTCCTCGGCGGTCGGTCCGGCGACCGAGCCGGCCGGTGCGTCGTCGGCCGGCTCGGAGCACCGCGCCCTCAGCCGGTCGGCCGGCGACTCCCCGGCACACCCCGCAGGAAGTGGTCCAGGACCCGGACGCCGAAGTGCAGGCCCTCCACGGGCACCCGCTCGTCGACGCCGTGGAAGAGCGCCTGGTAGTCGAACCCCTCCGGCAGCCTCAGCGGCGAGAAGCCGTATCCGACGATCCCGAGCCGGGAGAACTGCTTGGCGTCCGTGCCCCCGGACATGCAGTACGGCACGACGTGCCCGTCCGGGTCGAACCGCTCGATGGCGGCCCGCATCGCGGCGAACGACGGGGTGTCGACCGGGGCCTGGAGCGCCGCCTCACCGTGGTGATAGTCCCAGCTGACATCGGGCCCGGTGAGCGCGTCCATCGTCGTGCGGAACTCCGCCTCGCCTCCGGGGACGACCCTGCCGTCCACGTAGGCCGTGGCGGAGCCCGGGATCACGTTGACCTTGTAGCCGGCCGTGAGCATCGTCGGGTTGGCGCTGTTGCGGACCGTCGGCTCGACCAGCTTGGCGGCCGGACCGAGCTTCTCCATGACGGCGTCGACGTCGAAGTCGGGGCGCTCGGGGGCGACGTCGAAGCCGTGCAGCGCGGCGAGCTCGCGCAGCGCCGCCCGGACGGTGGGGGTGAGCCGCACCGGCCACGCATGCGCACCGATCCGGGACACCGCGTCGGCCAGCCGGCTGACCGCGTTGTCGCGGTTGACCTTCGAGCCGTGGCCGGCCCGGCCCCGTGCCGTCAGCTTCAGCCAGGCGGTGCCCCGCTCGCCCGCCGCGATCGGGTAGATCCGCATGCCGCCGCCGGCGTGGAACGTGAAGGCGCCCGATTCGCTGATGCCTTCGGTGCAGCCCTCGAAGAGGTCGGCGTGGTGGTCGGCGAGGAATCCCGAGCCGTCCTCGGCACTGGCCTCCTCGTCTGCGGTGAAGGCCAGCACGATGTCCCGCCGGGGTCGCACGCCGCCGCGGGCCCATTGCCGGACGGCGGCAAGCATCATCGCGTCCATGTTCTTCATGTCGATGGCGCCGCGGCCCCAGACCACACCGTCGCGGACCTCCCCGGAGAAGGGGTGGACCTGCCAGTCGGCGGGCTCGGCCGGAACCACGTCGAGGTGTCCGTGCACCAGGAGCGCGTCGGCGGACGGGTCGCTGCCCTCGATGCGGGCGACGACGTTGGTGCGTCCCGGGCTGCGCTCCAGCAGGACCGGCTCGATGCCCACCTCGGTGAGCCGCTCGGCGACGTACTCCGCGGCCGGGCGCTCCCGACAGGTGCCGTCTCCGGTATTGCTGGTGTCGATGCGGATCAGGTCCGAGGTGAACCGCACCACCTCGTCGAGCGCCTGTTGATCGACCGTCTCGGCTTCCCGTCCGGTCGTGTCCTGTGCCAACTCGATCTCAGCCATATTGTTCCTCCACGGCGGACGAGACGACCGTGGTGACCGCCTTGAAACACCGGATGGCTTCGTACATTTCCTGACTGGTATACGTCACTCGGCGCTCGCCGCAGCGCTCCACGCCGGGCACGCATGTCGCCGCACCCACCAGATGCTCGGCGTCGAACTCCAGCTCGAACCGGAACGGGCCGCCGCGGACCGGGTCATGACGCACCGCGAGCGCCGCGCCCTTGCAGGCCGCGGCCCGGATGTCGGCCGCCGTGCGGGCCGGCGGACGGCACACCGCCGCGTAGCGCGAGACGTAGTCCTTGACCGCCACGCCAGGCGCCTGCGGGGCGTACCCCTCGGCGTCGACGCACGTCCGGTCGTCGCCCGTCACCAGCACCACGGGCACCCCGTACTCCGCCACGACGAGGGCGTTGAGATGCCCCTCGCTGGCGCGCGTCCCGTTGACCCAGACTCCGGTGAGGGTGTTGGCGAGATAGGTGTGCGCCAGCACGCCTTCCGTGCCGGCACCGGTGTGGTAGCCGACGAAGGCGATGCCGTCGACGTCTCCCCGCTGTACGCCCTCCACCATGCTCAGGGCCTTGTGGCGGCCCGTCAGCATTTCGGCGCGCTCGTCGAGCTGCTCCAGCAGCAGGTTGCGCATCGTCCAGTGGGCCTCGTTGACGAGCACCTCGTCCGCCCCGCCGTCGAAGAAGCCGGCGACGGCCGCGTTCACGTCAGAGGTGAACATGTGGCGGCAGCGCTCCCACTGCGGCGTACCCGGCAGCACGTCCGCGGGCCACGTCACGCCCGTGGCTCCCTCCATGTCCGCGGAGATCAGGATCTTCACGTCTATCAGTCCCATCGCAGGTGAGAGGGCATGTGCCCGACCCTTGACTGATCACGTTACGCGGACCGGAACACGCCGACCAGGGCTGTGGATAACTCCGGAGGTCCAGACCACTGAAGATCATCCGGGCGGCGGGACTTGGCGGTTGGCCGTGCGCGTTCGCCTGCGCCCGGGCAACGGCCCGCCCACCCGCCCGCCCACACCCGCCCACCCCCCGAAGGGGGGTGGGCGGCGGGGAAAAATCCCGATAGCGGCCCACGCCAACAAGCGCGCCACCACCGAGGAACCGGCCGCGCAGCACACCCGCCCAGCACCAGCACCAGCACCAGCACCAGCACCAGCACCAGCACCAGCACCAGCACCAGCACCAGCACCAACCTAAGCCGCCCGTCCCCTCACCCCAGGTCCTCCTGGCAGCGCTCCAACCATTCGAGGTCGGCCCGGAGGTGCAGCAACGCGCCCTCTATCAGCAGGTGCGCGACCCGGTTGTCGTGGTCTTCGGAGGCGGCCAGGCGGGACAGTTCGCGCATGCTCTTGAGGTAGTGCCGACGCTGCCGGTCGATCAGGGCGACCTGGTTGGTGGCCCCGGCGCGGGCGGCCAGGACCAGCTTCATGAAGAACTCGTCGCGGACCCGTGGTTCGACGGTGGCGTCCTCGAACCACGCCTCCACCGCCTCGCGGCCGGCCGCGGTGATCCGGTAGGTCCGCTTGTTGGGCCGGTCCTGCTGTTCGACGTCCTCGCCCTCGATGAGGCCCGCCTTCTCCAACCGGCCCAGGGTCACGTAGATCTGGCCGACGTTCGGCCGGGGGTACGCCGCACCCAGGAGCGCCTCCAGGGCCTGTTTGAGTTCGTATCCGTGCGCGGGTCCGTTGACCAGCAGTGCCAGGAGTGGCAGTCGCACGCTCTCCGTCTCCTTGAGCCCTCGACGCCCGTTGCCCGTAGTCGTAGTCGTCTTCCGTTGCTCGGTCCCCGTTGCGCGGGGTGCGGCGTCCGCCGCTCGGCGCGCCGCGCCCCGTTCTCCGCATCCGCGTTCACCGCAACTCCCGTTGCCGTGAGAGCCGTTGCCGAGGCGACCGTCCGGTCCGGAGCGGGCCCGGCCGGCGACCGTCCCGCCCCGACGGCCTTCCTCCGGAAGTCCTGTCCCCAAGTCCTCGCGCGAAGGCCGTTCCTACGGAGGGCACGCAGCCCCCTCCGCAGCGGCTAACAGGTATACCGGAAGGAGGTATCGGGGCCGACGCCGGGTGGCGACCGAACCACGTTCCGTGAGGTGAGCCCCTACGGTCCGCACTCACGTAGCTACTCCCTACTCGCCTACGGGGCAAGGGAGTTGAGGATCACGCAGGCATCCGACGGATGTCATTCCAGACGGGATCGAGACGCCATACCCCACAAATCCGGGCACGTACCGTTCGACTTTCGACATTCAGTTGACACCGAAAAGATGGGGCTACCTAACATGCATGCATAACAGCAACTCGCAAGCCGCCACGCCGACTTGCTCTGTAAGAAGTGGATCCGGCAGATGTTCACAGCCACCGCAGATCGCGGCCTTCCGACCCCCGCCCAGGACACGGCCCAGCGCTGGTGGCGCGATGCGGTCATCTACCAGGTCTACGTCCGTAGCTTCCGCGACACCACCGGAGACGGTACCGGAGACCTGGCGGGCGTCCGGGAGGGGTTGCCGTACCTCAAGAAGCTCGGCGTGGACGGGGTGTGGCTCAGCCCGTTCTTCCCGTCGCCGCAGCACGACCACGGCTACGACGTGGCGGACTACCGCGACGTCGACCCCGCCTACGGCGACCTCAACGAGTTCGACCGGCTGATGGCCGACGCCCATCGCCTCGGCCTGAAGGTGCTGCTGGACATCGTCCCGAACCACTGCTCCAGCGAACACCCCTGGTTCCGGGCGGCGTTGGAGGAGGGGCCGAGCGGGCCGTCGCGGGCGCTCTTCCACTTCGCGGACGGGCGCGGGGAGCACGGTGAGCTGCCGCCCAACAACTGGCGGGCGATGTTCGGCGGCCCCGCCTGGTCCCGCATCACCGAGGAGGACGGCACCCCGGGGCAGTGGTACCTGCACATGTTCACGCCCGAGCAGCCCGACCTCAACTGGCGCAACCCCGACGTGGCGGCCGACTTCGACAAGGTGCTGCGCTTCTGGTTGGACCGTGGCGTGGACGGCTTCCGCATCGACGTGGCCGCGGGGCTCTTCAAGCATCCCGAACTCCCCGACTCCCCCGACCCGGAGGCCGACGAACGCACCCGTGACTCGGTCAACCCGCTGGCCTGGAACCAACCCGAGGTGCACCAGGTGTGGCGCGAGTGGCGGGCGCTGTGCGAGGAGTACACCGCCCGGGACGGCCACGACCGGCTGCTCGTGGGCGAGGTCTCGGTGCGCACCCCGGGCGAGCAGGCCGCCTACGTGCGGCCCGACGAGCTCCACCAGGCGTTCTTCTTCCACCTGTTGACCGCGCGCTGGGACGTCGACCTCTTCCGCAAGGTGATCTCCGAGGCGCTGACCGACATCGCCGACACCGGTTCCACCGTCACCTGGGTGCTCAACAACCACGACCAGGTGCGCACCGTCACCCGCTACGCCGGCGCAGCGGACACCCCGGCGGGCGCGCTGGGCCCGGCCCGGGCGCGCGCCGCGGCGCTGCTGATGCTGGCCCTGCCCGGCGCCGCGTACGTCTACCAGGGCGAGGAGCTGGGCCTGCCCGAGGTCGACGACCTGCCGGACGACGTGCTCACCGACCCGATCTTCCACCGCACCGGCAGCCGGCAGCACATCCGCGACGGCTGCCGGGTGCCGCTGCCCTGGTCGGGCGAGGCCGCCCCGTACGGGTTCAGCGCGCCCGGGGCGGCGGCGACCTGGCTGCCGCAGCCGGCGTCGTTCGCGGCGCACACCGCGGAGCGGGCGGTGGCCGACACGGGGTCCTTCTGGCACCTGTACCGCGAGGCGCTCCAGTTGCGCCGGGGCCTTCCGCAGTTGGGGGACGGCACGTTGCGCTGGCTGGAATCGCCGCCGCAGGTGCTGGCGTTCGTCCGCGGCGACGGTCTGGTCTGCGCGGTGAACTTCGGCACCGGGCCGGTGCCTGCGCCGGTGACGGGTGCGCCCCTGCTGGCCAGCGGCGACTGTCCGGCCGGGACGCTGCCGGGGGCCACCGCCGCCTGGTGGATGGACCCGGTCCAGCCGTTGCTGCCGTAGGCAGGCAGCAGCGCGTCGCGGCATCGGGGCGGCATCGGGGCAGTGGCGTCGAGCGGCGGCGTCCCGGTGGCGCGTCGGTGCCTGCGCGAAACTGCGTGCGCGGCGGCGTGCGGGGGCACCGGGAGGGCGGTCACCCCTGCGGATGTCGCAGCGGTCCGCCCGAGCCGACGAGGGCGCCTACGAGGACACCGGGGCGGGGCCACGGGCCGAGCGCCCCTCCGCCCCACCGACCGCGATCACACTAATGCCCGTTTGGCGCATATCACACCCGTACGGGCTTTTCCCATCGGTCGATCGGCCCGCATTCTTGCGGGGTGCCCGCTACCAGGGCACGGTCGCCGCTTGATCGCCGTAGCCGGTGGGATACCGGGTGGGCTCCCTAGGGGACGCCAGGCGGGCGGCGCGCACAGTGGGACAGGACACCACGCCTATGCACGCATCACGCAGCGCACGCCGCACGCGCCGCGCACTGGCCGCCCTCACGGCCGCCGGCGCCGCCCTCACGGCATGGAGCACGGCGAGCCCCGCCTCGGCGAGCACCGGCAGCGACACCGTGGGGGACGCCCGGGTCGTCTGCACCTCCGACCGGCCGGGCCTGGCCCCCGCCTTGTCCCATGACATCGCCGACGCCCTCCAGGGCCGCCGGGGCACCTCGGCGGTCGCCCTCTACGACCGGCCCTCCGGGACCAGCTGCGAGTTCCAGGCGGGCACGTCGTTCGACTCCGCGAGCGTCGTCAAGGTCACCGTCCTCGGGACGCTGCTGCGGCAGGCGGAGGAGGCGCACCGGACGTTGACGGCGCACGAGGTCGCGTTGACCACCGCCATGATCACGAAGTCGGACAACGCCTCGACCGACGCGCTGTGGCACCAGGTCGGGCGGCCCGCGGTCCAGCACTTCCTGGACCTGGCCGACATGCGGCACACCGTGCCCGGCCCCGGCGGCGCCTGGGGCCTCACCCAGATCACCGCCGCCGACCAACTCACCCTGCTGCGGCTGCTGTCGACGGACAACGCGGTGCTGAGTGCGGCGTCCCGGGACTACGCACTCGACCTGATGCAGAAGGTCGTCCCCGAACAGCGCTGGGGCGCACCCGCGGGCGCGCCGGCGTCGGCGACCGCGCACCTCAAGAACGGCTGGCTGTCGCGCGCCCACCAGGGCTGGCGGGTGCACAGCGTCGGGGTGTTCCGCGGCAGCGGCAACGACTACGCGATGGCCCTGCTCTCCACCGGCAGCGACACCATGGACTACGGGGTGGCCACCGTGGAGGCGGCCGCCAAGGTCATCCACCGGGACCTGGCAGGCACCGCCGACCATCAAGGGGCCGCCGCCGGCACCACCCCCACGGAGGCGTCCGGCGCCTGAGCGGACGGCCCCGTGGCCGAACGGGGATCCCACGACACCTTCACCGTCAACTTCGGGTTGACGACCCCTGATCGTCAACCTATGGTTGACGCATGACAGATCCCGCCCGCATGACGCATCCCGTCCGCCTCGACGATCTGATCGAGGTCATCAAGAAGACCCACTCGGACGTGCTGGAGCAGCTCTCCGACGCCGTGATCGCCGCGGACCACCTCGGCGAGGTGGCCGACCACCTCATCGGGCACTTCGTGGACCAGGCCCGGCGCTCGGGCGCGTCCTGGACCGACATCGGCAAGAGCATGGGGGTCACCAAGCAGGCCGCGCAGAAGCGCTTCGTGCCCAAGGCTTCGGGCGCGGGCTCGGACCTCGACCCCTCACAGGGCTTCAGCCGCTTCACCGAACGGGCCCGGAACGTGGTGATCGGCGCGCAGAACGAGGCCCACGCCGCCCGGAACGACGAGATCCGCCCCGAGCACCTCGTCCTCGGCCTGCTGCGCGAACCGCAGGCGCTCGCCGTCCGGGCGCTGGCGGACCAGGGCGTGACGCCGGAGGCGCTGCGCGAGGCCGTGACCGCGACGCTGCCGCCGGCGGCCGAGACGCTGCCCGCCCTCACCCCGTTCGACGTCCAGTGCCGCAAGGCGCTGGAACTCACCTACCGCGAGGCCCTGCGACTGGGCCACAACTACATCGGCACCGAACACCTCCTGCTGGCCCTGTTGGAGCAGGAGAACGGCTCCGGCCCGCTCACCGACCTCGGCGTCGAGAAGGCCGCCGCGGAGGCGTTCATCGGCGAGGCGGTGGCCGCGATCCTCGCCGCCCGCCAGCAGCAGGGGGAGGACACCGAGGGGCAGTAACCGGAAGCGGTGCGGGGCGCGCCGGGCACGGTGACCGCGCGCCCCGCCCGTCGCCCCGCCGGACGCGGAGCGTGACGGCGCGTCAGTCCTTGCGTCCTGCGCGGAGGTCGCGTTCGCCCCGGGCGGCAACGGCGATCAAGCCAGGAGACGCGGTACGGGGCGGGTGGGCGACGGGCGTCAAGTGCCGTGCGCGGGGCGCCTCTTGGTCTCCGATGAGGAGCTTCCACCGGCGGGCCGTCCGGGAGGCCGGACGGCGTCGCGCGGGGGAAACCACTCGAACCGGTGAGTCTGCCGGCGCCCCGAACGGGCCAGGGGGCGACGCCCCCTCACTTCTCCATGTGGGCGGCGAGGTTGGCCAGCATCGCGTCGTAGATGCGGCCGAGCCCCTTGGGGGCGAAGGTCCGCTCGAAGAAGCCGCCGATGCCGCCGGCGCCCTGCCAGGTGGTGGTGACGACGACCTTGGCGCGGTTCTCCCCGGCCGGGGTGACGACCCAGGTGGTCACCATGGAGGAGTTGCGGTCCTTCTCCACCAGCTGGCCGTCGGTCGGCTCGTCGACCTCCAGCAGGCAGTCGCGCACCCGCTTGCTGGTGGCCTGGAGCTTCCAGTGGACGAGGGTGCCCTTGCCGTCGCCGCCCTCGCGGACCTCGTACTCGCTGAAGTGCTCGGGCAGCAGCTGCCGGCGCGTGCCGCTGTAGTCGGCGAGCGCGTCGAACACGTCCTCCGGGTCCGCCGCGATCTCCCGCTGCGTGGTGGCCTCTACCTGCCCCATGTGTGCCTTCCTCCAGTAGTCGGCTGCCGGACCTGAGTGCGCCGCCAACCTGCGGTGCGCCGCCAAGCCAACCACCACTGGGCAGCGCACCCAAATCCGGGTTGACAACCTCGAAGCGAACAGATGTTCTATTGTCGAGATGGGGGCTCGGCAGGATCGCAACAGGAGGCCCGATGCGCTGGGACAATCTGGGAGAAAGCCCGTCCGCGCTGTTCGGAACGGATGTCGTCACCCGAACGGTGGACACCCCCGAATTCCGCGGCATCACCTTCCACGAGGTGCGCGCCCGCTCGATCGTCAACCGCGTGCCGGGCGCCTCCCGGATGCCGTTCGAATGGACCGTGAACCCCTACCGCGGTTGCAGCCACGCCTGTGTCTACTGCTTCGCCCGCAAGACCCACGGCTACCTCGACCTGGACACCGGCCTCGGCTTCGACTCGCAGATCGTGGTCAAGGTCAACGCGCCGGAGCTGCTGCGCCGGGAGCTGGCGGCGCCCCGATGGCACGGCGAGCACATCGCGATGGGCACCAACGTCGACTGTTATCAGCGGGCGGAGGGACGGTACGGGCTGATGCCCGGCATCCTCGCGGCCCTGCGGGACCACGCCAACCCGTTCTCGATCCTCACCAAGGGCACCCTGGTCCTGCGCGACCTCGCCCTGCTGCGGCAGGCCGCCGAGGTCACCGACGTCGGCGTCTCGGTCTCCGTCGGATTCCTGGACGAGGCGCTGTGGCGGACCGTCGAGCCCGGCACGCCCGCGCCCGGGCGGCGGCTCGACGTGGTGCGCACGCTCACCGCCCACGGCATCCCCTGCGGGGTGCTGATGGCCCCGGTGCTGCCGTTCCTGTCCGACACGCCGGAGCAGCTGCGGGCCACGGTCCGGGCCGTCGCCGAGGCCGGCGCCGACTCCGTCACGCCGCTGGCGCTCCACCTGCGGCCCGGCGCCCGCGAGTGGTACCTGGCCTGGCTGGGCCGCCACCACCCGCACCTGGTGCGGCGCTACGAAGCGCTCTACGCCGGCGGCTCCTACGCGCCGACCTGGTACCAGCGCCGGATCACCCGGCAGGTCCACGAGCTGGCAGCCGAGCACGGCCTCGGGCCGTTCCGGGGGGACCGGGCACGCCGGATGCCGCCGGAGCCCGCCACGCCGCCCGAACCGCGTCCGGGGGCCACGCAGTTGACGCTGCTGTGAGGGTGCGGCGGGGCGTCGGACGGCCCGTCGTGCGGCCTCAGGGCCGGGCGGCCGTCGCGGGTGCGGCGGCGTCCAGGGCGTGCGCCAGGCGGTCGCGGGCGGCCGTCTGGGCGGCGATCCGCCGGTCGATGACGGCGAGCCGCTCGCGGGCGATGCGCAGGCCCTCCGGCGAGGGCGGCGCGGTGGTCAGGTCGCCGTCCAGGCACGCCCGGAAGCAGGCGACGTCGGCGAGGGTGAGGCCGGCGTCCAGCAGGTGCCGGATGTTGCGGACCCGGACGGCGGCGCGCGCGTCGTAGTCCCGGTAGCCGTTGGCCGCCCGCTGTGAGGAGAGCAGGCCCTCGTCCTCGTACTTGCGCAGCGCCCGCGGCGAGACCCCGGTCAGGTCCGCCAGTTCTCCGATCCGCACGGATCGCCTCCCCTCGTACGGGCCGGTCCGGCGCCGTGAACCGGCCGTGCGGCCGGACCGCACGTACGCTACCGACGCCGGTCAGCCGACCACGGCGCCGCCGTCCACCGGGAGGACCACCCCCGTGACGAAGGCCGCGTGCGGGGCGGCCAGCGCGGTGACCGCCCAGGCCACTTCCTCCGCGCGGCCGATGCGGCCCATCGGGGTGTGCTCGATCTGCCAGGCGCGCAGGGCCGCCCGGTGCTCCGGGGACCAGCCCTGGTGGTCCGCGATCGGGGTGTCGATCGCGCCGGGGGCCACGGCCACGACCCGGACGCCGCGCGGTGCCAGCTCCACCGCCCAGCTGCGGGTGAGCAGTTCCAGGGCGGTCTTGGTGGCGGCGTAGACGGAGTTGCCCGGCCAGCCCCGTTGGCCGACGGAGGTGCTGAGGTTGACCACCACCCCGCCGGTGCGCTCCAGGTGGGGCACGGCCTCCTGGGTGAGCAGGACCGGCGCGATGAGGTTGGTGGCCAGTTGGGGCGCCATGGACTCCTTGGTGTGGCTGCCGAGCGCGCCGTGGCCGACCACCGCGGCGTTGTTGACCACGACGTCCAACCGGCCGTGGGTGTCGACGACGTGCCGGACGAGTGCCTCGGGCGCGCCGTCGGCGGTGATGTCGGCGGGGTACGGGACGATCGCGCCGTCGGCGTGGGCCGCCGCGGCGGCGGTCTCGGCGAGCGGCTCGGGGCGGCGGCCGACGGCCACCACGTGCGCCCCCTCCGCCGCGAACCTGCGGGCCGTGGCCCGGCCGATGCCGGTGCCGGCGCCGGTGATGACGACGACCCGGCGCGGGCCGTCGGACGGCTCCGGTGTGGTGCGCGGGGCGTGGGGGGCCGGTGTGGTCTCAAGAGGTGCGTGTGCCATGTCGGGAGTCTTCGACCCTGCCCCCAGGGGCAAGGTCAACTGCACCTGTCCGGAGGGCCGCCGTCCGGTGCGAAATCCGGTTGCCCGGTGTCCACGGTGGATTCGACGCTCGATGAAAAGAACCGGACCCAGGAGGCGGACATGGCACGGGTCGAGGTACGGGGGACGGATGGGGCTGGTGAGAGGAGGCCGGAACAGCCGCTGTCGGAAGTGTGCGTACGCGAGATGACGGAGGCCGACATCGACGCGGTCTCGGCGGTGCGGGTGCGCGGTTGGCAGGCGGCGTACCCGGGACTGATGCCGCAGGCGTACCTGGACGCGATGGATGTGGCGCAGGACGCCGGGCAGCGACGGGAGTGGTTCGCGCGCCGCCGTCCCGAGGTGTGGGAGCTGGTGGCGGAGCGGGCCGGTCGGGTCGTCGGCTGGTTGGCCGCCGGGCCCGCCCGGGACGCCGACCTCGCCCGGGGCGCCGGGAGTCCCTCGGCGGGCGCTCTCGCGCCGGCCGACAGGGAGTTGCCGGCCGGTCGGCGCCCTGCGGCCGAGCTGCTGGCCCTGTACGTGGCGCCCGAGCTCCTCGGGACGGGTGTCGGCCGGGCCCTGTTGGACGCCGGCACGCTCCGGGCGTGCTCTCGCGGGTACGGCGCGCTGTACCTGTGGGTGGTCCGCGGCAACGCCCGTGCCCAACGCTTCTACGAGCGGGCCGGATTCGCACCGGACGGGGCCGAGGAGGCGTCCGACGTGGGCGGGCGGCGCGTCCCCGAGCTGCGCTACCGGCGGCCGCTCCCGTAGGCCGGGGGCAGCGCGGGGTCTTCAGGCCGGCGGGCCGGCGCCCACGCCGGGCGGGTCCTCGTGGACGCCGAGGCGGGCCAGTGACGCCGAGGCGGCCGCGGCGAGCCGGGAGTGGCCGGCGGCCGCCCGCAGCGCCGGCACCGCCCGTTTGTCGCCGAGCGCCCCCAGTCCCTCGACGCAGGCCAGCGCGACCCGCCAGTAGGGATTGTGCGGGGTCAGGAGCCGTTCCAGGGTGACGATCAGGGCCGGGACGGACTGCGGGGCGCGGAGTTCGGCGAGCAGCCGGACGGGGTGCAGCGCGTAGGCGGTGCGCAGCGGATTGGTGGCGAGGGCGGCGGCGGCGCGGGCGGTGCGCGGGTCGCCGAGCTTGCCCAGGGCGTGCGCGGCCGTGGCGCAGCGGACCGGTTCGCGGTAGTTCAGCAGCAGGACCAGGGTCTCGAAGGCGCGTTTGTCGCCGGCGCAGCCGAGGATGAAGGCGGCGATCTCCCGGGCCCACAACGGGCGTTCCACCGCGGTCAGCATCCGGGCGAGTTCCTCACGGCCCGCCGGGGTGTTCTTGCGGGCCAGGCCCAGCAGCCGTTCGTAGGCGACCAGATCCTGCGGAGAGCGGAGTTCGGCCCGCACCCGGTCCGTCAACTCGTGGAATTCGTCTTCCATTTACTGCTCCCCTCCCTGCCGGCAGCCCTGGTTCGCAGGGCGTGGCCGGCACCACGACCTAATGACCCGCATTACCCCTGGCGCTCCGGTTACCCACCGGTTAACCTGCTGGAACGAGCAGCACCCCTGCTCGGGCGGCCTGGTGACGCAGCCGCCGGAGTGTGACGTCGGTTCGGCACACCACACAGCACCACGCGTGCGCGGGCACCACAGCCCCGCGCCGTGCACACCCTCACAGCACGCCCCTCACGGGGGAAGCGGTACGGCCTCGGGACAGGGCCGCCGCGCTCCTCCACCCCAGGCGCTGCTCGCAGTGCCGTGGCTTCCCGCGGCCCTTCCCGCCGGTCGGTCGCCCGATGCCGCAGCCCTGCCCGTGCGCCCACCCCTCAGTCGTCACGTCCCCCGCTTTTGGGGGAACACCTTCAGGAGTCTCGCGATGGGCCGTCAGTCCACCCCTGATCTCTCCACTGTCCCCTCTGCCGCACCTGCCGCGCCCGCCGCGGCGCTCGCCACCATCGCCGTCGTCGGTCTGGGCACCATGGGCACCGGCATCGCCGACGTGCTGGCCCGGGCCGGCCGCGAGGTCATCGGCATCGACATCGACGAGGCGGCGGTGCAGCGGGCCCGTGCCGCGCTCGAAGCCTCCACCGCCCGCGCCGTGGCACGTGACCGGCTCACCGAACAGGAGCGGCAGGGCGTGCTGTCCCGGTTCCGCACGTTCGGTGATCTCCAGGCCGCGCGCGACGCCGACCTCGTCATCGAGGTGGTGCCGGAGGACTACGACCTCAAGCGGGAGGTCTTCGCCGCCCTGGACGGCGTCGTCCGCCCGGACACCATCCTCGCCACCGGCACCAACGCGCTGTCGGTGACCCGGCTCGCGGCCGATTCGCAGCGCCCCGAGCGGGTGCTCGGCGTCCACTTCTTCAACCCGGCGCCGGCCATGAGGCTGGTCGAGGTGGTCTCCTCGGTGCTGACCGCGCCGACCGCGGTCGCCGCCGTCACCGACCTCGCCCGGGAGTTGGGCAAGGACCCGATCGCGGTGGGCGACCGCCCCGGGTTCGTCGCCGACGGCCTGCTCTTCGGGTACCTCAACCAGGCCGCCGCGATGTACGAGTCGAGGTACGCGACGCGGGACGACATCGACGCGGCGATGCGGCTCGGCTGCGGGCTGCCGATGGGCCCGTTGGCGCTGCTCGACCTGATCGGCGTGGACACCGCCCGGACGGTCCTGGAGGCCATGTACGCCGAGTCCCGCGACCGGCTGCACGCGCCCGCACCGATCCTCGGTCAGCTCGCGGACGCCGGACTGACCGGCCGCAAGGCGGGCCGCGGCTTCTACACCTACGAGGCGCCCGGTTCCGCGACCGTCGTGCCGGACGGCCAGACCCCGGCTTCCGGCGACGGCACCGGGCGGCCGGCCGGCTGCCCGGTCCGCAGCGTGGGCGTGGCGGGTTCCGGGACGATGGCCAGCGGCATCGCCGAGGTCTTCGCCAAGGCGGGCTTCACGGTGGTGCTCGCCGCCCGCGGCCTGGAGAAGGCAGAACGGGCCAAGGACCGGGTCGCCACGTCGCTGGGCCGCTCCGTGGCCAAGGGCCGGCTGACCGCCGAGGCGCGCGACGCGGCGCTGGCGGCGATCACCCCGGCCGGTTCGCTGGACGCCTTCGCCGACGTCGACCTGGCGGTGGAGGCGGTGGCCGAGGACCTGGCCGTCAAGGAGCAGTTGTTCCGGACGCTGGACGCGGTCTGCAAGCCGGGCGCCGTGCTGGCCACCACCACCTCCTCGCTGCCGGTCGTCGCCTGCGCCCGGGCCACCTCGCGCCCGCAGGACGTCGTCGGGATGCACTTCTTCAACCCGGCGCCGGCCATGAAGCTGGTCGAGGTGGTCCGCACCGTCCTGACCGACGACGAGGTGCACGCCACCGTCCGCGCGGTCTGCGCCGAGGTCCGCAAGCACCCGGTGGACTGCGGCGACCGGGCCGGTTTCATCGTCAACGCGCTGCTGTTCCCGTACCTGAACAACGCGGTCAAGATGGTCCAGGAGCACTACGCCTCGTTGGACGACATCGACGCCGCGATGAAGCTGGGCGGCGGCTACCCGATGGGCCCGTTCGAGCTCTTGGACGTGGTCGGGCTGGACGTCTCGCTCGCCATCGAGAAGGTGCTGCACGCCGCGTTCCGCGACCCCGGGCTGGCCCCGGCGCCGCTGCTGGAACACCTCGTCGCGGCGGGCTGCCTCGGCCGGAAGACCGGTCGCGGCTTCCGTGAGTACGCCCGGCGCTGACCCGCGGCGGCACCCTCGGGCCCAGGGCGGGTGGGGCGGGCTGCTGGAGCCGTCGAACGGCGGTTCCGGCAGCCCGCCCCAGGTCACGGGGGCCCGAGCGGTACCTCATGCCGCAGGCCGCGGGAATATGCAGTACCTTCCCCACATGTCCCAGCCCGCTCGCCCGCAGTCCTCCGACGTCTCCGACACCCCCACTCCCGGCACCCGCCGGGCGGCCGCCCAACGCCTCAAAATGCGCCGGGAACTCTCGGCCGCCGCCATGGAGCTGTTCGCGACGAAGGGCTACGAGGCGACCACGGTCGACGAGATCGCGGCCGCCGCGGGCGTCGCCCGGCGCACCTTCTTCCGCCACTTCCGTTCCAAGGAAGAGGCGATCTTCCCCGACCACGACGACACGCTGGTGCGCGCCGAGGCCGTCCTGGACGCCGCACCGCCGCACGAGAACCCGCTCGACACGGTCTGCCGCGGCATCAAGGAAGTCATGCGGATGTACGCGTCCGCGCCGGCGGTGTCGGTGGCCCGTTACCGCCTCACCCGCGAGGTACCCACCCTCCGGGAGGCCGAGATCGCCTCGGTGGCCCGCTACGAGCGGCTGTTCACCCGGTACCTCCTGGGCCACTTCGACGAGGGCGCGCACCGCGAGGGCGACGACGACCCGCTGCTCGCCGAGGTCGCCGCGTCCGCGGTGGTCACCGCGCACAACCACGTGCTGCGCCGCTGGCTGCGGGCCGGCGCGGAGGGCGACGTCGAGACCCAGCTCGACCACGCCTTCGAGATCGTCCGCGAGACCTTCGGCGCGGGGATCGGCGCGGGCCGGACGGCCTCCACCGAGACGCCCCCGGCGACGGTCTCCCGGGAGGGCGAGGTGCTGGTGACGGTCGCCCGCACCAACGCCCCGCTCGACGAGGTGATGCGCACCATCCGCAAGGCGCTCAAGGAAAACCGCTGACCGCAGCCGCCCGCCGCCGGTCGGGCCGCGGCCCGCGCGGCACCTGACGGAACGCCCCGCTCCCACCGTCCAGGAAACGGGTGACGGACGCGAGCGGGGCGCCGCCGTCCACCGAAGTCACCGGGCCCCGCGGGCAGTTGCCGCGCCCCTCCGCCCCGCTCCCTCCGCGCCTCGCCGCGATCCCCCTACGGGACGCCGCCGACCGCGCCACACGGGCGCCGGCCCCGGCGCCGCCGCCCACGGACGACTTGCCGCACCCGGCCCCGGGCGCCGCGCGCCCGCCCCTCCCACTCCCGCGGCGCGGCCGGCGAAGACCGTCCGCCACCCGCGCGCCCCCTCCCACGGCGTCACCCGATTGGCGTAAGGGACCCCCGCGCACCGTCCGCGCGCAAACCCTCACATAGCGGGGCGAAGCATCTCCGCAGCAGCCCGTTCTTTGCTCATGCGTGCCCAACACATGACATCTGAGAGAAATTCTTGGCACTCAGTGTCTTGTCTGCTGGCACCGGGTGTCATACGTTGGAGGTGTCCGGGCGGCCGGCGCACCTCCTGAAACCCCGGTGTGCCGACTGTCCCCGCAAGAACTTGCGCGCCCGGACGCCTGCGTCACAGGCACTCCCCCAGCTACCGCAGGGGCCCCGCGCACACCAGCGCAATGCCAAGCACCACCGGCCGAACCGACGGCACCACAGCCGCTCCACCCCCGACGTTCCCTCAAGCCGTTCCATACGTGCTTCGCCGGAGGCATACCGTGAACCAGATACTCGATGCGATCCTCGCGCCGGACAGTACGCGCGAAGACTTCGCCGCCCTTCCCCTCCCCGAGTCGTACCGCGCGGTCACCGTGCACAAGGACGAGGTCGACATGTTCGCCGGCCTGTCCACCCGCGAGAAGGACCCCCGCAAGTCGCTGCACGTCGAGGACGTGCCGGTGCCCGAACTCGGGCCGGGCGAGGCGCTGGTGGCCGTCATGGCCTCGTCGGTGAACTACAACTCGGTCTGGACCTCGATCTTCGAGCCGATGTCGACGTTCGGCTTCCTGGAGCGCTACGGGCGGCTCTCGCCGCTCGCCAAGCGCCACGACCTGCCGTACCACGTCATCGGCTCGGACCTGGCCGGCGTGGTGCTGCGCACCGGCCCCGGCGTCAACGCCTGGCACCCCGGCGACGAGGTCGTCGCGCACTGCCTCTCCGTCGAGCTGGAGTCCTCCGACGGCCACAACGACACGATGCTCGACCCCGAGCAGCGGATCTGGGGCTTCGAGACCAACTTCGGCGGCCTGGCGGAGATCGCGCTGGTCAAGTCCAACCAGCTGATGCCCAAGCCGCGGCACCTGAGCTGGGAGGAGGCGGCGGCGCCGGGCCTGGTCAACTCGACCGCGTACCGGCAGCTGGTCTCGCAGAACGGCGCGGCGATGAAGCAGGGCGACAACGTCCTGATCTGGGGCGCCAGCGGCGGCCTCGGCTCGTACGCCACCCAGTTCGCGCTGGCCGGCGGCGCCAACCCGATCTGCGTGGTCTCCAGCGACCAGAAGGCGGAGATCTGCCGGAAGATGGGCGCCGAGGCGATCATCGACCGCAACGCCGAGGGCTACAGGTTCTGGCAGGACGAGCACAACCAGGACCCCAGGGAGTGGAAGCGCTTCGGCAAGCGCATCCGCGAGCTGACCGGCGGCGAGGACGTGGACATCGTCTTCGAGCACCCCGGTCGGGAGACCTTCGGCGCCTCGGTGTACGTCACCCGTAAGGGCGGCACCATCGTCACCTGCGCCTCGACCTCCGGATACCAGCACGAGTACGACAACCGTTACCTGTGGATGTCGCTGAAGCGGATCGTCGGCTCGCACTTCGCCAACTACCGGGAGGCGTGGGAGGCCAACCGGCTGATCGCCAAGGGCAAGATCCATCCGACCCTGTCGAAGACGTACCGGCTGGAGGACACCGGCCAGGCCGCCCACGACGTGCACCGCAACATCCACCAGGGCAAGGTCGGTGTGCTGTGCCTGGCTCCCGAGGAGGGCATGGGCGTGCGCGACGAGGCCAAGCGCGCCCGGCACATCGACGCGATCAACCTGTTCCGTGACGACGCGCCGGCGCAGCGGACCGGCACCCCCGACCGGAACGCCTGAGGACCGGGATCACATGACTGAGCGTCAGAAGGATCGTCCGTGGCTGATGCGGACGTACGCCGGGCACTCCACCGCCGAGGCGTCCAACGAGCTGTACCGGCGCAACCTCGCCAAGGGCCAGACGGGCCTGTCGGTCGCGTTCGACCTCCCGACGCAGACCGGATACGACCCCGACCACGTCCTGGCCCGCGGCGAGGTCGGTCGGGTCGGGGTCCCGGTGTCCCACCTGGGTGACATGCGGCGCCTGTTCCAGGACATCCCGCTGGAGCAGATGAACACCTCGATGACGATCAACGCCACCGCCATGTGGCTGCTGGCGCTCTACCAGGTGGTCGCCGAGGAGCAGGGCGCCGACCTCACCCGGCTCTCCGGCACCACGCAGAACGACATCGTCAAGGAGTACCTCTCCCGCGGGACGCACGTCTTCCCGCCCGGTCCGTCGCTGCGGCTGACCACCGACATGATCACGTACACGGTCAACCACCTCCCCAAGTGGAACCCGATCAACATCTGCAGTTACCACCTGCAGGAGGCGGGCGCCACGCCGATCCAGGAGATCTCGTACGCGATGTCCACGGCGATCGCCGTACTGGACGCGGTGTTCGCCTCCGGCCAGGTGCCCGAGGAGCGGCGCGGCGACGTGGTCGCCCGGATCTCGTTCTTCGTGAACGCGGGCGTCCGCTTCGTCGAGGAGATGTGCAAGATGCGCGCCTTCGGGCGCCTCTGGGACCGGATCACCCGGGAGCGCTACGGCATCGAGGACCCCAAGCAACGCCGCTTCCGCTACGGCGTGCAGGTCAACTCCCTGGGGCTGACCGAGGCGCAGCCGGAGAACAACGTCCAGCGCATCGTCCTGGAGATGCTGGCCGTCACGCTCTCCAAGGACGCCCGCGCCCGCGCCGTCCAACTCCCGGCCTGGAACGAGGCGTTGGGGCTGCCGCGGCCCTGGGACCAGCAGTGGTCGCTGCGCATCCAGCAGGTCCTCGCGCACGAGTCGGACCTGCTGGAGTACGAGGACCTCTTCGCCGGGTCGCACGTCGTCGAGGCCAAGGTGGACGCCCTGGTGACCGACTGCCTGGCGGAGATCGACCGGATCCAGGAGATGGGCGGCGCGATGGCGGCCGTGGAGTCCGGCTACCTGAAGTCGCAGTTGGTGTCGGCGCACGCCGAGCGTCGGGCCCGCATCGAGTCCGGCGACGAGAAGATCGTCGGCGTCAACTGCTTCGAGGGCACCGAGACCAACCCGCTCACCGCCGACCTGGACACCGCGATCATGACGGTGGACCCGGCCAACGAGGCGGGCGTCGTGCGGGCCCTGCACCGCTGGCGGGACGACCGCGACGAGCTGCGGGCCCAGGAGTCGCTCTCGGCCCTGAAGAAGGCCGCGGCGGGCGACACCAACCTCTTCCCGGCGACGCTGGAGTGCGCCCGCGCCGGCGTGACGACCGGGGAGTGGGCCTGGGCGCTGCGGGACGTCTTCGGCGAGTTCCGGGCCCCGACCGGGGTCTCCGGGGCGCCGGTGGCGGTGACCGCGGAGGCCGGTTCGACGCTGGCGGCGGTCCGCGAGAAGGTCGCCAAGACGGCGGCGGACCTCGGTGGCGGCCGGCTGCGGCTGCTGGTCGGCAAGCCCGGCCTGGACGGGCACAGCAACGGCGCCGAGCAGATCGCGGTGCGCGCCAGGGACGCCGGCTTCGAGGTCGTCTACCAGGGCATCCGGCTCACGCCGGAGCAGATCGTGGCGGCGGCGGTCGCCGAGGACGTGCACTGCGTGGGGCTGTCGATCCTGTCGGGGTCGCACGCCGCGCTGGTGCCGGACGTCTTGGACCGGCTGCGTCGCGCCGGCGCCGGTGACCTGCCGGTCATCGTGGGCGGCATCATCCCGTCGGCGGACGCCGCGGCGCTGCGCGAAGCGGGTGTCGCCGCCGTCTTCACCCCGAAGGACTTCGGGATCACGGAGATCATCGGCCGTATCGTCGACGAGATCCGCACAGCGAACCGACTCGACCCCCTGGAGGTCCTCGCATGACGCCCCCCGTTCAGCGTCTGCGTCCGCGCCGTTCGTGTCTGGCGGTGCCCGGCAGCAACCCCCGCTTCCTGGAGAAGGCTCAGGGCCTCGCCGCCGACCAGGTCTTCCTGGACCTGGAGGACGCCTGCGCGCCGCTGGCCAAGCCGGCGGCCCGGCACACCATCGTCACGTTCCTCAACGAGGGTGACTGGACCGGCAAGACGCGGGTGGTGCGGGTCAACGACTGGACCACCGAGTGGACTTACCGGGACGTCGTCACCGTCGTCGAGGGTGCCGGCGCGAACCTCGACTGCATCATGCTGCCGAAGGTGCAGGACGCCGCGCAGGTGACCGCGTTGGACCTGCTGCTGACGCAGATCGAGAAGACCATGGGTCTTGAGGTCGGCCGGATCGGCATCGAGGCGCAGATCGAGAACGCCAAGGGCCTCGTCAACGTCGACGCGATCGCCGGCGCGTCGCCGCGCCTGGAGACCGTCGTCTTCGGTCCGGCGGACTTCATGGCGTCCCTCAACATGAAGTCCCTGGTGGTCGGCGAGCAGCCGCCCGGCTACCCGGCGGACGCCTACCACTACATCCTGATGCGCATCCTGATGGCGGCCCGCACCCACAACCTCCAGGCCATCGACGGCCCTTACCTCCAGATCAAGGACGTCGACGGGTTCCGCGCGGTGGCCGGCCGGGCGGCCGCGCTGGGCTTCGACGGCAAATGGGTGCTGCACCCGGGTCAGGTCGAGGCGGCCAACGAGGTCTTCTCGCCGTCCCAGGAGGACTACGACCACGCCGAACTGATCCTGGACGCGTACGAGTGGTGTACGTCCGAGGCGGGCGGGAAGAAGGGCTCGGCGATGCTCGGCGACGAAATGATCGACGAGGCGAGCCGCAAAATGGCGCTGGTCATCGCCGGAAAGGGCCGGGCCGCCGGCATGGCCCGCACATCCACTTTCGAAGCCCCGGAGGCATGAGCGCGATGCAGTTCGGCCGCACCTACGAAGAGTTCACCGTCGGCGACGTCTACAAGCACTGGCCGGGCAAGACGGTGACCGAATACGACGACCACCTGTTCTGCCTGCTGACCATGAACCACCACCCGCTGCACATGGACAGCAATTACGCCGAGCGGACCACCGATTTCGGAAAGAACGTGGTCGTCGGCAATTACGTCTACTCCCTCCTGCTGGGCATGTCGGTGCCGGACGTCTCCGGAAAGGCCATTGCCAATCTGGAGATCGAATCGCTGAAGCACGTGGCGCCCACGTTCCACGGCGACACGCTTTACGGCGAGACCACGGTGCTGGACAAGACGCCGTCGAAGTCCAAGTCCGACCGCGGCATCGTTTACGTCGAGACCAAGGGCTACAAGCAGGACGGCACCCTGGTCTGCGTCTTCAGGCGCAAGGTGATGGTGCCCACCGCCACCTACATCGAGGAGCGCGGCGGCGAGCAGCCCGGCCGCCCCGAGCTCAAGGCCCCCGTGGCCCGGAAGGAGAAGTGACCGGATGGCACGCCTGGCACGGACCGAGGGTCTGAACGACATCCAGCGGGAAATCCTCTCCACCGTCCGCGAATTCGTGGACAAGGAGATCATTCCGGTCGCCACGGAGCTGGAGCACCGCGACGAGTACCCGACGCAGATCGTCGAGGGACTGAAGGAACTCGGCGTGTTCGGCCTGATGATCCCCGAGGAGTACGACGGCCTCGGCGAGTCGTTGCTCACCTACGCGCTGACGGTCGAGGAGATCGCCCGCGGCTGGATGAGCGTCTCCGGCATCATCAACACCCACTTCATCGTGGCGTACATGCTCAAGCAGCACGGCACGCAGGAGCAGAAGGACCATTTCCTTCCGAAGATGGCGGCGGGTGAGATCCGGGGCGCCTTCTCGATGTCGGAGCCGGCCCTCGGTTCCGACGTGTCGGCCATTTCCTCCAAGGGCGTGCGGGACGGTGCGGACTTCGTCCTCAACGGCCAGAAGATGTGGCTCACCAACGGTGGCTCCTCCACCCTCGTGGCGGTTTTGTGCCGAACGGACGAGGGACATCCGGAAGGCACCGCCCCGCACAAGTCGATGACGACCTTCCTGGTGGAGAAGGAGGCGGGCTTCGGCGAGGTCCGACCGGGCCTGACCATTCCCGGCAAGATCGAGAAAATGGGCTACAAGGGCGTCGACACCACTGAACTGATCATGGACGGGCTCCGCATTCCGGCGGACCGGGTTCTCGGCGGCGAGACCGGACGTGGCTTCTATCACATGATGGACGGCGTCGAGGTGGGCCGGGTCAATGTGGCTGCGCGTGGCTGCGGAGTCGCCCAGCGCGCCTTCGAGCTCGGCGTGTCGTACGCACAGCAGCGACACACCTTCGGCAAGCCGATTGCCCAGCATCAGGCAATTCAGTTCAAACTCGCTGAAATGGCGACAAAGGTGGAGGCCGCGCATGCCATGATGGTTAATGCCGCACGCAAAAAGGACTCGGGGCAACGAAACGACCTTGAGGCGGGCATGGCCAAGTACCTCGCCTCCGAGTACTGCAAGGAGGTGGTCGAGGACTCCTTCCGCATCCACGGCGGCTACGGCTTCTCCAAGGAGTACGAGATCGAGCGCCTCTACCGGGAGGCCCCGATGCTCCTGATCGGCGAGGGTACGGCCGAGATCCAGAAAATGATCATCGGGCGACGGCTACTTGAGGAGTACCGAATCCAGGGCTGAACGTCCCGTTTGGGTCGTTTTCCGCTAGATAAAGATCACACCGTGTCATCGTTCTTCGGCCACGGATTGGCTCTGGCTCTTGGCCAGTTGCCGCTCGCAACCGATAGCATCCCAGGAAAGCCGCCGTCCCCCGTATCCATACGCGGCATCCTCCGCTACGAAGGTCATCCATGCCCCACAGCCAATCCTCTGCACAACGCGGTCGCGTCCGCCTCGCGCGCGGAGCATCGCCGTGGCTCCTCCCGACCGTGGCAACGGCAGCGGTCAGCCTGGCCCGGTCCCGTCGCTCGGGACGCTGGGCCGCCGTCGCCGTGCCCACCACCGCACTCGCGGCGGGCATGCTGTGGTTCTTCCGCGACCCGGAGCGAGAGATCGCGCAGGGGCGCGTCATCTCTCCGGCCGACGGCGTGGTGCAGAGCATCATGCCGTGGAAGGACGGGCGCACCCGCGTCGCGATCTTCATGAGCCCGCTGAACGTCCACGTCAACCGTGCGCCGCTGGCCGGCACGGTGACGTCCGTGGAACACATCCCCGGCGGATTCGTTCCCGCGTTCAACAAGGAGAGCGAGAACAACGAGCGGGTCGTCTGGCACTTCGACACCGAACTCGGCGACATCGAGATGGTGCAGATCGCCGGCGCGGTCGCCCGCCGCATCGTGCCTTACATGCCCCAGGGCACCAAGGTCGAGCAGGGCGAGCGCATCGGACTGATCCGCTTCGGCTCGCGGGTGGACGTCTACCTTCCGGAGGGCATCGAGCCGGCCGTCGAGGTCGGTCAGACCACGACCGCGGGGGTGACTCGCCTTGACCGTGATTGATCCCGAGACCCAGGCGGGCTGGGCGCCGGAGAACGACGGGGACGACGATGACATGCCGCTGTCCACGCGGTTGTCAATAGCGGACACCCTCACGCTCGGCAACGCCATCTGCGGCTTCATGGCCGTGTACTTCACCACCACCGGCGTCCTCATCCCGCACCTGACGGGCACCGAGGACGGCGGGATGGCGCGGCACAGCGCGGCAATGGCCGTGATCCTGATGCTCCTGGCGTCGATCTTCGACCTCTTCGACGGGCTGGTGGCGCGCAAGCTGCGGGCCTCGGCGATGGGGGCCGAACTCGACAACCTGTCGGACCTCATCAGCTTCGGGTTGGCGCCCGCCTACTTCGTCGTGACCTGGGGCATGGTCGCCCAGGACGCGCACCAGAAGGTGTCGGTCGTAGCGGCGGTCGTCGTCCTCCTGGCGGTCGTGCTGCGCCTCGCCCGCTTCTCCTGCGTCACGATCCGTGACGGCATCTTCCAGGGGATGCCGAGCCCGTTCGGCGCCTTGACCGTCGTCGCCATCGTGCTGCTGGAGCTGCCGTTCCTGCCGACCCTGCTGGCGATCATCGGGGTGGCCTGGCTGATGGTGAGCCGGGTCGAGTACCCCAAGCCGCGCGGCCGGCTCGCGGTGGCCATGCTCAGCTGGATCGTGCTCAGCATGGGCATGCTCGCCGCCTGGGCCCTGGACGCCCCCGGCGGCCAGCTGCTCCTCCAGACCGGCTGCTCCCTGCAGATCGTGCTGGGCGCCATGATCCCGGTCTTCGCGACGGCCCGGAGGGTCAACACCTTCCGCGACAACCGCCGCGAGTCGCGTGCCGAGTCGCACGCAGCGCACCAGCCCTGACGGCGGGCCGCCCCGGCGGCACCCACCGAGAACGCCGAGAGGCCCCGAGCGGAACGTTCCGCTCGGGGCCTCTTCGCGTGGCGCGCCCCTCGTACGAGGCGCGGCAGGTGGGGCCTGCCCTAGGAGGCGGGGCCCCGTGCGGTCCCGGGACCCGGGCCTCGTCGGTGGCTGACGAGGCCCGCCGCGGGAGCCGGCTCAGACCAGGAAGTCCCGCGCCAGCAGCTCCGCGGACCGCTCCAGCAGCGGACCCGCCTCGGCCATGCAGCGCGCCGGATCCGACTCCAGGTCCGTCAGGGCGTACGCGCGCTGGATACCGGCCGCGGACAGCGCCTCCTGGGACAGCTGGAGCCGCCCGCAGACCGCGACCACGTCGATGCCCGCCGCCCGCGCCGCCGCGGCCACCCCGGCCGGCGCCTTGCCGTGCAGGGTCTGCTCGTCCAGCGACCCCTCACCGGTGATCACGAACGTGGCCCGGGCCAGCGCCGGCGCGAAGCCCAGCACGTCCAGCATCACGTCGATGCCCGGCCGGAACGCGGCGTCCAGCCCGACCAGCGCGCCGTAGCCGATGCCGCCCGCGGCCCCGGCACCAGGCGCCAGCGCGTGCGCGGCGGCCTTGGCGCCGACGACGCGCTCCAGTACCTCGGCGAAGTGCGCCAGCGCACCGTCCAGGACAGCGACGTCCTCGGGGCTCGCGCCCTTCTGGGGGCCGTAGACCGCCGGCGCGCCCTTGGGGCCGGTCAGCGGATTGTCGACGTCACTGGCGAGCACGATCTCCGTACGGGCCAGCCGCGGGTCGAGCCCCGACAGGTCGGCCGTGGCGAGGTCGCGCAGCCCGCCGCCGCCCGGACCGACCGGCGCCCCGTCGGCGTCCAGGAACCGGGCGCCCAGCGCCGCCAGCATGCCCGCGCCGCCGTCCGTCGTGGCGCTGCCGCCCACCCCGAAGACGATCGAGGTCGCCCCCGCGTCCAGCGCGGCGAGCAGCAGCTCACCGGTGCCGTACGTGGTGGCCGTGAGCGGTGCGAAGACGCCCTTCGGGAGGTGCTGGAGACCGGATGCCTCGGCCATCTCGACCACCGCCGTACCGTCCTCGCGCAGCGCGAAGGTGGCCGTCACCGGCTCGCCGGTGGGCCCGGTGACCCGCGCCTCGTGGCGGGTGAAACCGGCCGCGAGGGCCGCCGCGGTCGTCCCGTCGCCGCCGTCCGCGACCGGCACCGCCGCCACGTCCAGCTCGGGGACCACGCGCCGCAGCCCGGTCGTGACGTGCTCGGCGACCTCGACGGCCGTGAGCGAGCCCTTGAACTTGTCCGCGGCGATCAGCACGTGTGCTGTGTTTGTCCTTGCTGCGTCCGCCACCGTGTTTCCCCTTGCTTTCGAACTGGCAGTCGCGCCGTTGAGACCTTATCCGCCCGACGCCCCGGCGAACAGAGCCGACCAAGATCACCGGCGCGTCCGCACCCCCTCCCACCTCTGGCCCTCGCTTCTCCCGCAAGCCGACCACCCCCTAGGCTCACCGCCGTGACGACCACGGACGACGACTACGCCACCTACATCGCCGGCCTGCCCCGCGTCCTCGCGGGCGCGGCGGCGCTCTTCCGCGACGCCGAGGGCCGCCTCCTGCTCGTGGAGCCCAACTACCGCGACACCTGGGTCCTGCCCGGCGGCACCATCGAGTCGGACACCGGAGAATCGCCCCGCCAGGCCGCCCGCCGCGAAACCGTCGAGGAGATCGGCTTGGACGTGGAACTCGGCCGGCTGCTCGCCGTCGACTGGGTCCGCAGCGCGACGCGGCCACCGCTGGTCTGCTACCTCTTCGACGGCGGGGTGCTGGACGCGGACCAGTTCGCCGCCATCCGGCTCCAGGAGGAGGAACTGCTGTCCTGGCGCCTGGTCCACTGGGACGAGGCCACGACACTGCTGGCCGACGACCTGCGCCTGCGGGTCCGCGGCGCC
Source organism: Streptomyces lunalinharesii (assembly GCF_039532155.1). Taxonomy (NCBI): domain Bacteria; kingdom Bacillati; phylum Actinomycetota; class Actinomycetes; order Kitasatosporales; family Streptomycetaceae; genus Streptomyces; species Streptomyces lunalinharesii. The sequence continues at coordinate 813,850 of NZ_BAAARK010000001.1, forward strand.
CTGGACGCCCTGGAACACGGCCACGGCCCCCTGGAACTCGAAGACGGCCTGCCGCCGGCCTGACCTCCCCGGCCTCTCCGGCCTCCCTGGCCTCTCCGCGCGCGGGACGCTCCCACCGGCGGCGTGCGAGCACCGCGGGGCGGTGGCCCGCGCCGTGGTGCTGCCGTACCCACGGGCCCGCCCTGGTCCGCGCGTCCCGGAGGGGGTCGATCCCGACGGCCGGACGGACTTCGGTGCCGGTGCCTGTGCTGGTGCCGGTGCCTGTGCCGGTGTGTGGCAACGCTCGACCAGAGAACCCGATGAAGGGCCGGGACGCCGGAGGAGCGCAGGAGCAGGGCTCGCATCGCGGGAGGAGCGCCGCTCTCAGCACGGGAGGACGGCCTTTCGCCGAGCGCCTCATACCCCGGTGTGAGAACCGTGGGTTGATTCCTGCCACCCGCCCGCCGCCTAGCCTCATTCCCATGAAAGAGATCGCGGCACGCATCGCGCGGGTGCCGGGCGTCATCGGGGTCATGCTCGGGGGCAGCCGCGCACGAGGAACCAACCGCCCCGATTCCGACTGGGATCTGGGGATCTACTACCGAGGGACCCCCGATCTCCCGGCCCTGGAGGCACTGGCCGCCGACGTGACCGGCAGCCCCATCGAGATCCACCCACCGGGCGCCTGGGGCCCCTGGGTGAACGGCGGCGCGTGGCTGGTGCTGCCCGACGGCAGCCACGTGGACTGGATCTTCCGGGACGTCGACCGGGTGCGGCAGGTGTGGGAGGACTGTCGCGCCGGCCGCTACGAAACCGGCATGCAGGCCGGGCACCCGCTCGGCTTCTGGTCCCCCGCCTATCCGGGCGAAGTCGCCCTCGGCCAGGTCCTGGTCGACGACACCGGGGAGCTGACCGGCCTCAAGGACGCGACCCGCACGTACCCGGAACCCCTGCGCGCCGCACTGACCGGTACCGCCGTGTGGGACGCGAGATTCTCGGTGGCGATGGCGGCCAAGTCGTCCGCCGCCACGGACGTCCTGCACGCCTCCCTGTGCCTCTCCCGGGCCATCGGCGCCCTCGTCCAGGCCCTCCACGCCCACCACCGCATCTGGTGCCTCAACGAAAAGGGAGCTCTGGCCACCGTCGCCACCCTCCCCCACACCCCACCGGACTTCGCCACCCGCGCCAGCACCGTCCTCGGCGAACTCGGCCGCACCAAGGCCCAGTTGCACCACTCCCTCACTCTGGCCGAACGCCTGGTGGACGAGGTACGGGAGGTGGTCGCTGCGGAGGGGTGAGGGGGTCGGGAGGGGACGGAAGGGAGACGGGGCGGGGCGAGGGGGACTACACAGGGGGCGAATCTACGGGGAGCGGAAGAAGGTGGGGGCGTCGGTGGGGTGGGGCACCCGTGAGGCGTTCGGATGGGGTCGGATGGGGGGGAGCCGAGGGTCGGAGCCGGGCACAGGGTGGAGGGTTCAGCGACGGCGTTCCGGGGCGGCGGCTTCAGTGTGACGGCGTTCCGGGGCGGGGCGGCGGTACGGCGAGGGGTGGCAGGGAGGGGCGTAGCCGGGAGGGCGTGCACGCCGCGGGGGCCGGGGCGGGGGCGGGGGCGGCGCCCGGGGGTGAGGTGGGGCCTGGCAGTCGGCCGCAGCAGGCGGCAGGTCAGCTGCTGACGCCCACCGCGCGTGCGTACGTGGTGGTGTCGGGGACGAGGTCGAGCATGGCGCGGGCGACGTCGGCGCGGGGGACGGAGCTGCCGGCCGGGCCGGCTTCGACGGCGTGGCGGTAGCGGCCGGTGCCCGGCTTGTCGAGCAGGCGGGGCGGGCGTACGACGGTCCAGTCGAGGTCGGTCCCGCGGAGTACCGCCTCCATGCGTTCGAGGTCGGTGTAGAGCTCCTTGAGGATCGCCCAGAGCAACGGGCTGAAGACGCGGTGGCTGAGGAACGGTTGGCCGGTGCCGGTGCGGTTGAGCGGGCCGGCGCTGACGACGAGGAGGCGGCGCACGCCGGTCGCCGCCATGGCTTCGCTGACCGCGCGGGCCGAGGTGGAGGCGGGCCGCAGTGGATCGTGCCGGCCCACCTGGCCGATGCCGGAGAGGACCGCGTCGGCGCCCTCGACCGCGGGCTTGACGGACGTCGCGTCGAGCGCGTCGGCGCGGACGACCGTCAGGCGCGGGTGACGCTCGGTCAGCTTCGCCGGGCTGCGCAGCGCGGCGGTCACCTCGTGCCCGTCGGCCAGTGCCTGGCTGACGAGGTGTCGGCCGATGCCGCCCGAAGCTCCGACGACGGTGATTCTCATGGCTCCTCCGGTGTTCTGCCCTGGACACCCCCGAGGGAGAACGAGGGTGAGTGAGCGCTCACCCACTAGTGTGAGTGAGTGCTTACTCACCTGTCAATGTAGAGTCGCCCCATGAGCCCTGAAGCCGCCGCCCCGCTGTCCGGAGGCGCTCTGACGCGCTCCCGCATCCTTGATGCCGCCGCCGCGCTGATGACGAGCGTGGGATTGGCGCACACCACGACCAAGCAGCTCGCCAAGGAGGCGGGGTGCTCCGAGGCGGCCCTGTACAAGCACTTCCGGAGCAAGGAAGAGATCTTCGTGCAGGTGCTGCACGAGCGGGTGCCGCAGCTCGCGGACGCGCTGGCGGAGCTGCCGGACCGGGCGGGGGACGAACGCGGTCCGGCCGGGCACCTCACGGAGGTGGTGCTGGCCGCCGTGCGCTTCTACCGGCGGTCGTTCCCGATCGCGGCCTCGCTGTTCGCCAGTCCGGAGCTGCTGGCTACGCACCGGCGCAAGCTCGACGAGCTGGGTTCCGTCGGGCCGCACAACGCGAGCCGGCAGCTGGCGGCGTACCTGGCGGCGGAGCAGGAACTGGGTCGGGTCTCGGCGGCGGTCGATCCGCACGCGGCGGCCAACCTGCTGATCGGGGCCTGCTTCCACCGGGCGTTCCTCGACCTGTTCTTCGACGGGGAGGCGCCGGCCGGTGCGCTGCGGCCGGAGGACGAGGCGGAGTTCGCGGCGGCGACGGTGCGGGCGCTGCTGGGCGGGCTCGCACCGTCGGGCGACGCGTGAGGGTCGGACGCGGGGACGGCAGGGACCGCGCCGTGACCTGATGAGTGCCTTGGAGCGCCCGGGAGTTCCCGGGGGTCAAGGGGCCAGGGGTCCAGGGGGGTTCAGGGAGTTCCCGGGCCGCCGGGGCGGGCGGGGCGGCCCGGCAGTGGTCAGGGCCGTCCGGGGGGGTGGTGCGGTCGGGGGTCAGACGCACGTGTCCGCGGGGAAGAGGCCGTCGGCGGCGCGTTCGAAGGTGAGGAGGCGGCGCTTGCGGTCGAGGCCGCCGCCGTAGCCGGTGAGGCTGCCGTTGGCGCCGACGACGCGGTGGCAGGGGACGATGATGCCGACGGGGTTGCGGCCGTTGGCCAGGCCGACGGCGCGGGAGGCGGCCGGGTTGCCGAGCCGTTCGGCGAGCTGCCCGTAGGAGAGGGTCTCGCCGTACGGGATGGTGCACAGGGCGGCCCAGACGCGGCGTTGGAACGGGGTGCCGTGCAGTGCGAGCGGCAGGTCGAAGGCGGTCAGTTCGCCCCGGAAGTAGGCGCGGAGTTGGGTGATGGTCCGGGCGAAGGGCGGTTCGGTGGGGTCGGCCGGGGAGCCGAAGTTCTCCTCGGGCGGGCGGTGGCGTTGGTCGGTCATGTAGAGACCGGTGAGGGCGTCGCCGTCGGCGACGAGGGTGAGCGGGCCCACGGGGGTGTCGTCGAGGACGGTGTGGGTGACGGGGCCGGTGGGGGCCGTGCTGGGTGCGGGCATGGTGGGGCTCACTTCGCGGGGAGGTGGTTGATGGGGTGGTCGTCGGTCGCCCAGAGGTACTGGACGGCGTAGGCGCGCCAGGGGCGCCAGCGGGCGGAGTGCCGGATCAGGGCGGCGGGGGTGGCGGGCATGCCGAGGCCGGCGGCGGCGCGGCGCAGGCCGAGGTCGGTGGGGGTGAAGGCGTCGGGGTCGCCGAGGGCGCGCATGGCGACGCATTCGACGGTCCAGGGGCCGATGCCGGGGAGTTCGGCGAGGCGGGCGCGGGCCTCGTCCCGGTCGCTGCCGACGTCGAGGTGGAGGGTGCCGGCGGCGAGGGCGGCGACGACGCCGGTGAGGGTGACGCGGCGGGTGCGGGGCATGGCGAGGGTTTCCGGATCGAGTCCGGCGAGCGCGGTGGGGGTCGGGAAGAGGTGGGTGAGGCCGCCGGCGGGGTCGTCGACGGGTTCGCCGTGGGCGCGGACCAGGCGGCCGGCGTGGGTGCGGGCGGCGGCGGTGGAGACCTGCTGTCCGAGGACGGCGCGGACCGCGAACTCGTCGGGGTCGGTGGTGCGCGGCACTCGGCGGCCGGGGGCCTTGTCGACCAGGGGGGCGAGTTGCGGGTCGGTGCGCAGCAGTCCGTCGACGGCTTCGGGGTCGGCGTCGAGGTCGAGTAGCCGGCGGCAGCGGGCGATGGCGCCGGCCAGGTCGCGGAGGTCGGTGAGGGCGAGGCGGCAGTCGATGTGGTCGGGGCGGGGCGCGAGGGCGACGATGCCGTGTCCGTAGGGGAGGTCGAGGGTGCGGCGGTAGGCGCCGTCGCGCCATTCCTCGACGCCGGGGACGGCGGTGGCGGCGAGGTGTCCGAAGAGGTTGTCGGGGTTGAGCGGCTGGCGGAAGGGGAGCCGCAGGGTGAGGGTGCCGGGGGCGGCGGTGCGGGGGCCGGGGCGGGCGCGGCCGCGGAGTTCGGTCGGGGAGAGGGCGAAGACCTCGCGGACGGTTTCGTTGAAGGCGCGGATGCTGGCGAATCCGGCGGCGAAGGCGATCTCGGCCATGGGGAGCGAGGTGGTCTCGATCAGCAGTCGGGCGGTTTGGGCGCGCTGGGCGCGGGCCAGGGCGAGGGGGCCGGCGCCGAGTTCGGCGCGTAGTTGGCGTTCGATCTGGCGGGGGCTGTAGCCGAGGCGGGCGGCGAGGCCGGGGACGCCTTCGCGGTCGACGGTTCCGTCGCCGATCAGGCGCATGGCGCGGGCGACCAGGTCGGCGCGTTCGTCCCACTGCGGGGAGCCGGGGCTGGCGTCCGGGCGGCAGCGTTTGCAGGCACGGAAGCCGGCTTGTTGGGCGGCGGCGGCGCTGGGGTAGAAGCGCATGTTCTCGGGCTTGGGGGGCACTACCGGGCAGCTGGGCCGGCAGTAGATGCCGGTGGTGAGGACCGCGGTGTAGAACCATCCGTCGAAGCGGGCGTCCTTGGATTGCACGGCGCGCAGACAGCGCTCGGTGTCGGTGTGCATGTCCTCCAGGATTCCTCAGCCGGGTGGGATGGGCTGGCGGAAATCCGACATGAACCTCGGCTCATCAGGCTGGACGCCGGTTGCCGGCTCGGGGCGGTTTCTCGGGTGGCCGCCGGGGTCGGGTCGCCTTCGGGGCGGCTCCGGGCGGGCCGCTCCGGGCCGTGCCGCACCGGGACGCGGTGGGCCGCTCCGGGCCGCACCGGCCCGCTGCGGGTCAGTGCTCGGCCAGGGCCGTTTGGTACGCGGCGTGGGAACGGTCGTCGAAGACCACGAAGCGGATCTCGTCGAAGGCCTCTGGGGTGGTGGCGACGGTGGCGCGGACGGTGGCGACGGCGGTGCGGGCGGCGTCGGCGATCGGCCAGCGGTAGACGCCGGTGGAGATGGCGGGGAAGGCGACGGTGCGGGCGCCGAGTTCGGCGGCGGTGCGCAGGGCTTGCGCGTAGCAGGAGGCCAGGAGGTCGCTGCGGTCCTCGGTGGCGGAGTGGACGGGTCCGACGGTGTGGATCACCCAGCGGGCGGGGAGTCGGCCGGCGGTGGTGGCGACGGCCTGGCCGGTGGGCAGGCCACGGCCGTAGCGGCTGGCGCGCAGGGCGCGGCACTCGGCGAGGATCTCCGGGCCGCCGCGGCGGTGGATGGCGCCGTCCACTCCCCCGCCGCCCAGGAGCGAGGAGTTGGCGGCGTTGACCACGGCGTCGACGGTCTGCTGGGTGATGTCGCCCTGGGTGAGGGTGAGACGGGTGTGCATGGTGTTGAGCGTAGGTGGTGCGGTGCTCCGTCTCTGTTCGCCGTCCGCTGTTCGTTGGTGGCCGTTCGTTGGTGGCCGTTCCCCGTCCGCCGTTCGTCGGGAGGCGCGTCGGTGGAGGGCGGGGCCGGCGGGCAGGGCCGGTGGGTGGGGCGGTCGGTGGGCCTCCGGGCCTAGCGGTGGCTGCTGCGGAGGCGGCGCCAGACCGCCTTGGCGGCGTAGTGGCCGGACATGCCGTGGACGCCGGGGCCGGGTGGGGTGGCCTGGGAGCAGAGGAAGACGGCGGGGTGGGCGGTCTCGTAGGGGACGCGGGTGAGCTTGGGGCGGATGAGGAGGCGGAGGCCGGCGGCGGAGCCGGTGGCGGTGTCGCCGCCGACGTAGTTGGCGTTGCGGGCGGCGAGTTGCGGCGGGCCGGCGACGGCGCGGGCGAGGACGAGGTCGCGGAAGCCGGGGGCGAAACGCTCGATCTGGCGCTCGACGACGTCGGTGGCGTCGCCCTGCCAGCCGTTCGGGACGTGGCCGTAGGCCCAGAAGGTGTGCTGGCCGTCGGGCGCGCGGGTGGGGTCGATGAGGCTGGGTTGGGCGGTGATGAGGAAGGGGACGGAGGGGTCGCGGCCGTCGCTGGCGGCGTTGAGGGCGGCGGAGATCTCGCCGCTGGTGGGGCCGATGTGGACGGTGCCGGCGCGGCGGGCTTCCTCGGCGGTCCAGGGGGCGGGGCCGGACAGCGCGTAGTCGATCTTGAAGACGCCGGGGCCGTAGGTGACGTCGCGGTAGGCGTTGCCGAGGCCGGCGATCCGGGCGAGGGCGGTCGGGGAGGTGTCGAAGACGTAGGCGCGGGCCGGCGGGAGGTCGTCCAGGCGCTTGACCTCGAAGTCGGTGTGGACGGCGCCGCCGTGGGCGCGGAGCAGTCCGGCGAGGGCGTCGGAGATGGCCTGGGAGCCGCCGCGGGGCACCGGCCAGCCGTTGGCGTGGGCGGCCAGGGCGAACATCAGGGCCAGGCCGCTGGTGCCGAAGCCGCGGAGCGGGGCGATGGCGTGGGCGGCGAGGCCGGCCAGCAGGGCGCGGGCCTTCTCGTCCTGGAAGCGGCGGTTGAGGAGGGTGACCGGCTGCATGGCGACCAGGCCGAAGCGGGCGTAGGTGACGGGGTCCTGGGGCAGGCCCAGCCACTGGGTGCGGAGGAAGTCGTGGGCCATGGCGTCCCACTTGCCGGTGAAGGGGGCGATGAGCCGGCGGTAGGTGCCGGCGTCGCGGGGGCCGAAGGACATGGCCGTCTCGCCGACGGAGTGCGCGAGGACGGCGGCGGTGCCGTCGGGGAAGGGGTGCGCCATGGGCAGGTCGGGGTGGAGCCATTGCAGGCCGTACCGCTCCAGGGGCATGGCGCGGAAGGCGGGTGAGCCCACGCCCAGTGGGTGCACCGCGGAGCAGGGGTCGTGGCGGAAGCCCGGGAGGGTCAGTTCCTCGGTGCGGGCTCCGCCGCCGATGGTGTCGCGGGCTTCGAAGACCGCTACGGACATGCCGCGGCGGGCGAGTTCGACCGCCGCCGTCAGGCCGTTGGGCCCCGCTCCGATCACGACGGCATCGAGCATCGTCGGCACCTGCGCCACTCCCCTCGTGTCCGACCCTCGTCGGTGAGGGTCAGTTGGCGGCAGCCAGCAGTCCGAGGATACGCCGGGCCGTTTCGGCGTCCCGGGCCGCGGTGAAGGGCAGGGCGTTGCCGCCTTCGATGCGGAAGGGCTGACCGGCCACCGTGCCGCTGGCGCCGCCCGCTTCGTGGACGAGGAGGAGTCCGGCGGCGTGGTCCCAGGAGTTCTGCCAGCTGAAGGCGGTGGCGTCGAGCCGGCCGAGGGCTATGTGGAGGTACTCCAGGCCCGCGGAGCCGCAGGGGCGGGGGGCGACGCCGGGGACGTCGAGGCCGGCGAGCACGCGCTTCTGGTCGTCGGTGGTGAAGTCGGGGTGGGAGGTGGCGACTTCGAGGGTGGCGCCCGGGGCGGGGTGGCCGGCGTGCAGCCGCTCGCCGTTGAGCCAGGCGCCGGCGCCGCGGCGGGCGATCGCCATCTGGTCGAGGGCCGGGGCGTACGTCCAGGAGGCGAGGACCTCGCCGTGGTGGGCGAGGGCGACCAGGGTCGCGAAGCCGGGGTCGCCGTGGACGAACTGGCGGGTGCCGTCGACCGGGTCGACGATCCAGACGGGGGCGTCGCCGTGGAGCGCGTCGAGGACCGTGGGGTCGGCGTGCACGGCTTCCTCGCCGACCACCCGGGAGCCGGGCAGCAGGGCGGTGAGGGCGGCGGTGAGGTGTTCCTCTGCGCGTCGGTCGGCGATGGTGACGAGGTCGTGCGGGCCGTTCTTCTCGACGATGTCCTCGGCGGCGAGCTGCCGGAAGCGGGGCGTGATCTCGTCGGCCGCGGCCTGTCGGACGGCGGTCTCGACGGCGGCCAGGTCCAGGCCGGAGAGGTCGAGGCCGGTGGGGTCGGACGCGGCGGGCTCGGTGGCGCCGGGCGTGGCGGCGGTGGGGAGGGGGGTGACGACGTCGGTGAGGCCCGTGGTGTCTCCCTGATGGCGGGTGTGCAGTGCTTCGATCATGCGTCCATCGAACCACGAGCCACTGACACTCCAGCCGGACGCCGGGTGAACTCCCGGTGCCCTCCGGGCCACGGGCGGGTGCGGCCGGAGCCCCGCCGAGGGCCCCGTCCGTACCCGCCCCGCCGACGTCGTTCCAGGTCAGGCCCCATTTCGGTGGTCGCGCCGGGGCGTGGGGCCGGGCTGAGAGGGGTCAGCGGCCGACGGCGTACCCCTGCATGCCGCGCGGATTGGCGGCGGCCGACAGCACTCCGGTGCGGGGGTCGCGGGCCACCGCGCTCAGCCGCCCCTCCGACCAGGCGGGGCCCACCGTGACGTCGTGGCCGCGCCGGCGCAGTCCGGCGATGACCGGGTCGCCGATCCGGGATTCGACGGTGACGCTGCCGGGGCGCATGCCGCGCGGGAAGAAGGAGCCGGGGAAGGAGTCGTTGTGCCAGTTCGGGGCGTCGATGGCGCCTTGGAGGTCGAGTCCGCCGCGGACCTGCGGGCGCAGGGCGACGGAGAGGAAGAAGTGCAGTTGCCACTGGTCCTGCTGGTCGCCGCCCGGGGTACCGAACGCCATGACGGGGACGCCGTCGCGCAGGGCGAGGGAGGGGGTGAGGGTGGTGCGGGGGCGGCGCCCGGGGGTGAGGGTGTTGGGCAGGCCCTCCTCCAGCCAGGCCATTTGCAGGCGGGTGCCGAGCGGGAAACCGAGGCCGGGGACGACCGGGTTGGATTGCAGCCACCCGCCGGAGGGGGTGGCGGAGACGAAGTTGCCCCAGCGGTCGACGATGTCGATGTGGCAGGTGTCGCCGCGGGTGGTGCCGTCGCGGTCGACCTCGGGGGCGACGGCCGGCGGGGCGCCCGTGCCACGGGCCACGGTCGGCTCCCCGGCGCCGCTCGCCGACACGCCGAGCGGATCGAAGCCAGCGGTGCCGGTGGCCACCGCCAGGGCGTGCTTGCTCAGCCGCGGGGTGCGGCCGTCGGGGCTGCCGGGCCGCAGCGCGGCGCAGGCGCGGTCGCCGATCAGGGCCCGCCGGGCGGCGTTGTAGTCGTCCCCGAGCAGGGTGGCGAGCGGGACGTCGGCGGCGTCGCCGTACCACGCCTCGCGGTCGGCCATCGCGAGCTTGCTGCCCTCGACGAGCAGGTGGACGTACTCGGGACTGCCGTGTGCGGGCAACTCCTCGGGCAGCAGGGCGAGTTGCTGGAGGAGGACCGGCCCCTGCGTCCAGCCGCCGGCCTTGGCGACGGTCCACCCCTGCCAGTCGTAGGTCACCGGGTCCTCGTAGGTGGCGCGGTAGGCGGCCAGGTCGTCGCCGGTGAGGGTGCCGGCGTGCCGTTCGCCGGAGGTGTCCATGGTGGGCCGGGCGGCGAAGCCGGCGAGCGCCTCGCCGATGAAGCCCTCGCGCCAGATGCGGCGGGCGGCGTCGATCTGGGCGGCGCGGTCGGTGGCGGCGGCGCCGGCCTCGGTGAGGAGGCGGCGCCAGGTGGCGGCCAGCGGCCGGTTGGTGAGGAGTTCGCCCGGGCGGACGGCGCGGCCGCCGGGCAGGTAGAGCTCGGCGGAGGAGGTCCACTCGGTCGCGAAGAGCGTGCGGACGGTCTGGACGGTCTCCCCGACGCGTTCGACGGCGGGGTGGCCGTGTTCGGCGTACCCGATGGCGTAACGGAGCACGTCGGCCAGGGACTTGGTGCCGTGGTCGCGCAGCAGCAGCATCCAGGCGTCGAAGGCGCCGGGGACGGCGGCGGCGAGCGGCCCGGTGCCGGGCACCAGGTCGAGGCCGAGGGAGGTGTAGTGCGCCACGTTGGCTCCGGCCGGGGCCGGGCCCTGTCCGCACAGCACCCGTACCGGTCCGCCCGCCGGGGCCAGGATGACGGGCACTTCGCCGGCCGGACCGTTGAGGTGCGGTTCGACGACGTGCAGCACGAATCCGGCGGCGACGGCGGCGTCGAAGGCGTTGCCACCGTCCTCCAGGACGGCCATCGCGGACTGGGACGCCAACCAGTGGGTGGTGGCGGCCATGCCGAAGGTGCCTTGGAGCGTGGGGCGGGTGGTGAACACGGGGGCTCCTCGTCGTGGGTCGTTGCGGCGACGCGGATCGTCGCGGCCGGGCGGTCACCCGTACCCTCCCCCCGTGCTCCGGGATCTCACCTCGCTCCCCCGTGCCGTCCGCGGGGTCCGTTGGGACGGGCTGGCGCTGGTCGCGGACGGACCGGCCCGGCCGGCGCTGGGCTGGGAGACCGCCGAGGGCCGGCGGCTGGTGCTGCGGCAGGGCGGGCGGACGGTGCTGCTCGCGCGCCAGCGGGTGACGCACCGCGGGGTGCACTACGCCCGGACCGGCCGGTACGTCTCCCCGCTGCCGCCACTACGGGCCGCCGCCGGGGACGACGCGGACGCCTGGACGGCCCGTTGGGCGCACCGTTTCGCCGCGGCGCTACGGGCGGCGGGCCCCAACGGGCCGCTGCACGCGGGTGACTGGCGGCTACTGCCCGGTATGGGGACGCGGGCGGTGGACGCCTCCTGGGCAACGCTGGCGGCGCACGACCCGGACCGGGGCCACCTCACCTGGTTCGGCTACGGCGATCCGGTGGCGGACCGGCGCGACGTGCTGCCGTTGCGTGCGCTGGCCGCGCCGGACGCGGCGCGGGTGAAGGCCTGCCGGCGTCAGTTCCGCGAGGGGGTGCTGCCGCCGGTGCTGCTGTGGGCGGTCAGCGGTCTGAACGCCTTCGTGGTGCTCGACGGGCACGACCGGCTGGCGGCGGCGCTCGCCGAGGGCGGTCGCCCCGAGGTGCTGAGGCTGGGCCGGGCGCCGGTGGACGGGCCGGGCGCCCCTGGTCACGCGCCGGTGCTGCGCGCCTACGAGGAGCGCGCGGCCCACCTGGAGCGGGCGCGGGCGGCCGGCGATCCCCTCGCCGCGACGCGGATCACCGTGGCGGGGCGGCGGCTCGGCGCCGAACTGCGCGCGCTGTCCGACGGTTTCGGCCTGACCCGCGGCTGGCCGCTGCCCGGTGGCGCCCCGGCCTGGGAGGCGGTGGCCCGCCGGCACGCCCCGGGCTGACGCCCGGACGTCACCCGCTGAGGCGCCGCCGGCCGCAGCGGCCGGCGAATCCGGTCGCCGCCCCTGGCCCCGTTCCGTACGCTCGCCCCATGAGCAGCACCGACGACGGGCCCGCGCGCCGCCCGCTGGTGGCGATCCTGAGTGGCGCCGGGATCTCCACCGACTCCGGGATCCCCGACTACCGCGGGCCGAACGGGCTGTGGCGGCGCGACCCGGAGGCCGAGAAGCTGGTCACCTACGACACGTACATGGCGGATCCGGAGATCCGCCGGCGGTCGTGGCGGATGCGGCAGGAGAGCCCGGCGTTCCGCGCCCGGCCGAACGCCGCACACGAGGCGGTGGCCCGGCTGGAGCGGTCCGGGACGCCGGTGCGGGTGATCACCCAGAACGTGGACGGGCTGCACCAGCTCGCCGGGTTGCCGGCCCGCAAGGTGCTCGAACTGCACGGCACCGCCCGGGAGGTGGCGTGCACCCGCTGCCACGCCCGGTCGTCGATGGCGCGGGCGCTGGAGCGGGTGGCGGCCGGTGAGCCCGATCCGGCGTGCCTGGTCTGCGGCGGGATCCTGAAGTCGGCGACGGTGATGTTCGGGGAGCGGCTGGACCCGCAGGTGCTCGGCGCGGCGTTGGGCGTGGCGAAGGCCGCCGAGGTGTTCTTCGCGGTGGGCACCACGCTCCAGGTGCAGCCGGCCGCCTCGCTCGCCGGGGTGGCGGTGGAGCACGGCGCGCGCCTGGTGATCGTCAATGCGGAGCCGACGCCGTACGACGCGCTCGCCGCCGAGTTGGTGCGCGAGCCGATCGGTACGGCGTTGCCCCGGTTGTTGGCCGCGCTCGCCTGACGTCGACGCGGCAACGCTCGTGGCCGGCGCGGCCCCGGACGCCCCGAAAGATGCCGGATCGCGCCCGGATCGGTCCCTTTCGCCGGGAATGCTGCGGCCCGCGTTACGGTTGACGCCGCTGCCGGCCGCGCGCCGTGCGGGGGAACGGCAGCGGGAGCGGGAAGGACGGTAGGGCCGTGCAGGGCAAGCACCACGGTGAGTACAAGGTGCCGGGCGGCAAGTTGGTGGTCGTCGACCTGGAGGTGGTGGACGGGGCGCTGCGCGGCGTCCGGGTGGCCGGGGACTTCTTCCTGGAGCCGGACGAGGCACTCGACGCCATCAACGGCGCCCTGGAGGGCGCGCCGGCCGACACCGACGCGCGGGGGCTGGCCGCCCGGATCGACGCGGCGCTGCCCGCCGGGGCGGTGCTGTTCGGGTTCAGCAGCGAAGCGGTGGGCGTCGCGGTGCGCCGGGCGGTGGCCGACGCCCGGGAGTGGACCGACTTCGACTGGCAGATCATCCACGAGGGGCCGCAGTCGCCGGCCCTGCACATGGCGTTGGACGAGGTGCTGACGGCCGAGGTCGCGGCGGGGCGGCGACCGCCGACGCTGCGGGTGTGGGAGTGGGACCGCCCGGCGGTGATCATCGGGAGCTTCCAGTCGCTGGCGAACGAGGTCGATCCGGAGGGCGCCGCACGGCACGGCGTGACGGTGGTCCGGCGGATCTCGGGCGGCGGCGCGATGTTCGTGGAGCCGGGCAACACCATCACCTACTCCCTCTGCGTCCCCAACTCCCTGGTCCAGGGGCTGAGTTTCGCGGAGAGCTACGCCTATCTGGACGACTGGGTGCTGGGCGCCCTCGGCGACATGGGCATCACAGCGTGGTACAAGCCGCTGAACGACATCGCCACCGAGGCCGGGAAGATCGCCGGCGCGGCGCAGAAGCGCATGGCGGCGGGCGACGGCGCGGTGCTGCACCACGTGACGATGTCCTACGACATCGACGCCGAGAAGATGGTCCAGGTACTGCGCATCGGCAAGGAGAAGCTCTCGGACAAGGGCACCACCAGCGCGAAGAAGCGGGTGGATCCCCTGCGCCGCCAGACGGGCCTGCCGCGGGCGGAGGTCATCGCCCGGATGATCGCCTCGTTCCGGACCCGGTACGGCGGTTCGATGGGTTCGGTCTCGCCCCGCGAACTGGCCCGGGCGGAGGAACTGGCCGCCGGCAAGTTCAGCTCCCCGGAGTGGCTGACACGGGTGCCGTAGCCGGAGTCAGCAGACGCCCGCCGGCCGGGGGCGTGCGGTGACCGTCGTGGCGTCCCGCGCGGTCGGTCGTGCCGCCGCCCACCGGCAGGCACTCTCCTGCGTGGCGGGCGGCTCGACCACCTCATGGGCGGCCCGTCCTGAACGAGAAGGTGCTCCCGAAAACAGCGGAGGATTTCGATCCGCTACTCAGCGAGCGGCCACTTGACCATTGACCACCGGAGGGTCAAGTGGCGCAATTTCACGAGCGAAGAATTCACCGAACGGCTCACTGCGCTGGTACAGCACGTCGAAACTGGCGGAGGTGTCTTCGATTGCCGCTCGATCCGCGATGCGGTTTGCTCCCGCAGCGTTCCCGTCATCGTCATAGGTCACCTCGTACATGACCTCATCGCCCAGGATCACGACTTCGGGGACCAGGCCCTCCGCTTCAATTTCCGAGATGTCACGAGAGTCCATGACTCTGATATTGTCGCCCAGTTCTACGCGCAGGCGAAGCACGAAGAGCTCCCACTGCACGTACGGGGTGACGGGGAATTCGACGACGCGAATCCGGCGTTCCAGAATCCCCAATTCGGCAGCCTTCCGAAACTGCCCGGAGTAGATCTCTCGCTTCTCCTCGACCAGAGAGATCGCCCTCGGCCATTCACCAGCCACAAAGGCCTCCCAACTGGGAAAGCCTCGCTCTTTGAAGTTCTGGCCACGTTCAAGCTTGCGCAAGGAGCTGATTCCGCTCCCATAATGGCGACGAAAGTCCTCGTGATAGCTGGGACGGTCCAGATGCTGTGAGGCGCTGCGCCGGAACGACTCAAACACTGGGAATGTCCGGCTTCGCTGCGACCATCATGCTCCTCGGAATGACCACGAGACGTTCGTCGCTCCCGATCGAAACACCCGCCGGCAGCACTTCCCCCAGCGAATCCGTCAGATCTCGGCCGATAATGGCGACGTCTCCGTTCTCAAGTTCCCAGATGTCCGGGCAGTCGGGATTATCGGTCGTGGTACCTAATTCTTGCGGCGACTTACCCAGCCGCCGCTTGAACGTCGTCATGGGGTCAGCTTCCCACGGCCTGGCCATAACACCCCTCCCAGAGATGAGATAGAACGTTCCGAGGGTAACGCCCGACGCGTTCTGCGACTAGGGCAACCACTAAGCCATCCGGGGAAAATCGACAACGACATATGCCTCCGTCATGCATCCCTGAAGGCACTTGCTGGTTCGGATTGCCGATGCCACCATGCTGACCGCAAGGAAGGAACGCAACCCGCCCATGGGCACCGATGGGCCGATTTGTGGCCTTATGGTAAGAGTTTTAGACTGCCAATCATCCAAATGGGGGAACCATGGATGCAGAATTAACGTCCTTCGCACAAGCCGCTGGAACCACCCTTGTCACTCTGATGACAACCGAGGCCTGGCAACACGCTCGCGATAGTTTCACACGGATGTGGCAGCGCTGGCAGCCGGAAAGAGCCCAAGACATTTCCCGCGCCCTGGACGTGAGCCAGGAGGAAGTGCTGCGCGCCCACTCGGCGGACGACCAAGAGATGCTGGGCGAACTACGCATGCAGTGGGTGGGATATCTCCGCCGACTGTTGCTGTCCGATCCGGAAGCCATCGAGGATCTGCGCACGTTGCTCAGCGAGTTCAGCCCCCATGCCGACGCGAGCGCCCCGTCCGTAACTCAGCACGGCACCGCGTCCGGACGCGCTCGCATCTACCAAGCCGGCCGCGACATGCACATCAATGAGCGATGAAGGGAGCGATGGACGGCCACGCCGAGGACGGCGGCCGCGTCTACCAGTCATCCCATGACCAGCACATCAGCGAGTACCACTACCACGGCAGCGAGGAACCGGGCCTCGCCGGCCCCGACTCCGTGCGGCGCCCGGCAGTCGGTCGGGCACCCGTGGTCCTGCGGGACCGCGCCGAAGTGCTGGCACGCCTGCGTTCGAGTACCGCCGCGGGAGGTGGTGGCCGGGCCTTCGTGCTGCACGGCATGGGGGGCTGCGGCAAAACCGCCGTCGCCTACGCCTTCTTCCAATTCGCCACGGAGGGCGACAGCCGTGTCGGCCTCTGGGTCAACGCCTCCGACCGGGCCAGCCTGCGCTCCGGAATGCTCGCGGTGGCCGCTGACCGCGGGGCTACGGACGGCGAACTCCTGGCGGCCAGGAACGGCTTGCGGCCCGGAGCCGACCTGGTGTGGGAACGCCTCCGCCGTTCCACCGAGCCGTGGTTACTGGTACTGGACAATGCGGACGACCCGGAGATCCTGCGGGACGGGAGCTGGCTGCGCACCAGCCCCAACGGCATCGTCGTGGTCACGACCCGTCGAGCGGCGCCTCGTTGGTGGCCTGGAGCAGAGTTGCAGCACATCGGGGTGCTGCCTCGGGACGACGCCGCAAGGGTGCTGTGCGACCTGGCACCACAGAGCGGCACGGTGAAGCAAGCTGCTGAGATTGCGGACAAGTTGGGCCGCCTGCCCCTCGCACTGACGCTGGCGGGCGGCTTCCTCTCCCACCAAGTGCTCGACCCCTGGACGATGGATGCCTACCGGCGCCACCTCGAGGAAGGAGAAGGCGTCGAGCTGATAGACCAAGGAGCTGACATCTTGTCTGATGACGACCCGCGCCACCTGGTGGCGCGCACCTGGCACCTCACACTCGATACCTTCGAGGCGCGTGGGTTGCCTGAAGCGGTGACGCTTCTTCGCTTGCTCGCGCGTTTCGCACCGGAGCCGTTGCCGATATCTCTCCTGAACCACCCGGAGGTTGGCCGCGCGTTTCCCCGTGCGCGTACGGAATCGGCGCTCCGAGCGTTGCTCGATCAATCGCTCACCGAGCTGATCGACGTCGGCGTACGGTGTGTTCAGACCCACGGGGTTCTGCTCGACAGCGTTGCCTCCGCCACGCCGCCGGAAACACTCACGGTGCTCAGCACGACAGCGAGCAAGTTGCTGGACGCCGCCGTTCCGGAGCAGCCGGACGCCGGCCCGGAGGACCCGCAGTTACGTCTTCTCAGTCCCCACGCCATCGCCCTGTTGCGGCACGGCGCGGCTCCCCCAACGATGGCTGAACTGGTCGCCACTGCTACCCGGTTGGCCACCGCCCTGCACCGCACGGGCGACTACCTCTCCGCCTGGGAGACCGCTGAGGGCGCAGTGCGGCTGTCCCGGGAAACCCTGGGCGCCGAGCACCGCCTGGTGTTGGCCGCGCATTCGAGGGCCGGTCGGGCGCTCTTCCGTTTGGGCAGGTACGCCGAGGCCGAGCGGGTGCTACGTCAGGTGAGAGGCACCCAGGAGCGGTTGTTCGGGGCTGCTGACCCGGACACTCTGGAGAGCAGCCACGGGCTCCAGCTGGTCCTGGGGAATCTCGGCCAAAGACCGGAGGCCCTTTCGCTGCTCCGGGCCACGATCACCGGCCGGCTGGCATCTCTCGGCCCCGCGCATCCGCTGACGCTGCGCTCCCAGGCCAGCTTGCTGACGATGTTGTCGAAGTCCGAACTCGAAATGCCGGAAAACGTCTCGTTGCTTTCCTTGCCTACGGACTGCGAGCACCACCTCGGCCCGGATCACACGGTCACCTTGGGTGCACGGCACAATCACGCATGGGCGCTCTACGTACTTCATCGGCTCCGCGAGGCAGAGGAAGAAATTCAACTCGTCTCGGAGATGTACGAGCGCCGCTTCGGGCCCGATTACCCTATTGCGCTCTCCGCCCAACAGCTGCACGCCCGCATCCAATACCACCTTGGCGATGTCGAGGCAGCGGTGGACCTTATGGATGAGGTCGTGCAAAAGAGAGCCAACAGTTTGGGCCCCGATCATCCGTTCACGACTGCCAGCAGACGTGTGCTGGCCGACTTCAGAGGCAACGGCCGGACGGCGCACTGAAACCCCTCTCGTCACACACGCTCGAACACGAACGGGGTGCCGGCCCGCGCTCCAGGACCTGCGGGGCCTCCACGTCGTTGGTTTTCGGCACGTCGTTGGCTTTCGGATCGCACGGTGTGGCCCTGCCCTAGGCTGCTGCGGGCCGGTGACGCTCGCCGCCGTACGACTGGGTCACCTTGCGCTGTCGCGGCACGTGCGGGCACAGAGCCCGTGATCCTGCGTCGGGCATGCGGCTGACCCCGAAACAGGGTGACTGTCCTGCTCGGGGTCGCGCCTGTGGACCGGTCGGCCGGGTGCTGCGGCCTCAGCGGAGGGCCGGAATGACCTCCGCCCCATAGGCGTCGAGGGTGGCTTCCTTGGCGTCGTGCATGGCGTAGAGCGCGAACTGGTCGACGCCCAGGTCGCGTAGGGCGCGCAGTTTCTCGCGGTGGGCCTCGGCGGGGCCGAGCAGGCAGAAGCGGTCGACGATTCCGTCCGGGACGAAGGCGGTGTCGGGGTTTCCGGTGCGGCCGTGGTGGGAGTAGTCGTAGCCCTCGCGGGACCTGATGTAGTCGGTGAGTGCGTCGGGGACGAGGCCGGAGTGTTCGCCGTAGCGGGCGACGAGGTCGGCGACGTGGTTGCCGACCATGCCGCCGAACCAGCGGCACTGTTCGCGGGCGTGGTCGAGGTCGTCGCCGACGTAGGCGGGGGCGGCGACGCAGATGGTGATCGCGGCCGGGTCGCGGCCGGCGTCCGCGGCGGCCCGGCGGACGGCCTTGACCATCCACTCGGTGAGGAAGGGGTCGGCGAGTTGGAGGATGAAGCCGTCGGCCAGCCGGCCGGCCATGGCCAGTGCCTTGGGGCCGTAGGCGGCCATCCACACCGGCAGGTGGCCGTCGGTGACCCAGGGGATGCGGATGCGGTGGCCGCCGATGTCGGTCTCGCGTCCCTCGGCCAGGTCGCGGATCTGGCCGATCGCCTCGCCCAGCCGCGCCAGGGTGTTGGGTGGCCGGCCGGCCACCCGCATCGCGGAGTCGCCGCGTCCGATGCCGCAGACGGTGCGGTTGCCGTACATGTCGTTGAGGGTGGCGAAGGTGGAGGCGGTGACCTCGGGGGTGCGGGTGGAGGGGTTGGTGACCATCGGGCCGACGATCAGGTGCTCGGTGTGTTCCAGGATGCGGCTGTGGATGACGAACGGCTCCTGCCACAGGACGGCCGAGTCGAAGGTCCAGCCGTAGCGGAAGCCGTTGCGCTCGGCGCGGCGCATCAGCTCCACGACGGCGGAGGCGGGCGGATCGGGCTGGAGGACGACTCCGAAGTCCACTGCGGCGCTCCTTGGGGTGCGGGCCGGTCCGGTGCCGGCCGGGTGGGATGGGCGCGGGGTGCTCACATGAGGTACTGGCAGGTGCCGCGCGGGATGTACTGGCCGTGTCCGGCGCGGCCGGTGAACTCCCGGCCGTCGATGACGGGTTCACCGCGGGACAGCACGGTGACGACCTGTCCGGTGAGGCGCTTGCCCTCGTAGGCCGAGTAGTCGACGTTCATGTGGTGGGTCCGTGCGGAGACGGTCTGTTCGGCGTGCGGGTCGTAGAGCACGATGTCGGCGTCGGAGCCCGGCGCGATGGTGCCCTTCTTCGGGTAGAGGCCGAACATCCGGGCCGGGGTCGCGCAGGCGATCTCGATCCAGCGGCGGCGGCTGATGCGGCCCTCCACGACCGCCTGGTGGAGCAGGTCCATGCGGTTCTCGATGCCCGGCATGCCGTTGGGGATCTTGGAGAAGTCGTCGCGGCCCAGTTCCTTCTGGCCGCGGAAGCAGAACGGGCAGTGGTCGGTGGAGACCACCTGGAGGTCGTTGGTGCGCAGCGCCCGCCAGAGCGCCGCCTGGTGCTCGCGGGGCCGCAGCGGCGTGGAGCAGACGTACTTGGCGCCTTCGAAGTCCGGCTCGGCGAGGTTGTCGGTGGACAGGAAGAGGTACTGCGGGCAGGTCTCGCCGAAGACGTTGAGTCCGGCGTGGCGGGCCCGGGCGATCTCGTCGGCGGCCTGCTCGGCGGAGACGTGGACGACGTAGAGGGGGGCGCCGGCGACCCGGGCGAGCTGGATGGTGCGGTGGGTGGCCTCGGCCTCCAGCAGCACGTGGCGGACCTCGCCGTGGTAGCGGGGGTCGGTGTGGCCGGCGGCGAGGGCCTGCTCGACGAGGACGTCGATGGCGGGGCCGTTCTCGGCGTGCATCATCACCAGTCCGCCGTTGCCGGCGGCGCGCTGCATGGCGCGCAGGATCTGGCCGTCGTCGCTGTAGAAGACGCCGGGGTAGGCGGTGAACAGCTTGAAGGAGGTGACGCCCTCGGCGACCAGCAGGTCCATCTCCTTGAGCGAGTGCTCGTTGACGTCGGAGAGGATCATGTGGAAGGCGTAGTCGACGGCGCACTGGGCGTCGGACTTGGCGTGCCACAGGTCCAGGCCG
Source organism: Streptomyces lunalinharesii (assembly GCF_039532155.1). Lineage (NCBI taxonomy): Bacteria > Bacillati > Actinomycetota > Actinomycetes > Kitasatosporales > Streptomycetaceae > Streptomyces > Streptomyces lunalinharesii. The sequence goes on from NZ_BAAARK010000001.1 coordinate 833,872, forward strand.
GCGCGGAGTGCCTGGCCGCGGCTCTGGACGGCGAAGTCGACGAGGGTGGTGGTGCCGCCCCAGGCCGCGGCGCGGGTGCCGGTCTCGAAGGTGTCGGAGGAGGCGGTGCCGCCGAACGGGAAGTCCAGGTGGGTGTGGGCGTCGACGCCGCCCGGGATGACGTAGGTGCCGGTGGCGTCCAGGACCCGGTCGGCGCCGGCGGTCCAGCCGTCGGCGGTCGCGCTGTCGTGGGCGGCGAGGGCGGCGACGCGGCCGTCCTCGATCAGGACGTCGGCGTGCATCTCCTCGGCGGCGGTGATGACCAGTCCGCCCCGGACGACCGTACGGCTCATCTCAGCTCCCTACCTGACGCGACGTCACAAGCTGGTCTACACCCGTAGATTCCGGACGGGAAGGAGACACCGTAGAAGCATGTCACCCACCGTGGCAATACCGTGACGGGAGATCGGCCACCGGTCGGGTGTCGCGGCGGTGGTCAGTCGGGTGGTTGAACGGGCGGTGCGGGAGGGGCCCCGGGGGCGGTGTCGGGAGGGGTGCGGGGGCGACCGGATGGGCAGGTAACAGTCTCCGGACCCACAACTTCGAAAGTGATGACGGAACCACACCTTCACAATCGGCACTGAGAGCGTCACAAGACAGACAGATGACGCCAGAAAGGCGATGCGCCATGGAGCAGAGCACGCCGTGGGAGTTCTCCGACGACCGCGGCCGCCTGGTGGTGGCCGGAAGCCGGCCGGAACGGATCGTGGCGTACATACAGGCGGGGGCCACGCTGTGGGACCACGGCATCCGCCCCGCGGGCCTGTTCGGGTCCCAGCACGACGGGGTGGCGGCCGACCCGGCCAAGGCCGGTGAGCTGCCGTTGACCGAGATCCCGTACCTCGGCTCGGGCAGCGCACTGCACCCGGACGCCGTGCTGGCGGCCCGCCCGGACCTCGTGGTGGCGGTGACCTACGACGGGGAGCAGGTGTACGGCCTGGAGGCGAAGGTCGCGCAGGAGGTGGAGGAACAGGTCCCGGTGGCCACCGTCGCGGTGGGCCCGGGGCGCAGCCTGCCCGAGGTGCGGGAGCGCTTCGCGGCGCTGGCCGGCTCCCTGGGGCACGGCGAACCGCGCACGCTGGCCAAGGAGTTGGACGACGCCGAGGACGAGCTGCGACGGGCCGGCGGCGGTCCGGTGCGGCCGCGGGTGGTGGCGCTCTCCCCCGCCGGGCCGGACAGGGTGCACCTGGCCCGACCGGGCACCTGGCCGGACCTGCGGGCCCTGGCCGAGCACGGCGTGGAGTTGCCGGAGCCGGTGGCCGGGGCCGGGACCAACTGGTCGACGGTGGGCTGGGCGGAGGCCGCCGCGCTCGCCCCGGACGTGGTCCTGATCGACGTCCGGGCCAACGCCGCCCGGATCGAGGCGCTGCGGACGGACGAGCACTGGCGGGCGATCGAGTCCCGCGTCCAGCTGTTGCCGTGGAACCCCGAGGCCCCGGTCAGCCGGCTCGCCCACACCCGCTTCTTCACCGAGGTGGCCGACGCGGTGCGGGCGGCCGCCGCCCGGAAGTAGCGTCCGGTCTCCCGCGGTGCACCGGACGTCGGCGGCCCGACCACCCCCTTGACGGCAACTGGCAACAAACCTAACTTTCAACTCCCGTCCCCATCCCCCACGTCGGGAGTCCCCCATGGACCGACCCCTAACCCCCCACCTCCGTCGGGGAGTTGTCCTCCTCGCCGGAATCGCGCTGACCGGCGCCTGTTCCGCGGCCGCCCAGCCGGCCCCGTCCGCGGCCCGGCCCGGCGGCGCGCACCCGGCCGCCGCCCGCGCGGCCGCGCAGTGGCGCGCCGACCCGGCCCGGGGCACCGCCGACTTCGAGGGCACCGAGACCAAACCGGGCACGGTGCGGGTCGTCGACGACCCGACCGGACGGCACGGGAAGTCCTTCGCGCTGCACACCTCCGGCGACAAGCTCGACGGCCCCACCCGGGTGCGGGTGGAGACCCGCGGCCACCGCACCGACAAGGGCCCGCTCCGCTTCTCCCGCGAAGGCGACGTCGTCTACGTCGGCTGGCGCTCGATGTGGGGTCCGCTGCCGACGAAGAAGGGCGACTGGGTGGTCCTGTGGCAGCTCAAGGACTACGGTCCGGGCGCCGCCACCCCGCCGCTGTCGCTGCGCGCCCGGGGCGACGGCACCGTCGACCTGGAGTACTGCGACCCGCAGTTGAAGACCACCCGGCTCTGGCACGCGCCGATCGCCCTGAACACCTGGCACGACTTCGTCGTCGGCATCAAGGTCTCGAAGGACCCGGCGCGCGGCTGGGTGCGGCTCTGGCACGACGGCGCGGCCCAGCAGTTGCCCGGCGGCTCCGAGCAGTTCCCCGCGGCGACCCTGCGCGCCTCCTGGGTCACCGACAAGTGGGGGGTCTACCGCTCCGACGGCATCAAGGGGCCGGCCACCGCCTGGCTCAACTCCCCTGCGGTGGGCGGACGTTACGAGGACGTGGCGCCCAAGGGCTGAGCGCCCGGCGCCGCGCGGCGCCGGGCGCCCCGGACGACGGGCACGCGACCGCTCGCCGAAGCTGTATGATCATCACGTAACTCCGGCCCGCGGGCGGGAGTCACGCGTCTGTGGTCCAAGGAAAGACGCCCATCATCCGATGGGAAATGTAGGTGCAAGGCCTGCCGGGCGCTCCATACGAAGGGCCCTCGCTCCATGAGCGGGGGCCCTTTCTCGTGTCGTGCGGCAGGCGCCGCGGTGCGTCACTGCCCGAAGGTTCCCTGACAGAGCGTCAACAGATCGGGCCGCACCTTGCCGGCGGCCATCCGGCAGATCACCCGCGGGTCCACGCTGCGGTGCGCGGCCGGGGCGCGGACGGCGGGGTGGTGCGGGGGCGGTGCGGCGTGCGCGGGGCGCGGTCGTTCGTGGTGGTGGGGCGGCCGGGCGTGCGGCGGAGGCGGTGCGGCGGGGTGCTGCCCGCGGTGCGGGGCCGGGGCGTCCGGCGCGGCCCCGTCCGCTTCCGCGACCGCGGCGTCCTCGGGCGGCTCCGGTGGCCGCGGTGCGGTCACCACCTGTTCGTGCGCGGTCCCTTCGGACGGCGCCCGGGTCGCGGGGCGTTCGGGCACGGACGGCGCCGGGCGGGGCCCGGACGGCGCCGGGCGGGACGCCGGGACGGACATGCAGCCGGTGACCGTGGCCAACACCGCGGCCGTCAGGACGAGGAGAGGAGGGGTGCGCACGGTCATACCGTCCCGACCGCGCCCCGACCGGACAAGCAACACGCCGGGGAACCACGCGCACGAGGGAGCACGGAGGCATCCGGTCGACGCGCGCCGCGCCGCGGCCGGCGCGCCGCCCGGGGTGACCGGGGCGGCGCGGGCCGGGTGCGCGTCGGCTAGTGCGGTGCGAGGTTCGCCCGCGTCCAGCGCAGGGCGTCCGCGAGCAGTTCGGCGCCGTGCTCCGCCTCGGCGACGGTGAGCGTGAGCGGCGGGGCGATGCGGAGCGAGGCGCCGCCCCGGCCGCCCTTGCCGATCAGCAGCCCGCGTTCCCGCGCGGCCTCCAGCACCAGGGTGGCGGCCTCCGGGGACGGCTCGTCGGTGCCCGGTCGGACCAGCTCGACCCCGATCATCAGGCCCCGCCCGCGCACCTCCCGCACCACGTCCAGGCCCGCGGCCACCGCCCGCAGCCGCTCGATGAGCAGTCCGCCGACCCGCCGGGCGTTGCCCTGGAGGTCGTGCTCCAGGAGGTAGGTGAGGTTGGCCAGGCCGGCGGCCATGGTGATCGGGCTGCCGCCGAAGGTCGAAATGGAGTTGGCGGGCAGGCCGTTCATGATCTCGGCGCGGGCCACCACCCCGCCGATGGACATGCCGTTGCCGATGCCCTTGGCGAAGGTGAGCAGGTCCGGCGGGCCGTTCTCGCCGTGCGCCTGCCAGCCCCAGAAGTGCTCGCCGGTGCGGCCCCAGCCGGTCTGCACCTCGTCGCTGATCCACAGGATCCCCTCGCGGGCCAGCACCTCGCGGAACGCCGCGTACAGCCCGTCCGGCGGGGCGGTGAAGCCGCCGACGCCCTGCACCGGTTCGGCGATCAGCGCGGCGACGCCGCCCGCGGCCTGCTGGAGCACGTCCTCCAGGTCGGCGACGCAGGCCGCGGTGTACGCCGCGTCGTCGAGGGCGGCGTACGGGCCGCGGGAGCGGACCCCGCCATGGACGTAGAGGGTCTGTAGCGGCGAGAGGCTGGTGGGGGACCAGCTCTGGTTGCCGGTGATGCCGACGGTGGAGAAGGAACGGCCGTGGTAGCTGTTGCGCATCGCCAGGACCTGGTTGGACCGGCGGTGGGTGGTGGCCAGGAGCAGTGCGGCGTCGTTGGCCTCGGTGCCGGAGGTGGTGAAGAAGACCCGGGCGTCGGGGATGCCGGAGAGCGCGGCGATCCGCTCCGCCAACTCCACCATGGGGCGGGAGAGGTACAGGGTGGAGGAGTGCAGGATGCGGCCGGCCTGGTCGCTGATCGCCTTGGTGACCTCGGGCAGCGCGTGCGCGGTCATCGTGGTGAGGATGCCGCCGAAGAAGTCGAGGTAGCGGGTGCCGTCGGCGTCCCAGACGTGCCGGCCCTCGCCGTGGGTGAGTTCCAGAGGACGGTCGTAGTAGAGGCTCAACCAGGACGGCATGACGGCCTGGTGGCGGGCGTGCAGGCTTCGGGCGTCGGACGTCACGGTTGCACCAGCCCCTCGTAGGCGTCGGGGCGGCGGTCGCGGTAGAACGCCCACTGCTGGCGGACCTCGTCGATCAGGCCGAAGTCCAGGTCGCGGACGACCAGTTCCTCCTTGGATTCGCTGGCGGGGTCGCCGACGACCTGGCCGCGCGGGTCGACGAAGTAGCTGGAGCCGTAGAACTCGTTGTCGCCGTACTCCTCCACGCCGACCCGGTTGATCGCCGCGACGAAGTACTCGTTGGCGACCGCGGCCGCGGGCTGTTCCAGCCGCCACAGGTAGCCCGACAGCCCGCGCGAGGTGGCGGACGGGTTGTAGACGAGCTGGGCGCCGTTGAGGCCCAACTGCCGCCAGCCCTCGGGGAAGTGCCGGTCGTAGCAGATGTAGACGCCGATCCGGCCGACGGCGGTGTCGAAGACCGGCCAGCCGACGTTCCCCGGGCGGAAGTAGTACTTCTCCCAGAAGCCCTTGACCTGCGGGATGTGGTGCTTGCGGTACTTGCCGAGGACGGTGCCGTCGGCGTCGATGACGGCCGCGGTGTTGTAGTAGAAGCCGGACTGCTCGACCTCGAAGACCGGGACGACGATCACCATCCGGGTCTCGCGGGCGAGGGCCTGCATCCGCCGCACGGTCGGGCCGTCCGGCACCGGCTCCGCCCAGCGGTAGTGCTCCGGCTCCTGGACCTGGCAGAAGTACGGGGCGTTGAAGACCTCCTGGAAGCCGATCACCTGGGCACCCTGCGCGGCCGCCGCCCGGGCATGCTCCTCGTGTTTCGCGATCATCGATTCGGTGTCGCCCGTCCAGGTCGCCTGGACCAGTGCGGCACGCACAACATCGGCCATGAGCTGCTCCTTTGTCGCTGCGCCAGCCTGCGGTGCGCGGATCTACGCGTGTGGAGGCGACCGTAAGCCCCGTCACCGACCGTGGCAAGACCATCTCCCAGCGCGGCGCGGCGGTCGGGTACGCGGGGCCGCGCGCGGGACCGGCCCGGCCGCTCCGCCCGACGGGACGGGCGGGCCGCGGCGCCGGGAGGCCCGGAGAACGACAGGAAAACTTGCAAGTTTCCCTGTCGGACTCCTACGCTCGGAGCATGCCCGACAAGGACCAGGAACGGCTCGCCACCGATCTCGGCGCGACGGTGTCCCTGCTGATGCGCCGGCTGCGCGCCGCCTCGCCGCAGGGGGAGCTGTCCCCCACGCAGCGCGCGGTGCTCGCCCGGATCGACGCCGACGGACCGTCCACCATCGCGGCGCTGGCCCGCGCCGAGTTGGTGCGTCCGCAGTCGATGCGGGTGACCGTCGGCGCCCTGGAGGAGCGCGGCATCCTCGCCCGCAGCCCGCACCCCACCGACGGGCGCCAGGTGGTCTTCTCGCTCACCGAGGAGGGCCGCCGGGTGCTCGGCGACGTCCGGGCCGCCAAGCACGACTGGCTCGCGGTGGCCGTCGCCGAGCGGTTGACCGGCGAGGAGCGGCGGACGCTGGCCGCGGCGACCGCGTTGATACGACGGCTGACCGAGGAATGAGCGCCCCCGACGCCCCGGACCGGACCGCCGGCCGGCGTGCCGACGCCGCCGGCCCGGCCGGGGAGCGTCCAACGCCCCCGCCCGCCGACCGCGGCTTCGGCGCCCGCCTGATGACGCCGCTGCTGCTGGGGTCGCTGCTCAATCCGATCAACTCGACGATGATCGCCACCGCGCTGGTGGCGATCGGCCGGGACTTCCGGGTCGGCGCCGCCGACACCGCGTGGCTGATCTCGGCGATGTACCTCGCCAGCGCGGTGGGCCAGCCCACGCTGGGCAGGGTCGCCGACCGGATCGGGCCGCGCCGGGTGTTCGTCGCCGGCACCGTGGCGGTCTGCGCGGCCGGGCTGATCGGCGCGCTGGCACCGACCTTCGCGCTGCTGGTCGTCTCCCGGATCGTCCTCGGCATCGGCACCGCGGCCGCCTACCCGGCGGCGATGGCGCTGCTGCGCGCCGAGTCGCGGCGGGTGGGCCGGCCCACCCCGCGGTCGGTGCTCGGGCGGATCTCCCTGGCCGCGCTGGCGAGTGCCGCGGTCGGCCCCGCCCTCGGCGGCCTGCTCGCCGCGACCGCGGGCTGGCGGGCGGTCTTCGCGGTCAACGTGCCCCTCGCGCTGCTGGCGCTGGTCGGTGCGCTGGCCTGGCTCCCGGCCGACCGGGACACCCGGGCCGCGGGCGGCGCCGCGCCGTCCGACGCCGCCGCCCGCGGCGGCCTGGACCCGTTCGGCATCGCGCTCTTCGCCTCCGCGCTGACCTGCGCGATGTTCTTCCTGCTGCGGCTGGACGCCCCGCGGTGGCCGCTGCTCGCGCCGACCGCGGCGCTGACCGCCGCCCTGGTCTGGTGGCAGCTGCGCCACCCCCACCCCTTCATCGACCTGCGGATGCTGGCCCGCAACCGGGCCCTGACGCTGACCTACCTCCGGCACGGGCTGACCTACCTGGTCATCTACTGCGTGCTGTACGGGTACAGCCAGTGGCTGGAGCAGGGCCACGGCTTGACGTCGTTCCACGCCGGGCTGGTGATGCTGCCGATGTCCGGCGCGGCCGCGGTCTGCTCGCTGGCCGGCGCCCGGACCAAGGGCATCCGCGCCCCGCTGACCGTCGCCGCGGCCTGCCTGACCGCGGGCAGCGCGGTCTTCCTGCTGCTGCACGGCACCAGTGCGCTGCCGGTGCTGCTCGGCGCGGGGGCGCTGTTCGGCATCCCGCAGGGGCTGGCCTCCACCGGCAACCAGGCCGCCGTCTACGCCCAGGCCCCGGCCGACGGCGTCGGCGCGGCCGCCGGGCTCCAGCGCACCGCCCAGTACCTCGGCGCGATCACCGCGTCCGGCCTGATCGGGCTCTGGTACGGGCAACGGGCCACGGACCCGGGACTGCACGCGATCGCGCTGACCGGCGTGATCCTCGGCGGGCTGCTGCTCGCCCTCACCCTCGCCGACCGGACGCTGCGCACCGCGGGCGGCCGGACCTTCGACTGATCCACCGTCAATTACCGATCCACCATGGAGAGTTACCGTGCCTGCCAGCATGCTCGACCCGACCACCGCACTGATCCTGATCGACCTCCAGAAGGGCATCACCCAGCTGCCCACCGTCCACCCCGCCGACGAGGTCGTGGCCCGCGGGGCCCGACTGGCCGCGGCGTTCCGCGCCCACGGCCTGCCGGTCGTGCTGGTGAACGTCACCGGTGGGGCGCCGGGCCGCACCGAGGCCGTGCGGGCCGGCGGCGGCACCCCGCCGGCCGACTGGGCCGAGCTGGTCGGGGAACTGGACCGGCAGCCGGGCGACGTGCTCGTCACCAAGGAGCGGTGGGGGGCCTTCCACGGCACCGAGTTGGACGCCGAGCTGCGCCGGCGCGGCGTCACCCAGGTCGTGTTCGGCGGGATCGCCACCAGCATCGGCGTGGAGTCCAGCGCCCGCGCCGCGTACGCGCACGGCTACCACGTCACGGTCGCCGTCGACGCGGTGACCGACCTGGACGCCGAGGCGCACCGCAACAGTGTGGAGCGGATCTTCCCGCGGCTGGGCGAGACCGACACCACCGAGGCGATCATCGGCCTCCTGGGCTGAGTCCGGCGTCCGGTACGGGGTGCGGGTCGGGGTGTCGTTCGTGCCACCGCAGGGCGTCCTGCAACTGGGCGGCCAGGGAGATCAGCCGCGGTTCGCTGTGCGCCGGACCGAGCAGTTGCGCGCCCAGCGGCAGGCCGTCGGCGCTGAAGCCGGCCGGGACGCTGATGCCCGGCCAGCCCAGCACGTTCCACGGCCAGGCGTACGGGCAGGCGGCGATCATGGCCCGGTCGGTCTGCCAGCCGCTGAGCCGGGCGAGGGTGCCCACCCGCGGCGGCGGGGTCGCGGTGGTCGGCGTCAGCAGCACGTCGTAGCGGCCGAACAGCGCGCCGATGCGGCGCTGTTGGCGCCGCTCCGCGGCCCGGGCTCGGCGCAGCGGCGGTCCGCCGAGCAGGCGGCCCAGCCGCGCCGCCTCCCGGGTGCGGCGGTCCAGTAGCCGGGGGTCGGGGACCCGGGCGGCCCACTCCCCCACCCCGGCCGTGGCGCGCGGGACGAAGGCCAGTCCGACCAGCCCGTAGTCCGGTTCGGCCTCCTCGACGAAGTGGCCGAGGCCGGCCAGGGTGCGGGCCACCGCGGTGACCGCGGTCCGCACGTCGGGGTGCAGCGGCTTGCGGGTGAAGGTGGTGGGCGCCTTCCAGGCGAGCGCGATGCGCAGCTTCCCGGGGTCCCGGCCGGCGGCCTCGTGGGCCGCGATGGCCGGCGGGCGGTGCAGGTCGCCGGCGTGGTTGCCGCTGGCGACGTCCAGCAGCAGCGCGGCGTCCTGGACCGTGCGGGCCAGCGGGCCGATGCCGGTGATGCCCTGGAACGCCTCGGGGTCCGGCCAGGTGGAGATCCGGCCGCGCTGCGGTTTGATGCCGACGAGGTGGGACCAGGCGGCGGGGATGCGGACCGAGCCGGCGCCGTCGGTGCCGAGTGCGGCGGGGACCAGTCCGGCGGCGACCGCGGCGGCCGAGCCGCCGGAGGAGCCGCCGGGGGTGTGCGCGAGGTTCCAGGGGTTGCGGGTGTCGCCGAAGGCCGGGCCCTCGGTGAACGGCCACTGCCCGAGTTCGCAGGCGTTGGTCTTGCCGACGATGACCGCGCCGGCCGCGCGCAGCCGCCGGACGACCTCGGCGTCGTGCGGCTTGGGCGGGAACACCCCGGCGCAGCCGAACGCGGTGGGTTCGCCCGCCACGTCGGTGTCGTCCTTGACCGCGACCGGCACCCCGAGCAGCGGCAGCCGCTCCCCGTCGGCGAGCCGGCGGTCCGCCTCCGCGGCCTCGGCGAGCGCCGCCTCGGCCCGGACCCGGCGGAAGGCGTTGACGCTGTCCTGGGTGGCGGCGATGCGGTCGAGGCAGCGCTGCACCAGCGCGGTGGCGGTGACCCGCCCGTCGGCCAGTGCCCGGGCCTGGTCGGCGAGCCCCTCCCACTGTCCGTCCAGGTGCCCGGCCGGGGCGGCGGACGCCGGGCGGCGGGGGCGTTTCGGGGACGGTCCGTTCCGGGGTTCCTGGCTCTCGTCGACGCTCACGCTGCGTGCCCTCCCTGGGACCGCTCATTCGAACGAACGGTCCCAGGAGGCTAATAGGACCCGCGGGGGGCGGCAACGACGCCGCGCGGCGCGACGCGCCGACGACACACGGACGGCACACACGGCCCGTCCGGGCGGCGGCGGAGCCGCCTCAGCGGTCGCCGGGCGCCCCGCGCGGGCGCGTCACGGCGCCGGCTGGACGACCCTCGCCGAGCCGCCGCCGCGCCGGACCTTCTCGGCCGCCGCGAGCCAGCGGCCGTCCGGCAGGCGCTGCACTCCGGTGGCCGCGCCGATCTCCGGATTCAGCTTGAAGGTGTGGCCGAGGGCTTCGAGTTGCTTGCGGAGCGGGCTGTTCCACAGTGCCGGTTCGAGTTCGGTGGCGGCGGCGTTGCGCTGGCTGGCGCGCGGCGCCGCGATGGCGTCGACCAGCGACATCCCGCGGTCGAGGTGGTTGATCAGGGTTTGCAGCACGGTGGTGATGATGGTGGCGCCGCCGGGCGAGCCCAGCGCCAGTACGGGGTCGCCGTGCCGCAGCACGATGGTCGGGGAGATGGAGGAGCGCGGCCGCTTGCCGGGGCCGGGCAGGTTCGGGTCGTGCACGGCCGGGTTGATGGGCGTGAAGGAGAAGTCGGTCAGCTCGTTGTTGAGCAGGAAGCCGCGGCCGGGGACGGCGATGCCGCTGCCGCCGGTCTGTTCGATGGTGAGGGTGTAGGCGACGACGTTGCCCCACTTGTCGGCGGCGGTGAGGTGGGTGGTGTTCTCCCCCTCGTACGTCGTCGGCGCGGCCTGGCCGGTGGTGCCGCAGGGCGTCGGGTGGCGCGGGTCGCCGGGCGCGAGCGGGCTGGTGAGCGCCTTGTCGTCGTTGATCAGGCACTCCCGGGAGGCGGCGAACCGCTTGGAGGTGAGGCCCTTGACGGGGACGTTCTCGTAGGCCGGGTCGCCGACCCAGCGGCCGCGGTCGGCGAAGGCGATCCGGCTGGCCTCGATGTAGCGGTGCAGGAACTGCTTCTCGGACAGGTGCGAGAGGTCGCTCTTCTCCAGGATGTTGAGGGCTTCGGCGACGCTGGTGCCGCCGGAGGACGACGGGGCGACGCCGTAGACGTCCAGGCCGCGGTAGGTGGTGTGGGTCGGGCGGTGACCGAGCGTGCGGTAGGCCCGCAGGTCGGCGGCGGTCAGCTCACCGGGCCGGACCTTGCGGGTGGCGCCGGAGCGGACGGGGGGCTGCTGGACGGTGCGGACGATGTCCCGGCCGATGTCGCCGCGGTAGAGCGCGCCGACGCCCTGCCGGCCCAACTCGCGGTAGGTGCGGGCCAGATCGGGGTTCTTCAGGGTCGAGCCGACGACGGGGAGCTTGCCGCCGGGCAGGAAGAGGTCGGCGGTGGCCGGGAAGTCGCGGAACCGCGCCTCGTTGTCGGCGGTCTGCTGGCGGAAGGTCGCGTCGACGGTGAAGCCGTTCGCGGCGATCTTCTCGGCGGGCCTGAGCACCTGTGCCAGGGAGCGGCTGCCCCACTTCTTGAGGGCGCTGTCCCAGGTGGCGGGGGTGCCGGGGGTGCCGACGCTGAGCCCGCTGGTGACCGCGTCGTCGAACGGTATCGGCTTGCCGTTCTCCAGGAAGAGGTCCTTGGTGGCGGAGCGGGGGGCGGTCTCGCGGCCGTCGAGGGTGCGGACGGTCTTGGACTTGGCGTCGTAGTAGACGAAGTAGCCGCCGCCTCCGACGCCGGCGGAGTAGGGCTCGGTGACGCCGAGGGCGGCGGCGGTGGCGACCGCGGCGTCGACCGCGTTGCCGCCCTTGCGGAGCACCTCGATGCCGGCGGCCGAGGCGTCCGCGTCGACGCTGGAGACCGCGCCGCCGTAGCCGACGGCGACCGGGGTCTTGGCGGGGGTGGCTGGGTCCTCGGCGGCGGGGCCGGGGCGGGGTGCCGCGGTCCGGGCGGCGGCCGGGACGGCCATCAGGGAACCGGCCAGTGCGGCCGCGACTCCCAGGACGGTGAGGCGTCGGGCGTTCGACATACCTGGAATTCCTCCAAGGGCTGCGCGAGGGGGGCGGCAGGGGCCGGAGCCTACCCGGGCCAACACCGCGCCGACAGGGGGTGCTTCGGGGTCCGGTCCGCCGTGCGGGGCGGCGCGAAGGCGGGGACGGTTCGGGGCCGAGCCGTACGCTCCGGCCGATTCGGGACGCATCCGGGCAACCGACACGGACCGGCGGGCCGGCCTCGAACACCCGCCCGAGAGCCGCTACGCTCGCCCGCCATGAACGACACCCTGCTGCTCCTGACCGCGGCGGTCGCCCTCCTCGTGGGGCTGGCCGCCGGCTGGGCCGGACTCTCGGCGGTGGCCCGCCGGAAGCGCGCCCGCGAACAGGACTTCTTCGGGCTGCCCGAAGGCTCCGAGTGCGTCCTGGTCACCCACCGGGACAGCGCCGCGGCCCAGTGGAGCATTCCGCGGCACGACGCGCTGGCGCTGCTGGGACTGGCCGCGGTGGTCGAGAACTGCGGTGCGCACCCGGAGGTCGCCCCGCACGACACCGGGCTCCAGGGCTTCGGGGCGCGGACCGAGTTCTGCATCGGCGACCCGACCTCGCACCGCCGACTGGCGGCCCACCTGGCGAACCTGCTGCCGGGGGTCGCGGTCCACCCGGGTGACGCGACCGGCGCCGGCCGGGGCGCCCTCACCATCGGCGGGACGGCGTACCGGGTGGAGCCGGGGGCGGTGGAGCACGTGCTGCTGGCCCGGCTGACGGCCGGGGAGGGCGGTCGGCCGGTGTTCCTGGCGGCCGGTCAGCGGCCGGTCACCCACCGGGCCGCGGTGCGCCACCTGGTCCGCAACCGGTCCCGGCTGGCCCGCCGGTACGGCGCGGACGGGCAGTTCGCGCTGCTGCTGAAGGTGGTCAACTCGCAGGCGTACGGGCCCGATGTGGTGGAGCTGGTGGCCGACGTCAGCAAGGCGGCGCTGGCTCCGCCGGAGACCAAGGGGCAGCACCGGGCGACGGCCTGAGGCGGCTTCACCGACGGGCGGGGGTCCGACTTCTCTGCCAAGCTCGGGGCATGACTCCCCGGCCGCGAACGCCCTTGGTGCACTGGACCGGTGTGCTGCCGGTCGCGGCGGTGGTGCTGCTGGCCTTCATCTGGGGCCGGTCGCTGCCCAGCGCGCTGGTGGGCGTGGTGTCGCTGTTCCTGGCCGCGGCGGTGCTGTCGGCGGTCCACCACGCGGAGGTGATCGCGCACCGGGTGGGCGAGCCGTTCGGGTCGTTGGTGCTGGCGGTCGCGGTGACCATCATCGAGGTGGCGCTGATCGTCACGTTGATGGTCGACGGCGGGGAGAAGAGCGCCGGGCTGGCGCGGGACACGGTCTTCGCGGCCGTCATGATCACCTGCAACGGCATCGTCGGGCTCTGCCTGCTGATCGGCGCGCTCAAGCGGCGGGTGGCGGTCTTCAACGCCGAGGGCACCGGGGCGGAGCTGGCCTCGGTCGCCACGCTGGCCGGGCTGAGCCTGGTGCTGCCGTCCTTCACCACCACGACGCCCGGGCCGCAGTTCTCCGGTCCGCAGCTGGTCTTCGCGGCGCTGGCTGCGCTGGCGCTGTACGGCCTGTTCGTCACCACCCAGACCATCCGGCACCGGGACTACTTCCTGCCGCTCACCACGGCCGGCGAGGTGATCGACACCGAGGAGCACGCCGACCCGCCGTCCCTCCGGGCCGCGCTGAGCAGTCTGGGGCTGTTGCTGCTGGCGTTGGTCGCGGTGGTCGGGCTGGCCAAGGCGGTCTCGCCCACCATCGAGTCCGGGGTGGCCTCGGCGGGCCTGCCGTCGTCCGTGGTGGGCGTGGTGATCGCGCTGCTGGTGCTGCTGCCGGAGACCATCGCGGCGGTCCGGGCGGCCCGCCGGGACCGGATGCAGACCAGCATCAACCTCGGTCTGGGCTCGGCGATGGCCAGCATCGGCCTGACCATCCCCGCGGTCGCGCTGGCCACCATCTGGCTCAAGGGCCCGCTCGTGCTGGGCCTGGGCGCCAGCCACATGGTGCTGCTGGCGCTCACCGTCACGGTCGGCACCCTGACGGTGGTGCCCGGCCGGGCCACCGTGCTCCAGGGCAGCGTCCACCTGACGCTGTTCGCGGCGTACCTCGTGCTGGCGGTCAGCCCCTGACGGGTCGGGCGTGAGCGTGGTCACCCGGCGCACCGGAACGCCGAATAATGGTTTATCGTTCAATTGGCGGTGCGCCCAATGGGCCCCGCCCCACGAGCAGCCCCGGCTGGGTTCCCCCGTCCGGCCGGGGCTTCCCCCCTCTTCCCCGTGCCCGGTACGGCGGCGTCCCGCCCCGTGCGCCCGCGGCCGCACCACCCGTCTCGCTCCCCCCGCATGCCGCCGCGGCCGAACGCGCCTTGAATGCGAGGCATGTCCTCACCGAACGCGCCGGACCGCCGGCGCCCCGAGGGCGCGCTGCGCCGCCTCGGGGAGTGGTGTGCCCGGCACGCCGTGGTCGTCGTCGTGCTGTGGCTGGTGGGACTGGCCGCGGTCCAGGTGCTCCAGCGGACGTGCGGCGGGCGGTACGCCGACGACTTCTGGCTCCCCGGGGCCCAGTCCACCCAGGGGCGCGCGGTCCTCACCGCCCACCACCCGACCGCCGGCGGGGACATCGGGCAGGTGGTGCTGCACGCCGACCGACCGCTGACCGAGGTCGCCGGCCGGATCACCAACACCCGGGCGGCGCTGGCCCGGCTGCCGGCGGTGCGGTCCGCGCAGAGCCCGCTGCCACCCCCCGGGGCCCGGCCCGCGCCTCCGCCGCCCGGCGCGGCGCGCACCGGGCCGCTGGCCGCCGACGGCCGGACCGGCTACCTCACGGTGCACCTCCGCGACGCCCCCGCCGACCTGGAAACGGACGTCCTGGCCGGCGTGGACCGGGCGGTGGCACCGCTGCGCGCGGCGGGTGTCCGCGTCGAGTACGGCGGAGCGCTCGGCGCCCTGGCACGGCCGGCCGGCGACGACCGGCTGAGCGAACTGGTCGGGTGCGCGGTGGCGCTGCTGGTGCTGTTGGCCGGCTTCGGCAGCGTGCTGGCCGCCGGGGTACCGCTGCTGACCGCGTTGATCGGCGTGGTCGGCGGGTTGGGCTGCCTGGGGCTGCTCGGCGCCGCCGTCCCCTTCGCCGCCGTCTCCCCCGCGCTGGCCACCATGCTCGGCCTCGGCGTCGGGATCGACTCCGCGCTGTTCCTGATCGCCCGTCACCGGCAGTTCCTGGCGGACGGCGCGCCGCCGGCGGTCGCCGCGGGGCGGGCGGTGGCGAGCAGCGGCCGGACGGTGCTGCGCTGCGGGGGCACGGTGCTGCTCGCGCTCGCCGGGCTGCCACTGACCGGCGTCGGCTTCCTCACCGGGTTGGGCGTCGCCGCGGCGCTCACCGTCGTCACCGCGCTCCTCACGGCGCTGACCCTGGTGCCCGCCCTGCTCGGGCTGCTGGGCCGGCGGATCGGCCGGTCGCGGGTGCCCCGCCCGGGCGCCGCGGAGGTCCGGGCACCCGGCCCGCGGCGGCCGGCGCGCCACCCGTGGCCGTACGCGGTGGGCGCGGTGCTGGTGCTCGCGGTGCTGGCGGTCCCGGCGTGGTCGCTGCGGCCGGGGCACGTCGACGCGGGCGCCGACCCGCCGTCGTCCACCGGCCGTCGGGCCCACGACCTGCTGGCCGCCGCGTTCGGTCCGGGCGCGAACGGGCCGCTGACGCTGGTCGTCGACCGCAGCGCGGTGCCGGAGGCGGACCGCCCGGCACTGGCGGACCAGGCCCGGCACGTCCTCGGGCGGATCCCCGGCACCGCCGCGGTCACCCCGCTGCGGGCGTCCCCGGACGGTGCGGTGCTCTCCGCCACCGCCCAACCGTCGACGGACCCGCAGGACGCGGCGACCACCGCGCTCACCCGCCGGCTGGTGGACTCCGTACTGCCGCGGGCGGTCCGCGGGTACGAGGCGCACGGCTACGTCACGGGCGCCACCGCGGCCCGGGTCGACTTCACGGCCCTGCTCGCCGCCCGACTGCCGCTGATCGTCGTGGTGCTGGTCGGCCTGGCGTTCCTGGGCGTGCTGGCGTGGTGCCGGGGCGTGCTGGTGGCGGTGCAGGCCGCGGTGTGCACCGCGCTGACCCTCGCGGCGTCCTTGGGGGTGGTGGTGGCGGTTTTCCAGTGGGGCTGGGGCGGCCCGGTGCTGGGCGTCGCCGGGCCCGTTCCGGTGGAGGGGCACGTCCCGGTGGCGTTGTGCGCGGTCCTCGCCGGAGTGAGCACGGGCTCCGCGCTCCTCGCGCTCGCCCCGGTCCGCCCCGGCCGGCCGGGGCGCGCGGACCCGCCCGGGGCCCCCTCCCCCGCCCCGGCGGTCCTCGCCGGGGCGGTACTGGTGACGGCGGGCGTCTTCGGCGCCTTCGTGCTGAGCGACGTGGTGGCGGTCAAGATGCTCGGGCTGGGCCTGGCGGTGGGCGTGCTGCTCGACGCGACCCTCGTGCGGCTGGCGCTGGTGCCCGCGCTGCTGGCGCTGCTGGGGCGGCGGGCGTGGTGGACGCCGTGGTGGTGGGACCGGGCGCGGCCGGCCCGGGCCGCCGGGCCGGTGGACCCACCGCGCCCCGAGCCCCCGCGGCCGGCGGAACCGGTCGGCCAGCACGGGACGCCGCAGCGCTGACCGCCGACCGAACGGGCCCCGTACCCGGCCCCCGCCCCGGTGCCGGTGGCCGCGGCCCGTCCTGCGGGGACCAGCGGGTCCGCCGATCATCGGAGTATGGCCCCGACCCCCGGGGGCGGCGGCGCGGCCCCGCCCCCGTATCCCGTGATCCGGCCGATGCTGGCCGTGCTCGGGCCGCTGCCGCCCGAGGCCGAGCAGGCCGACTGGGCGTTCGAAGCCAAGTGGGACGGGGCCCGGTGCCTCGTCAACGTGCCCGGCGACGGCACCGTCCGGCTGGTCACCCGGGCCGGCAACGACGCCACCGCCACCTACCCGGAGCTGGGGCCGCTCGGGCAGCAGTTGCGCGGGCGCCCCGCCGTGCTGGACGGCGAGGTGGTGGTGCTGGACCCCGCCGGACGGCCGGACTTCGGGCTGTTGCAGCGCCGGATGGGCGTGCTCAACCCGCGCCGCACGGCCCGGCTGGCGATGGAACTGCCGGCGCAGCTGGTGCTGTTCGACGTGATGTACCTGGCCGGGCCGCTGGTGGACGCGCCGTACCACGCGCGGCGGGCGGTGCTGGAGGGCCTGGGGCTGGCCGGCCCCAACTGGTCGGTGCCCGGGTACCTGGCCGGGCACGGCGACCGGGCGTGGCAGGC
Organism: Streptomyces lunalinharesii; assembly: GCF_039532155.1. Classification (NCBI taxonomy): domain Bacteria; kingdom Bacillati; phylum Actinomycetota; class Actinomycetes; order Kitasatosporales; family Streptomycetaceae; genus Streptomyces; species Streptomyces lunalinharesii. Next base: position 850,924 of record NZ_BAAARK010000001.1, read on the forward strand.
GGCGCTGCGCGGCGGCCTGGAAGGGGTGGTGGCCAAGCGGCTGTCCTCGCCGTACCTCCCCGGGGTGCGCTCGCCCGACTGGGTCAAGACCAAGCACGTGGAGACGCTGGACGTCGTCATCGGCGGCTGGACGGAAGGGCACGGAGCGCTCGGCGGGCTGCCCGGGTCAGTGCTGGCGGGCGTGGTGGAACCGGATGGGCTGCGCTTCGTGGGCGCCGTCGGGTCGGGCCTGTCCGACCCCGAACGACGGGATTTGGCGCACTACCTCGGCGTGATCCCGCTGGACCGCTCGCCGTTCGTCAACCCGGTGGACCAGACGGGGGTGCACTGGAGCGAACCCCGACTGGTGGCCGAGATCACCTTCAGCGGATGGACCTCGGCGGGCCGGATCCGGCATCCGGTCTGGCACCGGCTGCGGCCCGACCTGACCCGGCTGGACTGACCCGGCTGGGCTGAGCCGCCCGCCGCAGCGACCGGCGCGGGGGCCGGACGGGGCACGACCGTGGGACGGCACGGCCGCGACCACCGGTACGGGGCGCCGTCACCGGCGGCCCGGCGCCGTCACGGGCGGCAGAACGCCGCGACCGCGACCGAACCTCCGGCGTTCTCGTCGTCCGAGCCGAGGACGCCGTTGCGGGAGCCGGGCAGGCAGGCCAGCGCCTCGACCTTGTGGCCGGCGACCGTCGCCAGCCGCCGCGGGCGGTCGGACACCGTCAGCCGGACCCGGCCGGCCGCGGTGACGCCGACCCGTCCGGCGTCGTGGAGCGCGGAGGCGAACGGACCGTCGTCCCCCGGGTCGGACGCCGAGGACACGGTCAATCGGCCGTCCGCTGCGACCTTCACGTCCGAGACGTGCCGGACGTCCGCCGTCGGGTAGGGCGTCCGGAATTCCGCCGAGACCGGCTTTCCGAAGGAGTTGTCCGCCGGATTCCACACGGCCGCCGACAACGTCGCCGGACGGTCGTCCTGACCGCGGTCCGCCCACACCGCGACGGTTTTCCCCTGACTGACGAAGAACGCGAAACCCTCGTAATTGGCGTCCGGTGCGACGCCCGGCAGCGGGAACGTGCCGAGCACCCGCGCGGTGTCGGCCTCCCGGACGACGCGGTAGGCGGTGCCGCCGCTCGCCAGCGCCACGAACTCGTGCGGCCGGCCGGGGACCGCGTCGATCGCCTCCAGGTCCACCGGCAGGTCGCCGACCCAGTTAAGCGGCTGCACCTGCGGTCCGGCGCCGGGGCGCAGACCTATCGCCACCAGCCGGTTCTGGCCCGGCTTCTTGTTGTCGCGGACGCCGACTGCGTCGATCGCCGCGCCGTGCCGGCCCTCGATCGCCAGGCCGCTGATGCCGGCCGTGATGCCGTCCCCGACCCGCTGCCAGTCGCTGCCGCCGGGGCGGGACGCGGCGGCCGGATGCTGCTCCTGTGCGGTGGCCGTCGTCGGCGTCAGCAACGCGACACCGGCGAGGGCCACACCTATTGCCTTCTTGATCATCGGGCGATGATAGGTGAATGCCGTCAATTACCGGCGAGTTGGTTTTTTCGCATTCCGCGGGGGTGCCGGACATTCCCTCAGGATTCACCGTGCGCCGGGCGGCTGACGCACCGGGAGAATCCCCCGGCGGGGCGGGAAGGCATTTCGGGACGCCACCCCACGGCCCCCTACGGAAGGACCCGGCGATGCCCGCCCCCGACCCCGCCCCCGCCGACGCCGGCAACCCCGCGTACGGCCACCGGCCCTTCAAGCGCTCCCGGAGCCACTTCGCCGACCGGGTCACCGCCGACGGCCGCGACGGCTGGCCGGTGGCGGCCGGCCGCTACCGGCTGGTGGCCAGCCGCGCCTGCCCCTGGGCGAGCCGCGCGGTGATCTCCCGACGGCTGCTCGGCCTCGAAGACGCCGTGTCGCTCGCCATCGTCGACCCGCTCCAGGACGACCGCAGCTGGCGCTTCACCCTCGACGCCGACGGCCGCGACCCGGTCCTCGGCATCCGCTTCCTCAGCGAGGCGTACGACGCCCGCGAGCGCGGCTACCCGGGCGGCGTCAGCGTCCCCGCGCTCGTCGACATCCCCAGCGGGCAGCTCGTCACCAACGACTTCCAGCAGCTCACGCTGGACTTCGCGACCGAGTGGACGGCACTGCACCGGCCCGGCGCGCCCGACCTGTATCCACAAGCCCACCGCGCGGAGATCGACGCGGTGATGGCGGACGTCTACCGGGACGTCAACAACGGCGTGTACCGGGCCGGCTTCGCCACCGGCCAGGGCGAGTACGACGAGGCGTTCGGCGCGCTCTTCGCGCGCCTGGACCAGCTCGCCGACCGGCTGTCCGACCGGCGCTACCTGGTCGGGGACACGCTCACCGAGGCGGACGTCCGCCTGTTCACCACGCTGGTCCGCTTCGACCCCGTCTACCACGGCCACTTCAAGTGCAACCGGTTCAAGCTGGCCGAGGACCCGGTGCTGTGGGCGTACGCCAAGGACCTGTTCCAGACGCCCGGATTCGGCGACACGGTGGACTTCCACCACATCAAGCAGCACTACTACCGGGTGCACACCGGCATCAACCCCACCGGCATCGTCCCGCTCGGCCCGGACCTGTCCGGCTGGTCGACCCCGCACCACCGCGAGGAGTTGGGCGGCCGGCCCTTCGGCGACGGCACGCCGCCGGGTCCGGTCCGGCCCGACGAGGAGGTCCCGCCGTCGGGGCGCCCCTGACCACCCGACCGCAGGGGGCACCGATTGTCGGGTCCGGCATCGTGGTCCTTCCCTAGCGTGCACGACAGAAAGGGAAGGAGCCCGAGGTGCTGGAGCGGCTGAACGACGCCATGGCGCACGTCGAACGCCACCTCGACCGTCCGGTCGGGGCGGACGAGCTGGCGCGGATCGCCCTGACGTCGGAGTACCACTTCCGCCGGATGTTCTCCGCGCTGGCCGGGATGCCGCTGTCGGAGTACCTGCGGCGTCGGCGGCTCACCGTCGCGGGCGCCGAGGTGCTGGCCGGCGAACGGACGCTGCTGGACATCGCGGTGCGGTACGGCTACGGCTCGGGCGAGGCGTGCGCCCGGGCGTTCCGGGCCCTGCACGGCGTGGGCCCGGGCGAGGCCCGGCGGACCGGTGCGGCCCTGCGTTCCCAGCCCCGGATGGCCTTCCGCCTCGTCGTCGAAGGGAGCACCACCATGCAGTACCGGATCGTGGCGAAGGACGAGTTCCGGGTGGTCGGGAAGAAGGTGCGGGTACCGCTGGTGTACGAGGGGGCCAACCCGGCCGTCGTGGAGTTCGTCCGGGGGTTGGGGACGGCGACCGTGCGGCGGATACAGGAGCTGTCCGACCAGGAACCGGAGGGGATCGTGGCGGTCTGCGACGACCTCGACCCCAGCCGCACGGAGGGCACCGAACTGGACTACTACCACGCGGTGGTGACCGACGCCCCGGTCCCCGCGGACCTGGACGCGCTCACCGTGCCGGCCGGCACCTGGGCGGTCTTCGCGAACACCGGTCCGTACCCGCAGGCACTGCAGACCCTGTGGGCGGACGTCTTCGCCCAGTGGTTCCCGTCGAACCCGTACCGCAGCCGGCCCGGTCCGGAGATCCTGCGCACCCGGCCGACGCCGGACGGCACGACGGCGACCTCCGAGCTGTGGCTGCCGGTGGAGCGCACACCGGTGTGACCGGCCGGCCGGATCCCGACGGACCGGCGCACCCGTCGGGGCCCGCCGCACCCCGATGCGGCGAACCCCCCTACCCTTACAGGGAGTTGGCTGCCGCAAGGACTTCTGCCGCTACTCCGCCGCCGCGTCCTCCGGGCTCCGGCGGGCCAGCCCGGCCAGCACGTCCAGGGCGTCGGCCAGGACGTCGAGGGGCGGGGAGGCCAGCGCCAGCCGGACCGCGTTGGGGACGTGGCCGGGGCCGACGGCGAAGGCCCCGGACGGGGTGACCGCGATGCCGTGCCGGGCCGCCGCGGCCACGAAGGTGTCGGCCCGCCACGGCTCGGGCAGCTCCCACCAACAGTGGTACGCGCGCGGGTCGGCGCGGAGCCGCTGCCCGGCGAGGCGGTTCGTGGCGATCCGTTGGCGGGCCGCCGCGTCGGCCCGCTTGTCCGCTTCGACGGTGGCGGCCGTGCCGTCGCCCAGCCAACGGACCGCCGCCTGCAACGCGAAGCCGCCGGCCGTCCAGGCACCGGAGCGGAGCGCGGCGGCGAAGTCCGGGGCGGCAGCGTCGTCGGGCGGCACCAGGAAGCCGAGGGTCAGTCCGGGGGCGAGCCGCTTGGAGAGGCTGTCGACGAGCACCGTGCGCTCCGGCGCGAGGGCGGCGAGCGGCGCCAGGTCGGGGCGCAGGAAGGCGTAGACGGCGTCCTCCACCACGGACACGTCCAGCGCGCGCACCGTCGCGGCCAACTCCGCGCGGCGGGCGGCCGGCAGGGTGGTGCCGAGCGGGTTGTGCAGGGCGGGCTGGAGGTAGACCGCGCGCAGCGGGGCGGCGGCGCGCACCGCGTCGGGGGTGACGCCGTGCTCGTCCACGGCCAGCGGGACGAGGGTGATACCGAGGCGGGTCGCGATGCCCTTGACGACGGGGAAGGTGAGCGCCTCGACGCCGAGGCGCTCACCGGGCGGGACCAGGGTGGCGAAGGCCGCGGCGAGCGCCTGGCGGCCACTGCCGGCGAAGAGCAACCGCCGGGCGTCGGGGGCCCAGCCGGCCCGGGCGAGGTGGGCGGCGGCCACCTCCCGGGCGGCCGGGGTGCCGGCGGCACCGGCCGGGCCCAGCGCCGCGCCCACCGCGTCGCCCTGCTGGAGCAGCGTGCCGAGGCTGCGCGCGAGGAGTGCGGACTGCCCGGGCAGGACAGGGAAGTTGAACTCCAGGTCGATGCGGTGGCCGCCGGGTTCGGCGAGCGCGGGCTCGGTCGCCGGCGGCGCCGTGCGCACGAAGGTGCCGCGGCCGACCTCGCCCACCGTCAGACCGCGCCGGCCCAGTTCACGGTAGACGCGGGCCGCGGTCGAGTCGGCGATCCGCCGCCGCTGGGCGAACCGGCGCAGCGGCGGCAGCCGGTCCCCGGGGCGGAGCCGGCCGGCGGCGATGGCCGCGGCGAACTCGTCGGCGATGGCCCGGTAGTCGTCCGCCGTCATGCGCACGCCCTCCCCCATATTGCACCGAGTGCATTGATCCTATTGTGTCGAGACAATGCCCCTCATAGCATCGGTGCGTCAACTCCCGTACGCAGGAAGGCCGCAGGTGATGCGGTCAGGAGAGGCGTGTCATGGCATCGGTCCAATGTGGCGGAATCACCGTGGAGTACGAGGACGAGGGCAGCGGCGAACCGCTGGTGCTCCTCCACGGGCACCCCTTCGACCGCTCGATGTGGCGCCCGCAGACCGCGCACTTCAGCCGGGTCGGGATGCGGGTGATCGCACCGGACCTGCGCGGCTACGGCGGGAGTTCGGTGGTGCCCGGCAAGACGCCGCTGGAGACCTTCGCCCGGGACGTCGCCGCCCTGCTCGACCACCTCGGGATCGAGCGGTGCGTCCTGGGCGGGCTGTCCATGGGCGGGCAGATCGTCATGGAGTGCTACCGGCAGTTCCCGGAACGGATCCGGGCGCTGCTGCTCGCCGACACCTTCGCGGCGGCCGACACCGCACAGGGCCGGGCGGTGCGGCTGCGGACCGCGGAGCGCCTGCTGGCGGAGGGCATGGACGGGTACGCGCACGAGGTGCTGCCCAAGATGATCGCGCCGGCCAACGTCACCGCGCTGCCGGCGGTCGCCGCACACGTCCTGGGCATGATGCGGGGCGCCTCCCCCGAAGGTGCCGCGGCGGCCCTGCGCGGCCGGGCGGAGCGGTCGGACTACACCGGGCTGCTGCCGCGGGTCACCGTTCCCACCCTGGTCGTGGTGGGCACGGCGGACGAGTTCACTCCGGTCGCGGACGCCCGGGTGATCCACGAGGCGGTGCCCGGCGCCCGTCTGACCACCGTTCAGGACGCCGGCCACCTGCCGAACCTGGAGCGCCCGGAGGAGTTCAACGCGGCGCTGGCGGAGTTCCTGACCGCACTGCCGACCCCGGCCGCCCCGCAGGGCTGAGCCCGCCCACTACGGGGCGACCCGCCCGGATGCCAGCAACGCCGCGTGCGGCAGCACCAGTTGACCGTCCGATGCGGTGAACTCGGCTGCCAGCGCGACGAAGTGGCGCCTGATCCGCTCGGTGGCCGCGGGCCCCCGGGAGGTGACGACCCGGCCGATGGTCGCCACGCCGGCGGCGGGGCCGTGCCACCACTCCGCCAGCGTGGTGCGGTGCTCCCAGGACACCACCGCGCACTCCACCGCGGCCAGCGGGCCGGCGGTGCGCAGCAGTGCGGCGAAACCGTCCGCGGTGCGCGGGAAGTCGTCCTCGGGGGCGAGGGCGGGGGCGTCCGGCGGTCGGGGCACGCCGGCGGCCCGCACCGCACGACCGAGGAGCGCCTGGCCGGCCGCGGGCGGGGCGGCCCAGACGGTCAGCGCGATCCGGCCGCCCGGCCGGGTCACCCGGCGCAGCTCCGCGAGGGCCGCCCCGGGCCGCCCGACGTGGTTGAGCACGAAGTTGCCGACCACCGCGTCGAACACGGCGTCGGGGAAGGGGAGTTGGGGAAGGGCGGCGAGGTGGACCGCGGCCGTGGGGGCGGCGGCCGCGGCGGTGCGCACCATGTCGGGTTCGGCGTCCACGGCACTCACGCGGGCCCCGCGGGCGCAGGCCGCCGCCGCGGCGGTTCCGGTGCCGGTGCCGACGTCCAGCACCCGGGCGCCCTCGGTGACGCCTGCGGCGTCCAGCAGGCGCGGCACCGTGTACGCGCACAGCCGACCGAAGCCCGGCGCGTAGGCCGCGGCCCGTCCGGCCCAGGCCCGCCGCTCACCGGCGTCGAACGGGGTGGCCGCCGCGCCGGGCACCGGCACCTCTTCCGCCTTCGACACGTTCGCCCCGCCTTCCCCTCACGCCTCGTTCCGCACCATGTCCTCACCCAACGCTCGGGGCCACCTCGAACTCACCGACCACACAACGACGTTACCCACCCGTAACCTACCGACGGGTTACCAGAGGTAAGAAGTGGACTTTACTCTCCAGTCACATCGAGTCGCCGGGCGCCCCTCCTGTCCCCCGGGCCCTTGGGACAGCGTCCCGCGCGGCTCGCGTCGAGATCTGGAGCAGAAGATGACGCCCTCCCGCACCACTCTGCGCGCCGCGATCGGCACCGTCTGCGCGACGGTGCTCGCCACCACGGTCCTCACCGGTGCCCCGGCGAGCGCCGCACCGGCCCCCGCCCGCCCCGACGCCGCCGCGCCGACGGCGGCCGGCGGCTCCCCCACCCTGCGGTTCGTCGACATCACCGGCGCCGGCGGGATCACCCTCAAGGCGAACGTCTTCACCCCCGCCGGCGCCGACACCGACCGGCGCCACCCGCTGATCGTGCTGCCCACCAGCTGGGCGATGCCGCAGGTCGAATACCTGGCACAGGCCCGCAAACTGGCCGCCGCCGGCTACGTCGTCGTCGGCTACAACGCGCGCGGCTTCTGGCAGTCCGGCGGCCAGATAGAGACCGCCGGCCCGCAGGACGTCGCCGACGCCTCCAAGGTCGTCGACTGGGCGCTGGCGCACACCCCCGCCGACCCGCACGAGGTCGGGATGGCCGGCGTCTCCTACGGCGCCGGGATCAGCCTGCTGGCCGCCGCGGCCGACAAGCGGATCAAGGCGGTCGCGGCGCTCAGCGGCTGGGCCGACCTCATCGGCTCGATCTACGGGGGACGCACCCCGCACCTCCAGGCGGCGGCGACGCTCGGCGGCCTCGGCGCGCTGACCGGGCGGCCCAGCCCCGAACTCCAGCAGGTCCTCAAGGACTTCCTCACCGCCAACATGGCCAAGGAAAAGGACATGATCGCGTGGGGCCGGAAGCGCTCCCCCGCCACCTACCTGGACCAGATCAACGCCAACGGCGCCGCGATCCTGCTCGGCAACGCCTGGGGCGACTCCCTCTTCCCGCCCGACCAGTACGCGGCGTTCTTCGAGAAGCTCAAGGGCCCCAAGCGGCTGGAGTTCCGCCCCGGCGACCACGCCACCGCCGAGGGCCTGGGGCTGCTCGGACTGCCCAACGACACCTGGAACGACACCACGCGCTGGTTCGACCACTACCTCCGGGGCGTGGACAACGGCATCGACCGCGAGTCCCCGGTCCTGCTCAAGTCCCGTTCCACCGGCGCCTACGAGGGCTACAAGAGCTGGCAGGACGTCCCCTCCGCACACCGCCGGATCGCCCTGGGCGACACCCAGCGCATCCGCACCGGCATCGACTCCGGCGCCGACGGCGGCCTGATCTTCCTCTCCAGCATGCTGGACCAGTTCCTCCGACTGCCACCGATGGCGTCGATCCCGCTGCTGCCGCGCTCGGCCGCCGCCGTCTGGCAGTCCGCGCCCTACGAGAGCGGCCAACGGGTGCGCGGCACCACCCGCCTGCACACCACCGTGACCCCCACCGCCGCCAGCGGCACCGCCATCGCCTACCTCTACGACGTCGGCCCGCTGGGCCTGGGCAAACTGGTCACCCACGCGCCGTTCACCTTCCACGACCGGACCCCGGGCCGGCCGTTCGGCCTGGACCTGGACCTCTCCGCCACCGCCTACGACGTACCCGCCGGACACCGGCTCGCGGTGGTCGTGGACACCGTCGACCCGCTCTACATCTCCCAGAACCCCGCCGGCGCCCGCCTGACGTTCTCCTCCCCGGCGGACGATCCCTCGTACGTCTCGGTGCCGGTCCGCGACTGAAAACGGCGCGGCGGCGGTCGCGACCTACGACCGCCGCCCTACGGCTCGCGCCCGAAGCGCCCGGCGGGCCCGGCCCGTTACGCTCCCCGCCATGCGCTCGCTCCCCCCGCCCCGCGATGCCGGGCAACGCAAGAAGGACGCACTGCGGCTGCTGGCCACGGAAGAGGACGCCTGGGTCTCGTCCGCCTCCCCCGACGGCGCGCCCACCCTGGTGCCGCTGTCGTTCGTCTGGCACCGCGAACGCCTGGTGATGTCCACCAAGGGCACCAACGCCACCGTCCGCAACCTCGCGGCCCGCGGCGCGAGCCGGGTGGCGGTGGGAACCACCCGGGACGTGGTGCTCGCCGACTGCACCGTCGAGGTGCTGGCCAACGCCGCACTGCCGCAGGACGCGGCGGACGCCCTCGCGACCAAGCTCGGCTGGAACCCCCGTGGCCACGAGGCGTGGGTCTTCCTCCGCTTCACCCCGCACCGGCTGCTGGTCTGGCGCGAGGAGAACGAACTGGCCGGCCGGGAACTGATGCGGGACGGCGCCTGGCGGGTCTGACCCACCGGCGTCCGGCGACCCGGACGGCCGGGACCCCGCGGGGCCGGTGCGTCAGCCCTCGGCGACCTCGGCGTAGACCTGGGAGAGCTCGGGGGCACCGTCGTCGGCCCAGGCGTGCCCGGCGGCCACCACGTCGAGCTCCCGGCCGGACGCCAGCCGCACCACCGGTTGGCCGTCCGGCCAGACGTGCCAGACCGCGCCGCGCACCGTGCGCACCAGGACCGTGCCGAGGTAGAGCCCGGCGTCGTTGCCGAGCCAGGGCAGCACCTCGGGGTCGTCCCGCCAGACCGGCTGGAGCTGGTCGAGTTCCTCCAACGACCGTGCGGAGTCGTCGAGTTCGACTCCGGCGGTGGCCGCCTGGTCGCGCAGCAGCTCGCATTCGGAGAGCAGCTCGACGACGCTCTCGGGATCCGCGCGCACCGACTCGGCGAGCGGCACCGAGCCGCTCGCGCCGGTGTGCCTTCGCCACTTGTCCAGGAAAGACAGGTTCATGGTGCGAGGGTCCCACCCACCCCCGTGCCGCGGCCACAGGCGCGCGGCACGCCGCCGGGGCCGCCTCGGCACCCGCGCGCCTACCCGGTGCGCCCGGGAGGACGCCCGGCTCACACGTCGAGGTCGACCACCACGGGTGCGTGGTCCGAGGCGCCCTTGCCCTTGCGCTCCTCGCGGTCGACGTAGGCGTCCGAGACGGCCTTGGCGAAGGGGGCGTTGCCGTAGACGAGGTCGATGCGCATCCCGCGGTTCTTGGGGAAGGCGAGCTGGCGGTAGTCCCAGTAGGTGTACGGCCGGTCGTACTTCAGCGGGCGGGGCACCACGTCCGACAGGCCGGCCTCGCGCAGCGCGGCCAGGGCGGCGCGCTCGGCCGGCGTGACGTGGGTGAGGCCCTCGAAGACGGCCGGGTCCCAGACGTCGTCGTCGGTGGGCGCGACGTTGAAGTCACCGAGGACCGCGAACGGGCGGTCGCCCGCCGCGTCCTCGGCGACCGCGGCCTTCAGCGCCTCGAACCAGCCGAGCTTGTAGCCGTAGTGCGCGTGGTCGACCTCGCGGCCGTTGGGCACGTAGACCGACCAGACCCGGGCCGCGCCGCAGGTCGCCGAGACGGCGCGGGGCTCCTGCACGCCCTCGTACTCCGGGCTGCCGGGCAGCCCGGTGACCACGTCCGTCAGGCCGACCTTGGACAGCAGCGCGACGCCGTTCCACCGGCCGGTGGCGTTGACCGCGGCTTCGTAGCCCAGCTCGCGGAGCTCGGCGTAGGGGAACTGCTCGTCGGAGCACTTGGTCTCCTGGACGCACAGCACGTCCGTGCCGGACTGCTCCAGCCAGGCCAGCAGCCTGGGGAGGCGGGCGGTGATCGAATTGACGTTCCAGGTCGCGATGCGCATGTCCGTAAACCTACCGCGCGGCACTGACGGTCAGCCCACCGCCGAGCGGGCGCCCGGGGTGAGGCGGCCGTGGTCGGTCCCGCCCAGCGCGTCGATCAAGGAGTCGTAGATCGGCCGGGCGTGGTCCTGGAGGAGGCTGTCGTGGATGTCGATGGCGCGGCGCGGGGCGACCTCGCGGACGTAGTCGATGATCTCGGCGATCTTGTTCCACGGCGCGTGGACCGGGAGCAGGAGGGTGTCGACGGTGCGGCCCTCGGGGACGGTCAGCGCGTCGCCGGGGTGGAAGACGGTGCCGTCCAGCAGGAAGCCGACGTTGGTGACGCGCGGGAGGTCCGGGTGGATCACGGCGTGCAGCTGGCCGTGCACCTCGACGTCGAAGCCGGCGGCGGTGAAGGCGTCGCCCTCGCCGACGGTGTGCACCCGGCCGGGGAAGGCGGCCGAGATCTGCTCGGCGACGCTGGCCAGGGTCCAGATCTCGGTCGCCGGGTCGGCCTCCATGGCCCGGCGCAGGCGGCCCTCGTGGAAGTGGTCCGGGTGCTCGTGCGTCACCAGGATCGCGTCCGCGCCGACGGCGGCGTCCTCCTCGCTGAACACCCCGGGGTCGATGACCAGCGTCCGCCCGTCCTTCTCGATCCGGACGCAGGCGTGGGTCTTCTTGGTGAGTTCCATGCAGCCATCTTGCCGCGCGGGGACGACCTGCCGGCCGGCCTGTGGACAACCACCCGGGACCGGTGCGGACCCCGGGGACCTCACGCCTCCGGCGTCGTCTCCTCCTGTATCACCTTCTGGGCCACCGCGAAGGCGGAGTTGGCCGCCGGGACGCCGCAGTAGACCGCGGTGTGCAGCAGGATCTCGCGGATCTCCGCGGGCGTGAGGCCGTTGCGCAGGGCGGCGCGGGTGTGCAGCGCGAGCTCCTCGCGGTGGCCGCGGGCGACCAGCGCGGTGAGCGTGATGACGCTGCGGGTGCGCCGGTCCAGGCCGGGCCGGGTCCAGGTCTCGCCCCAGGCGTAGCGGGTGATGAAGTCGTGGAAGTCGGCGTTGAAGTCGTCGGTGCCGGCCTCCACGCGGTCCACGTGGGCGTCGCCGAGCACCTCGCGCCGGACCTTGATGCCCTGCTCGTAGGTGCCGCCGCGGACCTGGGCGGGCTGCGACAGGCCGGACTCGATGGCGGGCGGGGCGTGGGTCGGCATCGGCGGCGCGATCTGCGGCTTGGGGGCGGCCGCGCCGAGGGCGGGCGGGCCGGGCTTGTCGTGCCAGGCGGTGCTGAAGTGGCGGATGAGGAGTTCGCTGACGGCGGCGGGCTGCTCGACGGGCGCCAGGTGCGAGGTGCCGGGGATCAGCGCCAGGCTGGCGTCCGGTATCCCGGCGACCAGGGTGCGGGCGTCGGTGGTCGGCGTGACCTGGTCCTCCGCGCCGACGACGACGAGGGTGGGCACGCCCACCCGGCCCAGGGAGGACCGCACGTCGTACGCGGCCAGCGCCTCGCAGGCCGCGATGTAGCAGCCGGGGTCGGTGGTCCGCACCATCTGGACGGCCCACTCGACGATAGCGGACTGGGCGCCGGCGAAGCCCGGGGTGAACCAGTGCTCGGGCGCGGTGCGGGCGATCGGGTCGAGTCCGTTGGTGCGGATCACCACGCCGCGCTGGCGCCAGGCGTCGGCGGTGCCGTAGCGCGGGGAGGAGGACACCAGCGCGAGCGAGGTGACGCGGTGCGGACGGGTGAGGGCGAGCTGGGCACCGACGGCACCGCCGATGTCGCAGCCGGCGTAGCCGAACCGCTCCACGCCCAGGGCGTCGAGGGTGGCGACGAGCCGGTCGGCGAGTTCGGCGATGGAAGTCGTCGCGTGGGCGGGGGATCCGCCGTGGCCGGGCAGGTCGAAGCGGATGACGCGCCACTGGCGGGTCAGCTCGGGGATCTGCCGGTCCCACATGTGCCATGTTGTACCCAGGGCGGCACCCAGAACCAGGACTGGGGCGTCTTCTGGCCCGTCAGAGCGGTGCTGGAGGGTGCGTGTCGGTGTCTCACTCACGCCCTGAACGGTCTCACATCTCATTTGCAGTCCTACCGCCAAGGCCAGAAGGTCTGGGGGGATGCGGGCATGGACGCCATGTGGTCCGCCTCCACCATCAAGGTCATCGGCAGCGGTATTGACGACCCGGACTTCGCTGACAAGCTCTCCCGGCTGATCGGCGACCACGACGTGGAGACCACCTCGACCTCGATGTCGGAGTCCGGGAAGTCCACCTCGGTGTCGATGCGGCAGGAGCGGATCCTGCCGGCCGACGCGATCCGTGCGCTGCCCAAGGGCACCGCGCTCGCGTTCGCCACCGGGATGCGCGCGGCCATGCTCGACCTGCGCCCCTGGTACCTGGAGCCCGGCGCCGAGGAGCTGTCCGCTGCCTCCGACCGCGCCTCGAAGGCGATCACCCACCGCGCCCTGGCCAAGTACACCCCCCACCAGGACGACTACGGCACGGCCGCCTAACACCCGTTCTTCTCGCCTCAGTCGTTGGAGACGACCATTTCTGTTTACGAGCCCGACGATCTCGACTACATGACCCGCCCCGAAGCGCTCGACGCGGTCCTCACTGACCTCCGCGCGCACCAGGTTGACGCCGGCCCCGACGGGTTCTTCACCGCCCTACGCCACATCGATCTCCTGGGCCACCTCGCCCTCCGGTTCACCGCCGACGCCCACCACCTCCTCGCCGAGGAGATCCCAACCACCAACCCCGCACAGGACGCCCTGAGATCCAGTCAGGCAGCGGCGACGATCGGGCGCGCCCTGGCCCACTACACCCAGGCTCTCCCCGCCCTGACCAAGGTCACCGATCCCGCCAGTCGCGCCAGCATCGACGCGCAGCTGGCCGCTATCCCGCACCACTCCGCTCTGCGCCGCCATCTCGACGCCGCCCAACGGACCCTGGACGAGGCACGGATCGAGCTGACCGGCGCCGTCCCCCCACTCCCCACCCGCAAGGCGTCAGCCAACGCGAAGCCTCCCGCGACGCCCCGCACCATCCGTCGTCGCGGCCTGTAGCGCTACACACGCCCGGTGCCACGCACCGCGGCACGACGTTGCGACTCAGGTCCTCGTCGACCACCACGACAGAGTCCTCGACTGCTCTGCCAACGGACACCGTCGACCTCCACGACCAGCTCCGCAGGCACCTCGATGCCCCTTGGCCCGCCCTGCACCGCTCAGCAGTCAACGCAGCAGATCGCCTGTCCCCGATGCCCAGGAATCGCCACGTCTTCCGACTATTTCCTCTCCCCCTCCCTCCTCCTCGTCTCACCACTGCACGTGGCAGGGGAGGGCAACACCACCAGCACCTTCCAAGCGATCCGAGACCGTGCACCCAACTGGAGCCTTCGATCGGATCCAGACACCGGTCAGGTCATGCTGACCTCCCCGGACGACGCCACGACGATCAGCTATCACATGCTGGCCTCCGGCCCGGCACCCCGCTGGACCGCAGCCCACAGCGGCCCGCGCCCCTGGACCGCCACCTTCTCGTGCAACACCCCGCGCGAACTGCCCCACGCGCTCTTGGAACCGCTGACACGGCTGCCCTCCCACCCCCTCACCGACACAGACCCGTTGAAGGACCTCGCCGAGGACCTCTACAACGCCGGGTGGAAGCGCACCGCCTACGGCACGCGAACCGTGTATCTCTCGGCCGACCGCCTGTGCGTCCTCGCGCACACCCCCCACGAGGAGACTGCCTGGCGGATCGCGACCCAGACACCTCGCAGTGACGGCTCCGAGCACTGGAACCTCTTGCTCAGCCACGACGCACCACCGCAGCTCGCCCGCAGCGTCATCCGCACGCTGGTGCGAGGCGAGCCCGTGATGCGCCGCCTAGGCGAGATCCCTCGCCCCCTACGCCAATACGCCGTCATCGCTCCTCTCGCCGAGTTCCGCGGCCCACGTAAACCCCCCGAGCCGCCGGCGCCCCCACCAAGCCCAAGCCGATGACGCACTCGCCACCACGCGAAGCACTGAACCAGCACAGGAGCCATCCCATCACCACGCCCCCACTCGACCTGAACGAAGAAGTCCGCCAACTGCGCCAGTTGGCCCGCGACTTCGAAGCCCTCAAGGCGCGCGTGCGCGACGTCTCCTACACGCCCGGCACGGAGGCGCTGCGCCGTATCAGCCCCCTCCTTCTCCAGACGCAGGACCTCACGGCTGCCGCCCTGGTGCGCCTGACCGCGCTCGACAACAGCTCGTACACCAGCGTCGCGGGCAGCCGGGGCGGCCTGGAGCTGCTGGGCTCGGTCGTGTCCTCGTCGTCGCTCGCCGGCACCGACCTGGCCCACGTGGTGCTCGCCAACCCGTACGAGGGCGCGCAGTTCGCCGGCTACCTGGCCGACGACGAGGCGGTGCGCGCCGCCCGGCACGCCGAGGCCATCCCGAAGATGAGCGGGCACCTCGACGATGCCGTCCACCAGCTCGACCTGTGCGCGATCGGCTGTCACTACCTCGCCCACGGCATTACCGAGGACTTGGCCACCGCACAGGATCACACGTCGGCGGACGTACGGCAGAAGACGGGCCCCGCGCTGACCCCCGCCCAGTACGACGCGCTCTCCGCGCTGCAGGGCGGCGGAAAGTTGCATGAAAGCTCCACACGAGGGCTAGGTGTCACCCGGGTCGCCACCAACGACGGGACCCGCGTCTCCATCGCCACCTACCGGGCTCTGGCCAGGCGCGGACTGGTCAACGCCGACACCGGCGGCTCGCCGTACCAGGGCCAGAAGATCACCGTGACCGAGCAGGGGCGACAAGCACTGGCCCAGCCCCGCCCTCGCACCCCCTTGTCGACGGCAGCGGCCCCCGTGCCCAAGGCCATGGCGGCGCAGGGTGTGCGCCAATGAGCCAGTACGCGCCCGATGACCGGGTGATGGTCTCCCCGCGCTACATGGCAGGCGCCGGCGACCGGATCGCCGACGTGATCGGCCCACTGATCCACCTCTTCGGCTGGCACACGCAGCACGACGCCGCCACCGGACACGTCACGATCGACAGCCCCGACGGCAGCGTGTTCTGCGACTTCGATCCCCTCCACCCTCTCGGCAGATGGTGGACGATCGCCCACCACGAGCCTTACTGGCAAATGCAGTTCAGCCGACAGGCGCCCATGGAAGCAATCGCCGCCGTCACCCAGGCTCTGCCGCAACTGCTCGGCGACACCCGGCATGCCGAGCACATCCCGATCACGGACATGCCCCTGGACCGGCTCGCGACGCTCAACGACTGGTCCGTCGAGGACGGCCTCCTGACCTCGCCCGACTGGTACTGCCGACTACTCCACACACCCGACGAGGAAATCACCTGGCGGGCCGAGCACGCCCTCTTCGAGAAGCAGCCGCTGGCCACCTTCACACGCGACGCCCCCGAGAGCCTCGTCCGGAACTTCTTCGCCCACCTGGCAACGCCGATAGCGGTAGAACGCGCCTTCGCCGACGTGCCCCTCAGCACCCGGTATGAGCACAGCAAACTGATCACCCCCATCCGCGGGGCCACGATCAGCCCTCATGTCGATCACGCCCTGGCACAGCTCGCCCGCCACCGCCGCCGCTGAACACCCCCGCCCCGGAGACACCTCTGCCCGACAAGCCCCTCTTCCTGGAGCCGGCCGAACAACTCCTCTCTCTGGCCGTCGACTTCACTCGCTTCAACGACCTTCAACTGCGACATGCGGTCAACGGGAACCGGCCCGCCACCATCCTGGGCACCCAGACGGCGGGCGCGCAGGACCTGGCCCATTCGGCCCTCAACATCGTCACCACGCTCAACAGCGAGCCGATGTACCACAGCCCCGTCATCCGCGCCGTGTACGCCCGGGTCCGCCAGCTCGCCCACCTGGCCACGGACGCTGCCGACCACCTCATCGACGCCGAGGACATCCTCATCCACACCCAGGCAGGACTGCCCGTCGAGCTGGGCGACGACGTCCTTGCCGTCCTGAGCGAGCAGGGAGCCCGCCAAGAGATCGGACGGCGCTTCACCCTCGTCGCCGAACTCACCGCCCTGGGCGCCTCCGACGCCGTGGCGACCGCTGAACAGTACGTTGCCGAACGCCGCCGCTACAGCTACGTGCCCGAGCACCAGCCGCCCGCGCTGTCCCGCACTCAGAGCAGCACCCTGCACGCCATCGCCCGCGGGGACGTGACCATCAGCGACGGCAGGCCCTACCACCGCCGTGAGGGCGTCCGATTCAGCATCAGCACCATCCGCGCCCTGGAGAACCGCGGCCTGATCACGCGCGAGGACTGCCACCTGTGGCTCGTGGACGAGCGCGTGCATCTGAGCCCGGCCGGACACCGTGACCTCGCAGCGTCCTTCGCGCACCCGCGACCCGCTGCTCTGGCCACCACGCGCCCCGCGCCTTTCCGGCCCGCCGCTGCCATCAGCCGCGCCCGCTGAACCGGACCACCCTTCGAGGAGAGCCCCACGTCCTCCTACACCCCACCGTGCACAACTTTGCTCGTGCGCTCGCCGACCTGGTCCCCGGCGCCGCGCCCCGCGACGTGACCGTCCACTTCGCCGTTCGGCGCCAGGCCGCGGCCCAGCACGGGTACCGCTCCCGCCGGGCCCCGTAACCGTCTACGCCCAGGCCCTGCACGCCCAGCTCTATGGGCTGCCCATGGTCTAGGAGCCGCTGCCCGCCGCCCTGGACGAGCTGCGGCAAGCCGCGCACAGCACCGCCGACCCCGACCGCAGGCCGCGGTCCTACAGCGGCGTGCCGACCAGCTGCGCAACGCCACCGAGATCCTCGAATGGGCACGCAATCACGCGCACTGGGGTCAGTTCCCGAACGGGGCCTGCGAGTTGCTGCGCGACGCCACCGACAGGACGCGCGACCTCGTCGACGGCCTCGATTCCATCCGGCCCGCCTTCGCCGACGATCCGCCCGCCCTCGCGTCGCCTCCGCAGCCCACCCCTCCCAGGGCAGAGCCAAGCACCGTCGCCGCACCGCCCACCTCACCGGCCGGCCGTCGCCGCTGACCGGACCGCCTCTCTCCTTCGAAGGACACACCCTGACCACCGCCACTCACCTCCACACACTCCTCGCCCAACCCCCATGTGCACTCGGGGTATTCGTCCCGGCCGGCGTACAGGAGCCGGACGTCCAGCGCCGCCAGCTCGACCACCTCGCCCAGGCCGGGGCCGACCTGTTCGAGATCGGCTTGCCCTGCGCGAACCCGGTCCTCGATGGCCGCCTCATCCGGTCCGCCTACCAGCGCGCCCTGTTCAAGGGGAACGTCCTAGACCGCACGGTCCGCGCCGTCGCACACGCCGCGTCGCTGCGGCCGACGGTGGTCATGACCTACTGGGACGCCGTCCGCCGCCACGGCCCTGAACATCTGGCTCGCCTGCTCGCCGACGCGGGCGCTGCGGGGATCATGGTCGTCGACGTGCCCCGCAGCGAAGCGCTCCGCTGGCACCACGCTGCACACGATGCCGGCCTGAGCACTCCGCATCTCATCCCGCGCACTACCGACGAAGCCGACGTTCCCGCCGCGGTCCAGGGTGCGTCCGGCTGGCTCTACGCACCCGCGAGCAGCGGCCTCACGGGCTTTCAGGGTCCCCTCGACCTGACGGCTCTCGAAGCGTTCACCGAGCGATTGCGCGCGGCGAGTGCGCTGCCCGTGGTCTCGGGGGTGGGTATCTCCAGCCCCGACCTCGCAGCCCGCGTGGCGCCTCTGGTCGATGCTGTCGTCATCGGCACACCGATCGTCCGGGCCCTGTTGTCAGATCCGGGCCCGGCCGCCGCCGTGACCGCCGCGTTCGCCCAGGCCCTGCAGCCCCGGATCGGCACGGCTCACGATGCCTGAATTCGCCGGCCACTACGAGGCTCTCGATCAGATCGCGGCCGACGCAACCGCGCTGCAGCAGTGCCTGCGCCGCACCCCCATCGGCTGCTCCCGGGTGCTGACTGACCGGGTCGTCGAGGCACAGGCGCTCGCCGCCGCCGCGCTCCAACTCTTCCTCGATCTGGAGCGGGAGCCGACACGCGACCAGGCGCACCTGCTCTGCCTCGACCTTCTGGCACGCGCTGCCAAGGCCGCCCAGGACGCGAGCGCGGAACTGACCGCTGCACTGGCGCGCGCCGTCGAGAACGAGCGCCGCCGACGCGATGCCACGACGTCCCCGCCCGTGCTCCTGCGCCCCACACCGCAGCAGTTCGTCACCTCCGCTGCCGACCTGCTCGACGGGCTCCTCTCCTCGCACCGAGAACTTCCCCGGCTGTCCGCCGCGCCCGTGCCGTCGGCGCGCTGAGGCGGCACCAGCCCTCACCACCTTTCAGGACCGACCATCACCGAACAGCCCCAGTTCCGCGCCCTGTCCCTGGGCGCCGGAGTCCAGTCCAGCACCCTGCTCGCCCTGTCCGCCGAGGGCATTCTCCCCAAGGTCGATTACGCGATCTTCGCCGACACCGGATGGGAACCCCGCTCGGTGTACGCGCACCTCGACCGCCTGGAGCGCGAGATCGCCGCTCCGGCCGGCATCCCCATCCTGCGCGTGTCCAGCGGCAACATCCGGGACGACGCCCTCAACCCGGATCACCGGTTCGCCTCCATGCCGCTCTACATCCTCAACCAGGACGGCAAGGCCGGGATGACGCGGCGACAGTGCACCGGCGAATACAAGATCAAACCGATAAAGAAGCAGGTCAGAGCCATTCTCGGCTACCCCTACCCCGCCCGGATCCCGCGGGAGGTGTTCGTCGAGCAGTGGGTCGGCATCTCCACCGACGAGTTCCACCGCGCCAAGGACGCGGATGTGAAGTACATGCGCAATCGGCACCCACTCATAGACATGGACTGGTCGCGCAGCGACTGCGTCCGCTACCTGTCCTCACTCGGATTGGCGGACACCCCGAAATCAAGCTGCCTTGGCTGTCCCTTCCACGGCAATGCGCAGTGGCGCCACATCCGCGACACCTCGCCCGAGGAATGGGCGGACGTGGTGGCCTTCGATGCCGCCATCCGCCAGGGCAACGCCCGCGCGAACGCCAGCGGCAACCGCCTGCTCGGCCAAGCCTTCCTGCACCGCTCACGGATTCCCTTGTCCGAAGCGCCCATCGATCACGTGACCGCCGCCGAATGGGCCGCTCTCCAGCAGGAACTAGACAGCGGCGAAGACGCCACCGTGCTGGAAGAAGGTGTCACGGACGGATGCTCACCGTGGGCCTGCCGCGGCGACGCCGACGCCCTGAACCGCGACGACTTCGGGCTGGCCGCGTGATCGTGCTCGACCTGTTCGCCGGGCCCGGCGGATGGAGTCACGCTCTGGCCGTGCTCGGGGTACGGGATGTCGGTCTGGAGTGGGATGCGGCTGCGTGCAAGACCCGTGCCGCAGCTGGGCAGTTGACGGTCCGTGCCGATGTGGCGATGTATCCGACGTGGCCGTGGGTCGGGCGCACACACGGGGTGATCGCCAGTCCCCCGTGTCAGGCATGGTCGATGGCCGGCAAGCGGCTCGGGCTCCTGGATCAGCCGTTGGTGCACCAAGCGGTCGAAGACCTCGCCCACGGCCGCGACACCCGCCACCGCCTCCGTGTCGCGTGCCGCGACGCGCGCTCCCTGCTCGCGGCCGAGCCAATGCGTTTCCTGCACGCGCTGCACACGGTCGGCGAACCGGAATGGGTCGTCATGGAGGAAGTGCCCGACGTCCTGCCCCTGTGGCGCCAGTACGCAGCCATCCTGCGAACCTGGGGGTTCTCCGTGTGGTGCGGGATCCTGAACGCCGCTGACTACGGCGTGCCACAGACCCGCCGACGGGCCATCCTGCTCGGATCCCGGGTCCGTACCGCTTCTCCGCCGTCGCCGACGCATGCCAAGGTCGCCGAGCCGGAGTCGCTGTTCGGCCCCGGCCGCGCCCGGTGGGTCGGCATGGCCGAGGCGCTCGGCTGGGACACCACCGACCACGCCGAGCCCGCGCTGTGCGCGGGCGGTGGCCCGGGCGCCGGGCCCGAGCCCTTCCCTTCCGGCGCTCATCAAGCTCACGCTGCTGCCCGCGACCACGGCCCCTGGTCCCGACACGGGGATAAACCCGCACGGTGCCGCTTCAGGGCCGCCGATCCGGCCAAGGCGCCACCCCCCACACTCACCAGCAAGGCCCATCCGTGGAAGTGGTCGTTGCGCAGCAACAACCAGACCAACGCCACCGTCCGATCGGCCGATGAGCCGGCCGGGACGTTGTTCTTCGGGTACCGGGCGAACGAATGCACCTGGGTCGCCGAGCCCGCCGCCGCGCCACCGTGGAGTTCGCAGTGCGACGTCGTTCCGGAGCCGATCCGCATCACGGCCCGCGAGGCCGGCATCTTGCAGACCTTCCCAGCTGACTACCCCTGGCGAGGCACCAAGGGCGAACAGTTCAGCCAGATCGGCAACGCAGTCCCGCCCCGGCTCGCCGCCCACCTTCTCGCACCACACCTGCGCGTGCCACTCAATCCCGACGACTTCACCCTGGCCGCCTGATGCCCAACACCCCCGAACCCCACGAGGAGGACCTCGACAGCCTCACCATGCCACGGCCAGTGTTCTACGCCGAGCAGGCCCTCCTGGGCGCACTCCTCCTCGAACCGCGACGTCTAGCCGACTTGGCCGGGATCGAGCCGGACGCGTTCTCCACCGCCGCCCACCGCGCCCTCTTCACCGCGATCCGCAACCTGCCGGCTCCCGACGCGACCGAACACGCGCGGACCACCGCATGGTTGGACCAGGTCCTCACCACTGCACAGGAGAACATCCGTGGGCTGTCAGCGCCCTACCTCCACACACTGATCCAGGGATGCCCCCGTCCCCAACACGCCTCCACCTACGCCCAGATGGTCGCGACCGAGCACGCCCGCCGCACCCTGCGCACAGAGGCCCAACGCCTCGCCCAGACCGCCCGCGACTTCTCCCACCCGCACCCGGCCCTCGCCAGCCTCGCCGCCGCCGACACCCTCACCGACGCCGTCGACCGCCTCGCCGCGACATTCCCTTCAGGGCCAGCCTCGCTACCCCGCACACCCCCACCGAACCCGCCCCCAGCGCACGACGCGGAGGAAGCAGCCGAGGAAGAACGAGCGCTGCTCGCCGCCGTGACCGCGAACCCGGCCACCATCGACCAGATGCGATGGCTGACCGACCAGGACTTCCTCCACCCGCTCAACGCCGGGTTGTGGCACGCAACGAGTGCACTGGCCCGACGCCGCGCTGCAGTCGATCCGATCACCATCCTCTGGGAGGCCCAGCACCAAGGTCTTCTCACCACCGGCACCGACCCCGAACGCCTTCTGCAGGCACTCGGGGCACCAGCCGCCGGCGATCCGCACTACTGGGGCGAGCGGATCCTCCACCGCTCTCTACTGACCACCGCGCAGCACGTCGCCCGCCAGATCGAAGACCTCACCGACGACCCGGCCACCACCCCGCAGCAGCTCCTCCTCGGCAGCCGCCGCGCCCTCGCCGGCCTCAACTCCGTACGCGCCCGCTGGCACCAGGCCACCTCCCCCGCACCAGCGCCCCCTCGCCCCGCGCGCACGTCCCCGGTTCGCCCGCGAGCCGGCCCGCCACGGACCACCGCCCCGAGCCCGTCCCGCGTCTCCCGCTGACCTTGAACCCGCCGTTTACCAAGCTCAAACGCCTAGCTTCCGGCAGAAGCGAGCATCCATCGTGACATCACCCGAACCATCCACTGACCGTGCCGCGATGGACGACGTTCCCGTCGACGCCGCCGACCACGACGCCCTCCTCGACCACTTCCTTGACACGCACCACGACTGGCACATGTGGCGCACCTGGTCCGACGACCTCGCCTACGCCACCCACAAGTCCCAGACCCTGCGCATCGAACGCGACCACTCGGCACCCGCCCGAGAGACCGCCTGGACCGTCGCCGCCTACGAGACGCCCGTCTCGGACCGGACCTGGCACCTGACCGCAACCGGCGCCACCCCCCTCCCCATGCTGCAGGACCTGCTGATCGACCTCGCCGACGGCACCGCATGGGACACCGCCATCGGCCAGTTCATCGACGAGGCATCCGTCATCGCCGCCACCCAGCCAGCCACCGACGCCGGCTGGACGCACACCTTCGCAGGCCGCTGGATCCACTGGACCGCACCCAACGGGGAGGCCGGCATCCAATTCGACGCCTTCGCCGCCCAACGCCTCAACGACACCCTGCCCACTTGGGTCCTATGGGCAGGCCCCACCATCGATCAGCCCACCTGGGAAATCACCGCCTCGACCCGCACCCCCAGCAACCTGCTGGCGAATCTCACCGAAACCCTCACCCAAACATGCAGCACCCACCAAGCAACCACCCACCCCAGCCCATACGCCCAGCGACACACCACGTCCCTGCCCGCGCCCCCGGCATTCGGGCAGCCCTATGGCCAAGCGCTGTGAACCTCCCAGGATGTCCGTTCGAGTAAGAGCGTTTGTTGTATGAAGGGAATGGGGAGCTTCGGCGCGCGGGCTCCCCAGTTGCCCGTGTGGGCGACCTTTGGGGAGGCCGCCTTCGGAGGGAGCACGTGCTGCGGCGGGGCGCCTGAAGAGCGGTGAACGGCCAGGCGTCCCGCAGATGAGCGATTCCAGCGCAGGACATCTCAACGCACGCTGCAAGAACGGTCGTTGGACTTTTCGACCGTGTGTCACGTGAGCTCTTGGCGCGTCAGGGTTTGTCGTTAGCGATCGGTGAGCAGGCCCTTGCGTAGCTTGCTGAGAGTGCGTGTGAGCAGTCGGGAGACGTGCATCTGGGAGACGCCGAGTTCGGCCCCGATCTGCGCTTGGGTCATCTCCTGGCCGAAGCGCAGCTCGATCAGAAGGCGTTCACGGTCGTCGAGTTGGTGCACGAGCGGAGCGAGCGCGTGGAGGTCTTCGACCAGGTCGATGGCGTGGTCGTCCTCGCCCAGCACCTCGGTCAGGGCGCGGCCCCGGCCGGTGGAATCGGGGTCGATGGGTGTGTCCAGCGAGCCGGCGCTGAAGCCGTTGGCCGCGACGACGCCCTCGATGACCTCTTCTTCCGACAGGTCCAGGTGCGCAGCGAGTTCCCGCACCGTGGGATCGCGATCCAGCTTGAGGTGCAGCTCTTCCTTGGCCTTGGCCAAGTCGCTGCGCAGTTCCTGGAGGCGGCGTGGCACGTGCACGGCCCAGCCCGTGTCGCGGAAGAACCGCTTCATCTCGCCCAGGATGTAGGGGACGGCGAAGGTGGAGAACTCGACCTCGCGGGAGAGGTCGAAGCGGTCGATGGCCTTGATCAGTCCGATGGTGCCGACCTGGACGATGTCCTCCATGTCGTCGCCGCAGTTGCGGTAGCGGCGGGCGACGTAGCGCACCATCGACATGTTCATCTCGATGAGGGTGTTTCGTGCGTACTGGTACTCGTGCGTGCCCTCTTCGAGGTCTCGCAGGCGGTCGAAGAACTGCTTCGACAACTCGCGGGCGTCCTTGGGTGCTACCGCGCTTGGGCATTCGACTTCCGGCAGGTCCACGCCAGCTTGCGCAGTCTGCTGGACGGTGGTGGTGTCCTTCACGGTCGTCGTCATCGTGCCCTCCCTGAACGCCCGCTCGGCGCGAACGGATGGAATAGCGCTTACCCCGACGCACTCGGGAAACTCCTGTGCCGACGGTCACTCAACTTCGAGAACGCTGGTAGAGCGCCCCTGCTGCTGGCCCAGGTCAGCCCTGTACCCGGGTCTTCGCGGTCACGCCGCAGGATCCCAGGCGCCCGTGACGAAGGCGACTTCCAACAGGCCGGGAGAGTTCTTGGGCCAGCCGATCTCTGCGGCGGCGAGTTGCTCGGATGCGGTGGCCAACCAGCGCAGGTAGATGTCGTAGCGGTGGAGCGCCCAGCTACCGTCCGACCAGGTCCAGGCCGTCACCGCCGGCGCACTGGTGATCCCCGCCTGGAGAGGTGGCGAGGGGAAGGGACCTGTAGGGAACTGTCGTGACCAGCCGGGCTTACCGACGCCGAATAGTGGACGACAGTCCTGGGCGGAGCGTCGGATCGGCTTCCTGTCGACACCTCGGCCTGATGGCGCCCCTGCCCTCGTTCCTGTGGGCATCACCTACGCCCCTGCACTGGCATCGTCCGGGTCATCAGCAGCGCCAGGAGCAAGAAGGTCCGCAGCCTCCGCGCAGCCGCTCGTGGCAGCGTCGTTCCCCCAGTTCGAGGTGCGCGACACCTGGAGCGGCTGGGGCGCGTGCCTTGGTACCCGACCAACTCCTTTTCGTCGGACCGCATAGGCGAGGTCGGCCATCGGATCGGGTGGTTGCGCAGAAGCACGGGCCTCCATGGTTCAGGCTCGGAGGGCTACCTGCTCCGCATCCTCGACACCGTGACCAACGGCTGCTGGCGCATCCGCATCAGGCCACGGAGGTGGCTGGTGTGGGGTTGGCGGCGTGCAGAGCCCGGAGGGCGCTTTGGTGCGTCAGCCACCCGAGGAGGCGCTCCTTGCCCGGGTCGAGGACGGGGAGTCCGGTGCCGGTGGCGGTCATCAACGTGTGCAGGGCGGTGGCGAGCGGCATGTCCGTGGTGAGGGTCGGATCTGCCTGAGCGAGGTCGCCCGCCTGCGACGATTGGGCGTCCGGTGCGTCGGTGAGTGCTTCGGCGACGGCGCGGGCGGTGAGCGTGCCCACGTAGCGGCCGTGGTCGTCGACGACGGGGAGCGCCCCGTGGTCCGAGCGGATCAACAGGTCCGCTGCGGCCGTCAGTTCACTGTCGGCCGACAGCGGCGCCGGTACGGGTTCCATGACGGTCCGGACCGTGTGCGTGGTGAAGGTGGCGTGCGGCGCGGGGGTGTGGAGGTCGATGCCGCGGCGGCGGAGTTTGAGGGTGTAGATGGTGTCGTGGGAGAGCAGTCGGCTGGTGGCGGTGGCCAGGACGATGGCGAGCATCAGGGGCAGGATGATCGAGTACTGGCCGGTGAGTTCGAAGAGGATGACGACGGCGGTGATCGGTGCGCGTGAGGCGCCGGCGAAGACCGCTCCCATGCCCACTAGGGCGTAGGCTCCGGCGCCTCCGGCGACGCCAGGCATGAGGTGACCGGCGGCGGCTCCGTAGGCGGCGCCGAGCATGGCGCCGATGAACAGGCTCGGCGCGAAGACCCCGCCGGAGCCGCCGATGCCGATGGTCAGGCTGGTGGCCACGACCTTTCCGGCGAGGAGGAGCAGCAGGAAGGCGATGACGTAGCCGCCTTGGGTGGCCTTTTCCAGTACGGGGTAGCCGACGCCGTACATCTGGGGCAGGGCCAGCAGCACCAGGCCGAGTAGGAGTCCGCCGACCGCGGGGCGGAGCCATTCCGGTCCGCGCCAGGCCCAGTCGCAGGCGTCCTCGATCCAGTACAGGACGCGGGTGAAGCCCACTCCGATGATGCCCGCCACCACTCCGAGGGCGGCGAACAGGCCGTATTGGGCGAGGTGTTCGACGTGGAAGGGGGGAAGGGTGAGGAAGGCGTTGTCGCCGAAGGCCGCCCGGCCGATGACGCTGGCGGTGACGCTCGCGAGCACTGTGGCGCCGAATGCCTCGGCGCTGAAGGTGCCCAGGATCAGCTCCATGGAGAAGAAGACACCGGCCAGGGGTGCGTTGAAGGTGGCGGCGATGCCGCCGGCCGCGCCGCAGGCGACCAGCAGGCGCATGCGGTCTTCACCGACCTTGGCGAACCGGCCCAGCGTCGAGCCGAGGGAGGAACCGATCTGGACGATGGGTCCCTCTCGACCGACCGAGCCACCGGATCCGATGCACAGGGCGGAGGCCAACGCCTTGACGATCGAGACCCGCGGGTTGATCCGTCCCCCGCGCTGGGCGACGGCGAGCATCACCTCGGGGACGCCGTGACCACGAGCCTCCTTGGCGAACCGGTCGACCAACGGTCCGTACAGGAGCCCGCCCACCATCGGAGCGATGATCACGAACGCCGCGCCCAGCCAGGGGACATGGGGGTTCGCGCTGCCGCCGGCGCTCGCGTAGTCGGCGTGGCCGGAGAAGAGATGAGTGAACGTGGTGATCAGCCAGCGAAAGGCGATCGATCCCAGGCCGGCGCCGGCGCCCACCGCGATCGCGAGCACCAGCACCCCCCACGGCGCTCCGCACAGTCGCGTCACGAGGGACGGAGGCCGGGCCTCGAGGACTGGCGCCTGCACAGCGTTATCGGCAGGGGGCACCGCATCTATGCCGGTCATATTTTTCCTCTCCTCGCTCTTTTTGCATTATGCAAACGTTGTCAAGTGTGTCCGTGGGCGAGATAGAAAGGATCGCGACCGAGGGCAAGGGAGAGTTACCTGACATGGCAGATGTGGACGAGGTCACCCGGGCGGTGCTGACCGCCTCACGCGTGCTGGTGGGGGTCTCCGCGCGCTCCCTGGCGGCGGCCGAGGACAAGGTCACGCTGCCCCA